>NZ_JBSFXO010000012.1:0-425835 GCF_053595415.1 Streptomyces sp. NPDC002499
AAACGCCCGGTTACATTCCGAACCCGGAAGCTAAGCCTTACAGCGCCGATGGTACTGCAGGGGGGACCCTGTGGGAGAGTAGGACACCGCCGAACTCCTTTTATAGCTCCGGTTCTTGGGCACTAGCCCAAGAACCGGAGCTTTTTTGTGTTGAGGTAGGGTCAGGGGGCATCGTTGGAACGTTCCCACAGGAGGCCCCCGGGTGGAGGTCCAGGAGACCCGTGTCCAGACGGAACGGGTGCTCACCATCCCCAACATCCTCAGCATGGCGCGGCTCGCCGGTGTGCCGCTCTTCCTGTGGCTGATCCTGAGGCCCGAGTTCGGTGGTCCGCAGAGCGACGCCTGGGCCCTGCTGGTCCTGATGCTGAGCGGGATCAGCGACTATCTGGACGGCAAGCTGGCACGGCGTTGGAACCAGATCAGCAGCCTTGGCCGGCTGCTCGATCCCGCGGCCGACCGGCTCTACATTCTCTCGACTCTGGTCGGTCTCACCTGGCGTGAGATTCTGCCAATCTGGTTGACCGCCGCACTGCTGGCGCGCGAGTTGGTTCTCCTGGTGATGGTGGGCGTCCTCAGGCGGCACGGCTATCCGCCGCCGCAGGTGAACTTCCTGGGGAAGGCCGCCACCTTCAACCTGATGTACGCCTTCCCGTTGCTCCTGCTCAGTGACGGAAGTGGATGGATCTCGTCACTCGGTGCTATTTTCGGATGGGCGTTCGCAGGATGGGGTACAACGCTGTATTGGTGGGCAGGAGTCCTCTACGTGGTACAAGTCCGCCGTCTGATCCGTGCGGACACCATGGCCGACTGACCCCGTCGTTTGGTGCTGCTCGTCGCTCGATGGCCCCCGGCGGAAAAGTGCGGGACAATCTGACGGGTGAAGTCGGCTAGACCGTCGTCTCTTCGAGGAGGACGCTTCCGACATGAAGGCCGTCGTGATGGCCGGAGGTGAAGGCACACGCCTTCGCCCCATGACCTCAAGCATGCCCAAGCCACTCCTGCCAGTGGTCAACCGCCCGATCATGGAGCATGTGCTGAGGCTGCTCAAAAGGCACGGGCTGAACGAGACCGTCGTGACTGTCCAGTTCCTGGCGTCCCTGGTCAAGAACTACTTCGGTGACGGCGAAGAGCTCGGAATGGAGCTCTCCTATGCCAACGAGGAGAAGCCACTCGGTACCGCCGGAAGCGTCAAGAACGCGGAAGAAGCGTTGAAGGACGACGCCTTCGTCGTCATCTCCGGTGATGCCCTGACCGACTTCGACCTCACCGAGCTCATCAATTTCCACAAGGAAAAGGGTGCGCTCGTCACCGTGTGTCTGACTCGCGTGCCGAATCCACTGGAATTCGGAATCACGATCGTCGACGAAGAAGGCAAGGTCGAGCGCTTCCTGGAGAAGCCGACCTGGGGACAGGTCTTCTCCGACACCGTGAACACGGGCATCTACGTGATGGAGCCCGAAGTCTTCGACTATGTCGAGCCCGATGTCTCCGTCGACTGGTCCGGCGATGTCTTCCCGCAGTTGATGAAGGAAGGCAAGCCGATCTACGGCTATATCGCCGAGGGCTACTGGGAGGACGTGGGCACGCACGAGAGCTATGTGAAGGCCCAGGCCGATGTCCTTGAGGGCAAGGTCGACGTCGAGATCGACGGGTTCGAACTCTCCCCGGGCGTCTGGGTGGCCGAGGGTGCCGAGGTGCATCCCGATGCCGTTCTCCGCGGGCCGCTCTACATCGGTGACTACGCCAAGGTCGAGGCCGGTGCCGAAATCCGTGAGCACAGCGTCGTCGGCTCCAACGTCGTCGTGAAATCCGGGGCCTTTCTGCACAAGGCCGTCGTGCACGACAACGTCTACGTCGGGCAGCACAGCAATCTGCGTGGCTGTGTCATCGGAAAGAACACCGACATCATGCGGGCCGCGCGGATCGAGGACGGCGCGGTCATCGGTGACGAGTGCCTGATCGGCGAAGAATCGATCATTCAGGGGAATGTACGAGTCTACCCGTTCAAGACCATTGAGGCCGGCGCCTTCGTCAACACCTCCGTCATCTGGGAGTCCAGAGGACAGGCGCATCTCTTCGGGGCGCGCGGTGTCTCCGGAATCCTGAACGTGGAGATCACGCCCGAACTCGCCGTGCGTCTCGCCGGCGCCTACGCGACGACGTTGAAGAAGGGTTCGACCGTCACCACAGCACGCGATCACTCACGTGGTGCTCGTGCGCTCAAGCGGGCGGTCATTTCCGCGCTGCAGGCCAGCGCCATCGACGTACGCGACCTGGAGAACGTACCGCTGCCCGTGGCTCGGCAGCAGACCGCTCGGGGTAGCGCCGGCGGGATCATGATCCGGACCACTCCTGGAGTGCCGGATTCCGTGGACATCATGTTCTTCGACGGGCGGGGAGCCGACCTGTCGCAGGGCAGTCAGCGGAAGCTGGATCGGGTGTTCGCGCGGCAGGAGTACCGGCGCGCGTTCCCCGGTGAGATCGGGGACCTGTACTTTCCGGGCAGCGTCTTCGACTCGTACACGGGTTCGTTGCTGCGGAACGTCGACACCACCGGGGTCGCCGATTCCGGGCTGAAGGTCGTGGTCGACGCGTCGAACGGCAGCGCCGGGCTTGTACTGCCCAGCCTGCTCGGCAAGTTGGGTGTCGACTCGCTGACCATCAACCCAGGTCTGGATGAGTCCAGGCCCACGGAGACCGGTGATGTGCGGCGGTCGGGGCTGGTGCGGCTCGGTGAGATCGTCGCGTCCTCGCGGGCCGCGTTCGGGGTGCGCTTCGACCCCGTCGGTGAGCGGCTTTCGCTGGTCGACGAGAAGGGCCGGATCGTCGAGGACGACCGCGCGCTGCTCGTCATGCTCGACCTGGTGGCCGCGGAGCGGCGCAGTGGGCGGGTGGCGCTGCCGGTCACCACGACGAGGATCGCCGAGCAGGTGGGGGCGTACCACGGCACTCAGGTGGAGTGGACGACGACCTCGCCCGACGACCTGACCCGGGTGGGTCGTGACGAGACGACCATCTTCGGCGGCGACGGCAAGGGCGGCTTCATCGTCCCGGAGTTCAGCAGCGTCTTCGACGGTACGGCGGCTTTCGTACGGTTGATCGGGCTGGTGGCTCGGACGCAGCTCACGCTCAGCCAGATCGACGCGCGGATTCCGCGGGCGCATGTCCTGAAGCGGGATCTGGCGACTCCGTGGGCGGTCAAGGGACTTGTGATGCGCCGGGTCGTCGAGGCGGCCGGAGAGCGCTTCGTGGACACCACCGACGGCGTGCGTGTGGTGGAGACCGACGGGCGCTGGGTGATGGTGCTGCCGGACCCGGCCGAGGCGGTCACCCACCTGTGGGCCGAGGGGCCGGACGACGCGTCCGCCCAGGCCCTGCTCGACGAGTGGTCGGCGGTCGTGGACAGCGCCGGTCGCTGAAAGACGAAGCACGCGTGCGTGCCGGACAAGTGTCCTCAAGGGGGCCTGTCCGGCACGCCGGTGGGGCCATTCGGAGGTAGTGGCCACGACGTGCGACGATGTGCGGCATGCCGCAGCAGCCCCCCATTCGGAGGACACCCACGCGCCCTTCCCGGCCGGACGCGTCCATGTCGCTGCTCACCAACGTCATGGATCACAGCCTCGACGACGGCTATGCCGAGGCGGCCGACCGGAAGAAGGCCGCGGGGGCCGGCGGTATGCCCAAGACCCTCCGCGCCAGGCTCGGTCTCGCCGCCGGGCTGGTGCTCGCGGCGCTCGTCGTCACCGTGGGTGCGGCGCAGGCGCGCGTGGCGGCTCCCGTCGTCGCCAAGGAGCGCGAGGAACTGATCGACCGTATCGACCGTGAGACCGACGCGGCCGACAAGCTGGAGGGCTCCGTCGACAAGCTGCGCGACGACGTGGGCGACCGGCAGCGCGAGGCTCTCAAGAAGAGCGGCGGCGAGGACCAGTCGGAGCTCGTGGGCATCCTGTCGGGGGCCGTCGCCGTCCACGGCCCGGGTGTGAAGCTCGTCGTGAACGACGCCAAGGAAGCGACCACCGGTGGTGACGGCAACCCGCGGGAGACCAACGGTTTCTCCGACACCGGTCGGGTGCGCGACCGGGACATGCAGCGCGTGATCAACGGGCTGTGGGAGTCCGGGGCCGAGGCCGTCTCCATCAACGGACAGCGGCTGACGGCACTGTCGGCGATCAGGGCCGCGGGTGACGCGATACTGGTCGACAACAAGCCATTGGTTCCGCCGTATACGGTGCTCGCCGTGGGGGACGGAAAGCGGTTGAGCACCAGGTTCCAGAACAGTGCCGACGGGCTGTATCTGCATGCCCTTCAGGAGAACTACGGCATCAGGACCGCCATCTCCACCGAGGACGACGTCCGGTTGGCCGCCGCACCGAGCGTGATCGTACGTACCGCACAGCCGAACACCGAGAAAAATGAGAAGGGCACATCGTGATCGCCGTACTGGGCCTCGTCGTGGGAGTCGTGGCCGGCCTCTTGGTCCGGCCCGAGGTTCCGGCGGTCGTCGAGCCTTATCTGCCGATCGCCGTCGTGGCGGCGCTGGACGCCGTCTTCGGCGGTCTGCGGGCCATGCTCGACGGCATCTTCGACGACAAGGTCTTCGTGGTGTCGTTCCTGTCCAACGTGGTCGTGGCAGCGCTGATCGTGTTCCTGGGCGACAAGTTGGGCGTGGGAGCCCAGCTGTCGACCGGTGTCGTCGTCGTCCTGGGGATCCGCATCTTCTCGAACGCCGCGGCGATCCGTCGGCACGTCTTCCGGGCGTGAGGCCGATGAGCGAGAACGAAGAGACACCCGAGACAACGCCTGAGCACAGGTTGCGCAAGGAACTGCCCGAAGAGGTGCCCGCGACGGCCTCCGAGGCCGCGGAGTCCTCGAAGGCCGCGGAGACGCCCCCCGAGCCGGCGCCCGGCCTCACCGGGCGGCAGCGACTGGCGAAGGGCGTCTGGCCGCCGCGCGTCACCCGGGCCCAACTCATCGTCGCCGTCCTGCTGTTCGGGCTCGGCTTCGGGTTGGCCGTGCAGGTCGCCTCGAACAGCGACAGCGACAGTGCCCTGCGCGGAGCACGCCAGGAGGATCTCGTTCGCATCCTGGATGAACTGGACGACCGTACACAGCGTCTTGAGGACGAGAAGCAAGGACTGGAGAAGCAGCGCGACGAGCTGGAGAACAGCTCCGACCAGGCCGAGGAGGCCCGCAAGCAGACCGTCGAGAAAGAGGGGCAACTCGGCATTCTGGCGGGCACCGTGGCCGCGCAGGGTCCTGGCATCACGATGACCATCGACGACACGAAGGGAACGGTCGAGGCGGACATGCTGCTCGACGCGATCCAGGAGCTGCGCGCGGCCGGCGCGGAGGCGATCCAGGTGAACGGCGTACGAGTCGTCGCGGGCACCTACCTCACGGACTCCGACAAGAGCGTGAGCGTCGACGGGAACAAGATCAACGCGCCCTATCGTTTCAAGGTCATCGGCAAGCCGGAGGACCTGGAGCCGGCGCTCAACATCCCTGGAGGCGTGGTGCAGACTCTCGAGAAGGAGCAGGCCACCGTTACCGTCGAGCGGTCGACCAAGATCGTCGTGGACGCCTTGCGAGCGGCGAAGCAGCCTGACTACGCTCGGTCGTCCTCTCAGTGAACCGGCGGTGCATGGCGGCCGTCCGGCAGGGGCATGAGGTTGCGGGGGGTCGGCGCACCGAATGGGTGGTGCGTGGTGGAAACTGTCTGGTGGATACGGACGTTGTGAGGATGTCCGGGTCGGCCGGTGTATGCAATCAGGGTTCGTCCTGCCCCACGGGCGGGTCTGTTTCGGTCAAGGGGAATCGCCCGTGAAGTTGTTTGCGAAGTTGTTCGGCAAGAGCGCGCGAGAGGGTAGCGACAATGCGAACGCGACCGCTCGTCATCGCGCACAGCCAGACGCGGAAGGCGAGCGTCCGCTGTTCCGGGACCAGGTGGGCGGTCAGGGTGGTGACGTTCCCGGAGGTCAGGGCGCGCCGTCTGTTGACCCTGCGCAGTCCGGCGGCATAGGTTTCGGGCAGCCGTCAACCTCAAGTACGGGTGGAGGGTTTTCCCCTATGTCGGCCCTGGTGTGTACGAGGTGCGGCAACCGCAACGCGGAGAACAGTCGCTTCTGTTCCAACTGCGGCGCGCCGTTGCGGGGCGGTGCCGAGCGGCCGTCCGAGACGACTTCGACGATCTCCATCTCCGGTCTTGAGGCGTACGACGCCGAGGTGACCGGACAGACCCAGATCCCGGCGCTCTCTCCCGAGGCACAGGCCGCGGTGGACGCGCTGCCGCTGGGTTCCGCGCTCCTCGTGGTGCGCAGGGGGCCCAACTCGGGCAGTCGCTTCCTGCTGGACGGCGACCTGACCACGGCCGGGCGTCACCCGCAGAGCGACATCTTCCTGGACGACGTGACGGTCTCGCGTCGGCACGTGGAGTTCCGCCGCGCCGCGGACGGTTCGTTCACGGTGGCCGACGTGGGCAGTCTGAACGGCACGTACGTCAACCGCGAGCGGATCGACTCGGTCGCGCTGAACAACGGCGACGAGGTGCAGATCGGCAAGTACCGGCTGGTGTTCTACGCGAGCCAGCGAGGCTACTGACCCTCCACGGAGAAGGTCCATGCTTCATACACCGAGCGGCGGGGCCGGACACGGCGCCGCCGCCGCGGACAGTGGACTGATGAGCATCGGCACGGTGCTGAACGTGCTGCGCGACGAGTTCCCCGAAGTCACCATCTCCAAGATCCGTTTCCTGGAGTCGGAGGGGCTCATCGAGCCGCAGCGGACCCCCTCGGGGTATCGCAAGTTCAGCCCCGGTGACGTCGAGCGCCTCGGTCACGTCCTGAGGATGCAGCGGGACCACTATCTGCCGCTCAAGGTCATCCGGGAGCACCTGGACGCCATGGAGCGCGGTGAGGCCGTACTGCTGCCCGCGGTGGGGCGTCAGCGGGACGGCGAGACCGCCCTGGAGGTCCCCGAGGGCCCCACGGCGGCTCGGATCGGCCGGGACGAGCTGCTGGCGGCGGCCGGCATCGGGGAGCAGGAGCTCGAGGAGTGGGAGTCGTACGGGCTCGTCGGGCCGTTGCCGGACGGGGCGTACGACGCGGAGGCGGCCACCGTGGCCGTGCTCGTCGTGGAGCTGGGCCGGTTCGGGATCGAGCCGCGCCACCTTCGGGTGATGAAGGCGGCGGCCGATCGCGAGGCCGGGCTCGTGGACCAGGTGGTCGCCCCGCTGAAACGCCATCGCAATCCGCAGACCAGGGCCCACGCGGAGGCCCGTACGAAGGAGCTGGCGGCGCTCACCGTACGGCTGCACGCCGCGCTCGTGCAGACCGCGCTGGGCGTGCGCCTGCCCTGAGCCGGGCGCCACGCGGCGGCCGGATCATCCCCCCGTTCCCTGCCCGACTACCCAAACGTCCCGGGCACGTCCTAGGGTTGCTGTGTGAACGAGCTCGATGTCGTAGGTGTCCGGGTCGAAATGCCCTCCAACCAACCGATCGTGCTCCTGCGTGAAGTGGGAGGCGACCGTTACCTCCCCATCTGGATCGGGCCGGGCGAGGCTACGGCGATCGCCTTCGCCCAGCAGGGCATGGCCCCCGCACGACCGCTGACCCACGACCTGTTCAAGGACGTGCTGGAGGCCGTCGGCCAGGAGCTCACCGAAGTGCGCATCACCGACCTGCGCGAGGGCGTCTTCTACGCCGAACTGGTCTTCGCCAGCGGGGTCGAGGTGAGCGCGCGCCCGTCCGACGCCATAGCGCTGGCGCTGCGCACGGGCACGCCGATCTACGGCAGCGACGGGGTGCTGGACGACGCCGGCATCGCGATCCCGGACGAGCAGGAGGACGAGGTGGAGAAGTTCCGCGAGTTCCTCGACCAGATCTCACCCGAGGATTTCGGCACCAGCAGCCAGTGAGGCGCGGGGCGCGGAGAAAATGCCGGCATTTGCCGGAGGCCACTGCGAGCGTCCTGGGCCTTGCTCCGGGCACATTCGGCTAGCCTTTCCCCGCGGTTGGGTGCGGGAAACCACTCCTAGGGTGATTATCACCCGGCGTGCCGAGTGTGGCGATCGTTGACGCACCCCTGGTGACTGCCTACCGTCGTGAAGGCAGGTCAAGGACGGAGGTCGGCGTGAGAAGCAGCGGCGACGGTACGGCTGGGGGTGCCCCGGGACACGGTCTCGGGGAGAGCGGTCCGTACCCTCCCCCAAGCTCTCAACTGCGTTCGGGTTGGGGGGATCCCCATCACAGCAGCGCGCCCGGTCACGTCCCGCAGCGGCCGGCGGCCGTGCCGAGCAGCGGAGGGGCGGCGTCCATGGCGTCCGAGCAGATCGGCTACCGAGGTCCTACGGCCTGTGCGGCCGCCGGGATCACCTACCGCCAACTGGACTACTGGGCGCGCACCGGGCTCGTGGAGCCGAGCGTGCGGCCCGCGCACGGATCGGGCACGCAGCGGCTGTACAGCTTCCGGGACGTAGTCGTCCTGAAGATCGTCAAGCGGTTCCTGGACACCGGTGTGTCCCTTCAGAACATCCGCACCGCGGTCCAGCATCTGCGCGCGTGCGGGTTCCGCGATCTGGAGCGCATGACGCTGATGAGCGACGGCGCCACGGTCTACGAGTGCACCTCGCCGGACGAGGTCCACGCGCTGCTCCAGGGCGGCCAGGGCATCTTCGGGATCGCCGTCGGAGTGGTGTGGCGGGACGTCGAGAGCGCGCTCTCGCAGCTGCACGGCGAGCGCGTCGACACGGGCGAGACGCTGGTCGGCAACAATCCCGCGGACGAGCTGGCGCGGCGCCGGAACCGGGCCGTCTGAGCGGCTCGGGGCGGCACCCGGCGGTCGTACGGGTGCGTTGTCAGTGGCGTAGTGCAGCATCGGAGATGTGAGAAACGCGCCCACGATCCTGCATCTCGACATGGATGCCTTCTACGCCTCGGCGGAGCAGGCGTCCAAGCCGAGTCTGCGCGGGAAAGCCGTCGTGGTGGGCGGGCTCGGGCCGCGTGGGGTGGTCGCGACCGCCTCGTACGAGGCCCGGGTGTTCGGGGTCAGGTCGGCGATGCCGATGGCCCAGGCGCGGCGGCTCGCGCCGAACGCCGCGTATCTGGTGCCGCGCTTCGGGTTCTACCGGGCGATCAGTGAACAGGTGATGGGGCTCCTGCACCTGTTGTCGCCGCTGGTGGAGCCGCTGAGCCTGGACGAGGCGTTCGTGGACCTGGAGACCGACGGGGCGGCCTGGGACAGGGCGTCGGCGCGGCTGGTCGGGGAGAAGCTGCGCGCGGACATACGGGCGGTCACGGGGCTGACCGGGTCCGTGGGCCTGGCCGCGTCCAAGATGCTCGCCAAGATCGCCTCCGAGGAGGCCAAGCCGGACGGGCTGGTGCTCATCGAGCCGGGGACCGAGCGGGCGATGCTCGGGCCGATGCCGGTGCGGATCCTGCCGGGGGTGGGGCCGGCGACGGGGGACCATCTGCGGCGGGCCGGGATCACCACGGTCGATGATCTGGCCGAGGCCGGGGAGGACGAGTTGGTGCGGCTGTTGGGGAAGGCGCACGGGCACGGGCTCTACGCGATGGCGTTGGCGCGTGATGATCGGCCTGTCGTCGCTGAGCGGGAGACCAAGTCGGTGTCGGTCGAGGACACGTATGACGTGGACATTCATGACCGGGTGCGGGTGGGGTTGGAGGTGCAGCGGCTGGCGGATCGGTGTGTGGGGCGGTTGCGGTCGGCGGGGTTGTCCGGGCGGACCATCGTGTTGAAGGTGCGGCGGTACGACTTCTCGACGTTGACTCGGTCCGAGACCTTGCGGGGGCCTACGGATGATCCTGGGGTGGTGCGGGAGGCTGCCTTGCGGTTGTTGGAGGCCGTGGATACGACGGGTGGGGTGCGGTTGTTGGGGGTGGGGGTGAGTGGGCTTGCCGACTTCACGCAGGAGGATCTTTTTGCGCAGGCGGCGGAAGCGGGGACGGGGGCGGCGGTTGTTGGGGGTGGGATGGGTGCGGAGTACTCGGATGTGGAGGTTGAGGTGGGGGAGCGGGTGGGGGCGGATGCGGAGGCGGTTGAGGAGCAGGTGATTGTTGCTGCTGAGCGGCGGTGGCCTTCGGGGCATGATGTGCGGCATGCCGAATTTGGGCATGGGTGGGTGCAGGGGAGTGGGCTTGGGCGGGTGACTGTGCGGTTTGAGACGCCGGGGTCTGAGCCGGGGCGGGTGCGGACGTTTCGGGTCGATGACCTGGAGTTGGAGCCGGCGGATCCGTTGCCGTTGGTTTCGGGAGGTCCCGGGGTTTCCGTGGACGGCGTTCGGATGTGACTGTCAGTCGGAGCTGAGGCGGGTGGGTCGCGCGGCCCGGCGCTGGCGGGGTGCCGCCTGCGCCCACCCGTGCCGCCCCAGCGGCACGACTGCCCGCAGGCTGAGCGGGTTTGAGGGCGGGGCGCCGCGCGCCGCCGCCTGGCGCGAGGCTGGTGGGTGGGGCCGTCTGGCTGTGGGGTGGGTGGCGCCTCAGCGGCACGACTGCCCGCAGGCTAGGCGGGTGGGGGTGGATGGTGGCGTGGGACTGCTCGCGGGCTGAGCAAGTAGTGGGTAGGTGTCGGCAGACGGTTCAGGCGTCTGCGTCCTCTGTGCCTGCCAGCTTGCCGAAGTCTCTGTCTGGGAACTCTGGTGGGGGTGCTGTGTCGAGGCCGTAGTGGTGGTAGAGCTGGAGTTCTTGTTGGGGGGAGAGGTGGCGGCCCACGCCGAAGTCGGGGGCGTCTTTGATGAGGGCGCGTTCGAAGGGGACGTGGAGGGTGCCTTCGACCAGTTCGCTGGGTTCCAGGGGGACGAAGGCGTCGCGGGAGAAGAGGCCGGTGCGTATGGCGGCCCACTCCGGCACGCCGGTCGCGTCGTCGAGGTAGATCTCGTCGATCGTGCCGATCTTGGTGCCGTTGCGGTCGAACGCCTTGCGGCCGATCAGGTTGCGTGGATCGATGTCGGTCTGCACGGGGCCTCCACGTGGTCGCGACGCACTCGTAAACACTACAAAAGAGCACATTGGTGATGGTGGCCACTCGAAGGCCCGTGCGGTGTGCCCGCTGGTAGGCTGGCAGCGGCTGCTGACCCCGTGCGGGAGAGTCCTCCAGACATCATCGGAGGCGCCGAAGGAGCAAATCCTCCCCGGAATCTCTCAGGCCCACGTACCGCACGGACGAGGTCACTCTGGAAAGCAGGGCGGGTGTCGAAGGCCTCCGCTCTCACCGACGGTGAAAGTCGGGCCCCTTCGGGATGCCCGGTGAAGCTCTCAGGTTGAGATGACAGAGGGGGAGGCCGTCGGGGTACCCGTGCCGTGGTGCCCCTCGAAGGTCGTGACCGACCAGGAGGCCTCCGCAATGACCGCCCATCGCACTCCGCTCTCCGAGCTCGAAGCGGGAATCCCGTTCGAGCAGCGCCACATCGGGCCCGACCAGGAGGCGCGGGCCAAGATGCTCGCGCAGGTCGGCTACGGCTCGCTGGACGAGCTCACCGCCGCCGCGGTGCCGGATGTGATCAAGAACGCCGATGACCTGGACCTGCCCGGTGCGCGCACCGAGGCCGAGGTGCTGGCCGAGCTGCGGTCGCTCGCCGATCAGAACCAGGTTCTCGACTCCATGGTCGGCCTCGGGTACTACGGGACCTTCACGCCGCCCGTCATCCTGCGCAACGTGATGGAGAACCCGGCCTGGTACACGGCCTACACGCCGTACCAGCCGGAGATCTCACAGGGTCGGCTGGAAGCTCTGCTCAACTTCCAGACCATGGTTGCCGACTTGACCGGGCTGCCGACCTCCGGTGCCTCGCTGCTCGACGAGGGCACGGCCGCCGCCGAGGCCGTGGCGCTGTCCCGGCGGATGGGCAAGAACAAGAAGGGTCTGTTCCTGGTCGACGCGGACGCGTTGCCGCAGACCATCGCCGTGATCCAGACGCGGGCCGAGCCGGCCGGCGTGGAGGTCGTGGTCGCCGACCTCGCCGACGGCATCCCGGCCGAGGTCGCGGAGCGGGAGATCAACGGCGTTCTCGTCCAGTACCCCGGAGCCTCCGGTGTCGTACGGGACATCAAGCCGTTGATCGAGCAGGCGCACGGGCTCGGTGCGCTCGTCACCGTCGCCGCCGATCTGCTGGCGCTGACGCTGCTGAAGTCGCCCGGTGAGCTGGGGGCGGACATCGCCGTCGGTACGACGCAGCGGTTCGGTGTGCCGATGGGCTTCGGCGGGCCGCACGCGGGCTACATGGCCGTGCACGAGAGGTTCGCGCGCAGCCTGCCCGGGCGGCTCGTGGGTGTGTCCGTGGACGCCGACGGGCACAAGGCCTACCGGCTTGCGCTGCAGACGCGTGAGCAGCACATCCGGCGGGAGAAGGCCACCAGCAACATCTGTACCGCGCAGGTGCTGCTCGCCGTCATGGCCGGTATGTACGCCGTCTACCACGGGCCCGAGGGGCTGCGGGTGATCGCGCGGCGCACCCACCGGTACGCGACGATCTTGGCCGAGGGGCTCAGGGCCGGCGGGGTCGAGGTCGTGCACGGCACCTACTTCGACACGCTCACCGTGCGCGTGGAAGGGCGGGCCGCCGAGGTCGTCGCCGCCGCGCGGGACAACGGGGTCAACCTGTACCCGGTCGACGCCGATCACGTGTCGATCGCCTGTGACGAGACGACCGCGCGGGCCCAACTGCGTGCCGTGTGGGCCGCGTTCGGGGTCGCGGGGGACGTGGACGCGCTGGACGCGGTCGCCGGGGAGACGATTCCGCAGGCGCTGTTGCGGAGCGACGAGTTCCTGGTCCACCCCGTCTTCCAGGAGCACCGTTCCGAGACGGCGATGCTGCGCTACCTGCGCAAGCTGGCCGACCGTGACTACGCGCTCGACCGCGGCATGATCCCGCTGGGCTCCTGCACGATGAAGCTCAACGCCACCACGGAGATGGAGCCGGTCACCTGGCCCGAGTTCGGGCAGCTGCACCCCTTCGCGCCCGCCGAGCAGGCGCAGGGCTATCTGACGCTCATCCGTGAGCTGGAGGAGCGGCTCGCCGAGGTCACCGGGTACGACAAGGTGTCGCTGCAGCCCAACGCCGGGTCGCAGGGGGAGCTGGCCGGTCTGCTCGCCGTACGCGGATATCACCGTGCCAACGGGGACGAGCAGCGGACCGTGTGTCTGATTCCGTCGTCCGCGCACGGCACCAACGCCGCGAGTGCCGTGATGGCGGGCATGAAGGTCGTCGTCGTGAAGACCGCCGGGGACGGCGAGATCGACGTCGAGGATCTGCGGGCGAAGATCGAGCAGTACCGGGACGAGCTGTCGGTGCTGATGATCACGTACCCGTCCACGCACGGTGTGTTCGAGGAGCATGTCGCGGACATCTGTGCGCAGGTCCACGAGGTCGGTGGGCAGGTGTACGTCGATGGCGCCAACCTCAACGCCCTTGTGGGGCTTGCCAAGCCGGGGCACTTCGGCGGGGACGTCTCGCACCTGAATCTGCACAAGACGTTCTGCATTCCGCACGGTGGCGGCGGTCCGGGTGTCGGGCCGGTCGGTGTGCGCGAGCACCTCGCGCCGTACCTGCCGAACCACCCGTTGCAGCCGGCGGCCGGGCCCGAGACGGGTGTGGGGCCGATCTCGGCCGCGCCCTGGGGGTCGGCCGGCATTCTGCCGATCTCGTGGGCGTACGTCCGGCTCATGGGCGGCGAGGGGCTGAAGCGGGCCACGCAGGTGGCGGTGCTCAGCGCCAACTACATCGCCAAGCGCCTGGAGCCGCACTTCCCCGTGCTCTACACCGGGCCCGGCGGGCTGGTCGCGCACGAGTGCATCATCGATCTGCGGCCGCTGACCAAGGCGACCGGCGTGAGCGTCGACGATGTCGCCAAGCGGCTGATCGACTACGGGTTCCACGCGCCGACGATGTCCTTCCCGGTGGCCGGCACGCTGATGATCGAGCCGACGGAGTCCGAGGACCTGATCGAACTGGATCGGTTCTGCGAGGCGATGATCGCCATTCGCGCGGAGATCGAGAAGGTGGGGGCGGGGGAGTGGCCCGCCGACGACAACCCGCTGCGGAACGCTCCGCACACGGCGCGCGCGCTGGGCGGTGCGTGGGAGCACGCGTACACGCGCGAGGAGGCCGTGTTCCCGGGCGGGGTCTCGGTGGCCGACAAGTACTGGCCGCCGGTGCGGCGGATCGACCAGGCCTTCGGTGACCGCAACCTGGTGTGCTCCTGCCCGCCGTTGGACGCGTACGAGGACTGACAGCGCTGATCGGACGGAAGGGCTCCTGCCGGATGGATGTCGGCGGGAGCCCTTCTGTTTCCGCGTCAGGTCGTCGACAGGGAGACTTCCGTCGACTTGATCAACGCGACGGCCGGGTCGCCGGTCTTGAGGGCGAGGTCGTCCACGGCTTCGCGGGTGATGGCGGCGGTCAGGGCGCCGCCCTCGACGTCGAGCTTGACCGAGGCCATCGCCTCGCCGGTGGTGATCTCCGTGATCGTGCCGGGGAGTTGGTTGCGGATCGACAAGCCCTTGACCGGGCCGGTGGAGAGGGAGACCTCGGTCGATTTCACCAGGGCGCGGACGGGGGTGCCCGGGGCGAGGGAGAGGTCGGTGACGGCTTCGCGGGTGATCGCTGCGGTGAGGTTCTGGCCGCCGGTGAGGCGGATGCCAACGGTCGCCATCACCTCGCCGGGGGTGACGGTGGTGACGGTGCCGGGGAGCTGGTTGCGGATGCTGAGGGTCATGGCCATCACCGTAGGCCTTGTGGGGCCTTGTGGGGCTTTATGCCGGGTACGCGTGCGTCTGCGTCGCCTTGACCGTCGCCCAGACCGAGGCGCCGGGGTGCAGGTCGAGTTCGGCCGCGGCGACCGTGGTGAGGTCGGCGGCGAGGGGGAGTTCACCGGTGAGGTCCGCGCGGATCTGGTCGCCGTGGGTCTCCAGGCCGGCGACCTCGCAGTGCCAGAGGTTGCGGGCGCTGGTGGAGGTGGGGCGGGTGCGGTGGAGGGTGACGGCGCTGGGTGGGAAGGCGACGAAGGCCTCGCCGGTGAGGTGTTCCGCGGTGGTGATCTCCGGGCCCGTGGTGAGGGTGACCGTGTGGCCTTCGGCCTCGCCCTTGTAGAGGTTGAGGCCTACGAGTTGGGCGATGTAGTCCGTGCGGGGGTGGCGGGCGATGTCTGTGGGGGTGCCTTCCTGGACTACGCGGCCGTCCTCGATTACCACCAAGCGGTCGGCCAGGACCATGGCGTCCAAGGGGTCGTGGGTGACGAGGACCGCTACTGCCTCGAAGTCGGCCAGGTGGTGGCGGAGTTGGGTGCGGATGTCGAGGCGGGTGC
Organism: Streptomyces sp. NPDC002499; assembly: GCF_053595415.1. Lineage (NCBI taxonomy): Bacteria > Bacillati > Actinomycetota > Actinomycetes > Kitasatosporales > Streptomycetaceae > Streptomyces > Streptomyces sp. NPDC002499. Next base: position 15,315 of record NZ_JBSFXO010000012.1, read on the forward strand.
GGGCGTCCAGGGCGGCGAGGGGTTCGTCCAGGAGGAGTAGGCGGGGGTTGGTGGCGAGGGCTCTTGCGAGGGCTACGCGTTGGGCCTGGCCGCCGGAGAGGTGGCGGGGTTTGGTGGTGGTGTGGGCCTTCAGACCCATGCGGGTCAGCCAGGTTGCTGCTTGGGCTCTGGCTTCTTTTTTTGTTGCGCCGTGGCAGCGGGGGCCGAAGGCGACGTTGTCCAGGGCCGTGAGGTGGGGGAAGAGGAGGTAGTCCTGGAATACGACGCCTACGGGGCGGGATTCGGGGGGTGTGCGGTGTAGGGGGGTGCCGTCGAGGTGGAGGTGGCCGGAGGTGAGGGGGGTGAGGCCGGCGAGGGTGCGTAGGGCGGTTGTTTTGCCTGCGCCGTTTGGGCCTAGGAGGGCTACTACGTCGCCGGGGGCGGCGGTGAGTTTGATGTCCAGGCGGAAGGTGTTGAGGTCTACGACGAGGTGGGCGTGCAGGCCGGGGGGCTGGTGCGGGTGCGTGGAGGGTGCCCGGCCTTCGGCCGGGAAAGAGTTCCCACCCGCACCACCCGTGCTGGTTTCGTTGTTGGGTGCGGGTGGCCCCTGTGGGGGCTTCGCGCCGTCGGCGGCTGCGGGAGGAGTGTTCGTCATCAGGCGGTCATCCAGCGGGTGTTCGTAGACGAGCCGTCATTCCAGTGAGCCTTCGCCTTCGACAGGCCGTCGCCGCTCCAACCCATCCCCCTCACGCCGGGCTCACCCACCGCTCCCGAAGTGCCGCCAGGACTGTGATCGAGACGGCGAGGAGGACCAGGCTCAGGGCGATGGCGGCTTCTGGGTTGTTCTGGAGGGCCAAGTAGACCGCCAGGGGCATCGTTTGGGTGCGGCCGGGGAAGTTGCCGGCGAAAGTGATCGTCGCTCCGAATTCGCCCAGCGCTCGGGCCCAGGCCAGGACCGCGCCGGCCGCGATGCCCGGGGCGATCAAGGGGAGGGTTACTCGGCGGAACGCCGTGAAGCGGGAGGCGCCCAAAGTCGTCGCCGCCTCCTCGTAGCGGGGGTCCGCCGCGCGCAACGTGCCTTCCACGCTGATCACCAGGAACGGCATCGCCACGAAAGTCTCCGCCACGATGACGCCCGTCGTCGTGAACGGGAGCGTGATGCCGAACCAGGAGTCGAGCCACTGGCCGACGATGCCGTTGCGGCCGAGGGCCAGGAGGAGGGCTACGCCGCCGACGACGGGGGGCAGGACCAGGGGGAGGGTCACCAAGGCTCGTACCAAGCCGCGGCCCGGGAACTCCGTGCGGGCCAGCAGCCAGGCCAGGGGGACGCCGATCACCAGGCTTGCCGCCGTCGCCGCTGTGGCGCAGAGGAGGGACAGGCGGAGTGCCTGCCATACCTCCGTGCTCGTGAGTTGGGTGGGGAGGGTGCTCCACGGGGCTCGGACCAGCAACGCGACCAGGGGGAGCAGGAGGAAGGCCAGGCCCAGGAGGGCGGGCAAGAGCAACGGGAGGGGGACGCCTCTGTTCATGCCCTTGCGGACACGCCTTCGCCGCGGGCCGGACTCCAGGGTCTCGGCCGCGGCGTCGGGCGTGTCGCTCGGGGTCACGGCTTGAGGAATCCGGCCTCGGTCAGCACCTTCTGGCCCTCGGCGGACTGCACCAGGGCGATGAAGGCCTTGGCCGCCGCCGCGTTGGGCGCGTCCTTGAGGAGGGTGATCGGGTAGTCGTTGATGGCGTCGGCCGACTCGGGGAAGTCCACGCCCTCCACCTTGTCACCCGCCGCCTTCACGTCCGTCTTGTAGACGACCGCGGCGTCGGCCTCCTTCAGGACCACCTTGTTGAGGGCGGACTTGACGTCCTCCTCGTAGGAGACCGGGGTGAGCTTCAACTTGCTGGCGTCCAGGGCCTTCTGGGCGGCCGCGCCGCAGGGCACCGTCTTGTCGCACAGGACGACCTTGAGGCCCGACTTGGTGAGGTCCTTGAGGGAGGCGACCTTGTCGGGGTTGCCCGGCAGGGTGGCGATCTCCAGCTGGTTGCGGACGAAGGTGGCGGGCGTGCCGACCCCGTCGCCCTTGTCCGTCACGATCGCCATCGTCTTGGGGCTGGCCGAGGCGAACACGTCGGCCGGGGCACCGCCCGTGATGCTCGCGGCGAGCGAGTCGCTGCCGCCGAAGCTGAAGGTGACCTTGGTGCCCGGGTGCTGCTTCTCGAACTCCTTGCCCAGGGCCGAGAAGCTCTCCTGCAGCGAGGCGGCGGCGAACACGGTGACCGTGCCGGACAGCTTCGGCGACGAGGACGTCGACGCCGAGGAGTCGGACTTGGCGGAGTCGGAGTCCGAGTCGGAGGAGCACGCGCTCAGGGCCAGCAGTGCGGCGGCTCCGGCACCTGCCACTTGCAGGGTCCGGCGGGTCCTGCGCGCGGAACGGGTCATCACGGGTCCACTCCCTCTGTCTTCTCGTGGAGGAACCCGTCGGGTGCCTCCCGTGCGCCGATCATACTGGCGCATTTGCGAGGCGTAAGTCTCCTGTCGCATCGCATGAGCTGGAGCGATGTCGGTGTGGGGTGGCATGTGCGTTCGTACGGGAACGATGTGCCGGGTGGGTCCGCTGTGTCACGTACGGTCGATGTGGACGTTTGTCGACTTGACCCGGGCCGTGGCCTCCATGCCCACCTCCAGGCCGAGGTCCTCGACGGCCTCGCGGGTCAGCAGCGAGACGAGGCGGTGCGGGCCGGCCTGGATCTCCACCTGGGCCGCCACGTCCCCGAGCTTGATCGCGGTGACGATCCCGGGGAAGGCGTTGCGCACGGAGGTGTGGGACGGGGCCTCCTCCTCGCCGTCCGCCTTCGCGAGTTCGACCGAGAAGGCCGCCAGGTCGCGCCCCTCGATGAGCCGGCGTCCGCTGTCGTCGCGGTGGGTGGTCACCCGGCCGGCGTCCGCCCAGCGGCGCGCGGTGTCGGGGCTCACGCCGAGCAGCCGCGCTGCCTGGCCGATTGTGTAGGACTGCATGCGGATCACGATAGGGCCGTGAACGCGCTTTGGCGGACGTGGGGTTGAGCGTCAGGTGTATCGCGATATAGCGTTAGTGGGGTGACTGTGATCGGAGCGGGTGAGGGTATGGGGGACGAGCTGCGGGCCTCGCACATGGACCGGGACCGGGTCGTGGACGTGCTGCGCGTCGCCGCCGGCGACGGTCGGCTGACCTCGGAGGAGCTCGACGAGCGCGTGGAGGCCGCCCTGACCGCCCGCACGCTGGGCGAGCTCGCCGTCCTGACGACGGATCTGCCGGCCGAGGCCCGGGCGGTCGTGCCCGAGGTGAAGGACGTCGTACGCATCGAGCAGCAGGGCGGATCCGTCCGGCGTGGGGACCGGTGGCTGGTTCCCCGGATGCTGGAGATCGAGTCCGCCTGGGGCGACGTGACGCTCGACTTCACCCAGGCCGTGATCACGCACGAGACCCTGCGCGTAGACCTCGACATGCGGGGCGGCACGCTGCGGCTGGTGACCCGGCCGGGGGTCGTGGTGGACACCGATTCCCTGGTGACCGAGTTCGCCAAGATCAAGGTGCGCGCGGCGGGGGACGCGGAGACTCCGGTCGAACTGCGGGTCGAGATCGGCGGGCGCAAGAGCTATGGCCGGGTGGTGGTAAGGCCGCAGCGGCGTGGGTTCGCCAGGCGGACTCCGGGGCCCTGACCGGCGTAGCGGAGCGGCATGAGGGGAGCCCTCAGCCCGTGTGCACCCGCGGTCGCCGGTCGCGGTTCGGTTCCGCCTCGCGGAGGACCTCTCGGGTGACCGGGGCGACCTCGCCCTGGCCGAAGAGGAAGAAGCGCAGGAAGTTGGCGAAGGGGCTGCCCTCGGTCCACTCGAAGTAGATGTGCGGGGTGCAGCCGGTCTCGTCGCGGACGTGCAGGAGCAGGGCGGCCAGGGCGTTGGAGACGGACGACGACTCCAGGGTCAGGACCCGGTAGCGGTTGTGCAGGACCTCGCCGCGGACCGTCAGGCCCGACTCGAACTCGGACGGGTCCGTCACCGTGACCTCGACGAAGACGAAGTCCTCCTGCTCCGGCATGTCGTTGTCGTTGCGGATCTGCTCGATCTTGTCGCGGTACTCGGCCTTGTCGCGCTGGTCGGGCTCGTTGGCGATGAAGCGGATCTTGCGGCTGGCCATGTCCCGGATGAATCGTTCCGCCATCACGTCCAGCTCGACATGGGTGACGCGCAGTTCGAAGGCGCGGGCCAGTCGGGACAGCAGGGAGACGAGGATGATGCCGGCGATGAAGCAGGCGCCGATCTTGACGCCGTCGGGCCGCTCGATGACGTTCACGACGGTGACGTAGAGCATGACCGCCGAGACGGCCGCGAAGGCGATGGTCCAGTTGCGCTGGCCGGCGCGGCGGGCGGCGATGGTCACGGCGATCGCCGCCGAGGACATCAGGACCAGTACGCCGGTGGCGTAGGCGCCGCCCTGGGCGTCGACGCTCGCGTCGAAGATCCAGGTGACCAGGAAGGCGACCAGGGTGAAGACGATGACCATGGGCCGCACGGCGCGGGCCCAGTGCGGTGCCATGCCGTAGCGGGGCAGATAGCGCGGCATCAGGTTGAGCAGGCCCGCCATCGCGGAGGCGCCGGCGAACCAGAGGATGGCGATGGTCGAGACGTCGTAGACCGTGCCGAAGGCGTTGCCCAGGTACTCGTGGGCCAGGAAGGCGAGGGCGCGCCCGTTGGCCTGGCCGCCGGCCTCGAACTCCTTCTCCGGGATCAGCACCGTGGTGATGAAGCTGGTCGCGATCAGGAAGACGCTCATGATCAGGGCGGCGGCCGTGAGGAGCTTCTTCGTGTCGCGGATGCGGCCCTTGGGGTTCTCCTCGGTGTCCTCCGGGTCGCCCTGGACGTGCGGCATGACCGCGACGCCGGTCTCGAAGCCGGACAGGCCGAGCGCGAGCTTGGGGAAGACCACCAGGGACACACCGATCATGGCGAAGACGTTGCCGTGCTCGGCGGTCAGGGCGCTGGACCAGTCGGTGACCACGTGACCGGCCGTGGCGACGTGCCAGATGCCGACGATCACCACGACGACGTTCAGCCCGAGATAGATCACGACGAGCGCGACCGCGACGCCGATCGCCTCCAGGAAGCCCTTGAGGAACACCGCGCCGAGCAGGGCGACCAGGACGAGGGTGATCAGCATCCGGTGGTCGTGCAGGGCGTCGGTGAGGTGCGGGTTCTCCACCAGGTGGGTGGAGGCGTCCGCCGCCGAGAGCGTGATGGTGATCAGGAAGTCGGTCGCGGCGAAGCCCAGCAGGGTCAGGACGAACAGCTTGCCCTTCCAGAAGGACAGCAGCCGCTCCAGCATGGCGATCGAGCCCTCGCCGTGCGGGCTCTCCTCGGCCACGCGCCGGTAGACGGGCAGGGCGCCGGCGAGCGTGACGACGACCAGCACGATGGTCGCCACCGGAGAGAGCAGACCGGCGGCCAGGGCGGCGATGCCGGGCTGGTACCCGAGCGTGGAGAAGTAGTCGACGCCGGTCAGGCACATCACGCGGTACCAGCGTTGTCCCTGATGGGCGGGGGTGGCCTCGGCGGCCGGACGTTGGCGGCCGGCCTTCCCCATGTCGGACAGTCCCTCCAGCATCCACTCGCGCAGGCGACTGGGAGGGTGCTCGGTGGTGGCCATGGGGGTGCTCCTGATGCGTCTCAGCGTGTGGGTTCTGGCCATCACGCGGACGGCCGAACCAGCGTAAGCGGAGAGTGACGTCAGGGCCCGTGCAGGACCGGGGCACAGGCGTCAAGCTTCCGTTAAGACTGGCTGCGCCGCGGGCCGAGCCGTCTGAGCTGCCGAAACATTCGCCACGTCGCGCGAATATTACGAAGCGCTGCCACCAGATCCAGGGCGCATATGGATTCCCCATGTCCAAGGGGTTGCCACCCTTTGGGAGCTGTCTCTAGGGTGCGGCAACAACGCATCTTTCTGGATCTTCTTCGAAACTTTCGGTCACGATGGACGGTCGTGGACGCGCCGTCCCGTACCCCCAAGGAGCGCATGATGGGCGACCGGGCACTGTCCCGCCGCGGCTTTCTCGCGGCCTCCGCCGCGGCCGGTCTGGGCGTGACGGCACTGAGCGGATGCGGCGGGGACTCGGACGGAGGGTCGTCCTCGGGGACGACCACCGTCGAGTGGTGGAACATCTCCACCACCCAGCCGACCAAGAGCGTCTGGGCCGCCCTGGCCAAGAAGTTCGAGGCGCAGAACCCCAAGGTGAAGCTGAAGATCGTCCAGCTGGAGAACGACGCCTACAAGTCGAAGATGACGGCCCTCACCGCCTCGGGGAAGCTCCCGGACGTCTTCCACACCTGGGGCGGCGGTGTCCTCAAGCAGCAGATCGACGCCGGGCTCGTCGAGGACCTCACCGACCGGACCAAGCCGTGGGCCGACGGCCTGCTGCCGGTGGCGAAGCAGCCGTATCTCATTGACGACAAGGTGTACGGGATCCCGTTCGACATCGGCATGATCGGGTTCTGGTACAACAAGGCGCTGTTCAAGCAGGCCGGCATCGGCGAACCCCCCACCACCTGGGGCGGTTTCCTCGACGCCGTGAACAAGCTCAAGGCCAAGAACATCACCCCCCTCGCCCTCGCGGGCAAGGAGACGTGGACCGGCATGTACTACTGGGCCTACCTCGCCATGCGCACCGCCGGCATCGACGCCCTGCAAAAGGCCGACGAGGACAAGGACTTCACCGGAGCCGGGTTCGTCGAGGCCGGGCAGCACTTCAAGGACCTCATCCAACTCCAGCCGTTCCAGAAGGGGTTCCTCGGGGCCGCGTACTCCACACCGACCGGCCAGGCCGCCACTGTCGGTAACGGCAAGGCGGCCATGGAACTCATGGGCCAGTGGGCCCCGGTGGTCGAGGCGGACGCCGGCAAGGGGCTCGGCGCGAACCTCGGGTTCTTCCCGTTCCCCGCGGTCGAGGGCGGAAAGGGCGTCATCACCGAGGTGTTCGGCGGAGGCGGCGGACATGCCCTGCGCAAGGGCGCCCCACAGGCGGCCGTCGACTTCCTGAAGTTCTTCGCCTCCGAGGCCACCGACCTCGAACTCGTCAAGAAGACCGGCGCCCTGCCCGTGGTGCAGGCCGCCGCGAGCGCCCTCTCCGACCCCAACACCAAGGCCGTACAAGCCCAGTTGACGAGCGCGACCGGCTTCCAGCTCTACCTCGACCAGGCCTACGCCCCCGCCGTCGGCCAAGAGGTCAACGACAGCGTCGGCGCGCTCATCGCCGGCTCCAAGTCCCCCGAGCAGGTCGCGCAGTCGATCACCAAGGTCGCGAAGGAAGAGCAGTAGCCGACGATGACCTCCACACCCCTCCCGGACCGCCGATGACCTCCACTTTCCTCCGGGACAAGCGGACCGGTCCCGATCTCGCCCTCCCGCCCCCGACCAAGGCCTCGGCCCGGGGGCGGGCCCGGCGGCGCACGCTGAACTGGCTCACCGCGGTCGGCTTCCAACTGCCCGCGCTGGTCCTGTTCGTGGGCCTGGTGCTGCTGCCGATGCTGTTCGCGGTGTACGCGGCCTTCTTCCGCTGGGGCGGCTTCGGCATGCCCTCCGACTACACCGGCGCGGACAACTTCACCCGGCTCTTCCAGGACCCGGTCTTCCTGGGCGACCTGTGGCGCTGCCTGGTCCTGGTGGTCCTGTCGCTCGTGCTCCAGCTGCCGTTCGCGCTCGCCATGGCGGTGCTGCTCAACCAGCGGCTGCGCGGACGGGCCGTGTACCGGATGCTGTTCTTCGCGCCGTACGTCCTGTCCGAGGCCATCACCGGCGTGCTGTTCAGCATGGTCTTCGCGCCGGACGCAGGGCTCGCCGACCATGTCCTCGGCGGGATCGGCCTGGATGGTCTGGGCGGGGAGTGGTTCGCCGACCCTTCCTACGTCATGGCGACCCTCTTCCTGGTCATGACGTGGAAGTACTTCGGCTTCCACATGATGCTCTACCTGGCCGGACTCCAGTCCATCCCGGCCGAGTTGACCGAGGCGGCGCTGATCGACGGCGCCAACGCGTGGCAGCGGTTCCGCAACGTCACCCTGCCGCTGCTCGCGCCCACCCTGCGCATCAGCGTCTTCCTGTCCGTCATCGGGTCGATCCAACTCTTCGACCTGGTCTGGGTGGTGACCCAGGGCGGCCCCGACCACCACTCCGAGACGATGGCCGTGACCATGTTCCAGTACGGCTTCAAGCGCTACCAGGTCGGCTACGCCAGCGCGATCAGCGTGGTCATGTTCGGCATCTGTCTCGTCTTCGCCCTCGCCTACCAGCGGTTCGTGCTCCGCCGCGACCTCGAAGGGGCGACCACCACGATGAGGGGAGACGGCAAGTGACCCGCAAAGCAGGCGCGGTACGGACCCTGCCGCTGCACGTGATCCTCCTCGCCGTCGGCGCGGTGATGGTCGTCCCCCTGGTCTACGCGGCCCTGTCCGGCTTCAAGTCCACCGACGAGCTCTCCCGCAACCCCTTCGGACTGCCCGAGCACTGGCTGACCGGCAACTACACCGACATCCTCGGCTCGGGCGACTTCTGGCGGCTGGTCGGCAACAGCACGCTGATCGCGGTGGGTACGACCGTGCTGGTGGTCGCCGTGTCGGCGCTCGCCGCGTTCTCCTTCGCCCGATTCGCCTTCCGTGGGCGGGAGGTGCTGTTCACCGTGTTCACGATGGGGCTGATGTTCCCCTTCGCGGTGGCGGTCCTGCCGCTGTTCCTGCTGCTGCGCTCGCTCGGTCTGCTCGACAACCCGCTCGGTGTGATCCTCCCGCAGGCCGCCTTCGCGCTGCCGATGACGATCATCATCCTGCGCGCCTTCTTCCGGCAGATCCCGGGCGAGTTGGAGGAGGCGGCCACGCTCGACGGGTGCAGCGCCTTCGGGTTCTTCTGGCGGATCCTGCTGCCCATGGCGCGGCCCGCGCTCGGCACGGTCTCGGTGCTGGCCGTCGTCACCAGCTGGAACAACTTCTTCCTGCCGCTGCTGGTGTTCACCGACGCCAAGTGGTGGACCCTGCCGATCGGCGTCCAGCAGTTCCAGGGCCAGTACTCGGCGGAGTACGCCCGCGTCTTCGCCTATCTGGTCCTCGCGATGGTCCCCGCCCTCGCCTTCTACTCGGTCGCCGAGCGCCAGCTCGTCGGCGGCCTCACCGCCGGCGCGACGAAGGGATGACCCGCGCCGACGGACGTACGGCTCACCCACACCCCCGCACGTGAGGAGTCGCACCATGCGCAAGAACCGGCTCAGACTGGCCGTAGCCCTCACGGCCGCGCTGATCGCGGTCACGGCCCCGGGCGTTCAGGCTCACGAGAAGCCTCCCACCCTCGCCGACCTGGCCCAGCGCCACGGCCGCTACTTCGGCAGCGCCACCGACAACCCCGAACTCACCGACACCGCCTACAAGGCCGTGCTCGGCCGCGAGTTCGACATGATCACCCCCGGCAACGGCATGAAGTGGTACGCCACCGAACCCCGACAGGGCGTCTTCGACTGGACCAACGGGGACGAGATCGTCGACCTCGCCCGCAGCAGGCACCAGCGGGTCCGCGCCCACACCCTGGTCTGGCACAGCCAGTTGCCGAGCTGGCTCACCGACCGCGAGTGGAGCGCCGACGAGCTGCGGGCCGTGCTGAAGAAGCACATTCAGACGGAGGTACGGCACTACCGCGGCAAGGTCTACGCGTGGGACGTCGTCAACGAGGCGTTCAACGAGGACGGCACCTACCGCGAGACCCTCTGGTACAAGACGCTCGGGCCGGGTTACATCGCGGACGCGCTGCGCTGGGCCCACCAGGCGGACCCGCACGCCAAGTTGTACCTCAACGACTACAATATCGAGGCGGTCGGCCCGAAGAGCGATGCCTACTACGCCCTCGCCAAGGAGCTGAAGGCCCGGCACGTCCCGCTCGACGGCATCGGTCTCCAAGCCCATCTCGCGCTCCAGTACGGCTATCCCGCCACCCTGGAGGACAACCTCCGCCGCTTCTCCCGGCTCGGTCTCGACACCGCGCTCACCGAGGTCGACGTACGGATGATCCTCCCCGCGACCGACGCGAAGCTCGCCCAACAGGCCGACTGGTACCGGGATCTCACCGAGGCGTGCCTCGCGGTGCGCCGGTGTGTCGGAATCACTGTTTGGGATTTCACAGACAAGTACTCGTGGATCCCGGCGTTCTTCCCCGGTGAGGGCGCGGCGCTGCCGTGGGACGAGCAACTTCAGCCCAAGCCCGCGTACTTCGCGATCAGGGACGCGTTGAGGTAGCACCCACGCGCACGCGTCGCTACCCGGAGTGATCGACCCCGGACATGCGTCGGGGCCGGCTCGCAGTGTTCCTGCGACCGGCCCCTCAAGTCTCCGGGCGATGCGCCATACCGCCCGGTGGCGCTCAGGCGGCGGTCATCACCGGGTTGGTGCCCTCAGGGCGGTGCGGGGCGATGATCTGCCCGTCCGGCAGGAGCTCACCGGTGTCCTCGAAGAGCAGGACACCGTTGCACAGCAGGCTCCAGCCCTGTTCCGGGTGGTGCGCCATGAGGCGGGCGGACTCCCGGTCGGCTGAGTCGGCTGAGGGGCACGGTGACTGGTGCTGGCACATTGGTGGGATCTTTCGCTGTGTCGTGAGGTGTGTGGTGGCTGTCGTGTCTGTCTCGCGGCTGGATGTCTCGTCCATGGCCGCCCCCCGTTGTGATAAGTCGGTCAGAACCCAGTGTTGCCCCACGGGCGTCAATCCGCAGGGATTTAGCGGCACCGCTTCCTCACAGGTTGATGACGCATCACCCGGCCGGACGGTTCATTCCAACTGCACTGTCATTTCGGATGGTTCCGGGTGGCCGGATGGGGCTAGTCCGTCCAGGTCAGACGGTACTTCAGGCTCGTACGAGCGATGAATTGCTCGTACGAGCAGAATGTGGTCCGGAAATGCGACGTACCCCGCTACCGGGAATTCCGGGGCGGGGTACGGGCGCCGTCGCGAAAGAGGAACGTCAGGCGGGCGAGCCCAGGAGAGGTGCGGGAGTCACCCGATGGGTCAGCACCGGGAGCAGTTCGGCGACCCGGTGCGGACGGTGGGCCGCGATACCGGGCGGGGCGGGCGCCAGCGGGACGAGCAGGTCGGTGGCCGCGGGGTGGCCGGTGGCGCCGTCCGCGCCGCAGTCGCCGTGCAGCCACAGGGTGAGCATGTACAGGGCGGGCACGGAGAGCAGGCGGGGCTGGTAGTGCTGGCTCATCGTGTCGGCCTGGCGCAGGGCGCGCTCGGTGGCGGCGATGTAGGGCCCCTCGAAGAAGTGCGAGAAGGCCCAGCCGTCCGCGGTCAGCCGGGTCTCGGCCGCGGCCACCGCGCGATCGCCGCAGCGGATCAGAAACCGCCACCCGGCCAGCCGGGTGGCGGACGCGCCTGCCGGGGTGATGTCGTCCAACACGTGTACGGGCAGAGGGAGTTCGGGTGTGGCGGGCCCCTGGGAGCACAGCAGGGCAGGGGTCCTGGCCTCGCGGACCGCGGTGGGCGAGGCGAGTGCGGTGAGAACGGTGCGAAGGGCGGGCGCGGGAGCCGGGGGGACATGCAGCGGCATGGTGGGTCGCCTCTCATTCGACAGGCACGGTGGCGCGAGGGCGGGGGCGGACGGCGCTGTCTGCTCGCGGGGGCAGAGGGGCGAGGCCGGGTCTGGGAACGAGGAGTGTGGGTGAGGCCTGCCGCACGTCACCTCGACGGCAGGTTCCAGGACCGCGGGCGCCACCCCTCTGCCTTGTTCGCGGAGTTTATACGAGGTGTGTTCTGACGATGTTTCGTCTAGCCGCTTCCGGTGTACCCGGCAAGAGTGCATTCGGCCGGAGATTCGCGGGAAACCTCCCGTTTCCGATCGAGCCCTACGGCGGTGACCTCGGAAAATGCGGGAGAAGCGGTCGGCCCATTCTCGTCGGCGTTTTTCACGAGTCTGTCGGGAACTCGAAACTGCGGGCTGCCCCATGCCCGGTGAATGTGCCGCCGGTCACATCTGGCCAGAGTAGCGGGCGGCGGGCCGGTACGGGGACGTTATCGATCGGCTCGGCTGGGCATCATCCCACGTGACCCGGCACGCCGGCGGCCGATCTTCGGCCCGTCCGTGAGAGGAGGGATGCTCCGATGGGGGAGAAGGTCGTCGCAGGTGGGTTCGATCTGTCCGATCGGCAGCGTTACCGCGCCAAGCTCCGACGGTGTCTGACGGGGCTGGAGCGATTGCTGGAACAGAAGCTGTTCGACCGACCCCAGAACCTCATGGGGGTCGAGATCGAATTGAATCTGGCCGGCCCGGACGGCATGCCGAGAATGCTCAATGCGCAGGTGCTCGAACGGATCGCGAGCCGAGATTTCCAAACAGAACTCGCCATGTTCAATCTGGAAGTCAACATAGCCCCACACAGGCTGGGCGGCCGGGTATTCGACCAGCTCGCCGAGGAACTCCGTACGTCACTGGCATATGCTCACCGTAAAGCGGGGGAACTCGACGCCGGAATCATCATGATCGGTATTCTGCCGACCCTCGACCGGGACGATCTGATCTCCTCCAATCTCTCCGACGTCGACCGCTACACCCTGCTCAACGACCAGATCGTGGCCGCCCGGGGCGAGGACTTCGTCCTCGACATCGACGGCGTGGAACGCCTCACCTGCACCTCGAAGTCCATCGCCCCGGAGGCGGCCTGCACCTCCGTGCAACTGCACCTCCAGGTCACTCCCGGCCGCTTCGCCGACGTGTGGAACGCCGCACAGGCCGTCGCCGCCGTGCAGGTCGCCGTCGGCGCCAACTCGCCCTTCCTGTTCGGCCGTGAGCTGTGGCGCGAGTCCCGGCCGCCGCTCTTCCAGCAGTCCACCGACACCCGGCCGCCCGAACTGCAGGCCCAGGGGGTGCGCCCGCGCACGTGGTTCGGGGAGCGGTGGATCGACTCCGCCTACGACCTCTTCGAGGAGAACCTGCGCTTCTTCCCCGCGCTGCTGCCGATCCACGACGACGAGGAGCCCCTCGACGTCCTCGACGCCGGCGGTATCCCGAGCCTGGCCGAACTCGTCCTGCACAACGGCACGGTGTACCGCTGGAACCGCCCGGTCTACGGCATCGCGGACGGCGTCCCGCACCTGCGCGTCGAGAACCGCGTACTGCCCGCGGGCCCCACCGTCACCGACATCATCGCCAACGCGGCCTTCTACTACGGCGTCGTCCGCGCCCTCGCCGAGGAGTCCCGGCCGGTGTGGAGCAGGCTGCCCTTCGAGGCCGCCGCCGCCAACTTCGACGAGGCGTGCCGGCACGGCATCGACGCCCGCCTGGAGTGGCCCCGCGGCCGCTACGGCGGCACCGCGCAGATCGACGCGGTGACCCTCGTACGCGACGAACTGCTGCCGCTGGCCGAGGTCGGGCTGGACGCGTGGGGAGTGGAGCCGGCCGACCGGGATCTGTATCTGGGGGTCATCGAGGAGCGCTGCCGGCGCCGGGTCAACGGCGCGTCCTGGCAGGCGGCGACCTTCCACGAGGCGCTGGAGGCGGGGCTCGCGCGGGATGCCGCGTTCGCCGCGACGACCCGGCGCTACAGCGAGCTCATGCATCAGGGAGAGCCCGTGCACACCTGGCCGGTGGGTCTTCCGGAGCCCGTGCCGCTGGGGTGAGGGGCAGGTCAGTCGCCGGTGTCGCCCTGGGCGCCCGCCGCCACGATCGCCTTGAGGATGACCGTGTGGATCTGGGCCGGGTTGCTGACCGACTGGCCCGAGCCTCCGGTGGCCTCGGCGATCTCCTGGGCCTCCTCCTTGTCGGCGTCGGGGCCCACGGCGATCACGATGAGCGGCACCGGGCGCTCGGGGTTGGTGAGCTTCTGCAACTCCGCGATCAGGCTGGTGCGGGAGATGCTGCCGGGGTCCTGGTTGACGCCGTCGGTGAGGATGACCAGGGCGTTGAACTTCCCGGGGGAGTACGACTCGGTGGCCGCCCTGTACGCGGCGAGCGTGGTGTCGTAGAGACCCGTGGCCCCGTCCGGGACCGGCTTCAGGGCGCTGAACGCGGCCGACAGCTTGTCGCGCTGGGTGCCCGCGGCCTTCTGGTCGCCGAGCCGCTCGGTCGGCACCAGGATGCGGTAGTCCTTCTTGCCGTCCAGCTTGGTGGAGAACTCCCACAGGCCGATCTCGTCCTCCGGGGTGAAGGTGGCGAGGGCCTGGAGCAGCGACGCCTTGGTCACGTCCATGCGCGACTGGCCGGTCTTCGGCACCGGCTCCGACATCGACGAGGAGGCGTCCACGACCGTGGTGATCCGCGCGCTCTGCACGGTGATCGTCCAGGTGCCGAGCGCCTCCTGGAGCGCCGCGTCCTCGGCCGGCTGCGGCGCGGCCTGCGCGTACGGCTGCGGGCTGGTACCGCCGGCCTTGGCGACCACGGTCGCCGGCGCCTGGTCGTCGTCCGTGCGGAAGCCGTACTTCTCCAGCAGCCGCAACTGCTCTGGCTGGCGCAGGTAGTTCATGAACCGCAGCGCGGCCCGGCTCTGGTCCGTGGTGAGCTGGTCGACCATCGCGTACGGGTAGTCGAGCCGGGGCGAGCCGTCCTTCGGGTAGAACATGTCCAGGCTGCCGTCGGTGTCGTTCGACGTGTTGTACGCGTACGCCGCCTGCTCGGTGAGGATCAGCGCCTGGTTGCGCTTGGGGTTGCCCTGTTCGGTGCCCGAGGAGTCCCGGGGCAGCGTGTCCAGGACCTGGCCGTCGGTGTCCGAGGTGCGCTGCGACAGCGTCTTCATCATCGCCGCCGCCTGGGTGTCGCCGTCCTTGAGACCCGAGGCGGCCGTCCCGATCTGGGTCAGCGCGAGCAGCCCGGTCGCACTGCGCGAGGGGTCGGCCGCGCCCAGCTTGAGCGAGTCGCTCTGCAGGGTGGCACCGGCCAGTTCGATCCAGCTGTACGTCTTCTTCGGCCACCCCAGCGACTTGGCCGCGGCCGGCACCATGGCCACGCCGACCGGGGTGGAGGCCACGGCGCCCGACGGGGTCACGTCGGTCGCGCCGCTGTCGGCGGTGATCCGCTGGATCCAGAGGTCGGCGTCCGGCACCCACACCTGCTCGTCGATCTTCTTGCCGGCGCCCAGCGTGTCGGCGACCTTGTACGACTCGCGGGCGTTCACCGTGACGGCGACACAGCGGCCGTCGGAGGTGATGTCCTCGGTGCGGGCCCGCTTCGCGGCGGCCGTCAGGGCGGGGGCGATGTCGGGGGAGGCGGCGAGCGAGATCCGTACCGGGTCGTCCTGGCAGGAGGTGCCGAAGGAGAGCAGGCCGCTCTTGGCGGCGGCCGCGGTGCCGCCGGCGACGGTGAGGACGAGGGCCGTGGCGACGGCCACCGTGCGACGGCGGGCGCGGGGGCGGGGGTCGCTGACGCCCGCCCCATACTGAGTGGGCAAGCTGTGACGTCCCATGACGGTGGTGCCCCTCCCTGTTGAACCTCGTGCCGGATTACAGCCGTACGGCATGGAACGGGGGAGGCACGCCCGTACGGCGTCCGTCCCCCCGACGGCCTGTCACGCACGATCTTCGTATGTTCTTTCGAGACCCTAGCGGGGCGAAGATAGGCGTGAGGCGGGATTGAACAACTGGAGGCAGGTGTGCAGGCAGAGGCGGGTCCGGTGGCCGATTCTTTTCCTCAGGAGCGGCCCACGCGACGGATTCTGCGGGACGAGACACTGCTCGTTCTGGGGCTTTCGCTCGGTGCGAGTGGAGTGTCCGCCCTGATCAGTTTTGTCGGATCGGTCACGAAACCAGGAGGTCTCAAGGACCAGGCGGCGACGCTCAACGCGTCGGCCGCGCCGGGCCGGCCCTGGCTCGATCTCGCCTGGCAGCTGTTCGGGATCACCTCGGCCCTGGTGCCGGTCCTGCTCGTCGCGCACTTCCTGCTGCGGGAGGGGCAGAGCCTGCGCACGCTCGGCTTCGACCGCACCCGGCCGTGGCCCGACCTCGGCCGGGGCGCGGGGGTCGCCGCGGTGATCGGCAGCACCGGAATCGCCTTCTATCTGGCGGCCCGCGGGCTCGGCTTCAACCTCACGGTGGTGCCGGAGGCGCTGCCCGACGTGTGGTGGAAGTACCCGGTGCTGATTCTGTCGGCGATGCAGAACGCGATCCTCGAAGAGGTGATCGTCGTCGGGTATCTGCTGCGCCGGCTGGGGCAGTTGGGCTGGACGCCCGGGGCCGCGCTGGTGGCCAGTTCCGTACTGCGCGGTAGCTACCACCTCTACCAGGGCATCGGCGGCTTCCTCGGCAACATGGTGATGGGCCTGGTGTTCGTCTTCCTGTACCGCCGGTGGGGTCGGGTGGGTCCCCTGGTGGTGGCGCATTCCCTGCTCGACATCGGGGCGTTCGTGGGCTACGCGCTGCTGGCGGGGAAGGTGGGGTGGCTGCCGACGGCGTGACCGTCGGCAGCGGGTCCCGGTGGGCGTCTCGGGCGGGGTTCTCGAAAGCCTCTAGACGAGCAGCTCGCCCTCGATGACGACGACCGCGCGACCGTTCAGGAGCGTGCGGTCGCCGCGCAGTCGGGTGCGGACGCGGCCGGAGCGGGGCGAGGCCTGGAGACCGGTCAGGTCGGGGCGGCCCAGACGCTCGGACCAGAAGGGCGCGAGGGCCGTGTGGGCGCTGCCGGTGACCGGGTCCTCGTCGATGCCGATGCGCGGGAAGAAGCAGCGGGAGACGAAGTCGTAGCCGCGGGCAGGGTCCTCGGCGCGCGCGGTGGCGATGATCCCGCGCTCGGAGAAGGCGGCCAGGGCCCGATGGTCCGGCGCGAGAGCGCGCACCGTCTTCTCGTCCGCCAGCTCCAGCACCAGGTCGCCGACGTTCGGGCCGGTGTCGAAGGCGACGAGCGGCTCGGCGCCCAGCGCCTCGGCGACACCGGCCGGGACCTCGACCGGAGTGAGCGGGGCCGTCGGGAAGTCCAGGGTGATCGAGCCGTCCGCCTCCGGCGTCGCGCCCAGGACACCACTGCGGGTGGCGAACCGCACCGGGCCCTCGTGGGCACCGGTGACGTGCAGGACGTGCGCCGTGGCGAGCGTCGCGTGACCGCACATGTCGACCTCGGTGGCCGGCGTGAACCACCGCAGCGCCCAGTCGGCGGCGCCGCCCTCGGGCAGCGGATGCGCGAACGCGGTCTCGGCGTGGTTCACCTCCAGGGCCACCCGCTGGAGCCGTTCGTCGTCCGGGAACGCGTCGAGGAGCAGGACCCCGGCCGGGTTGCCGGTGAAGGGACGGTCGGTGAAGGCATCGACGATTCGGATAGGCATGCGCCCGACGGTAGGAGGCCGGGGGACGGGACGGCCAAGGCCAATTCGGGGATGCTGGACCGATTTTGGGGCGGGCGGCGCAGGTGGCGGGTCGTGTTCGGCTCTACCGTGGAGGCGCAGGCGCGCGTCAGCGTGTCGTGCGCGGTCGTGAGTTCAGCACCGTCCCAGGAGGCCGTCATGTCCCAGCCGTCCGTTCTCGCCGCGCTGCTCGCCGGGTTGCGCGGGGGTTCGATCGAGGTCGTCGATCTCACGTCGCCGCTGTCGTCGTCCACACCGGTGATCCAGTTGCCGCCGGAGTTCGGGCAGACCCAGGTGTTCGAGCTGGAGGAGATCAGCCGGTACGACGACCGGGGCCCGGCCTGGTACTGGAACAACTTCCGCAGCGGCGAGCACACCGGGACCCACTTCGACGCGCCGGTCCACTGGGTCACCGGGAAGGACCTCACGGACGTGGCGTCGGTGCCGACGGGCCGGCTGATCGCGCCGGCGGCCGTGCTGGACTTCTCCGAGCAGGCGGCCAAGGACCCCGACTTCCTCGTCGAGGTGGACCACATCAAGTCCTGGGAGGCGGAGCACGGGCCGCTGCCCGACGGGGGCTGGCTGCTGCTGCGCACCGGCTGGGACGCCCGTTCGCAGTCGCAGGAGGCGTTCCTCAACGCCGACGAGAACGGCCCGCACACGCCCGGTCTGTCGCCGGAGTGCGCGCGCTGGGTGGCCGAGGAGGCGCCGGTCATCGGCCTGGGCGTGGAGACGGTGGGCACGGACGCGGGCCGGGCGCATTCGTTCGAACCGGCGTTCCCCTGCCACTCGTATCTCCTGGGCAGTGACAAGTACGGGTTGACCCAGTTGCAGAACCTCGGCGCGCTGCCGCCCACCGGTGCCGTCGTCCTCGCCGGGCCGCTGCCCATCGTCAGCGGATCCGGTGCCCCCGCGCGCGTGCTCGCCCTGGTGGAGCGGTCGTGAAGGTCGCCGAGGCCGTCGGGCGGGCGCTGACCGCGGCCGGGGTCGGCCACGTCTTCGGCGTGGTCGGTTCGGGCAACTTCCACCTCACCAACGCCATGGTCGCGGCGGGCGCCCGGTTCGTCGCCGCCCGGCACGAGGGCGGCGCCGCCACCATGGCCGACGCGTACGCCCGCACGAGCGGCACCGTCGCCGCCGTGAGCGTGCACCAGGGGCCCGGGCTGACCAACGCCGTCACCGGCATCGCCGAGGCCGCCAAGAGCCGTACACCGCTCCTTGTGCTGGCCGCCGAGGCGACGCAGCCGACCTCCAACTTCCGGATCGACCAGGCGGTGATCGCGCACTCGGTCGGCGCCGTCACCGCGCGCCTGACGACGGCCCACGACGCGGTCGCACAGGCCCTCGCCGCACTGCACCGGGCCCGGCACGAGCGGCGCACGGTCCTGCTGGACCTGCCCCTGGAGGTGCAGGCCCTGGACGTGCCGGACGAAGTGGCGCGGACCCTGGGTGGGGCGCGGGGCGTGGACGCGGTAAGGGCCTTCGCCCCCGAGCCCGAACCGGTGCCCGTCGAGCCCTCGGCGGCCGAACTGGCGGAGCTGGTACGGCTGTTGGACCGCTCGAGCCGCCCGGTCTTCGTGGCCGGGCGAGGCGCGCGCACGCCGGACGGCCGGGACGCCCTCGCGGCGCTCGCCGACCGGTACGGCGCTCTGCTGGCCACCTCCGCGGTCGCCCGGGGACTCTTCCAGGGCGACGACTGGTCCCTCGACGTGTCCGGCGGCTTCGCCTCACCCCTGGTCGCGGAACTGATCCGGGGCGCCGACCTGATCGTCGGCTGGGGCTGCGCCCTGAACATGTGGACCATGCGGTACGGCGGCCTCATCGGCGCCGGCGCCGGTGTCGTACAGATCGACGACGATCCGGCCGCGCTCGGCGTGCACCGCGAGATCGACCTCGGTGTCACCGGTGACGTGGCACGGACCGCGCGGCGGGCGCTGGAGTCGGGCGGCGGCGAACGGCGCGAGGGGTACCGGACGCCCGAGGTCGGGACCGCCCTGGCCGCGCGGGCACGGTGGCGGGACGTGCCGTACGAGGACGAGGGCACCCGGGAGCGGATCGATCCGCGGACGCTGAGCATCGCGCTGGACGACCTGCTCCCGGCCGAGCGGGTCGTCGGCGTGGACTCCGGGAACTTCATGGGCTATCCCAGCGCGTACCTGTCGGTGCCGGACCACGAGGGGTTCTGCTTCACGCAGGCCTTCCAGTCGATCGGCCTGGGTCTCGCGACCACGATCGGCGCGGCCCTGGCCCGCCCGGACCGGCTGCCGGTGGCCGCCCTCGGCGACGGCGGGTTCCTCATGAGCGCCGTGGAACTCGACACCGTGCGCCGGCTCGGACTGCCGATGGTGGTGGTCGTCTACAACGACGACGCCTACGGGGCGGAGGTCCACCACTTCGGGCCCGAGGGCCACCCGCTGGACACGGTCACCTTCCCGGAGACGGACCTCGCCGCGATCGCGCGCGGCTACGGCTTCGAGGCGGTCACCGTCCGTACCAGGGCCGACCTCAAGACGGTCGAGGACTGGCTCTCCGGGCCCCGCACGGCGCCGCTGCTCATCGATGCCAAGGTGACCCGCGAGCACGGCGCCTGGTGGCTGGAGGAGGCGTTCCGGGGCCACTGAGCCGGCCCGCCGAGTCGGTCGTCGGCCGAGCTTCAGGGGCGCGGGGCGTCCGATTGTGCGGCCGGTGCCGGGTGTTGAGAGGACCGGGACCAACTGGCCAGCAGCTTCAGGCGTTCCGCGGAGGCGGACCCTGGTTCGACGGTGGCGAGGCCCAGGATCTGCTCGGGATCGTCGGTGGGGGCGAACGCCTCGTAGCCCAGGACGAGTTCACCGACGACGGGGTGGTGGTACTGCTTGGTGCCGTGGGTGCGCTGGAACACGTCGTGGTCGGCCCACCAGTGGCGGAAGTCCGCGTCCTGGACGGAGAGTTCGCCGACGAGTTCGGCCAGGGCGGGGTCGTGCGGATGACGTCCCGCGTACAGGCGGAGTGAGGCGACGATGCCGCGCGCGGCGCCTTCCCAGTCGACGTACAGGGTCCGGAAGTGGTCGTCGAGGAAGACCAAGCGGGCCATGTTGCGGCTCCGGGCGGGCAGGGCGTCGAAGTCCGTGTACAGGGCGCGGGCGAGGTCGTTGGCGGCCAGGACGTCCATGCGGCGGCCGTGGACGAGGGCGGGGACGTCGGTGAGGCTGTCGAGCAGCAGGCGCAGACCGGGGCGCACGCGCTGCGGGGGCAGCGGGCGAGGACGGGCGCGGGACGGCTTGGCGATCCGGAACAGGTGGGCGCGCTCCAGATCGTCGAGGCGCAGGGCGCGGGCGATCGCGTCCAGGACGGACGCGGAGACGTTGAGGTGGCGGCCGCGCTCCAGGCGGACGTAGTAGTCGACGCTGACGCCGGCGAGCTGGGCGACCTCCTCGCGCCGCAGGCCGGGAACGCGGCGGGTGCCGGGCAGGGGCGCCAGGCCCGCCTCCTCGGGGGTGATCTTCGCGCGGCGGGAGCGGAGGAAGTCCCGCAGCTCGCTGTTCGGTTCCTGGGCCATGCCACCACCGTAGACCGGTTGACCTGGGAAGTGGCTGCCCCAAAGGGGGTCTGCCGGACCCCCGGTCGGAGCGGGTCTCCCGGCCCGGCCACGAGTGGTGCTCCTCTGGTGGAAGGCAAGCACGCACCTGGAGGAACCCCTCATGAAACGCAGGATTCTCGGCGGCACCGGCATGTCGGTGAGCGAGTACGCGCTCGGCGCGATGATGTTCGGCGCGATGGGCAACACCGACCACGACGAGTCGGTCCGCATGATCCACACGGCACTGGACGCCGGGATCAACCTCGTCGACACCGCCGACGTGTACTCCGGCGGCGAGTCGGAGGTGATCGTGGGCAAGGCACTGAAGGGCCGCCGCGACGACATCGTCCTCGCCACCAAGTTCGGGCTGCCGATGGGCGAGGACCCCAACCGGCGCGGTGGCTCGGCCCGTTGGATCCGGCGCGCGCTGGAGGACAGCCTGCGCCGCCTGGACACCGACCACGTCGACCTCTACCAGATGCACCGCCCCGACCCGCACACCGACGTCGACGAGACCCTCGGCGCCCTGTCGGACCTGGTCCGGGCCGGGAAGATCCGTGCCGTCGGCGGCTCGTTCTTCTCCCCCGAGGAGATCGTGCAGGCCCAGTGGACGGCCGAGCGCCGGGGCCACCAGCGGTTCCGTACCGAGCAGCCGCCGTACTCGATCCTCACCCGCGGTGTGGAGAGCCGGGTGCTGCCCACCGCCCAGCGCCACGGCATGGGCGTGCTGACCTTCGGCCCGCTCAACTCCGGCTGGCTCTCGGGGCGTTCGGATCCCACCGCCGGGCATCGCAACGCCGGTCTCGGGGCGAAGATGTTCGATCTCGACCAGCCGGGCGTGCGGGCCAAGGCCGACGCCGTGCGCGACCTGACCGCGCTGGCCGCCGAGGCCGGCCTGTCGCTGCCGCATCTGGCCATCGCGTTCGTCCGGGCCCATCCGGCGGTCACCGCGGTACTCATCGGCCCGCGCCGCCCCGAGCAGCTGGCCGACCTCCTCGCCGGGGCCGACGTGGAACTCGGCGACGACGTCCTCGACCGCATCGACGAGATCGTCCCGCCCGGTGTCGACGTGAACCCCGGCGACTTCTACATCGACCCGACCCCGCCGATCACCGACAAACGGCTGCGGCGCCGCTGAGGCACGCTCGCCATCACGCCATCACGCCATCACTTCGGCGACTCCAGGAGGCGGTCGAGTGTCCGGCGCCCCAGGCTGCTCATCGCCGGATTGGTGTCGACGTAGTACCAGACAAGGCCCATCGCCTGCTCGAACGCCCAGGCCTTGCCGCGTTCCCACTCCAGGTCGTTGCAGGCGAGTGACCGCCGGAGCACTTCGCGCGGGCCCGGCCGCAGCAGGTGCCAGGCGCTGACCAGGTCCAGCGCGGGGTCGGCCGGGCCGAAGCCGCCGGTGTCGAGTACGCCGCTGAGCCGGTCTCCCGCGACCAGCACATTGCCGGGGATCAGGTCACCGTGGCTCATCACGTCGGCACTCGTGCGGGGCAGCTCCCGGAAGTGGCTCCACATCCGGCGCAGCCGGGGTACGTCGAGCATCCCCTCGCTCTCCGCGAAGCACTTCGCCATCCAGTCGTCGTGATCGGCGAGGACACCGCCGCGGTTGTCGCCGTCGAAGAGCCGCCCCCGTGTGTCGGCGTCGCGGAGGGCCGAGATGAAGGCCGCGAGGTCCTCGGCGAAGGCGTTCGATCCGCTCGGGTCGGCATCAGCCGCCAGCGTTCCCCGCAGCCATGTCTGGACCGACCACGGCATGGGGTAACCCGCTCCGGACTTTCCCAGGGCGACGGGTTCCGGGACGGGGAACGGGGACACCTGTGCCAGCTCCGCGCTCGCCCGGGCTTCCCCTTCCAACACCGCCAGGGTCTCGGCGGCATCGGCGAGACGGAGTGGGAAACGCGCCGAGAGGTCGTTCCCGATGCGGAAGATGGCGTTGACCGTCCCGGTCGACGGCAGCAGTCGGATCGCCTCGTCGCTCCACTCAGGGAACTGTTCCTGGATCAAGGTCGCGACGACCTCGGTGGTCACGTCCACTTGGTCAGCGTGCATGAACAGCCAGTATTCATACGCCGCGGTCCGGAGCCACCGAGATTTCGGGAGGGGCTTGCCAGGCGATCGGTTCCGATATATCGTTGACGCATCGCGACAGATCAACGATGGAATGGAGTGATTGCGATGCGTTCCCATGGACATGAGCATGGACACGGTGGCCCCGGCTCTCGCGGCCGAGGCGGTTTCGAGGGTCGGCGTGGTGCCTTCGGGCCCTTCGGGCCGGGGGGTCCGGGTGGACCCGGTCCCGGTCCCGGCTTCGGTTTCGGTGGACCCGGGTTCGGTCCCGGGCCCTGGGGGCCGAGGGGTCGGGGCGGACCGCGCGGACGGGCACGGCGAGGCGACGTACGCGCGTCGATCCTGGCTCTGCTCAAGGACCGTGCGATGCACGGTTACGAGATGATCCAGGAGATCGCCGAGCGCAGTGGCGGGGCGTGGAAGCCCAGCCCCGGTTCGGTGTACCCCACCCTCCAGTTGCTGGAGGACGAGGGCCTGATCACGAGTGAGTCCGAGGGCGGCAAGAAGCTGTTCTCGCTCACCGAGGCCGGTCGCACCGCGGCCGACGAGGGCCCGGACGCGCCCTGGGAGGAAGCCTCCCGCGGCGTCGACTGGGAGGCCCTCGGCGAGATCCGGCAGGCCGGTTTCGGTCTGATGGAGGCCTTCGGTCAGGTCTGGAAGACCGGCAGCAAGGAGCAGCGCGAGAAGGCGCTGAGCGTCATCAACGACGCCCGCAAGAAGCTGTACCTGATCCTCGCCGACGAAGACTGACGAGGGCTGACGAGGACTGACGAGAAGCGGTACGCACTGGCGAGAACCGGTACGTGCCGACGGCCTCCCCGCCGTGAGAAAGGCGCCCCGTGGAGCGATCCGCGGGGCGCCTTCGCGTGTCCGATGCCGGTCGGGGCGGTGGCTCGTGCCGCTCAGGCGACCAGCCCGTCCAGCTTCCGCAGCGACTCGTCGAGCGCGGCCGTCGCCGAGTCCTTGAGCTTGCCCGCCATCAGGGAGACGGCGGCACCGGTGAACTCGCCGTCGATGCGCACCGTCGTGGCGTCGCCGTCCGGGACGAGCGTGTAGCGCGTCACCACGGTCACCTGCATCGGCCCCTTGCCGCGAATGGCGAACACCCGGGCCGGCTCCAGCTCCTCGATGGTCCAGTCGACCTCCGCCGGGAAGCCCATCAGCTTCATGTTCTCCTGGAAGGTCCCGCCCACGGCGAGCGTCTCGGGGCCGCCCTTGGGGAAGTTGGTGTGGGTCGCGTTCCACTCGCCGTACGCGGACCAGTCGGTGAGTTGTGCCCACACCTTCTCGGCGGGGGCACCGATGCGTGCCTCCGCGCTGACTTCGGCCATGCGACCACCCCTTCGGTTCGGGCTCCTGTGCGCGGAACGTAGCCGCAGGGGTCGCAATATTCAATACTGATGAACCGTCAGAAATACTTCAGCCGACCCGTCGTATCAGCGCCGCGTCGAACAGGTCCCACGCGCGCGGGAGCCTGCTCTCGTCGTGGCAGTGCCAGGCGTCCCAGAACAGGTCGGCGGGCAGTGCGTCCTCCGGGGCGTACACCCGGTACACGTACTGCTTGCCGTCGACGGCCGGCAGCGCGACCAGCCAGCACCTGCTCTCCACGTCCCTGTGGGACGAGCGACCCGGGCGCCGCGGTTGCGCACCGGGCGCACCGCACAGTGGTGCGCGCCCCCGGGTGGGGAACGGCCTGATCTCATCCGTAAGAAGGAGATTTCGGCCGCCCGAGTCCACTCTGCGTGGGACGGGAAGATGCTTCCGTCCGGGGATGACCGAATGCCCTGGGACTGATGGGGTGGGGATGTGCAACCCCGGATCCCTCGGCAGTCGGTCGGCGAGCAGGCCCTCGGCCCTCGCGCGGACACCGCTGCCACGCTCAGCGCGGAGCTGGCGGCGGTCGTCACCGCTGCCCGCCGCCGCGCGGTGCGGGACGGGGACCGCCAGATCGACACGGCCCATCTGCTGCACTCCCTCCTCGAGTACGACCCCGACGTGCGCGCCGTCTTCGACGACGGCCCCGAGATCGCCCGGCTGCTCGGCTACCTCGTGCAGCGCAGCATCGGCTACGGCCTGCGCTGGCAGGGCAGTGTCGAGGACTCCGGCGCGGTACCCGTGGTGAAGGAGAGCGAGGGGTTGTCGCCGCTGGCCGCCGGGGCGATGGGGTACGCCTGTGACCGCGCCGCCGGCCGCGGCGACGAACCCGCCTGCGGGGTCGACCTGCTCGCGGCGCTCGTGGCGGACCCGCAGGCACGCGCCGTCGAGGTGCTCGACCGGGCCGGGATCGACCGGCACGAGGTGACCGCCCGGGTCGAGGACTTCCTGTCGCAGTCCGGCTCGTCCAGCCGGTGACGGCGGTTCGCATCGTCCGGCCGATGACGGCCTTCGGCTCGTCCAGCCGGTGAGACAGGAGTCATCGGGGGTGACGCTCCTGTCGTGCCCTGTCATCATGTCCGGGTGCAGACGTCGAAGAGCAGTGCGGGCAGTCCCGGCAAGGGCGTCGGGCTCGGTCTCGCGATCGGATCGGCGATCGCCTTCGGGGGATCCGGGGTCGCGGCCAAGCCGTTGATCGAGGCGGGCCTCGACCCGCTCCACGTGGTGTGGCTACGGGTGGCGGGCGCCGCGCTCGTGATGCTGCCGGTCGCCGTGCGCCACCGCGCGCTGGTGCGCCGCCGCCCCGCGCTGCTCGCCGGCTTCGGACTGCTCGCCGTGGCCGGCGTCCAGGCCTGCTACTTCGGCGCGATATCCCGGATACCCGTCGGGGTCGCGCTGCTGGTCGAGTACCTCGCGCCCGCCCTCGTCCTCGGCTGGGTGCGGTTCGTGCAGCGACGGCCGGTGACGCGTGCCGCGGCGCTCGGTGTGGTCCTCGCGGTGGGCGGTCTCGCCTGTGTCGTCGAGGTCTGGTCGGGCCTGAGCTTCGACGCGATCGGCCTGCTGCTCGCCCTCGCGGCCGCCTGCTGCCAGGTCGGCTACTTCGTCCTGTCCGACCAGGGCAGCGACGCCGGCGAGGACGCGCCCGACCCGCTGGGCGTGATCGCGTTCGGTCTGCTGATCGGCGCCCTGGTCCTGACCGTCGTGGCCCGGCCCTGGACCATGGACTGGTCCCTGCTCGGCGGTTCCGCCGACATGAACGGCACGTCCGTCTCGGCCGCCGTCCTGCTGGTCTGGATCGTGCTGATCGCGACCGTCCTCGCCTACGTCACCGGAGTGGTCTCCGTGCGCCGGCTCTCCCCGCAGGTCGCGGGCGTCGTCGCGTGTCTCGAAGCGGTCATCGCGACCGTGCTGGCCTGGGTGCTGCTGGGCGAGCACCTGTCCGCTCCGCAGATCATCGGCGGCGCGATCGTCCTCCTCGGCGCGTTCATCGCCCAGTCGACCGCCCCGGCCAAGGGCTCCCCGGACCCGGTGGCGAGCGGCGGCCCGGAACGGGAGCTGTCCGCGAAGGGGACGGCCACCTGAGTGGCCGAGAGGGCGATGGGGACGGCCATCTGAGCGGTCGAGGGGACGGTGGGGGCGATCGCCTGAGCGGCCGGGAGAGGGAGTCGGCCACCTGAGTGGCCGAGAGGGCGGTCGGGCCGGTCAGTCGGCGGGCGTCACCAAGTAGTCGGGCAGCTCGATGCCAGGGGTCAAGTCCCCGTCGGGCACCGGGGTTTCGTAGCCCTTGCGGAGCGGGACCACGCCTGCCCAGTGGGGGAGCGACATGTCCTCGGGCTCGTCGCTGACCCCGCCGGTGCGGAGCTTGGCGGAGACCTCGTTCAGGTCGAGGCGGATCACGGCGGTGGCGGCCAGCTCTTTCTTGTTCGCGGGCCGGGAGTCCGCCGCGCGGCCCGGGACGACGTGGTCGACGAGGGAGTCGAGGGCCGCGCGCTTCTCCTCCGGGTCCGTCACGTCGTGGGCGATGCCGTGCACGACCACGGACCGGTAGTTGATCGAGTGGTGGAAGGCGGAGCGGGCCAGGATCAGCGCGTCCACGTGCGTCACCGTCAGGCAGACGGCCAGCCCCGGGTCGGCCTTGCCGGTCATCCGCAGCGGGCGCGAGCCGGTCGAACCGTGCACGTAGAGCAGGTCGCCGACCCGGCCGTACAGCGTGGGCAGCACCACGGGCGCGCCGTCGCGGACGAAGCCGAGGTGGCAGACGTAACCCTCGTCGAGTATCGAGTGCACCAGCTCCTTGTCGTACGACGCCCGCTCCGCGGAGCGGGTGGGGACGGTGCGGTCGGTCGGCGTGTAGGCGGCGGGCTGAGACGTCGTCGGCTGGGCGGTCCCCGGCATGGCGTTCTCCGTAGGTGTTCGTGGCGTGTTGCGTCCGATATTGCACTAGTGCATAATCTGCTTTGTGCTAGAAGGATATCGGATCGAAGGGCGACGCGCAGCGGAGATTGCGGCCAGCGTCGAGCGAGCGGTGGGCGCCGGGGCGCTGGAACCGGGTCAAGTGCTGCCGCCCATGCGGGAGTTGGCGGTCGAGCTGGGGGTGAATCCCAATACCGTCGCGTCCGCGTACCGGGTCCTGCGGGAGCGCGGGGTGATCGAGACCGCCGGGCGCCGGGGCAGCCGGGTGCGGTCGAAGCCGGCCACCACCGGGCGGGAGTACGTCCGCACGGACGTGCCCGAAGGGGTGCGTGACGTGGCGAACGGCAACCCGGACCCGGCGCTGCTGCCGCCCCTGGGCGAGGCCTTCGCGGCGGCGGCAGCGCAGGGGGACCGGGAACCGGTGCTGTACGGCGACGCCCTCGTGGAACCGGCGCTGGCGCGGATCGCGCGCGCCGAACTGGACGCCGACGGGGTACCGGAGGGACCCGTGGCCGTCGCCTCGGGCTCGCTCGACGTCATCGAGCGCGTGCTCGCGGCGCATCTCAAGCCGGGGGACACCGTCGCCGTCGAGGACCCCGGCTGGGGCGGCCTGCTCGATCTGGTCCCGGCGCTCGGGCTGCGGTTCGTCCCGGTCGGCGTCGACGACGAAGGGCCGCTCCCCGACGACGTACGGCGGGCTCTGGACGCCGGGGCGCACGCCCTGATCGTCACGGACCGCGCGCAGAACCCGACCGGCGCCGCGGTGACCGCCACGCGCGCGCGTGCGTTGCGTGCCGTGCTCCGGGAGCATCCGGAGGTCCTGCTGATCGAGGACGACCACGGACTCGGCATCGTCGATCTGCCCCTGCACCCGCTGGCCGGCATCACCCGCCACTGGGCCTTCGTGCGCTCGGTGGCCAAGGCCTACGGGCCCGATCTGCGGCTCGCCGTGCTCACCGGGGACTCCGTCACCGTCGACCGGGTGAGCGGGCGGCACCGGCTCGGTCCCGGCTGGGTCAGCCGGATCCTCCAGCGGGCCGTGGTACGGCTCTGGTCCGACGGCGCGCTCGACACGGCGGCGGTGGCGAAGACCTACCGGCGACGCCGGGACCTGCTGATCGACGCGCTCGCGGCACGCGGGGTGGCGGCCCACGGGTGCAGCGGGCTCAACGTCTGGATCCCGGTACCGGACGAGACCGGCGCGGTGTCCCGGCTCCTGCACGCCGGCTGGGCGGTGGCTCCGGGCGCCCGCTTCCGTCTGAACGCGCCGCCCGGTATCCGGGTCACCGTCTCCACCCTGACCGACTCGGAGACGGCTCCGCTGGCGGACGCGATCGCGTCGGCGGTGGGACCGGCGGAGGGGGCTGTGGGGCGGAGGTATGTGTAGCGGGAGCGGAGGCGGAGGCGGAGGTGCCTAGGCCTTCGAAGTGGCCACGGACTCAACGGACTTGGCCGTGACTCCGGCCTCGCTCGCCGGCCCGGCGGCAGGCCCTCCCTCTCCGGCCTGCTCAACCCTCCGCCCACGCCCCCGCGGCCTCGCCTGCGTGAGCGCCGCCCCCGCCAGCACGACCACCGCGCCGACCGGCGTCGACCAGGTCAGGGACTCGCCGAGGATCGTGACGCCGGCGGCCGTGGCGATGACCGGGATGAAGTACGTGACCATCTGCGCGGTGGTGGGGCCGACTTCGGCGACCAGGCCGTACTGGATGAGGACGGCGAGGCCCGTGCCGAGGGCGCCCAGGGCGGCGATGGCGAGGAGGGGGCCGGGGGAGAAGTGGTCCGGGAGCGAGGTGAACAGGGGCGTGACGACGGCCAGTTGAAGCGTCGCCAGCAGCAACTGGGCGCCCGTCAGGGAGAGATGCGAGTGGCCGGTACCGGCGAGGGTGCGGCGGACGTAGATCCAGCCGATCGGGTAACTGAGCGAGGCCAGCAGGGCCATCGCCGTGCCCGTGGCGTCCAGCCCGTGGAAGCCCTGCCAGGCGCCGAGGACGGTCAGGACGCCGAGGAAGCCGATGCCGAGCCCCGCCACACGGACGCGGGTCGGCCGGTCCTCGGAGAGTGCGACCAGGGACAGGGCCATGCCCCACAGCGGGGAGGTCGCGTTGCAGATGCCGGCGAGCGTGGAGGGGATCGTCAGCTCGGAGTAGGCGAAGAGGGAGAACGGCAGGGCGTTCAACAGGAAGGCGGCGACCGTCAGATGGAGCCATGTCCGTCGGCCGCGCGGCAGACGCTCCCGCTTCACGGCCATCGCCGCCGCCAGCACCGCCGTACCGAACACCAGGCGCCCCAGGGTCACTTGGAACGGGGCGTACCCCTCCGTGCCGACCTTGATGAGGAGGAAGCTGAAGCCCCAGATCAGGGAGAGGACGCCGAAGCGGAGGCGCCAGTCGGTGCGGGGTGCGATGGCGGGTCCGGTGGCGGTCGCGGTGGGCGTGGCGGTCGTGGCGGTGTTCATGGCCGTAACGATGCCGCAGCCGATCTCGTAGCACCATCGAGATTTCGGCACCGGTATCTCGTAGGATCACTTACATGTTGAATCTGGAGCGCCTGCGTACCCTCGACGCCCTGGCCCGGCACGGCTCGGTCAGTGGGGCCGCCGACGCGCTGCATGTCACCACCTCCGCGGTCTCGCAGCAGATGTCCAAGCTGGAGCGGGAGGTGAGCCAGCAGCTGCTCGCCAAGAACGGGCGGGGGGTGCGGCTCACCGACGCCGGGCGGCTGCTCGCCGAGCACGCGGCACGGATCCTGTCGCAGGTCGAGCTGGCCCAGTCCGATCTGGAGGCGCAACGCGGGCAGGTGGTCGGCGAGTTGAGGGTCTCGGCGTTCCCCACGGCCGCGCGCGGGCTGTTCCCCGTCGCGCTCGCCGACCTGCGCGCCGAACATCCGGCGCTGCGGGTGCGCTCCACCGAGCTGGAGCCGGAGGCCGGTATCGCCGGAGTGGTCCGCGGCGACCTCGACCTCGCGGTCGTCCTCGACTGGTACAACAAGCCGATGCCGCTGCCCGACGGCCTGGTGAAGGCGCCCGTCCTTGACGACCCGGCCGACCTGGCGATGCCGGCCGGGCACCGGCTCGCCGGACGGGACGAGGTGGACCTCGGGGAGCTGGCCGAGGACGAGTGGATCACCTGGGGCGAGGGCGAGTTCTGCCACGAGTGGCTGATGTTCACGCTGCGCTCGCGCGGGATCGAGCCGATCGTCGCGCACCGCGCCGCCGAGACCCACACCCAACTGGGCCTCGTCCAGGCCGGATTGGGTGTCTGTATCGCCCCGTTGCTCGGCCGCCACCCGATGCCGGCCGGTGTCGTCACCGTCCCGCTCGTCCAGCGGGTGCGCCGGCATGTGTACGTCGTCTGGCGTGCGGACGCCGACCGCCGCCCCTCGATCAGGGCGGCGGTACGGGCGTTGCAGGACGCGGCGCGGAAGGTGGGCTGACGCGGACGCTGACGTCCGGACCGGCCCGGCGCCGCGAACCCCCTTACCGCCCGCCCAGCTTGCGGAAGTCCCAGGACACGATCTTGTCCGGCGTCAGCCGTACCCAGGCGTGCCTGCCGTCGTGCGGCATCTCCTCCAGGTTGAAGTTCTTGCGGGCGAACAGCGTTTCAGGGACGTCGAGTTCGGCGCGCAGCTCCCCGGTGCGAGGGGCCTCGCCCACGAACTCCACGGCACCGGACAGCTCGACCCCGCGCAGCTCGTCGTACTCCTCGCCGGTGTCGACCACGATCGCGACCCGGGGATCGCGGCGCAGGTCGGTCCACCGCTTGCTGCGCACCACGGAGTACAGCCACATCGAGGTGCCGTCCCAGGCGAACCACAACGTGCTGACGTGCGGCGCACCGCCCGTCGACACCGTGGCCACCCGGCAGTTGCGCTGGGTGGTGAGGAACTCGTCGAGTTCACCCGGTGTCATCATGATCTTCCGGCCTCGACGCTGAGTGACGGTCATGCGGCCCCCTCTTCTCTCACGTCGTGTCAGAGGAACTCCAGTGATCCTCTGACATCACGTCAGAAAAGGATGAGTCGTCTTCCGTCCCTGCGCAATGGTGGCTAGTCTCGCCCGCTCAACACCGCTCGCTCCAGACCGCCCGCCGCGTCGAGGGGGAACCGTGCCGTCGCACGAACAGCTCAGTGAACTGCTCGACCCGGCGACCACGGTGGTGCTCACCGTCGAGTGCCAGCAGGGGGTCGTCGGACCGGACAGCGCCCTGCCCCAACTCGCCCACGAGGCAAGGTCGTCGGGCGCCCTCGCCAACGTCGCCCGGCTGGTGGCCGCCGCCCACGAGTGCGACGTCCAGGTGATCCACGCGGTCGCCGAGCGCCGCCCGGACGGCCGTGGCGCCAACCACAACGCACGGCTCTTCCGGGCCGCCGAACGGCTCCCCGTCCAACAGCTGTCCGGCACCACGGCGGTCCGGGTGGCCGCCCCGATCGAGGTCGCCGAACAGGACTTCGTCGTACGACGGTTGCACGGGCTGTCTCCGATCCAGGGCACCGACGTCGACGCGCTGTTGCGCAACCTCGGCTGCCGCACGCTGGTGGTGAGCGGGGTCTCGGCCAACGTGGCGATCCCCAACACCGTCTTCGACGCCGTGAACCGCGGCTACACCGTCGTCGTGCCCGCCGACGCCATCGCGGGAGTGCCCTCCGACTACACCCCCGCGATGATCCGCCACACCCTCGCATTGGTCGCTACGGTCGCGACCACGGACGAGGTGCTCGGCTGTCTCCTCGGGCCCCGGCGCGCGCGGGTCAGGCCAGCGTGATCGAGTCCCCGGTCACGGTGATCGTCTGCTCGGGCAGCGGCTGTGTGGCGGGTCCCTTCTTCACGCTGCCGTCCGCCACCGAGAACTCGCTCTTGTGGCACGGACAGACGATGACGTCACCGGTGATCTGGGTGACCGCGCAGCCCTGATGGGTGCATTTGGACGAGAAGGCCTTGTAGGTGCCGGCCGTCGGCTGGGTCACCACCACGGCCGGGTCCTTGAAGATCTTGCCGCCGCCCTCGGGTATGTCGGCCGTCTTCGCCAGGGCGGCGCCACCCGCGCCGGACGAGGCGCTGCTGGACGAGTCCGAGCCGCCGCTCGCGTTGTCCCCGGCCTGGGTGTTCGAGGAGTCGGAGGAGGACGAGTCGTCGCTCGATCCGCACGCGGTGAGCGCGGCGGCGAGACCCGCCGCGCCCACCGCCGCCACGACGGTGCGTCGGGTGGGGGTCGGGGCGGTGTGGAGCGATTCGCTGGTCATGCGGACGTTCCCTTCCATGGCATGTTTCGTCGATCTGTACAGGGGTACGGGCGTCGGTCACCCGTTGTTCATGGGTGTCGCGATCCTGGCGCGGGCGGACCCAGAGGTGGGTAAAGCCGCGCTGTCGCTTTGCTGTCGGTGTCGGCGTGCCGCGCCGCGGGGGCCGTCCCCGGAGCCGGTCAACACCCCAGTAACCTGGGGCGATGCTCAAGGAAGTCACCGCCACCCGCTACATCGCGCCGCTGCGTGAGGGCGGCTCACTGCCGGGGCTCGTCGAGGCCGACGATCTCGGGACGTACGTCATGAAGTTCAGCGGCGCCGGACAGGGCCGCAAGACGCTGGTCGCCGAGGTGGTCTGCGGTGAACTCGCCCGGAGGCTGGGCTTCCGGATGCCCCGCCTGGTGACGGTCGACCTCGATCCGGTGCTGGGCCTCGGCGAGCCCGAGCAGCAGGTGCAGGAGCTGCTGCGGTCCAGCGGCGGCACCAACCTCGGCATGGACTTCCTGTCCGGCGCCCTCGGCTTCGACCCGCTCGCCTTCACGATCGGCCCCGAGGAGGCGGGCCGGATCGTCTGGTTCGACGCGCTGATCAACAACGTCGACCGCTCCTGGCGCAACCCCAACCTGCTGATGAAGCGCGGCGAGCTGTGGCTCATCGACCACGGCGCCACCATGATCTGGCACCACAACTGGCCCGGCGTCGAGAAGTCCGCCGCCCGCCCCTACGACGCCTCGGACCACGCCCTCGCCCGCTTCGCGCCGGACGTCACCGCGGCCGCCGCCGCACTCGCGCCGCTGGTCACCGAGGAACTCCTCGCCGAGGTGACCGCCGAGATCCCCGACGCCTGGCTGACCGGCGAACCCGGCTTCGACACCCCGGACGACCTGCGACGGGCGTATGCGCGACCCCTGCTCACCCGCGCGGCCGACATCCACGCGCGCGTGACCGGCATCCCCGGCACCGGCATCGAGGAGGGCAAGTGAGCGAGACCAGCATCTACATGGCCGGACACGTCACCGAGCGCCACATCACGCGGGCCGGCCAGGGCGGCGGCCGGGACGTCTTCGAGTACGCCCTGCTGCGCGTCGTACCCCGTGTCGAGCGCGGCGAGTGCATCAACGCCGGCGTGCTCGTGTACTGCCGCGCGAAGGCCTACGTGGGCGCCCGCACGCACCTCGACGAGGCCCGGCTGCTCGCACTCGACCCGGACGCCGACGTCGCCGGGATCCGGGCCGCCCTGGAGGCCGTGGAGCGCGTCTGCGGGGGCGGTGAGGCGGCGGGGCAGGCCGCGGGCGACGACCCCGGGCAGCGGTTCCGCTGGCTCGCCGCGCCCCGCTCCACGGTCGTGCAGCCGGGGCCGGTGCACACCGGTCTCACCGTCGATCCGGCGGCCGACACGGAGCGGTTGCTCGACCTGCTGGTGAGGTAATGGATCACACCTGCCTCGTGTGCCGTTGACACCGAGTGCCAGGGCTTCTAGCGTCACGTACGCCGAAGGTACTAAGCGGTCGCTCACCGAAGCGCGACCCGGGGCACCCCGGCCGGCGTACTTTCCCCAGGGCGAGGAGAACCAGCAATGTCCACCACTGAGCAGCGGGTCGCCGTTGTGACGGGCGGCGCGCGCGGCATCGGCGCCGCCACCGCCGTACGACTGGCCGCCGAGGGCCGCGCGGTCGCCGTGATCGACCTCGACGAGGCCGCCTGCAAGGACACCGTGGAGCAGATCACCGCGGCCGGTGGCCGGGCGATCGCGGTCGGCGCCGACGTCTCGGACGAGGCGCAGGTCGAGGCCGCGATCGCGCGCGTGGTCGACGAGCTGGGCGCCCCGACGATCCTGATCAACAACGCGGGCGTGCTGCGCGACAACCTGCTGTTCAAGATGAGCGTCGCCGACTGGGACACGGTCCTGGGCGTGCACCTGCGCGGTTCGTTCCTGATGGCCAAGGCCGTCCAGAAGCACATGGTCGACGCGGGCTTCGGCCGGATCGTCAACCTCTCCTCCTCCTCGGCGCTGGGCAACCGCGGCCAGGCCAACTACTCGGCCGCCAAGGCGGGCATGCAGGGCTTCACCAAGACCCTCGCCATCGAGCTCGGCAAGTTCGGCATCACCGCCAACGCCGTCGCCCCCGGCTTCATCGCCACCGAGATGACCAAGGCCACCGCCGAACGCGTCAAGATGGGCTTCGAGGAGTTCAAGGCCGCCGCCGCCACCCAGATCCCGGTGGCCCGCGTCGGCGAGCCCGAGGACATTGCCAACGCCATCGCCTTCTTCACGAACGAGGCCGCCGGCTTCGTCTCCGGCCAGGTCCTGTACGTCGCCGGCGGACCGCTCGACTAGGGAACGCGGACATGACTGAACAGCCTGAACTGCCCGAACTCTCCGGCAAGGTCGCCGTGATCACCGGCGCCAGCCGCGGTATCGGCTACGGCGTCGCCGAGGCGCTCCTCGCCCGCGGCGACCGCGTCTGCATCACCGGCCGCAACGAGGACGCCCTCAAGGAGGCCGTCGAGGCGCTCGGCGCCGACCGCGTCATCGGCGTGGCCGGCAAGGCCCACGACGAGGCCCACCAGGCCGTCGTCGTCGAGCGCACGCTGGAAGCCTTCGGCCGCATCGACTTCCTGGTCAACAACGCCGGTACGAACCCGGTGTTCGGCCCGATCGCCGACCTCGACCTGAACGTCGCGCGCAAGGTCTTCGAGACCAACGTCATCTCGGCGCTCGGCTTCGCCCAGAAGACGTGGCACGCCTGGCAGAAGGACAACGGCGGCGCGATCGTCAACATCGCGTCCCTCGCCGGGATCTCCGCCTCGCCGTTCATCGGCGCGTACGGCGTCAGCAAGGCCGCGATGGTCAACCTGACGCTCCAGCTGGCGCACGAGTTCGCGCCCGGTGTGCGGGTCAACTCCATCGCCCCGGCGGTGGTGAAGACCAAGTTCGCCGCCGCCCTGTACGAGGGCCGTGAGGCGGAGGCCGCCGCCTCCTACCCGCTGGCCCGGCTCGGTGTGCCCTCCGACATCGGCGGCGCCGCCGCGTTCCTCACCTCGGACCAGAGCGACTGGATCACCGGGCAGACCCTCGTCGTCGACGGCGGCATCTTCCTCAACGCCGGCGTCGGCTGACACCGGTTCTCACCAAAGCTCTCGAAGCGGGCGTCGCCGGACACGGGCGGCGCCCGCTTCCGTGTACATGGAAGGCACAGACCTTTGACAACGTCGTCATAAACCCGCTGATCAAGTGCCCTTTCGCGAACCCGGTTGTGGCGGCCGGAGGCTGCGGTATGGTCTGCCGACCCTTGGCACGGCGGATCGAGGAGCGAGCACGTGTTCAACCGGAATCGCCCCCTACGACGGGTGGCGGCCCTAGCGTCCATATCGTCCCTGGTGACCGGGTGCGGCGTGCTCTCGTCGGACTCCTCGGACGACGCGGGACCCATCGAGGTCGGGACGACCAGCGCCCCCAGCACCCTGGATCCGGCCGCCTCCTGGGACAGTTCCTGGGAACTTTTCCGCAACATCTATCAAACGTTGCTCAGTTACCCCACCGGCGCGACCACCCCGCAGCCCGACGCGGCCGACAACTGCCGCTTCACGGACACCTCCAACACCACGTACCGCTGCGAACTGCGCTCCGGGCTGAAGTTCGCCAACGGGCACGCGCTGGACGCGAGAGCGGTCAAGTACTCGATCGACCGGATCGGGAAGATCAACGTCAACGGCGGGCCCGCCGGTCTGCTCGGCAGCCTCGACCGGGTGCAGGCGCTCGGCGACAGGGAAGTCGTCTTCCACCTCAACAAGCCCGACGCCACCTTCCCGTTCGTGCTCGCCACGCCCGCCATGTCGATCGTCGACCCCGCCAAGTACCCGGACAACGCCCTGCGCAAGGGCCACGGGGTCGACGGGTCGGGGCCGTACGCGCTGGCGGGCTACGAGGACGGCAAGAAGGCCGAACTCACCAAGAACGACAATTACAAGGGCTACGCCGACCGCAAGAACGACGCCGTGACCATCAATTACTACCGGGACTCGGCCCCCATGGTCGCCGCGCTCCGGGACGGCGAACTCGACCTGGCCTTCCGGGGCTTGGACCCCGACGACGTCGTCGGACTCCAGCGGCACGACTCGGACGGGCAGCTCCAGCTCGTCGAGGGCTCCGGCACCGAGATCAACTACCTGGTCTTCAATCCCAAGGACCCGTGGGCCGGCCGGGCCGTCGTCCGCAAGGCGATCGCCCAGCTCGTCGACCGCGCCGCGATCGCGCACAAGGTCTACCGGGACACCGTCGAGCCGCTGTACTCCATGGTCCCCAAGGGCCTGACCGGACACACCACCGGCTTCTTCGACGACTACGGCGACCCCAGCGCCGCCAAGGCCCGCACGATGCTCACCGACGCCGGCATCACCGAGCGCGTGCCGCTCACCCTCTGGTACACGACCGACCGCTACGGCTCCTCCACCAAGCTGGAGTTCCAGGAGCTCAAGCGGCAGCTGGAGGGCTCGGGACTGTTCACCGTCACCCTGAAGAGCCGGCCCTGGAAGACGTATGTGACCGGCTACCAGAAGGGCGAGTACCCGGTGTTCGGGCGCGGCTGGTTCCCCGACTTCCCGGACGCCGACAACTTCATCGCGCCCTTCGTCGGTGAGCAGAACGCGCTCGGCACGCCCTATCCGGCGCCCGAGATCACCGGCGAACTGCTGCCGCGCTCGCGTGGCGTGAGCGACCGGGCCGACGTGGTCGGGGAGTTCGAGGAGGCACAGCGGATCCTCGTGGACGACGCCCGGCTGCTGCCGCTGTGGCAGGGCAAGCAGTACGTGGCCGCGAGCGAGGACATCTCCGGTGCCGAGCAGGCCCTGGACCCGTCGACGATCATGCTGATGTGGACGCTGTACCGCAAGACCAGCTGGTAGCGCGGGGTTGTGCGGTGAGCGGGCCGATTGTCAGTGCCCGCCTGTAGGTTCTGAGACCTGGCGGTGACCGCGCATCGGTGACCGCCCACCGTTCACCGCACACCGTAAGGAAGTTGACGTGACCGACACCGCCATGCTGCCCGAGTCCTGGCGCGGAGTCCTGGGCGACGAGCTGCAGCAGCCCTACTTCAAGGAGCTCACGGAGTTCGTCGAGGAGGAGCGCGCGCAGGGTCCCGTCTACCCGCCGCGCGAGGAGGTCTTCGCCGCCCTCGACGCCACGCCGTACGACCAGGTGAAGGTCCTGATCCTCGGTCAGGACCCGTACCACGGCGAGGGCCAGGGCCACGGGCTGTGCTTCTCGGTCCGCCCCGGCGTGAAGGTCCCGCCGTCCCTGCGGAACATCTACAAGGAGATGCACCAGGAGCTGGGCACGCCGATCCCGGACAACGGCTACCTGATGCCGTGGGCCCAGCAGGGCGTCCTGCTGCTCAACGCGGTGCTCACGGTCCGCTCCGGTGAGGCCAACTCGCACAAGGGCAAGGGCTGGGAGAAGTTCACCGACGCGGTGATCCGCGCGGTCGCCGACCGGCCCGACCCGGCGGTCTTCGTCCTGTGGGGCAACTACGCACAGAAGAAGCTCCCGCTGATCGACGAGAGCCGGCACGTGGTGGTCAAGGGCGCGCACCCCTCCCCGCTGTCCGCGAAGAAGTTCTTCGGCTCCCGCCCCTTCACGCAGATCGACGAGGCGGTGGCGAAGCAGGGCCACGACCCGATCGACTGGACCGTCCCGAACCTGGGCTGACCACCGCCGGGCCGGTTCCCACGGAACCGGCCCGGTGCCGCCTGACCGGGAATGTCAGTGCCTGCGGCTAGCGTCGGTGCGGACAAGCGACCGGCCGACGGACCAGCGCCCGGCCGACGAGTGGGCGGAGTACGTGGTGGCCAAGGGACAGGAGCAGACGGCGCCCGATGCCGTGATGACACGGATCGGGCAGGTCGTCATGCTGCATCACGCCGGCGACCGCGAGGAGGCCAGGGACCGCTTCCTCCAGCTGTGGGCGGAGATCGGCGAGCACGGCGACCCCCTGCACCGCTGCACGCTGGCCCACTACATGGCCGACACCCAGGACGACCCCGCCGACGAACTGGCCTGGGACCTGCGGGCGTTGACGGCCGCCGAGGAACTCACGGACGAGCGGCTCGCGGAACACGAAGAGGCGCACCCGGACGGAGGGTTCGTCGACGGCGCCGGCGGCGGCACGAAGCCCAGCGCGCGCGAGGGCGCGCTCGCGGTGCGCGCGCTGTACCCCTCGCTGCATCTGAACCTGGCGGCCGACTACGTGAAACTCGGCCGCGGCGGCGCCGCCCGCACCCATCTGCGCCGGGCCCGAGGCGCCGCGGGGGTACTCGCGGACGACCCGTACGGCGACGGCGTACGGGCGGCCATCAGCAGACTGGAGCTGCGGCTGGCGGAGGAGGGGTCCGGCGGGGACGGGAGCTGGGGACCGCCGCGCACCGGGGAAGGCGGCTGGGGACCGCCGCGACAGCGGCCCTGACCCGCGTCCACCTCACTCCCGCCCGCCCTCACCTCCCGTACGACTGCTTGCAGATCAGCGACTCCGGGCTGTCCGCCTTCCAGCCGCCGTACTTCCGGCCCAGCGCGCACACGTCCGCCGTGTTCTTCGGGACCTGCTTGGTCACGTCGGGGATCTCGACACCCGGCTGCGGCTTCGCGTGGTGCGGGTGACGCGGCTTCGGATGCGCCTGCCGCGGGTGGGTGTGCGGATGCGGATGCGGGTGCGAGCGGGGGACCGGCGGCTGCTGGGCCGCGGACGGCGCGGACCGCTTCTCGGTGCGGGGCGCGGGTCCGGTCGGGTCCGAGCGGCGGGACGGGCCGATCATCTCCAGCGCCTCACGGGCCGGCGCCTGCACGACCTGCGGCTCCGCCCGGCCGTCGGGGCGTGGTGCGGACGGCTGGGTCGGTGCCGCGGGCGGGCCGGACGCGGGCGGGCGCTGGACGGTCACACAGCCGGAGAGGGCCGAGACAGCCACGGTGACCAAGAGCGTTGCGGTGGTCGTCGTTCGATGCACCCGCGCAACAATGGCGTCTTCGACGTCCCGGGCGACAGCGGACGAGCACAGGTTGGCCCGCACGAGTGATCTCCGCCCCCGTACGGAGGGGCCGTGCGCGGCCGGGGTGACGTCAGTCGCCGGTGGCGCCGTCGAGGCGCTCGCGGAGCAGGTCGGCGTGGCCGTTGTGCCGCGCGTACTCCTCGATCATGTGGGTGTGGAGCCAGCGCAGGTTGAACCGCTCGCCGGTGCGCCGATGCTTGCCCTCGGTGAGGTCGTCCAGGCCGAAGCGGGCCGCGTTGCGCCGGGCCGCCTCGATCTCGGCCTCCCAGGTGGCGAGGGCCTCGGCCCAGGTGTCCGCGTCGGAGACGTGGAAGTCGCCGTCGGGGTCCTCGTCGGTGGAGTAGATCGCGCCCGTGTCCTCGTTCGCGAGCACCCGGCGGTACCAGCTGCGCTCCACCTCCGCCATGTGCCGCACCAGCCCCATCAGGGTCAGCTCGGAGGGCGCCGCGGAGGCGGTCCTGAGCTGGGCGTCGGTCAGGCCCTCGCACTTCCAGGCCAGGGTCTGCCGGTGGTAGTCCAGCCAGCCCTCCAGCATGGTGCGTTCGTCGGCGGTGGTCGGGGGTTCGTGGCGCTCGATGCTCGTCATGGCCGCCATCCTCACCCGGCGCGAGCCCGCGGACCAACGGTTTTGCGCCGCCGCCGTATGCTTCCGGGCAGGTAGAGGCAGGCGCAGGCAAGCGACAGGGGAGCCCAAGTGAAGGTCGGCTGCATCGGACTCGGTGACATCGCGCAGAAGGCCTACCTGCCCGTCCTGGGCGCACTCGCCGACGTCGAGCTGCATGTGCAGACCCGGACACCCGCGACCCTCGCCCGGGTCGCCGACGGCCTCCACCTCCCGGCCGGGCAGCGGCACACGACCCTCGACGCGCTCCTCGCCCAGGACCTCGACGCCGCCTTCGTGCACGCGCCCACCGCCGTGCACCCGGACATCGTGACCCGGCTCCTGGAGGCGGGCGTACCGACCTACGTCGACAAGCCGCTCGCCTACGAACTCGCCGACTCCGAACGGCTGGTGGCGCTCGCCGAGCGGCACGACGTGTCCCTCGCGGTCGGCTTCAACCGGCGCTTCGCACCCGGGTACGCGCAGTGCGCCGACCATCCGCGCGAGCTGATCCTCATGCAGAAGAACCGGATCGGGCTGCCGGAGGAACCGCGCGCGATGGTCCTCGACGACTTCATCCACGTAGTGGACACCCTGCGCTTCCTGGTGCCCGGCCCGGTCGACGACGTGACCGTGCGGGCGCGCGTCGAGGACGGGCTGCTGCACCACGTCGTGCTCCAGCTGGCCGGGGACGGGTTCACCGCGCTCGGGGTGATGAACCGGCTGAGCGGTTCGGCCGAGGAGATCCTGGAGGTGTCCGGGCAGGACACCAAGCGTCAGGTGGTCAACCTCGCCGAGATAATCGACCACAAGGGCCAGCCGACGGTACGGCGGCGCGGTGACTGGGTGCCGGTGGCCCGGCAGCGCGGCATCGAGCAGGCCGTCCTCGCCTTCCTGGACGCGGTGCGCGCGGGCAAGGTGCTCAGCGCCCGGGACGCGCTGGCGACTCATGAGCTGTGCGAGCGGGTGGTACGCGCGGTTCAGGGCTCGGCCGCCTGAGCCGCACCGCCCGAGCGCCCTCGAACGCGCACCACAGGGCGAGCACGAGGATCGCGCCGTGCACCGGCCAGTCGCCGAAGCGGACGTACGCCGTCGTGCCGGTCGCCAGCGGAATGTCGTACACCCGGGCCGTGCTGTCGTCCGTGCCGAGCCACGGGCCCAGGCGCTGTCCGCTCGCGCCGTAGACGGCGGAGACGCCGGTCAGGGTCGCGTGGACCATCGGGCGGCCGGTCTCGGCGGCACGCAGGGCGGCCAGCGAGGCGTGCTGCTCGGGGGCCCAGCTGTGCTGGAAGGACGACGTGGACGACTGGGCGATCAGTACGTCGGCGCCGTCCTGGGCGAGATGGCGGCTCATGTCGGGGAACGCCGACTCGAAACAGACCATCGGGCCGACGCGCAGGCCGTGCCCGACGTCCATCACCACCTGCTCGGTGCCCCGCTTGCGGTCCTCGCCGGCCGCCTTGCCGACCGAGGTCGCCCAGCCGAGCAGGGAGCGCGCCGGGACGTACTCGCCGAACGGCACGAGCCGCATCTTGTCGTAGCGGTCGCCGGTGAGGCCCTCCGGGCCGACCAGCACCGAACTCTTGTAGATACCGGGCTTGTCGGAGCGCCGCGCGTCCACGTTCACCATGATGTCGGCGCCCGTCTCACGGGAGAGCGCGGCGATCCGCCCGGCCAGATCGGGCCGGCCCGCCAGGTCGTACCCGACGCTGCTCTCGCCCCACACGATCAGGTCCGGATGCTGCGCGGCGAGCGCGCGCGTGAGCTGTTCCTCGCGGTCGAAGCGTTTGTCGACGCCGACGATGACGCCCGGCTGGACGACGGCGATCCGCGTCCGCCCGTCGACGTCGGGGCGCGGTGACCACACCCAGGCCGCCGAGGTGGCGGCCGCCGTCGCGACCAGACCGGCGACGGCGGGCATCCGGGACTCGCGCACCGAGACGAGCACGGCGACGCAGACGTTGACGGCCACCACCAGGAAGCTGAGCAGCCACACCCCGCCCACCGAGGCCAGCCGCAGCGCGGGTTCCACCTGCCACTGACTGGACCCGAGCATGCCCCAGGGACCGCCGAGCCCCTGCCAGGAGCGGACCAGCTCGACCATCAGCCAGCCCGACGGCAGCACGGCGAGCGCGGCCAGCACCCGCCCGGGCCCGGGCACCCCACCGAGGAAGCGGTGCACCAGCCAGCCCCACGGGGCCCACAGGGCGCCCAGCAGCGCGGCGATGAGGAAGATGAACACATGCAGGCTGGGCAGCAGCCAGTGGTGCACGGCCACCAGGAACCCGAACCCGCCCCACCAGCCGTCGTACGCCGCCCGCTTCCCGGTCGGCGCGGAACGGACCAGCAGCAGCCACGGGACCAGGGCCACGTAGGCGAACCACCACAGCGCCGGGGCCGGGAAGGCGAACAGGGGCAGCGCGCCGGCCAGCACGGCGATCGCCGAGCGCCGCCACGGGGAGGCGAGCCACTGACCGACGGTCTTCATACGCGCCTCCCTACCCCGTGGGTGGCTTCAGTGTGCGTGTTTTCGATCATCCGGGCCAGAGTGCCCCGGGTTCAGTCCGTCACACCCGCCTTCGCCGGCTCGGGCAGCCTGCGCCACTTTTCCTGCACGACCACCTCGGACAGCCGCCAGCCGTCGTACGTCCGCAGCAGCCCGAAGGAGTAGCGCCCGCCGCACACGAAGTCCGGCGCGGCCGACTCCGTCCCGTCCGCCGCGAAGCGCATCGGGTTGACGTAGTCCGCCCGCACGCGCGCGGTGTCGCCGGTGTCCTGGTCCAGGGTCCCGAACGCGACCCGGCGGTTGACGATCAGAT
The DNA here is from genome assembly GCF_053595415.1 of Streptomyces sp. NPDC002499. Classification (NCBI taxonomy): domain Bacteria; kingdom Bacillati; phylum Actinomycetota; class Actinomycetes; order Kitasatosporales; family Streptomycetaceae; genus Streptomyces; species Streptomyces sp. NPDC002499. Next base: position 58,217 of record NZ_JBSFXO010000012.1, read on the forward strand.
GCTGCCTCATCGAGAACAGCCGCATGCTCTCCTCCAGCCACGCGGCCACCTGCCGCGCGTCCCCCTCGATCCCGCCGGCCGAGCGGTAGTCCGCACGCCCCTCGGGGGTGAACAGTCCTCGATACGCCTCCCAATCACCGTCGTCCACGGCCACCGCGTACTCGGTGACCACCTCGTCGACGGCCAGCCGGTCCATCACGGTCGCCAACTCCACGCGCTGCGTCATGCGATCAGTGTTGGGTGTGACGCGTGCCGGGCCAAGGGGCGCGCGACGATATTCGGTCGGCGCTCGATCAGCGCTCGGACGCGCTTTCTATACTGGCGCGATGATCAGCATCCCGATCGGCGCGCTCGAAGTGGCCATGATCCAGGCGGGTGCCCGAGCCGTCGACACGGTACGAGACACCGCGGCCTTCGCCCAGGGCGTCGAACAACTCGGCTATCAGCGGCTCTGGTACGCCGAGCACCACCACTCCCCGGCGATCGGCGCGTTCCCGCCGGTCGTCCTGACCGCGCACGCGGCCGCGTCGACGGCGTCGATCCGCCTGGGTTCCGGGGGAGTTCTGGCGCCGAACCACGCCCCGATCATGCTGGCGGAGCAGTTCGGCACGCTGGCCGCGCTGCACGAGGGACGGATCGACCTGGGCATCGGCCGCGGCCCCGGCACCTTCGACGAGCCGACCATGCGGGCACTGCGACGCGGCGCGGGACCGACGACGGATGCCGAGTACCGCGAGGATGTGTCCGAGATCCTGCGCCTCCTGGTGGACGAGGTGCCTCAAGGACCGCTCCCCGAACCGTGGTTGCTGTCCTCCAGCACGGCGGGCGCGAGCCTCGCCGCCGAACTCGGCCTGCCGATCGCCTTCGCCCACCACATCCGCCCCGACAACACCCTTGCCGCGCTCGCCCATTACCGCGAGCACTTCACCCCGTCCCGCTGGTGCGAGCGCCCCCGCGTGCTGCTGTGCGTGGAGACGGTGTGCGCCGACACCCAGGAGCGGGCCGCCTGGCTGGGCGGCCCGATGGACGTTGTCAAGGCCGGACTCCTCAAGGGCCAGAGCGACATCCCCTTCCCCACGCCCGAGGAAGCGGCCGCCCACGTCTTCACCGAGGGGGAGGCCCAGGCCCTGGCGGGCTTCCGCGCCGCGCAGGCCAACGGAACCCCCGAGACCGTCGCCAAGCAGCTGAGCGACCTGGCGGCCCTGACCGGCGCGGACGAACTCATGCTGGTGACGCCGGTCTACGCGCTGGCCGACCGCCTCAGGTCGTACGAACTCGTCGCGGGGTACGGCACGTTGGAAGCGGCTTCCTAGCCGGTACGGCACATCGGAAGCGGCTGGCTAGCTGTCGGTTCCCCACGCGGTCGAGTGGGGACCGAACCTGTTCTCGGTCATGTAGGCCGCCATACGGGCATTCCGCGCCCGTGCCTCCGGTCCGTCGGGCAGGTGGTAATCGCCGCCCGCCCGCGCCGAGTTGGCCTGCACGCGCGTGGCGGTCGACAGCCGCCGGTGCACGTAGCGGTCGAGGGCGTCCGGCACTTCGGCCGGTGTCGCGTCAGTCAGGGTCTCGCCGAGTACGGCCGCATCCATGATCGCCTGAGCCGCGCCCTGGGCCTGGAACGGCACCATGGCGTGAGCGCTGTCGCCCAGGAGGGTCACCCGCCCGAGGTTCCACCGGGTGAGGGGCGTACGGGTGTGGATGCCGTAGCGGAACACCCGGCCCGCGCGTTCGAGAGCGGCGAGGACACGCGGGTCCCAGCCCGCGAACTCGCGTACCTGCTCGCCCGGTTCGGCCTGCGCGGTCCACGACTCCTGGGCCTCCTTCGTGCCGAACACGCCCACGAGGTTGAGCAGTTCACCGCGGCGCACCCGGTAGTGGACGACATGCCGGCCGGGTCCGAGCCAGCCCGCGTACTCCGGCAGGTCCAGATCGGCCACCGCGTCGGCCGGCAGCAGCGCCCGATAGGCGGCGGTCTCCGAGAAGACGGCCTCGTCAGCGCCGAAGAGCCACTGCCGGGCCGCCGACCGCACCCCGTCCGCGGCCACGACCAGGTCCGCGTCCAGGCGCTCGCCGCTCGCGGTCGTCACAGTGGCCGAGGTGTCGTCCTGGTCGATGCCCACGACAGCGGTGTCCAGACGCACGGACTCGGGCGGCACCCTGGCGGCCAGGGCTTGGTGCAGATCGGCCCGGTGGACCTGGAGATACGGCGCCCCGAACTCCTCCTCGACCGCGCGGCCCAGGTCGTAGCGGCAGATCTCGGACCCGTCGGACCAGGTGCGGAAGCTCAGGTGGGAGGGGCGGACGGAGTGCGCGGCGACCGCGTCGAGCAGGCCGAGCCGGCGCAGTACGCGCGTGGCGTTGGGCGCGAGCTGGATCCCGGCGCCGATCTCGGCGAACCGAGCAGTCTGCTCGACGAGCGTGACCTCGTGACCGGCCCGACGCAGACTCAGCGTCGCGGCCAGTCCACCGATGCCCGCGCCCACGACGATCGCTCTCATGGCGTGCCCCCTCGCCCGTCGGGTGGGGCAGGCTACCGAACGGAACTCCCTTGCCGTACCAGGCATTTCGGCCGCAGTCGCGCGCGGGGCGGGCTCGGGTGGATTCCGCGTGTGACGGGCGTCGCACAAGACAGTCGCCCAAGGGTTAGGGTGATCGATGATCGATCATCTGCCCGATGTCTGGAGGTCCCCATGACCCGTCCTGTCACGATCGTCACCGGCGGCAGCCGGGGAATCGGCGCCGCGACCTGCCTGCGGCTCGCCGCGGACGGCCACGACGTGGTCGTCGGCTACGTCCGGGACGCCGACGCGGCCGGGCAGGTGGCCGAGGGTGTGCGCAAGGCCGGCGGCCGGTGTCTCACGGTGCGGGTGGACACGTCCGTCGAGGCCGAGGTCGAGCACCTCTTCGACGTGGCCGAGCGCGAACTGGGGCCGGTGACCGGGCTGGTGAACAACGCGGGCGTGACCGGTCCGCTGGGGCGCCTCGCCGACACGAAGACCGCCGACCTGCGCCGGGTCGTCGACGTCAACGTCACCGGCACGCTGTTGTGTTCGCGCCGGGCGGCGCAGCTGATGGCGGCGCGGGGGAGCGGCGTCATCGTCAACGTGTCCTCGGGAGCGGCCACGTTGGGCAGCCCCGGCGAGTTCGTCCACTACGCGGCGACCAAGGCCGCGGTCGACGCGCTGACGCTGGGGCTCTCCAAGGAACTCGGTCCGGACGGGGTCCGCGTCAACGCGGTGGCGCCCGGCGCCGTCGACACCGACATGCACGCCACGATGGGCGATGCCGAGCGCGCCTGGCGGATGGCCCCCGGCATCCCGCTGCGCCGGCCGGGGCGGGCCGAGGAGATCGCGGCCGCGGTCGCATGGCTGATGTCGTCGGAGGCGTCGTACGTGACGGGGACGGTGCTGCGGGTGGCGGGCGGGCGTTGAGTCGGGGGCGCCGGCGGCGCCCTCTACCGCGCGTCGCGGAGCCGTTCGAACGCCGTCGGGCGGGGCCTGCCCGGCAGGAACTCCTTGATGCGGACGGCGCATTCACGGGCCGTCAGCTCGGCGGTGTCGCACTCGATGTCGTAGATCCCGTGCGCGTGCACCTGTTCCAGCTGGCCGGCGGCGAGGCCGACCGGGCGGTCGCCGCGTTCGCGTTCGCGGCGCTCCAACTCCTCGGCGGGACAGCGCACCCCGACAAGTACGACGTCCTGCGGCACCAGGACGGACAGACAGTCCCGCAGCCGCCATTCGGCGCTGAATATGTGGTCCACGACGACGTTGTTCCCGGCGGCGGCCATCCCGGCGACCGCCCGGTGGAAGCCCCGCCAGGTCCGGTGCAGGACGGTGGCGAGTTCGTCGGGCGGGATCGGGTTGCGGGAGCGCATGGCGTGGAACGCGTCGACCGGCAGATGGAAGTACGGCTCGTCGAGAAGAGGCAGCAGTTCGGCCGCGATGCTCGACTTGCCCGAACTGGACGTGCCGTTGAGGAAGATGACGAGCCCTTGCCGGGGTGGGACGCTGCTCAGATGCTCCACGGAGGGATCATCGCAGACACCCTCCGCTCGGCCGCGGCTCGGCCGGCGCTCAGGCCGCCTCGATGACGGCGCCCCGGATCGCGGCCGCCCACTCGACCACCAACAGCTCGTACTCCGCGCGCTCCTGGGCCGACAGGGAGCCGCCGGCGCGGAGCCACAGGGCGCGGATCCGCTCGTTCACCTCGGCAGCGGACCGCACGGAACCAGGGGTCAGGGAATCGGGGGACATGCCGACAAGCCTAGGGGCAAGCACTGACAGTGCGCTACCAGGTGGCTACTCAACTCGTATGTCATTGGTCACGGGCAATGGATCACGGCCCCGCGTACTGACTCCAGGGTCAGCTCAAGTCCCTTGCCCCGCCCGGCGGTTCAGCCCGCGGACTCCGCGGCGTGCGGGCTCAGCGCGCCCGTCGAGACCAGCGCGATGATGACGATGCCGAGCGCGATGCGGTACCAGACGAACGGCATGAAGCTCTTGGTCGAGATGAACTTCATGAACCACGCGATGACGGCGTATCCGCAGAAGAAGGCGATCACCGTCGCGAAGATCGTCGGGCCCCAGTCGACATGGCCCTTCTCCAGCGCGTCCTTGGTCTCGAACAGGCCGGAGGCCAGCACGGCCGGGATGGCGAGCAGGAAGGAGTAACGGGCCGCGGCCTCACGCTTGTAGCCCATGAACAGACCGCCGCTGATGGTGGCGCCGGACCGGGAGACACCGGGGACCAGCGCCATCGCCTGGCAGATGCCGAAGATCAGGCCGTCCCGGACGCCCAGGTTCTCCAGCGACTTCCGCTGCTTGGGGGCGCGGTGCTTGCCGCCCGACTCGTCGCGCGCCGCGAGCCGGTCGGCGATGCCGATGACCACGCCGATGACGATCAACATCGTCGCGGTGATCCGCAGATCGCGGAACGGCCCCTCGATCTGGTCCTTGAACAGCAGCCCGAGCACGCCGATCGGAATCGAGCCGACGATCACCAACCAGCCCATCTGGGCGTCGTGGTCGGCCCGCATCTCCTTGTTGACCAGCGAACGGGCCCACGCCGAGATGATCCGCCCGATGTCCTTGCGGAAGTAGATCAGCACCGCCGCCTCCGTGCCGATCTGCGTGATCGCCGTGAAGGCCGCGCCCGGGTCCTTCCAGCCGGAGAAGGCCGCGGTCAGCCGCAGATGCGCGCTGGAGGAGACGGGAAGGAACTCGGTCAGCCCCTGGACGAGTCCGAGGATGAGGGATTCAAACCAAGACATGAAGTTACGGAGTCCAAGCGCTGATCGTGACGGGGCGAGGGGCACACCGCGCCGCCGGGCGCGGTGATCACGGTGAGTCCAAGGAAGCCTAGCGTCCCGCGAGGACAGGCCCGGCACAGGGTCTTCACCAACAGCTCCGGCGGATACCGGTCCTGGTTGCCGGCCGGCCGACCGCTCCCGCAACAGGGTGTTGACCTGCGATGGGGGCGCAGCTTACGTTTCAGGGGAGGGGAAAGCGCTTGCTGCGCGGTCGTCGTGACAACGGCCGTGCCGTTCGTCCTGCCCTCTCGTCGGCTCGTCGTCCCCGAGGAGTGCTGATCTCGTCCATGTCCACACCTGCGACCCCCCTGGCCGGCCGGCGCGTCCGGGCCGCCGTCATCGGTACCGGCGCCATCGGCCGCGGCTCCCACCTGCCCGCGCTCGCGCAGCTCGCCGAGGAGGGGGAGACGGAGGTCGTCGCCGCCGTTGACATCGATGCCATCGCGGTCGAGGAGTTCTGCCGGGAGGGCGGTGTCCCGAACGCGTACACCGATCTGGACCTGATGCTCCGGGAACAGCGCCCCGACCTCGTCACCATCTGCACCCCGCCGACCCTGCACCGCGCGCAGACGATCGCCGCGCTGCGTGCCGGGGCCTGGGTGTGGTGCGAGAAGCCGCCGGTGCCGACGCTCGCGGACTACGCGGCGGTGGAGGTCGAGGAGGGTACGGACGGCGGTCCGTACGCCTCGATCGTCTTCCAGCACCGCTTCGGCTCGGCGTCCAGCCATGTACGCGGGCTGCTGGCGAGCGGTGCGCTGGGCCGGCCTCTCGTGGCGCACTGCCAGACCACCTGGTACCGGGACACCGCCTACTACGCGGTGCCCTGGCGCGGCCGCTGGGCGACCGAGGGTGGCGGGCCCGCCATGGGACACGGCATCCACCAGATGGACCTGCTGCTCGACCTGCTCGGCCCGTGGCGCGAGGTGCGCGCGATGGCCGGCCGTCTCGTGCACGACGTCGAGACCGAGGACGTCTCGACCGCGCTGGTCCGCTTCGAGAACGGCGCAATGGCGACGGTCGTCAACAGCGTGCTGAGCCCCGACGAGGTCAGCCGCATCCGCATCGACTGCGAACGCGCCACCGTCGAACTGACCCATCTCTACGGCCACTCCAACGCGAACTGGCGCATCACCCCGGCTCCGGGCGTGCCGGCCGACGAGCTCGCCGGATGGCGGGACTTCGGTCCGGACGTGCCCAGTTCGCACCTCGCGCAACTGCGGGAACTGGTCGCGAGCATGCGCGCGGGGGAGCGGCCGCGCAGCAGCGGGGCGGACGGGCGCACCAGCCTGGAGCTGATCGCCGCGCTCTACAAGGCGGCGTTCACGGACGCGACGGTCGAGGCGGGCGAGATCGGCCCCGGCGACCCCTTCCACACGGCGATGCACGGCAACGCGCCCGGCTGGGCTCCCGCCGCCGCGAAGGCGGTGTCCGCATGACAGGACTGCGCCTGGTCCACGCCCACGGCGACCGGATCACCCTCACCGAACCGGCCACCGGCGTCGAGCTGTTGAGTTACGTGTACGCCGCCGAGGCCGCCTGGGAGGCGCCGAAGCCGTACCTCCACCCGATCCGCACCCTGGCCGGCGACATCGTCACCGACTACCGGCCCAACGACCACCGCTGGCACAAGGGTCTCCAGCTCACGGCCTCGCACCTGTCCGGCGCCAACCTGTGGGGCGGCAACTCCTACGTCCACGGCGAGGGCTACCTCGAACTCCCCGAGCGTGTCGGCTCGATGACGCACGTCGGCTTCGACGAGGTCGCCGCGCACGAGGACCGGGCCGTGATCGCCGAACGGCTCACCTGGCACCCGTACGACGGGGAACTGTGGGCCGAGGAGGAGCGCCGGATCGAGGTCCACGACGTGGATCCGGGCGCCGGCTCCTGGGCGCTGACCTGGACCAGCGCGGTCACCAACCGGCGTGACGAGCCGCTGCGGTTCGGCAGCCCGACCACCGCGGGGCGTGAATCGGCGGGCTACACAGGGCTGTTCTGGCGCGGCCCGCGCGCCTTCCGTGACGGCCGCATCATCGGGCCCGACGGCGAGGGACCGGACCTGATGGGCACCCAGGGGCCCTGGCTCGCCCTCTCCGGCGAGCACGACGGCACCGACGGCCACGCCACGCTCGTCTTCGCGCACGCCCCGGAGAACGACCACACGGGCGCCGAAGGCGCCCACCCCGCCCACTGGTTCGTCCGCAACGAGCCCTTCGCCGGCATCGCCCCCTCGTGGTCCTTCTACGACGAACTGGAGCTCGCCCCCGGCGACACCCTCACCCGCCGCTACCGGGTCGTCGTGGCCGACGGGGCGTGGGAGCGCGAGGAGATCGCCAAGTACCTCGCGGCGCACCCCTGGTGAGTCATCGTCGGTAGATCTGGATCGGACAGCCGCGGCGCTACGCAGCCGTAGGACCCTTCACCGTCCATCCCGGAACCTGGGGGTGGGCGGTGAGGTCTTCGTGGCGCACTTCGTCGCCGCAGGCCCGGCAGGTGACGACCGGGACCAGTTCGTTGCCGCAGACGTGCTCTATGACCATGGGGCGTTCGTCCTCCGTGCGGAGATGGCGGTCGCCCCACTCCATGAGGGTCATCAGGACCGGCTCCAGCTCAAGTCCTGCCTGCGTGGGTCGGTACTCGAAGCGCTGCGGACGCTCGCTGTAGACGCGCTTCGTCAGGATCCCCACGTCGACGAGCCGACGCAGCCGGGTGGTCAGGATGTCGCGCGGGGCGCCGATGTTGCGCACCAGCTGGTCGAAGCGGCCGTTGCCCAGGCAGACCTCGCGCAGGACGAGCAAGGAGTACTTCTCGCCGACGAGCGCCAGGGTGTCGGCGATGGAACAGGGGCGCGGGGTTTTGGCGGCGGACATACGCCCAGTGTAGGGGAGGGTTTGATTTTCCAACTCACGGAGCTATGGTGAGTTTGGATTTCCTACTCACTAGTAGGCGGCGTAGTCACAGGAGGCCGGCACCATGCGCGACGCAGTCATCGTCGAAGCCGTACGCACCCCCGTGGGCAAGGGCAAGCCGAACGGCTCCCTCGCCCACGTCCACCCGGTGGAACTCCTCGCCCACACCCTGCGCACCCTCGTCGAGCGCTCCGGCGTCGACCCGGCGCTGATCGACGACGTCATCGGCGGCACCGTCGACCAGGTCGGCGAGCAGGCCATGAACACCACCCGCTACGCCCTTCTGTCGGCGGGCTTCCCGGACACGGTCCCCGCGACCACCGTGGACCGGCAGTGCGGTTCCTCCCAGCAGGCGGTGCACTTCGCGGCCCAGGGCGTCATCTCGGGCGCGTACGACCTCGTCGTCGCCTGTGGCGTCGAGTCGATGAGCCGGGTGCCGATGTGGTCGAACGTGCCGCCCGGCAAGGACCCCTTCGGCCCCGGAGTCGCCGAGCGCTACCCGGAGGGCCTGGTCCCGCAGGGCATCAGCGCCGAGCTGATCTCCGCCAAGTGGTCGATCACCAGGGACCGGATGGACGCCTTCGCGGTCTCCTCGCACCGGAAGGCGGCGGCCGCCTGGCAGGCCGGCCTGTTCGACGCGGAGGTCGCGCCGCTGGACGGGGTGGCGCGCGACGAGTGCGTCCGGCCCGACAGCACCACCGAGGTCCTCGCCGGCCTCAAGCCCGCGTACTACGACCCCGCCTTCGCCGAGCGCTTCCCGCAGATCGAGTGGAACGTCACCGCGGGCAACGCCAGCCCGATCAACGACGGCGCCTCGGCCGTGCTCGTCACCTCCAGCGAGACCGCGGCCCGTCTCGGCCTGCGCCCGCTGGCCCGGCTGCACAGCTTCGCCGTCACCGGCTCCGACCCGCTGCTCATGCTCACCGGCGTCATACCGGCGACCGAGAAGGTGCTGCGCAGGGCCGGCCTGAACCTCGACGACATCGACCTGTTCGAGGTCAACGAGGCGTTCTCCAGCGTCGTGCTGGCCTGGCAGCAGGAGACGGGTGCCGACCTCGCCAAGGTCAACGTGCACGGCGGCGCGATCGCCCTCGGCCACCCGCTCGGCGCCAGCGGCACCCGGCTGACGACCACTCTGGTGCACGCGATGCGCGAACGCGGCACCCGCTACGCGCTGCAGACGATGTGCGAGGCGGGCGGGCTCGCCAACGCGATGATCCTGGAAGGGATTTGAGGGATCGGAGCAGGATGAGGGGGCGTCAGGGCTTGCGCAGGTGGTGGCGCTTGCGCCAGGCCATCACCGCGCCCGCCACCGTCGGCAGCGCGATGGAGGCCAGCGCGATCAGGAAGATCGGCGAGGTCGGTGCGGAGGCGCGGGCCCCGGCGACGACGTAGGCGGCCGTGTTCGGGATCGAGCCCAGCGCGGTCGCCACCAGGAAGGACGTCCACCCCATCCGCGAGACGGCGGCGGCGTAGTTCACGCCCCAGAACGGCAGCCCGGGGAACAGTCGCGCCGCCAGCATCGAGCGCATCCCGTGCCGGCTCAACTGCCCGTCCGCCGCCGTCAGCAGCCGCCCGCGCAGCAGGGGCCGCAGGGCGTCCTGGCCCAGCACCCGGCCCAGTCCGAAGGCGAGTCCGGCGCCCAGCACGGTGCCCACCAGCGCCGTGCCCAGACCCACCGCGGAGCCGAACACCGCACCCGCGGCCAGGTTCAGCAGCGGACGCGGTACGAACGCCACCGTGACCAGCCCGTACGCCGCGGCGAACACGAGGGCCGCCATGAGCCCGCCCACGTGGGGTGGCCACCCGTCGGCCAGCAGCTTCTGCGGCTTGAAGAGCAGCACGCTCGAACCGGCCGCCGCGAGCAGCGTGAGCAGCAGCGAGAACCGGGACCAGGGCGAGCGCAGCACTCTTCCGCAGCGCGCGAGCGGGCTCGTCGGTGCTGGGACGGTGACTACGCGCACGGGAAGGAGAAGCTCCGTGGCGGTGGCCCGGGGAGAGACCGTGGCGGTGTCACCAGAGCGGGTGGTGGCATCGAGCATGCCCGCGACACTAACGGACGCATGTGTGTGATCGCCGTATGGTTCGTCTCATGAACGTCACAGACACGAGCACATCGGACGTGCCGTTCAGCACACTCGCGGACACCGTGCTGGAACGGCTGACGGCCGCCTACGCCGGCGCGGCCGATCCGGAGCGCGCCGCTGCGATGCGGGCGTACATGAAGGACGTGGCCCCCTTCCTGGGCCTGACCACCCCCGTGCGCCGCGCCCTGTCCCGCACCGTCGAGGACGGCCTGCCGCGCCCCGCCGAGGCCGACTGCACGGCGATCGCCCTACGCTGCTGGCAACTGCCCGAGCGCGAGTACCAGTACTTCGCCGTCGACTATCTGCGCCGCCACGCGCGCGTGTGCACGTCCGGCTTCCTGCCGGTGGCCCGGCATCTCGTGTCGACCGTCCCCTGGTGGGACACCGTGGACGCGCTCGCCGCCCATGTCGTCGGCGGCCTGGTCGCGGCCGACCGGAAACTGGCCCTGGACATGGACGCCTGGATCGGCGACGACGACCTCTGGATCGCCCGCACCGCCCTGCTCCACCAGCTGCGCTACAAGGAACGCACCGACACCGAACGCCTCTTCGCGTACTGCCTGCGCCAGTCAGGACACCCCGACTTCTTCATCCGCAAGGCCATCGGCTGGTGCCTGCGCGAGTACGCCAAGACCGACCCGGAGGCCGTACGGGAGTTCCTGGCGCGGGAGCGGGAGCGGTTCGCGCCGCTGTCGGTGCGGGAGGCGCTGAAGAACATCGGCGGGGCCTGAACCGGGCGGGAGCCTGAAGCCCACGGGGTTCGAATTCGCCCGTGGAGAAAACCATTCGCCCCTGCGCGGGGCGTCGGCAATAATCGGAGCCATGTTCCGGTACGCCTTCCCTCTCGCAGCATCCGCAGGTGCGGATGCCCCGAAGGCTGCCGTTCCCGTCATCGTCGCCGCAGTCGACGGCGCTCGAAGCTGACCCTCTCCGGATCGTCCGGCGGACCCCGCAGGGGGAGGGTCGGCGAGTCCTTGGGGTCCCCGCTTTTCACCACTGAAGAGGCTTCGAGGTACAGCCATGCCCAAGACGGCATACGTGCGCACCAAACCGCATCTCAACATCGGCACCATGGGCCACGTCGACCACGGCAAGACCACTCTGACCGCCGCCATCACCAAGGTGCTCGCCGAGCGCGGCACCGGCACCTTCGTGCCGTTCGACCGCATCGACCGCGCCCCGGAGGAGGCGGCCCGCGGTATCACCATCAACATCTCGCACGTCGAGTACGAGACCGACACCCGGCACTACGCGCACGTGGACATGCCGGGCCACGCCGACTACGTCAAGAACATGGTCACCGGCGCCGCGCAGCTCGACGGGGCGATCCTCGTCGTCTCCGCGGTCGACGGGATCATGCCGCAGACCGCCGAACACGTCCTGCTCGCCCGCCAGGTGGGCGTCGACCACATCGTCGTCGCCCTCAACAAGGCCGACGCGGGCGACGAGGAGCTCACCGACCTCGTCGAGCTGGAGGTCCGCGAGCTGCTCACCGCGCAGGGCTACGGCGGCGACGCCGTACCCGTCGTACGGGTCTCCGGACTGAAGGCGCTGGAGGGCGACCCGCGCTGGACGGCGTCCATCGAGGCGCTGCTCGACGCCGTGGACACGTATGTGCCCATGCCCGAGCGGTACTTGGACGCGCCGTTCCTGCTGCCGGTGGAGAACGTGCTCACCATCACCGGCCGGGGGACGGTCGTGACGGGCGCGGTCGAGCGTGGAGTCGTGCGGGTGGGCGACCGGGTCGAAGTGCTCGGCGCCGGTGTCGAGAGCGTCGTCACCGGCCTGGAGACCTTCGGCAAGCCCATGGACGAGGCGCAGGCCGGCGACAACGTGGCGCTGCTGCTCCGCGGGGTCCCGCGGGACGCCGTGCGGCGCGGGCATGTGGTCGCCGCGCCGGGGAGCGTCGTGCCCAGTCGGCGCTTCGCCGCCCAGGTGTACGTCCTGTCCACGCGTGAGGGTGGGCGGACGACGCCGGTCGCGACCGGGTACCGGCCGCAGTTCTACATCCGGACCGCGGATGTGGTGGGCGATGTCGACCTCGGTGAGGTGGGGGTCGTGCGGCCCGGGGAGACGGTCACGATGACCGTCGAGCTGGGGCGGGACGTTCCGCTGGAGCCGGGTCTGGGGTTCGCCATCCGTGAGGGTGGTCGGACCGTCGGGGCCGGGACGGTGACCGCCCTTGTGTGAGGGGGGTTGAGGTGAGTGGGGGACTGCGGGCCCGCTGTGGCTGGTCGCGCCCGCGCGGCGGAGCCGCATGTGGACCGCAGTCCCGCGCCCCTTTCAGGGGCGTATCCGCGACGTCGACTTCCAGCACCGGAGACAATGAGGGCGTGAGCGAGCCCATACCCGTGATGCGCGATGTCGATCACGGCACCGCCAAGCTGATGCCCGACGTCGACCGGAAGCGGGCGTGGTTGCTGACGGTCGACGGGGCGCCGCAGTCGTACGTCGATCTGGACGAACCGGCGTACCTGGAGTTCGAGTACGTACGACGGCTGGGGCATGTACTGGACACCGTCGCCGAGCCGGGGCGTCCGCTGGACGTCCTGCACCTCGGCGGCGGGGCGCTGACGCTGCCGCGGTATGTGGCCGCGACCCGGCCGGGCTCCCGGCAGCAGGTCGTCGAGAGGGATCAGGGACTGCTGGACCTGGTCGTGGAACACCTGCCGCTTCCCGCCGGCGACGACATCGCCCTGCACACCGCGGACGCGCGAGCCTGGCTGGAATCGGCCCCAGCGGACTCCGCCGACGTCCTCGTAGCCGACGTCTTCGGCGGCTCACGGGTCCCGGCGCAGTTCACGTCCGTGGGTTACGCGCGCGAGGCCGACCGGGTGCTGCGCGGAACGGGCGTCTATCTGGCGAACCTCGCCGACGCCACGCCGTTCGCCTTCCTGCGCTCCCAACTCGCGACGTTCGCCACGGTGTTCGAGGAACTGGTCCTGATCGCCGAACCGGCCGTCCTGCGCGGCCGCCGCTTCGGCAACGCGGTCCTGATCGCCGCCCACCACCCCGTGAACACCGCCACCCTGACCCGCCTCACAGCCGCCGACGCGTTCCCGGCCCGGGTCGAACAGGGCGCCGCCCTACGGGATTTCATGCGCGGAGCACAGCCGGTACGGGACGAGGACGCGGTGCCGTCGCCTGAGCCACCAGAGGGGGCGTTCGGCATCGGCTGAGCCGGTTGCCCGTCGCCCTCGCTGTAGCCGCCGTCGATGGAGGCCCTACTGACCCATGACCCACCCGCGATAGGCCTCTCCATCGACGTTGCTCCCGCACACCACGGTGACCACATGGCGTCCGGCGAAGCGGGTGGGGTTTTCCAGGAGGGCTGCGATGCCGAGGGCGGCCGAGGGTTCGACGACGAGGCCGGCCTGGTTGAAGAGCATGCGCATGGCGGTGATGATCGAGGACTCCTGGACCAGGACGGCGTCGTCGGCGACCAGGAGGAGGTCGTCCAGGACGGCCGGGATGGGGCGGCGGCCGTCGACGCCGTCGGCGATCGTGTCGGTGGACTCTGTGGTGATGACTCGGCGGTTCCGCCAGGAGTGGGTCATCGCCGGTGCGCCCAGGGGCTGGACGCAGATCAACTCGACTTCGGGGGCGAAGGTCTTGAGGACATGGCCCACTCCGGTGGCCAGTGCCCCGCCGCCGAGCGCGATCAGGACGGTGTCGAACTTCGGCTCGGTGTCGACCAGTTCCAGGCCGATGGTCGCCGCGCCCTCGCAGGTCTCGATGTCCAGGCTGTCCTCGACCAGCCGGATGCCGTCGGCCCGCGCGATGTCCGCCGCCCGCTCGCGGGCCAACTCGTGGTCGCCGTCCACCAGTTCCAGCCTGGCGTCCAACGCGCGGATGCGATCCAGCTTGGCCGCGGTCGCGAAGCGGGACGACACGACGGTCACGTCGAGTCCTCGGGCACGGCCGGACCAGGCGAGGGCCTGGCCGAGATTGCCCGAGCTGGCGCACACCGCGGCTCGCCGGCCGCTGTCGGCGAGCAGACTCGCGACCACTTCGGTGCCGCGGGCCTTGAAGCTGCGGACGGGGTTGGCCGTTTCGAGCTTGATGCTCACCGCGCACCCGAGAGCGGGCTCCAGCGCCTCGCAGCGGTACAGCGGAGTGTCGAGGAAGGTCGGGTCGATCAACCGGCGGGCTGCTCGGATCCGTTCGGTGTCCAGGCGCGTCTTCTGCACGGGACGGAGCGTAGTGCCGACGGCGCCTCAGGCGGTGCTGTCGGTTCGTATGTCCGCGACCAGTGCGTCGAGTTGGCCCCGGACCCGGGCCCCGGTGAGGTGGTCGAAGTAGTCGCGGGACTCGATGATCTGGCCGTCGCGTACCCGTAGGACGAAGATGCCCGGCAGCCTGAAGGGTTCGCCGGTCTCCGCCACCGTTCCCTCGTACGCGAACTCGGCCACGATGACCTCGGGATCGGTCGTCTCGTGGATCGTGATGTCCGTTGCCCGGCGGTGCAGTTGGGGCACCTCGTCGGTCGGGGTGAAGTGCTCGCGCAGTTCCTCGCGGGTGCGGAGGGCGGCAGCTCGGAGCGGGTGGAAGGGGTGGACCACGTCCGTCCGCTCCGCGTACAGATCGGGCAGTTCGCTCCAGCGGCCCTCCGCGACGCCGTTGACGAGCGCGAGGAACACCTCGCGCGGGCTGAGGACTTGGGTCATGGCACTCTCCTGACGTCTGCGCCGACGGGCGGTGGCATCGAACTACTATCCGGAGTACGGACTCCGAGTATACGGAGTCGCGACTTCGGATAACGGCGTACGAAGGAAAGCGCGATGAGCAGCACCCCGGGCAAGCAGGAGACGGGCGGCCGGCGGCCGCAGCGCGTCGACGCGCGGTCCAACCGTCAGCGGATCCTGACCGTCGCCGAGGAGGTCTTCGGGAAGGGCGGACAGTCCGCGTCCACCGAGGAGGTCGCCCGCCTGGCGGGCGTCGGTATCGCCACCGTCTTCCGCCATTTCCCCACCAAGGCGGCGCTGTTGGAAGCCGTACTCGTGCAGCGCTTCGACCGCCTGCGCGAACAGGCCGAGACGCGGCTGCACGCCACGGACCCGGGCCCGGCGTTCTTCGACTTCTTCGGCCACCTCGTCGCGGACGCGGCCGGCAAGATCGCGATAGGCGAGGCGCTGCTCGACGCCGGTGGTGACCACGGCGGCGACGCCGCCCGTGCATCGGACGGACTGCGTGGAGCCGTCGGCGCGCTGCTCCGGCGCGCCCAACGCGCGGGCGCCGTCCGGGACGACGTCGAACTGCCCGAGGTCTACGCCCTGCTCGTCGCCACCTCACAGGCCTCCGCGCGCGCCCACCTTCACGAGGAGGTACGCGCGCGGATGCTCACCATCGTCTTCGACGGCCTCGCGCCACAGAAGGCGACGGTCACCCTCCGGTCGGCGTCCCCGCCAGACGTACCGTGCTGAGGATCTTCATGATCGTCGCGTCCGGGACCTCGCCCTTGACGCCCGTCGCCCCGTACAGGCTCCAGGCCACGAAGTCACCGGCGGAGTTCTTGAAGCCGAACGTGATGGCCTTGCCGTCGCTGTTGCACTTCGACTTGCCGATCTGCGGGCTGTTCTTGGAGCGGGCCCAGGCGTAGCTGCCCTCGATGCCGGCCTTCGTCGTGTACGCCTTGGCCTTCTTGTCGAAGGTGAGGCTCTTCTTGTCGGGCTGCGTGTAGCCGCCGAAGACCCACCAGGGCACCTGGTTCACGGCGACCTCGTTGGTGTCCTTGGCGCCGTCCGAGCCCTTGGTGCCGACGGCGGCGAGCGGGGTGTCGTCCGTCCGGCCGTCCTTGTCGTCGTCGGAGGTGCACCACTTGGACTTGAAGTACGCCGGCGCGGACATCACGATGAGCGGCTTGGCGTCGGCGTTCTTGGCGCTGTCCTCGAAGCCGATCGTCAGGCCGGGGGACTGCACCTCCCAGTCCGCCGGTACGTCGAAGGCCGTGCCCCACTTCGGGTTGGTGACGACCTTCCAGCCCGGGATGGTCGCCTTCACCGTGTCTCCGCCGCGCGGGTTGGCGTCGGAGACCGACGGGCTCGGCTCGGCGGGCGCGCTCGTCGAGGGCTTGGTGTCCTTGTCCTTGGCGTCGTCCGCCTTGTCGTCCTTGTCGCCGCCCAGGACCAGGAACCCGGTGACGCCCGCCGCCACGACGACGGCCGTGGCGGCCACGATCGCGACCAGTTTCGTACGGTTGCCGCCGCCACCGCTCGGCGGCTGGGGTGGGCCGACCGGAGCCGGAGAACCCCACTGCGGCTGCTGCGCATAGGGGTTGGGCTGCTGGAATCCCGGCTGCTGATACGGATTCGGCTGCTGATACCCCGGCTGCTGGTACGGGTTGTTCTGCGCTTGCGGGTTCTGCTCGCCCCCGGGCGGCTGCTGTCCTGGCCACATGGTGAGCCACCCTAGCCCCGCCCAGGACACGATTCGGTCACCGCGGCTTGTCAGGGCCGTAGCAAAACGAGGGCCCTCGGGTGCGGCATCGGGCACGGCATCGAGACAGGAGTCACCGCGCATATCTGGCCACCCGTCGCTACTCGTGGGTAACATGCCGGTCATGAGCGCAGATCAGATGTCCATCGGCGAGTTGCTCGCCGCCACGGTGCCGATGGTTCGCACGCTGAACCTGGAGTACCTGGAGACCACTCCGGAGCGTGCCGTCCTGGCGCTGCCGGACCAGAGCGAGTACCGCAACCACGTGGGCGGGCCGCACGCCGGAGCCATGTTCACGCTGGGCGAGTCGGCCAGCGGCGCGATCGTGCTGGCCGCGTTCGGCGACCAGCTCTCGCGTGCCGTGCCGCTTCCGGTCAACGCCGAGATCGCGTTCAAGAAGATCGCCCTCGGCCCGGTCAAGGCCACCGCCACCCTCGGGCGCCCCATCGCCGACGTCATCGCCGAACTCGACGAGGGCAAGCGCCCGGAGTTCCCCGTGACGGTCGCCATCCAACGCGAGGACGGAGCGGTCACCGGCGAGATGACGGTGCTCTGGACGTTGCGTCCCAACGGCTGAACTCGTGTTCGGCGCCCTCTACCAGCGGATTGCGTCCGGTGGCAGGGCCGGGTTCATGGCCGCCGCGAAGGCCAGCTCCTCGTCGTCGAGGAGTTCGGCCAGCCGGGACCATGGAAGATGCGGGTGGCGCGTCGCCGCGGCCCGCACGGCAGGGTCCGGATCCCGGGTGAGCCGCTCGACGACGGCCGGTTCCGTCCCGGGATCGCGGGCGGCCAAGGCCCGTACCTCCGGGTCCTCGTGGTCTGCGAAGGCGGCCAGTCCGTCGGTCGGGAAGTTCGGCCGGCTGGTGAGGTGGTCGCGCTCGGGGCCGGTGTATTCGAGGAAGCTGCGCAGCAGCAGGGGCGCGGGGGCGTCCGGGTGGTTCTGGGCCAGCAGGACGCGTACGCCGAGGTCGTCGTCGGTGGCGAGGCGTGCGACGAGGTCCGGTGGCAGCAGGTGGTCCCGTGCCGCCTCCCGGCGCAGCAACGGGTGGTTGGAGAGCGCGTTCCGGCGGACGGTCCCTGGATCCCGGGACACCTCGTACGCAGGGTGGAAGACGAAGGGGCGGTCCATGGGGACCGCGTAGTCGATCCGGGCCCGTTCCTCCTCGCTCAGCGCGGGGTGGACGGACACCGCCAGGCGGACCCGCGGGTCCGAGTCCGTCGCGAGTGTCCGGCGCTCGGCCGGTCCCAGGTCGGCGCGGCGCGCGACCGTCACGCGTACCTCCGGGTCCGGGTCGGTGGCGAGTGCGTGGCGCTCGGCGGCTCCAAGGTCGGCGCGGTGCGCGATCTCGCTCCGTACCTCCGGGTCCGGATCGGCGGCCAACAGGACCACCACGTCGGGCGGGAGGCTGGGGTTACCGGCGATCATCGCCCTGTCCTCCTTGCCGACGGGACTCGTGAGGACACCGTCCACCACAGCTCTGCTGAGGGGGGCGTGCAGCAGCATGTCGGTACGGCCGTGGCACGACCGGTCGGGGAGTTCGGCCTCCACCCACGCCGGATCGTCGAATTGAGCGCTCCGCCGCGCACTCTCCCGGACCTCGTCGTCAGGGTCCGTGAGCAGTGCGGCCCGGACGTCGGCGGACAGCGACCGCCACGCCATGCCGATGCCCCAGCAGCGAGCCTTCGGGACGGGGTGCGTGGGCAGGGATCGACGCAACCCCGGGGAGAGCTGCTGGTAGAGCAAGCCCCCCAGGGACTCGTTGTCGTACGTGCTCATCATGTGGACGACGGTCTCGTCGGGCAGGGGTCTGGGCTCGGCGGGGGCGTCCCACCGTGGTCCGTCGGCGAGGTGGGCGCGCACGAACCACTCGGGATCGTCCACCAGCCGTGCCCGTTGGGCCGGATCGACATGGGGATTACGGGCGAAGAAGCTGCGGGTGCGGGTGTCGGGGTGCGCGATCACCGCGTCGACGACGGCGTCCGGCAGGACCCGGTCCCGGCACAGCACCATCCGCACCGCCAACGGCGCGTCGGCGAGCAGCCGCAGCAGGACGGTCTCCGGCGTCGCCGGGTTGAGCGCCAACCCGGCGAGCCGACGAGCGGGGAGATCGGCGTCCGCCCAGATCTGCTCAGGCGTAGGCATGCCTTGTGCCCCCCCCATGTGTGTCGACCGGTCCCGTGAAGCTCCTGGTCGACGACCCTATCCGGGGGTGGGACGGGGGCAGCTCGGGACGGTACGAGGCTCCGGTCGGCTGCGCCACCAGCCGACCGCGCCCTCGACCGACTAGGCCACCAGCCGTCGCCCCGCCGCCGTACTCCTTCCCTCCCCGCTCTCCAGTCCCGCCACGAACTCCTTGAGCCACGCGGTGAATTCGGGGCCCAGGTCGTCGCGGTCGCACGCGAGCCTGACCACCGTGCGCAGATAGTCCGCCTTGTCGCCGGTGTCGTAGCGCAGGCCGTCGAAGACGACCCCGTGGACGGTGCCCTCGGCGGCCAACTGCTGGAGCGCGTCGGTGAGTTGGATCTCGCCGCCGCGGCCCGGCGGGGTGCGTTCCAGGGTGGCGAAGACGGCCGGGTCGAGGACGTAGCGGCCGATGACCGCGTACCTGCTGGGGGCGTTCTCGGGGGACGGCTTCTCCACCAGGCCGGTGACGCGGACCACGCCGTCCTCGTCGGTGGGCTCCACGGCCGCGCAGCCGTAGAGGTGGACCTGCTCCGGCGGCACCTCCATCAGCGCGACCACGCTCCCCGCGTGCCGGTCGCGGATGTCCAGCATCCGGCTGAGCAGGGTCTCGCGGGGGTCGATCAGGTCGTCGCCGAGCAGGACGGCGAAGGGCTCGTCGCCGACATGGCGGCGGGCGCAGAGCACGGCGTGGCCGAGGCCGAGCGGCTCGCCCTGGCGGATGTGGTGGATGTTGGCCAGCCGGGCCGGGTCGCGCACGGCGTCCAGACGTACGGCGTCGCCCTTGGCCGCGAGTGCCTGCTCCAGTTCGAAGGCGTTGTCGAAGTGGTCCTCGATGGCCCGCTTGTGGCGACCGGTCACCATCAGCACGTCGTCGAGGCCGGCCGCGGCGGCCTCCTCGACGACGTACTGGATGGCCGGCTTGTCGACCACCGGCAGCATCTCCTTGGGCGTGGCCTTGGTCGCGGGCAGGAACCGGGTGCCGAGGCCGGCCGTCGGGACGACGGCCTTGCGGACCGAGCGGGTCGTGCCGGCCGTGCGAGCCGGAGCGGGGACTGACGTCGGGGTGTTCGACGTGTGGGGGGTGATCATGCGGCCCATGCTTGCGCGGGCGGATGAGAGCGGGCCGAGAGGCACCTCGGAGGTCGCTGTGGAGCCGTCCGGGAACTTGGAGATTTGGTGTGCCAACCGTCTTTGCGTGCACACATGTGGAGGGCCAACCGGCAGGTAACTCGAATATGGGTGCGGATACCGTCGGTAACTTATCTGAAGTTTCCGCGTTTTGAACTTTGGTCACTCGAACTTCTTGTTTCCTGTGAAGCGATTGTGCGAAGGTGAGCGGCCTTATAGCACACCGCGTCAGGCGTGTCGTAGGTATGCACCATTCAGGCAACCTGCTTTCCGGTGGACAGGCATTTGCCTTGCCGGTCCTGCGGCTTGGAAGGAATTGGTTCAGTGCAATCCCCTTACCCCCCACTCCCTCCGTACGCGCCCCGCCCCGGGTCGGACCCCGGCGAGTCCGACCGCGAGCTCCTGGCGCAGGCGGCTCAGGGCCCGGCGAGTGTTCCCGGCGCCCGCGCGAGCGCGTTGCTGCTGGCCCGGCACTGGAGGGCGACTTACGAGTACGCCGTCATATGCCTGGCCACGGTGGAGCACCCCGCGTCCATGGCCGCCACCGCCGCCTTCCACCGGGTGCTCGACAAGACGTCGGGCGGCGCCCTGCGCCCCCAACTCCTGGTGGCTGTGCGGGAGACGGTCAAGGAGTGGGTCGCGGACGACCGGATATCCGCCGCCCTGCCGGAACTTCGCAAGCCCACCGGCGGTCGCGGGCTACGGGCCGCGCGGGCCGAGACGTCCGAAAGGCGGCGGCTCGCCGAGCGTGCTTTCCGCAAACTTCCGGGCGCTTCCCAATGCCTCCTGTGGCATGTGGAGGTCGAGGCCGAACCCATAACCGTACCGGCCGGTCTGTTGGGTGTGGACCCCGGTACCGCCTTGACCGCGCTGGACCAGGCGCGCGAGCAATTCCGCGTCGGCTGCGTCCGCGCCCACCACGATCTCGCGCCCTCCAAGGAATGCCGTTTCTACAACCGTCTCCTCGATGTCCCGCTGCGCCGGGGCGGCGCCCTGCTGCCGGACGTCCGTCAGCATCTGGTGCACTGCCGTTACTGCCGCTTCGCCGCCGAGCAACTCAGCTATTTCGAGGGTGGGTTGGGGGCGCTGCTCGCGGAGACCGTGCTCGGCTGGGGCGCCCTGCGCTATCTCGAATCGCGTCCCGGCCGCAGTGCCGAGCGGGTGGCGCCCGGGCGACCGGCCCCGGCCGCGGTCATCGGCCGGCACCGTCCCGTCATGCCGCGCAGGCACACCAAGGCGGCCGTTGTGGGTGTCGGTCTGACCTCACTCGCCCTGCTCGCGACGGTCCTCGTCGCCAAGGGCTGGTCCGACGACAACGGTGTCCCCGACCCGCACGCCACCTGGGGCGCTCCCAGCGGCAACACCACCCTCCCGCAGCGCTCGGCGGAAGGTGCCTCGGCCGACGGATCGTCACCCTCGGCCGCCTCGGTGGGCCAGCCCGTGGAGGTCGGCCGCGGCCGGCTGCGCAACCCCGCCGACGATCTCTGCCTCGACATCAAGGGCGGCCGGGCCCTGCCGGGCGTCGCCGCGGTGCTGGCGGACTGCTCCACCGCCGCCTCCCAGCAGTGGTCCTACCAGGACGACGGGCTGCTGCGCAGCGGCGCCGACCCGACGCTGTGCCTGGACGCCGAAACGGGTTCCGGCGGCGGCTCGGTCGTCGTGGCCGGCTGCCTCGTTCACGCGGGCGAGGTGCGCTACGACCTCACGGTCCGCGGCGAGTTGCTGCTGCGCGGCGGCAAGGGGCTCCTCGTCGCGGCCGGCCAGGGCAAGAAGGCGGGGGACGTCGTCGTCGCCGGACGGGACGGGTCCGCCCGGCAGCGGTGGGTGCTGGAGGCGGGCGTCGGCGGCGACGGCAGTGCCGCCGCCGGGAACTCCGGGGGCGCGGAGACCGAGAACGGGGGGCCGGGGGCGAACGGCCGGCCCGAGGGGGATTCCGCCGCGGGCGGTGCCGAGGGGTCGCCCGGCATCGAGGGCCAGCCGCAGCCGTCCCAGAGCGGGCTGCCCGGTGACGGACAGTCCGAGGGTCAGCCGTACGAGACGCGGGTCGCCCAGGTCGGCGACGAGTCCGGGTCCGGGGGAGCGGTCGATCCGGCCCCCGCGCAGGCCCCCGCCGTCCTGTCCGACACCACGGACGGTCTCCGCAAGCTCCCGGCCGAACTGCTGGACACGGTCGCCGCGATCACGACCCCGCTGACGACAGGGCTCGGCTCGGCACTCCGTCTGCACTGAGCCACGGCACGGCCAGCCACCCCGGGACGCTCTCCGCAGCGCCTCCCGGGGTGGCCCCGTTTCCGGTCCCGTTTCGGCCCAGTTTCCGGCCTCGCTTCCTGTTCACCTTTCCTGTTCACCTTCGGGTCTTGTCGGCATCGCGCCCTTTCTCGTTCAGGTCATTGACACGAGTCACCACCGGTCATAGTTTTCCCGCCGCGCCAGTGGTGTCTAACGGGGTGTCAAGTCGGTCCTGACGCATAGTGCGTTCAGTTGCCGAACACGGACACGGACCGGGGGCGCCGGGCGCACTGCGGTCCACATCGTCGTGCCCGCACACCGAAGGAGTGACGGCCCATGTCCGACACCGTCTCCCGGCGGTCCGCCCTGCGTCTGCTGGGCGGATCGATCGCCGTCGCCGCGGCGGCCACCGGCGGTCTCACGCCTCCCGCCCGCGCGCTGGACAGACCCGACGCGGGGGCCGGCCCCCGCGTCGAAGGCCTCGTCGCCAAGCTCACCCTCGACGAGAAGATCTCCCTGCTGCACGGCGCCACCGACCCGGCCTCGCTCGGCCAGGCGGGCTACGTCCCCGGAGTGAAACGCCTCGGCATCCCCCCGCTCCGCCTCGCCGACGGCCCCGCCGGCGTCCGCGTCACCCGGCACGCCACCGCCCTGCCCGCCCCCGTCCTGCTGGCCTCCGCCTTCGATCCCCAACTGGCCCGCCGCTACGGCCAGGTCATCGGACGCGAGGGCCGCGCGCTCGGCCAGGACGTCCTGCTCTCCCCGATGGTCAACCTGATCCGCACCCCGTACGCGGGCCGCAACTTCGAGACCTTCAGCGAGGATCCGCTGCTCGCCTCCGGACTCGTCGCCGCCGAGATCCAGGGCATCCAGGGCGAGGGACTCATCGCGACCGTCAAGCACTTCGCTCTCAACAACCAGGAGAAGGACCGCGACTCCATCGACGTGCGGGTCGACGAACAGACCCTGCACGAGATCGAGTTGCGCGGCTTCGAGGCGGCCGTCGACGCCGGCACCGGCGCGGTGATGGGCGCGTACAACAAGGTCAACGGCACCTTCTCCTGCGAGAACAAGACCCTGCTCACCGACATCCTGCGCGAGCAATGGGGCTTCGAGGGCTGGGTGATGACCGACTGGTTCGCCGCCCACAGCACCGTCAAGGCCATCACCGCGGGCCTCGACATGGAGATGCCCGACGGAACCCATTTCGGTACGGCGCTCAGGACCGCCGTACGCAACGGCAGCGTGCCCGAGCGTTACGTCGACCGCGCCGTCCGCCGCCTCCTCGCCGTCATGGACCGCTTCGGGCTGCTCGACGGCAGCGCCCCGCCACGCCCCGACCGGGACGCGCGGGCGGGCGCGGCCGTCGCCCTGGAGATCGCCAAGGCGGGCGCGACCCTGCTGCGCAACGAGCGCCGCACCCTCCCGCTGTCCCCGGGCGGCAGCGTCGCGGTCGTCGGTCCCACCGGCGCCCTGCCCTTCGTCAGCGGCGGCGGCAGCGCGCACGTCGTCCCCGACCACGCCGACAGCCCGCTGGACGTCATCAAGTCCCGTGCGGGGAGCGTCACTTACGCCCTCGGCGAGGACCTGTTCGGCAAGGCGATCCCCGCCTCGGCCCTGAGCCCGGCCTTCGACAGCGAAGGCCAACAGGTCGGCGCGGGCGCGAGTTGGACGTACGACGGCACGCTCACCGTCTCCGACGCCGAGGAGTGGACCTTCGTCATCCACTACTCCGCCGTCCCCACGCTGCGCCCCAAGGTGCTCCTCGACGGCGCGGACCTCTTCCCGCTCGCCCCCGGCTACGGCGAGTACTTCTCCGGCGGCCTGGTCTCCGCCGCGCCGGACGGGCTGGCGGTGCGCCGCAAGACCCTGAGCCTCACCAAGGGCGCCCACCGGCTCCAGATCACCGCGCAGGGCGGGGACGCCGGGCAGCTCTTCCGGCTGCGCCGCATCACCGCCGCCACCCGGGCGCAGGATGTCGCTGAGGCCGTCGAGGTCGCACGCGCCGCCCGTGACGTCGTCCTCTTCGCCCACGAGGACGCCACCGAGGGACTCGACCGCACGAGCGTCGCGCTTCCCGGCAACCAGGCGAAACTCATCGCGGCGGTCACGGCGGCCAACTCCCGTACGACCGTCGTCCTCAACACCTCGTCCTCGACCTCGATGCCGTGGCTGAGCGGCACGGGTGCCGTGCTTCAGATGTACTACCCGGGCCAGGAGGGCGCCGCCGCCACCGCCGCCGTCCTGTACGGCGACTGCGACCCCGGCGGCCGGCTCACCCAGTCCTTCCCGGTCGACGACAACCACCACCCCGTGGCGGGAAACCCGCGCCGCTACCCGGGAGTCGGCGGCATCGAGGAGTACTCGGAGGGCATCCACGTCGGCTACCGCTGGTACGACGCGGAGGGCGTGCGGCCCCTGTTCCCCTTCGGCCACGGACTGTCGTACACCTCCTTCTCCTATGGGGACCTGGCCGCGCACTGGACCCGGCAGGGTCTCGACGTGAGCTTCGCGGTGCACAACACCGGTCGCCGTGAAGGGATCGCCGTGCCGCAGGTGTACGTCGGGCGGTCGCCGGAGCTCCGACTCGACCAGGCGGTACGGGTGTTGGGCGGTTACCGGCGGCTCGCGCTGCGGGCGGGGGAGCGGCGTCGGGTCACCGTGCGGGTCGACGCGCGCACGCTGTCGTCCTGGGATCCGAAGCGGCACGGCTGGGTGCTCGGGACCGGACGCCGGGCGGTGTGGGTCGGGGCGTCGTCGGGGGATCTGCGGTTGCGGACGAACGTGGAGGTGGCGCGGTGACACGGATGTTGCGGCGTTTCGGTATCGCTCTCACGGCCCTCGCAGTCACGCTCGTCTCGCCCTTGCCCGTCGCCTCGGCCGGCGAGTCGGGCGCGGCGCACGGCGGACCGGTCGTGCACACCGACGCGGGTGCGGTGCGTGGTCGAATCACCGCCGAGGGACGGCAGTTCCTCGGTATCCCGTACGCCGAACCGCCGGTCGGCAAGCTGCGCTGGCGGAACCCGGAGCCCGTCCGGCCCTGGCAAGGGGTGCGCTCCGCGCTGGACTTCGGCAGCAAGTGTGTACAGACGTCGAGTTGGGACCCCGGATACGAGCAGCCCTCGTACACCGAGGACTGTCTCGACCTGAACGTGTACGTCCCGAAGGGGTCCGGGCGGCGCGCGGTCATGGTCTGGTTCCACGGTGGCGGGCTCACCGCGGGCGCCGGGCAGGACGTCGTGCCGGACGCCTTCGCGCGGCAGACCGGGACCGTCGTCGTGACCGTCAACTACCGCCTCGGAGCGATGGGGTTCCTCGCCGCGGCGGGCCTCGACGACGAGGTGCGCGACGGTGTCTCCGGCCACTTCGGCCTGCTCGACCAGCAGGCCGCCCTGCGCTGGGTGCGCGCCAACATCGGCCGCTTCGGCGGAGATTCGGGCCGCGTGACCATCGCCGGCGAGTCGGCGGGCGGCCGTTCGGTCTGCACGCAGCTCGCCTCGCCGACCGCGAAGGGTCTGTTCCGGGCCGGGATCATCGAGAGCGGGGCCTACGACGACTGCGGCGCCCGTACGCATCGGACGGCCGTGTCCGAGGGTGCCGCCTTCGCGCGGAAGCTCGGCTGCACGACCGTCGCGTGTCTGCGCGGCAGGTCGGCCGCCGAGATCCTCGCCGCCCAGGACGACTTCGACTGGGCGCCCGTGGTCGGCGGGACCTTCCTGCCACGGCAGCCCGAGGAGGCACTGGCGAAGGGGGCCGCCGCCGGGGTGCCGGTGCTGAACGGGGCGAACCACGACGAGGGACGGCTGTTCGCGTTCTCGCGATTCGACCTGAACGGCACCCCGCTCACCGCCGAGCAGTACCCGGACGTCGTGCGCGCCGATTTCGGAGAGGAGGCGCTGGCCCGCTACCCGGTCTCGGCCTACCCCTCGCCGACCATCGCGTACGCCACCGCCCAGGGCGACACCCTGTTCGCCTGCCCGGCGCTGCGGCTCGACGGCCTCCTCGCGAAGCGCGGACCGGTCTACTCGTACGAGTTCGCCGACCTCACCTCGCCGCCCTTCGCCTCCCTGCGCAACCTGCACACCGACTTCGACTTCGGCGCGACCCACGTGAACGAAGTGCAGTACCTGTTCCGGCACTTCGGTCTGGAGTCGCCGCTCAATGCCGAACAGCGGGCGCTGGCGCGGCAGATGGTGGCGTACTGGGGATCCTTCGTACGGGACGGTGTGCCGCGGGCCGTCGGACAGCCGCCGATGCCCCGCACACCGGGCGTGGTGCTCTCGCTGCGCACGGCGTCCAAGGGCGGGAACGTCCTCAGCACCTCCGTCCACCGGGACCACCGGTGCGACCTGTGGGACGGTGCCGCCGCGCGGTGACCCGGTAGGCTTCCCGGCGTGCGCCTCGCGCGGCGCGCGCCGGGAATGCCCGCGTACGCAGGGTACGAGCAGGGCACGAACGGTCACGAATCGGGAGGAACCGGCGTTGCACGTCCAGGAATGGCTCGACACGGTACCCGCGGCAGCCGTCTATGCCGTGGTGGCACTGGTCATCGGTCTGGAGAGCCTGGGCATCCCGCTGCCGGGCGAGATCGTCCTGGTCTCGGCGGCGCTGCTGTCCTCGCAGCACTCAGGCATCAACCCGGTCGTCCTCGGCGCCTGCGCGACCCTCGGTGCCGTGATCGGCGACTCCATCGGCTACGCGATCGGCCGCAAGGGCGGACGGCCGCTGCTGGCCTGGCTCGGCAAGAAGTTCCCACGGCACTTCGGTGAGGGACATATCGCCACCGCCGAGCGGTCCTTCGAGAAGTGGGGCATGTGGGCCGTCTTCTTCGGCCGCTTCGTCGCCCTGCTGCGGATCTTCGCCGGGCCGCTCGCGGGCGTCCTGCACATGCCGTACTGGAAGTTCCTGATCGCCAACGTCCTCGGCGGGATCTGCTGGGCGGGCGGCACGACGGCGGTCATCTACTACGTCGGCGTGGTCGCCGAGGACTGGCTGAAGCGGTTCTCCTACCTGGGCCTCGCGGCGGCCGTCCTCTTCGGGCTCGCGTCGATGCTGGTGATCAGGCGCAAGGCGAAGAAGGCGGCGGCACAGCGGGAGGCGGCCGAGGCGGAGCCCGTCCCGGCCGTCGACTGAGATGTGCCTGTCCCTCGACTGAGGTCTACGGCTTCTCGTACAGCTCGTTGTGCGACTTGGCGAGCTCCGCGTAGAGCGTGCCGTTGAGGGTGAGGCCCTCGCGCTCCTCGACGGTCAGCTCCCGCCGCACCTTCGCCGGGACGCCCGCGACCAGCGAACCCGGCGGTACCTGCATTCCCTGCGGCACCAGCGCCTGCGCGGCGACGAGTGAACCGGCGCCGATCACAGCGCCGTTGAGGACCGTCGCGCCCATGCCGATCAGGCAGTCGTCCTCGACGGTCGCCCCGTGCACCACCGCGTTGTGCCCCACGGACACCCGCTCGCCGACGCTCACCGGGAAGCCCGGGTCCGCGTGGAGCGTGCAGTTGTCCTGGATGTTGGCCCGCGCGCCGACGGAGATCCGCTCGACGTCACCGCGCAGGACGGCGCCGTACCAGACGCTCGCCCCGGCCCCCAGCGTCACGTCCCCGATCACCGAGGCCGTGGGCGCCACGAACGCCGTTTCGTCGATCCTCGGCTCCCTGCCGCCGATGCCCGTGATGAGTGCCTCGTGCGTCATCGACCTCTCCTCGTCGTCGGTACTCAGCGCACCGTACGCCACCCGGTAGGGCGAAGATCACAGCCCCTCGACCTCATGGGTGCACCTCGCCGTCAGTACGGTGAGCGGGTGCCGAAGCGCAAGAACACGTTCTCATCCTGGCGTCACCGTCTCGTCCAGCGCGCCGTGCACGCGGGCTGGGCCTGGGTGCAGCGCACGGGCTCCGTGACCGCCGACTCCCCGGGACGGTTCCGCTTCGGGGCGATAGGAACCGGTACCAGACTCGCCTTCCCGCTCGGCACGGTCTTCGGCGAACCCTGGATCCATCTGGGCGCCCACTGCATCGTCGGCGAACAGGTCACCCTCACCGCCGGCCTGATGCCCGACCTCGACCTCGGCCCCGACCCGATCCTGCGCCTCGGCGACGGCGTGGTCCTCGGCCGCGGCAGCCACGTCATCGCCGACACGACGGTCACCATCGGCAGCGACTGCTACTTCGGGCCCTACGTCTACGTCACGTCCACGAACCACTCGTACGACGATCCCCACGAGCCCATCGGCAAGCAGTGGCCGCGGATGGAACCGGTGGAGATCGGCCCGGGCTGCTGGATCGGCACCGGCGCGGTGATCCTGCCGGGCGCGCGGATCGGCCGGAACGTGGTGGTGGCCGCCGGCGCGGTCGTCCGCGGCGAGGTGCCCGACCACGCGGTGGTGGCGGGGGCACCGGCCCGGGTCGTACGCCGCTGGACGGCCGCGGAGGGCTGGCAGCCGCCGCTCAGGACCCCCGCGCCGGTCCCGATCCCCGACGGCGTCACGCCCGAACAGCTGCTGGCGCTCTCGGAGTTGGACGAGGAGACGGTGGAGCGCCTGGCGCAGCTCGACGTGGAGTAGTGACCTGCCTCGCTCACCCTGCGGCCAGCAGCAACGTGCCGAGGAGGGCCAGGCCCGCTCCCGCCGCCTGGACCGTGCGGAGGCGTTCGTGGAGGAAGCCGCGGGCGGCCAGGGACGTCACCACCGGGTAGAGCGAGGCCAGGACCGCGGCCACGGTGATCGGGCCGTGCTGGGCGGCGATCGAGTACGTGCCGTTGGCCGCCACGTCCGCGAGGCCGACGAAGGCGAGGGTCGGCAGGGAGGCCCAGGGGAAGCCGCTCGGCGGGAGGGCCTCGGCGCCACGTCGGACGGAGACGTACAGGGCGATGCCGCCCGCGGCCACGTTCGTCAGACGCTGCACGAAGAGGGCGAGGAAGAGACCGGTGACGGTCGTCGAGGCCTCCGCGATCAGGGCGAAGACCGCACCGAAGCCGAGGGCCGCGACGAGGGTGAGCACGATCGCCTGGCGCTGGACCGGCGCGCCGCGCAGTTGGGGGCCGCCGGCGAGGACGACTCCGGTGACGGCCACCGCGATCCCCGCGAACTGCGTCAGACCGGGGCGTTCGCCGAGGAACAGGCCCACGCTGACCGGGACGGCCACGCTCAGGGTCGCGAGCGGGGAGACGACGCCCATCGGGCCCAGTGCGAGCGCCTTGTAGAAGGAGATCATCGCGACCGGCCCCGCCAGCCCGGCCGCGACCGCGAACCAGAGGCGCGGTCCCGCCTCGCTCCAGCCGCCCGTGGCCACCACGACCGCGCCGAGCACGGCCGCCGCGATCACCTGCGAGACCACGACCACCGTCAGCGCCGAGAGACGCCGGGTGAGCAGGCCGCCGCCGAAGTCGGCCATGCCCCACAGGAGGCTGGTGGCCAGGGCGAAGAATGCTGTCACGGTCGCCTCGCAGTACAGTTCGGTGAACGATCCGGTGCACCACACCGTAGTTCACTGCATTGAACTCTGTCATTCAGAATATTGGACGTATAGTGGCGGACCTCGACCTGCTGAACCAGTCCCTGGCGCGCAACGTCAAGCGCTGGCGCAACGAACGCGGCTTCACCCTCGACGCGCTCGCCGCCCGGGCCGGAGTCAGCCGCGGCATGCTCATCCAGATCGAGCAGGCCCGCACCAACCCCAGCATCGGCACGGTCGTGAAGATCGGGGACGCGCTGGGCATCAGCATCACCACGCTGCTCGACTACGAGCAGGGCCCCCGGGTCCGGATCGTCCCCGCCGACCAGGCGGTGCGGCTCTGGCACACCGACGCCGGCAGCTACAACCGCCTCCTCGCCGGCACCGAGGCCCCCGGCCCCCTCGAGATGTGGGACTGGCGCCTCATGCCCGGCGACCACAGCCCCTCCGACCCGCACCCCACCGGCACGGTCGAGCTCGTGCACGTCACGGCGGGCGAACTGACCCTCACTGTCGACGGCGAGAAGTACCCCGTCCCGGCCGGTTCGAGCGTCTCCTTCGAGGCCAACAGCCCGCACACGTACGGCAACGAGGGGCAGGCGCCGGTCGAGATGATCATGTGCGTCTCGGTACCCGGCGTGCGCCCCTGAGACCCCGAGGGGTTTGTTAGCGTGCCGCCATGGACGCACCCATCGGACGCTTCGACCACGCCACCCCCGCCCCCGACGCCCTCGACGACCTGATCGGCCCGGTCGCCGACGCCGTGCGCCGGTGGCGCGGCAGCGTCCCCGCCGAGCAGATCCTGTACGTCGAGACGGACCCCCAATGGGCCGACACCGCTGTCTTCGTGGAGCACTACGGCCAGGAGCTGCTCGAGCAGTCGGCCAACTGCGTGGTCGTCGCCGGCAAGCGGGGCGGCGAGACCACCCTCGCGGCCTGTGTCGCCCTGTCCACCACCCGGGTCGACGTGAACGGCACGGTCCGCCGCCAACTCGGCGCCCGCAAGGCCTCGTTCGCGTCGATGGACACGGCGACGGGCGAGACCGGCATGGAGTACGGCGGCATCACCCCGATCGGACTGCCGGAGAGCTGGCCCCTGTTGGTGGACTCGGCCGTCGTCGACCTGCCCTACGTCCTGGTCGGCAGCGGCCGGCGGCGCGGCAAACTCCTCGTGCCGGGCAAGGCGTTCGCCGAACTGCCCGGCGCCGTGGTCCTGGAGGGGCTGGGAGTGGCGGTCTGACCGGGGTGTCCGGTCGTCAGTACGGCTGACCGGGGTCTCTCGTCAGCACGTCCAATCGGAGTGTCCCTCAGCGCCCTGTCAGGTCGCCGAGTCCGCGCCGAGGTACTGCTCCGCGAACGCGCCGGCCGCCGCGGGTGAGGTGAACAGGCGGCGCAGCCGAGCGAGTGTGGTGCCGGCGCGGAACGGGTCGCCGGAGGACGTGCCGTGGTAGATGTCCGACAGCCACAGCGAGAACTCCTGGTAGTCCCACACCCGTTGCAGACACGCGTCCGAGTAGCCGTGCAGGCCGGCCGCCTCGCCCTTGGTGAGGTAGGAGACCAGTCCGTCGCCGAGCAGGAAGGCGTCGTGCAGGGCGAGGTTCATGCCCTTGGCCGCGATGGGGGCCGTGAGGTGGGCCGCGTCCCCGGCGAGGAAGAGCCGGCCGAACACCATCGGTTCGACCACGTAGTTGTGCATGTCGAGGACACGCTTCTCGATCAGCCGCCCCTCCGTAAGAGGCGGCCGGTCGGCGGCACCGAGCCGCTCCTGCAACTCGCTCCAGACCCTGTCGTGCGACCAGTTCTCCGGATCGTCGCCGGGCGGACACTCCAGGTAGTAGCGGGTGATCTCGGGGCTGCGTGCCATGTGCCCGGCGAACCCGCGCGGATGGATGCCGAACACCACGCAGTCCGAGGAGGGCGGTGCCTCGGCGAGCAGCGCCAGCCAGCCGATGCCGTAGTCGTGTCGCGCGATGCGGGCCCGCTCCGGCAGCACGGTCCGCGTCACCCCGCGTGCCCCGTCGCAGCCGGCGACGAAGTCGCAGTGCACGACGTGCCGTTGACCGGTCTCCGGGTCGGTGTACGACACCGAGGGACGGTCCGAGTCCATGTCGTGCAGCTGCACGTCCCGCACGTCGAACCGGATGGCCCCGCCGCGCACGTCCGCGTACTCGCGCACGAGGTCCGTCACGAGCAACGGCTGCGGGTAGACGAAATGGTGATGCCCCGTCAGCTCTTGGTACGAGAACCGGTGGCGCCGGGCCTCGAACCGGAACTCGCACTCGGTGTGCAGCTGCGCCCGCGCCAACAGGTTGTCCGCGAGGCCCCGTTGCTCCAGGCCCCGCACCGCCCACTCCTCGATCACACCGGCCCGGGGCCGGCGTTCTATGAACTCGCGGGTCTCCACCTCCAGGACCAGGCAGTCGACGGAGGCGGCGCGCAGGATGTTGCCGATGGTGAGGCCGGCGGGTCCGGCGCCCACGATCACCACCGGGAAGCGCTGCGCGGACGGAGGCTCGGAGTGGGCGGAGTCGGAGCCGGTGTGGGGGTACTCGGCGTGGGGGGAGGCGAAAGTCACCCGAGCATTATGACGGTGGCCCGTCAGACGCGGCAGGGTTCACCGCGGCCGACGGGCATCGCCGTCCGTCAGTGCGCGGGCGCGTCCGTCACCACGACCTCCTCGATGCTCCGCTCGATCTCCTCGGCCGGGGACGCGGTCGCACGTGCCCAGTAGTAGATGCCGACCGAGAAGGCGGCGATGAGCAGCATGTCCCACCACAGGGCGATCCGGCCCGAGCCGCCGAAGCCGCCCTGCGAGGAGATCACTCCCATGCCCAGCAGATAGACCGGCAGCCACTGGGCGGCCTTGAAGTCCAGCCGGGGCGCGTCCGGTTGGCCGGTCGAGGTCGCGTACCAGGCGTAGCCGCCGAGCAGTACGTAACCGAGGACGATCGCGATGCCCAGCCGCCACAGGGTGTCCCAACCGGCCCAGTAGATGATGAGGTTGGCCACCACGAACGACAGCGGCGAGAGCACCTTGCCGGCCGGCAGCCGGTAGGGACGGTCGTGCTGCGGCAGCCGGTCGGCGAAGACGCCGTACGCCAGGGGCGCGCCCGCGTACATCAGCACGCTCGCCGAGGTGATGAAGCCGACCAGCTCCTGCCAGCTCGGGAACGGCAGGAAGCAGACCACACCGGTCACGAACGAGACGATCAGGCCGAACCACGGCACGCCCCGGGCGTCGGTGCGCGCGAAGAGCTTGGGCGCGTAGCCGTTCTTGGCCAGGCCGAAGGAGACCCGGGAGGTGGCGGTGGTGTAGATCAGGCCGGTGCCGCCGGGGGAGATGACGGCGTCGAGGTAGAGCACCACGCTCAGCCAGCCGAGGCCCACCAGGGTCGCGAGACCGGCCCAAGGGCCGCTGATCCCCTGGAAGTTGAGGTGCGCCCAGCCGTGCGCGAACGTGCTGTGCGGCAGCGCGGCGATGAACACGACCTGGAGCAGCAGGTAGATGACCGCGCCGATGGCGACCGAGCCGAGCGTCGCCCGGGGCAGGTCCCGTTTGGGATTGCGGCTCTCGCCCGCCAGTTGGATGGCCTGCTCGAAGCCGAGGAGCGCGAAGATGATGCCGCTGCCGCTGATGGCGCTGAGCACGCCCTTGGCGCCGAACGGGGCGAAGCTCTCCGAAGTGAAGTTGCCCGGATGGAAGTTGCCGACCGCGATGATGAAGATGGCGCCCAGGGGGACGGCGATCTTCCACCAGGTGGCGGCGCTGTTGGTGTGTGCGAGGGCGCGGACGCCGAAGAAGTTGACGGCGACGAACACGGCCATCAGGACGACGGCCGTGGCCAGGCCGCTCGGGGTCAGCGTGCCGTCGGTGTGCTGGAGGCCCTGGGCCCAGTGCCAGTGACCGGCGTAGCCGATCATCGCCTCGACCTCGATCGGGGCGACGGTCGCGGCCTGCAGCCAGGAGAACCAGCCGAAGGACATGCCGGCCAGACCGCCGAAGGCGTAGTGCGGATAGCGTGCGGTGCCGCCCGCGACCGGGAACATGCCGCCGAGTTCGGCGTGCACCAGGGCCAGCAGCACGATCGCGATCGCGCCGATCACCCACGAGATGATCGCCGCGGGTCCGGCTGCCACGACCGCCTTCTCGGCGCCGTACAGCCATCCCGAACCGATGATGGAACCGACGGAGGCCCACATCAGACCGATGAGTCCGACGTCCCTCCGCAACCCGCTCGGGCCTCTTGTCTCCGCTGCGGGGGCGTGTTCGACGCTTACCATTTTCTCAGCGCCCTCTCATGAAATGTATATAAACTTTCAGTGCCTGAGAGGTTGCATGTTAGGAATCAGAAAAGGGCGCGCAGAAGACCCCTGGCGCAAACTTGACCAGGGTGAGGGGGGATCGTGGACCGCGCCTAACGCAGGCGCGGGATTTCGATCGCGGGGCACCGGTCCATGACCATCTCCAGGCCGGCCGCGCGGGTGCGGTCGAAGGCGCCCTCGTCGATCACGCCGAGTTGGAACCAGACGCCCTTCGCGCCGATGGCGACGGCTTCGTCGGCGACGGCCCCGGCGAGATCGCTGTTGACGAACACGTCCACGACGTCGACCTCGAAGGGGATCTCCGCCAGCGACGCGTAACCCTTCTCCCCGTGCACCGTCTCCGCCTTCGGGTGCACCGGCACGATCCGCTTCCCGAAGCGCTGCAGGACGGCCGCGACACCGTAGGCCGCGCGCTGCTGGTTCGACGACAGGCCCACGACCGCCCAGGTGTCGCCGAGTTCGGTGAGGATCTTGCGGACTGTCGCTGAGTCGCCGTACACGCTCGGTCTCCTCGGATTCGGGGCCTGTACAGGACACAGGACCTGTTACTCAGGCACAACAGGAGCCGGGGCGTGATGATTCCTCGATTACATGTGCTGTTCTTGACCTTCGGCTTACCATGCGAACGCTTATGTGAACGGCTCTTGGGGGAGGCGCGTTTGTTCGGCAGTGCAGGTGAAGAGGGGTCCGGGCTGCCGCTGGGGGTCCGGCTGTACCGGCTGAGCGCCGACGGCTCCGTCGTCCTCGCCGATCGGGACGGCGCCCGGGAGCTGGGGCCCGAGCGGGACCTGCTGCGGTTCATCGACGACGGACAGTTCGCCCACTATCTGGTCGGGGACGCCGCCACCTCGCCCGAGCGGCCCTCCAACGCCACCGTCAAACTCGGCATCGTCGGCCCGCGCAGCGCCTTCACCCCGCACGCGCACGGCGGCGAACACTTCGTCCTCAGCCTCGGCTACGCGGCCTGCGGGCTGTACGACAGCGAGCGCGGCCGCGTCACCGAAGTCCCGCTCATCCCGGGCGAGTTGATCCGCATCCCGGAGATGATGCCGCACTCCTTCGCCAACCGGGGCCCGGCCCCGCTGACCATCCTGGCCGCGAACACCGGCTACGGCATCGACCACGAGGACTACGCGATCACCGCGCCCGAGGCGGAACGCAGGGCCGGCGGGTCGGCGTACGACGACCTCTGTACGGCGTACGAGGATCTCGGCTCGGCGGGCGCGCGCACCAGCACCCTCGCCGCCACCGACTACCTCCAACTGGCCGCGGCCCTGCGGGACATCGAGCGGGTCCAGCAGGTGCGCGGGCCGGGTGCCACCACCGCGCGGGAACGGCTGGCGGCCCGGCTGCGCCGGCTCGCGCAGGGACTGGAGGGACGTCGGTGATCTGTCCGCACTGCGAGCAGTCCCTGCTGCGCAAGGAACGTCCCGGCAACGTCTGCGGCAAATGCGGGCGCAGGTACGCCCTGGACCCCAAGACCAACCCGCTGAAACTCAACGACCTCCGGGTCCGCCGGATCGTCCTCAAGCTCGGCCAGGAAGGACAAGTGCCCTGCACGCCGGGGCAGTTGTGGTACGCCCTGTCCCGCAAGACGCTGCGCAGCACCCGGGTCGAGACGGGCTGCATCGTCGCGTTGGCCGTCGTCGGGTTCTTCCTCGGGATCATCGGGCTCAGCTCGGACACCGGGGGCTTCGCCGTCGTCGGCGGTCTCTCGCTGCTCGCGGCGCTCGGTTTCGTGGTCGCCGCGGTGGCGGGCGTGGGCCGGGGGCGACCGCGGCTTGCCCGGGAGGCCTTCCGCACCGGTCCGATGGCGGAGTGGCGGAGCGTCTACGGGGCGCTGCCGGACGGAATGGTCGACGACCGCACCTATCCGGCGACCACACCGCCGGGCGGTGCCGCTGTCGGCCCGTCCGACGGGATCGTCCTCGTCTGCCCCGACCGTTCCGTCGCCGTCTTCCTCGACGCGGCGGGCCTGACCGCGCGGTACGGCGTCACGCTCGTGGTCGAGCCGTACTCGCTGCCCGCCGCACCCGATCGGACCCTGCTGGTACTCCATGACGCCGACGCCCAGGGCCTGTTGCTCACCCACCAGATCCGTTCCGCGCTGCCGGCCGGCCGGATCGTCGACATCGGCCTGCCCCTGGGAGCCGTGCAAGGGCTCACTCGCGCGGTGCCCGTGCGGGGCGAGGCGCCGGAGGCGTGGGTCATGGAACAGCTCGCGGCGAAGGGGGAGTTCAGCCCCGCGCAGCTGAAGTGGCTGCGCAAGGGGTGGGGATTCCCCCTCGTCGGGGTGCCGCCGGCCAAACTGCTGGCCGTCGTCTCCCGGGCCGTGGAGCGGGCTCGCGCGACCGACGATCCGGTGCGGCGACGCGCCGCCGCCGTCGGCTTTCTGACCTGGCCGGAGGAGGGGAGATGATCTGCCCCAACTGTCAGGCCTCTTTGCTGGCCAAAGAACGTACGGGCAACGTGTGTTCGCGCTGCGGGCGCCGGTACGCCGTCGACCCCAAGGTGTACGGCCAGGGAATGAACGACACGCGCATCCGGCGTATCGCCGACAAGGTCACCGACGGAGGCCGCCGACAGGTCACCGTCACCCAACTCTGGTACTCCGCCAGGACCGTGAACAACTCCTGGACCACGGTCCCGAGGAGCGGACGACCGCGGTGGGTCGGGCGCACGGTGGGCTGGATCCTCGGCGTCGGGCTCGTGGTGCTCGGCTTCCTCGTACAGGACGTGCCCTACGCCTGGCTCCTGTGGTGGGGGTGCGTGGGTGCGGCCGCCCTCGTACATGCGGTGGCGAAGGGGGAGCCGTACCGGCCGGAACGCCGGGCCGGTTGGTATCTGGCTCCCTCGCTGTCGGACTTCAGGACGATGGTCTGCGCGCGGTGGGTGCACACGTACGGAGAGCTGCCGTCAGGGATCGTGGACGACCAGAAGTATCAGGAGGCACGCGATCAGGAGCCACGCGAGCGGGCCGGCCTGCGCAAGGGCGGCGACCGGCAGTCGGAGCCCGTCGAGGTGCTCTGTCCGGACCAGGCCGTCCGCGTCTTCCTGGCGGCCAACGGATTTCCGCGACGCCTGAACCTGACACTCACCGCCGGACTCTCCCAACTGTCCGGCACCGGACCCCTGGTGGTGCTCCACGACGCGAGCGCGCGCGGCCTTCAACTGGTCGCCGACGCCCGCGCGAGCGAGACCTGGCGGGTGGTGGTGGACGCGGGACTGCCGGTCCGGTCGGTTGTCGACAACCGCAAGTCCGTGCGGCTCTACGAGGATCCACCCGCCGGTGTGCTCGGGGAACCGGAGCAACAGCCGGACTGGCTGCGGAAGTTGAGGCGGCACGCTCCCAAGGAGGCCGAGTGGCTGACCCAGGGCTGGCTCAGCCCGGTCGCCGCGGTGCCGCCCGCGCTGCTGGAGTCGGCGGTCGAGCGAGCCGTGAGCGAGGTTCGCGGCACACCGGACACGGAGCGGCGCCGGGCCGCCGAGGTCGGCTTCATGAGCTGGCCGCCGCCTTCGAAACCACCGGTGAGGGACGGGAACTGACATGCCGACGACCATGAACCCGGTCGGCCGGCTGCTGCTGGAGCGGGCGATCACCATCGCCGCGCAGCGCGCCGCCGCCCCCGGGAACCTCCGCTTCACCGAACGCCAGCTGTACTACGAGACCTGCCGCGTCCTGCGGCCGACACCCGCGCCGGTGCGCCGCATCCCGCACAGCCCGGCCCCGCCGTTGCGGCTGTCCCGGTTCACCGAGGTGCTGCGCGGCGCGGAGTGGGCCGCGGGGTTGCCGGGCCTGCTGCCGGCTCCCGCCGACGCGCAGGCCGCAGCCGTCCCGACGATCGGCGGGCCGGCCCGAGAGCCCGACCTCTACGACTACGC
Organism: Streptomyces sp. NPDC002499; assembly: GCF_053595415.1. Classification (NCBI taxonomy): domain Bacteria; kingdom Bacillati; phylum Actinomycetota; class Actinomycetes; order Kitasatosporales; family Streptomycetaceae; genus Streptomyces; species Streptomyces sp. NPDC002499. Next base: position 96,151 of record NZ_JBSFXO010000012.1, read on the forward strand.
GCTGCCCCGACTGCTCGTCTGCCAGGACCGTGCCATCGCTCACATGCTGCTGGCCAACCACGTGCACCTGGAGGCGGCCTGTCCCGTTTTGAGTGCCGAGGACGATCTGCCGCTCGACCCCCGGCTGGTCACCGCCCTGGAACGGGCCGAGGGCGCGACCGTGCACGTCCTGCACGACGCGAGCCCTGCCGGCATCGCGCTGCCGGGTCGGCTGCGCGAGGAAGCGGGGTCGGCGTCCGTCAGGGTCGTCTCGCTGGGACTCGTACCCCGGCACGCACAGACGCTCCGCCTGGTGACCGGGCGCAGGCCCCGCCCGGTGCCGCCGCTCGGACCGCTGCCGCCCGGGCTGCGGCCCGCGGAGGTCGACTGGCTGGCCGCGGGCCGGTTCGCCGAGGTCGCCGCGGTACCGCCGGCCAAGCTCCTGCGTGCCGTGCTGCGCCTCACCCGGGGGCCCCGGCCGACCCGTCACTCCGTCTGGGGCGAGCTGCGCGGTCTGCGCACCGCCGGGTTCATGACCTGGCCCGACGCATGATCCGCCGCCGCCCCGAGGACCGTATGCCCTTCCGCCGCAGACCCGAGGACCTACGACGATGATCCGCCCACGCGAAATCGGCTACACGGACGAACTGCTCGCCGACGGCAGCGTCCACCGCACCTACGAGGACGGCCGGCAGGAATGGCGTCGGCGCGGCCCGGCAGGCCAGGTGCTCTGGCGGGACGACCGCGAGAACGCCGGCACGGACGAGCTGCTGGGCGACAAGATCGTCAAGCGGACCCTCGCCGACGGCACGGTCACCTATGGGCGCGACATCGGGTACGGCCGCACGCTCTGGGGGCGCGGCGAGACCCTCATGATCAACCGGACGTCGTTCGGCGGCCGGATGGGCGCGATCCTCGTCGGCCTCGGTGTGGCCGGACTCGCCATCACCGCCTCGCAGTTGCCGCCGCTCACCCTCTCGCCGGAGGAGGAAGAGGAACTGCGCCAGCAGGCACAGAGCGCGTCCTCCGGAGGCGACGGCGGTGGGGGAGGGGACGGCGGCAGCGGCGGTGACGGTGACTGGGACGGCGGGGACTGGGGTGACGACGGGGGTGGCTGGAGCGACGACGACTTCGGGTGACCGAGCCTTTCGACCGGTGGACAAGAAGGCGTGCGTACGGGGCTGTTCGCGTACGCGGCAACAGGAAAGGACTCTCCGATGACGCGCTTCTGCGTCAGCCTCGCGTCGGACACCGCGCCCGTCGACAGTCGTCCCGGTCCCGGTCCCGGTGCCGGTGACGGTCGGGCCGGCGCCGCCGACGCGCACCTCGCCGCCATGGGCGCCGTCGCGGTCGCGCCCGGTCTCGCCCTCGTACGGGACGAACCCGGGCATGCCCAGGGGCCGTTCGAGGCGTACGGGATGCGGGCCGTCGGAGAGGTCACCCTGCACAACCGCGCCGACCTGCTGGCCGCCCTGGCGGCCGACGGGGTCCCCGTCCCCCAGGACACCGGTGACGGCGAGCTGTTGCTGCGCTGCTGGGCGCGGCTAGGCGCGGAGGGCGTCTCGCTCGCCGAAGGCATGTTCGCCCTGGCCGTCCTCGACGGCCGCGACCTCGTACTGATCCGCGACCACGTCGGCGCCCGCACCCTCTTCTACGCCCGTGCCGCCGACGCCTGGGTGGCATCGACCTCCCTGCGCGCACTGCGCCGTTGGCCCGCGCTGGGCACCCGTATGAACCTGTCCGCCGTGCGTTCGTTCCTCACCTTCGCCTATCTGCCGGGCGACGAGACGCTGTTGGAGGGCGTGCGCGAGGTGCTGCCCGGCCGGGTACTGCGGCTGGCGGCCGACGGGACGGTGACGGAGACGGTCCACTGGGAGCCTCAAGAGCGGCTCGGGGAGGGGGAGTTCGACGGAACCGGCGACCACGTCCTCACCCTGCGCGCACTCCTCGAAGAGGCCACCGCCCGGCGGCTCCCGGAAGCCGAGGCGGTGGGCGTGCTGCTGTCCGGCGGGATCGACAGCTCGCTCGTCACCGCGCTCGCCGCGAAACTGCACGGCCACCCCGTGCACACGTACTCCATCAGCTTCGGCGACGAACTCCCCAACGAACTCGGCTACTCGGGCCTCGTCGCCTCGCACTGCCACACCCGGCACCGGGTGTTGACGGTCTCCGGTACGGAGGTCGCCGCGCGCCTCGCCGAGGCGGCCGCCCTGCTCGACAGTCCGGTCGGCGACCCGCTGACCGTGCCGAACCTGTTGCTCGCCGAAGCGGTCGCGGGCGACGGGCTGCGGACCGTGCTCAACGGGGAGGGCGGCGACCCGGTGTTCGGCGGACCGAAGAACCTTCCGATGCTGGTCCAGGAGATGCACGCGGGGGCGCCGGGAGCGCTCGGTTCGCCCTGGTACGAGGACCGGGCCACCGCCTATCTGCGGTCCTACCGCAAGTGCTGGACCGATCTCCCGGACCTGTTGACCGCCGACGCGCTGTCCGCCCTGGAGTCCGCGCCGGCCCCGCAACGCTTCGTCGAGCCCTACCTCACCGGCCCGGACCGGATGAGCCACCTGCTCAACCAACTCCTGCACTGCAACCTGCGGACCAAGGGCGCCCACCACATCCTCACCAAGGTCGAACGGCTCACCGCCTCCCAAGGGCTCCAGGGCCGCGCCCCGCTCTTCGACCGCCGGGTGATCGACCACGCCTTCGCGACCCCGCCCACGCTCAAGCTCCGGGGCACGAGCGAGAAATGGGTCCTGAAGGAAGCCGTGCGTGATCTGCTGCCCGCGACTGTCGTGGACCGGCCCAAGAGCGGGATGCGGGTTCCGGTGCAGCAGTGGCTGACCGGGCCGCTGCGGGAGTTGGGCGGTGATCTGTTGCTCGGCCGGGCCGCGCGGCAACGGGGGCTGTTCCGGCCCGAGACCGTACGGACCTGGCTGCGCGGCGAGGGCACGCTGCTGCCCCGACAGGGCGGGAAGCTGTGGCTGGTGCTCACGCTGGAGCTGTGGCTGCGGGCGTACGACCTGTGAACCGGGTCAACGCGGGCGCGCTGTGAACCGGATCAACACTGGCGCTGTGAGCCTGTGAACAGGGCCAATCCGGACGCTGTGAACCGAGTCAACACGAACAGGCCCTGTGAAGGCCGATGCGATCCAACCGGTCGAATCCGCCGGTGTCTTGTGAACAGCACGATGGAGGCAACCGCACTGTGAACACCACCCTCATCGACCCCCGCACCGGCCGGGACCGAGGCACCGCCCCCGTCGCCCGCGAGAGCGAGGTGCGGGCCGCCGTCGAGACCGCCCGCGCCGCGCTGCCCGGCTGGCGCGGCCTTACCCCCAGGGAACGGTCCCGCCGACTGGAGCGGCTGGCCGCGCTGGTGGAGGAACACGCCGACCAGTACGTGGCCCGTGAGGCCGCCGGCACCGGCAAGCCCGCGAGCGAGACGACGGGCGAGGTCGCGCAGGTCGCCGACCTCTTCCGGTTCTACGCCTCCGCCGTCCGCGCGCAGTCCGTACCGGCCGCCGGACGCCTGGTCGACGGTCACGAGAGCTGGGTGCGCTGGGAACCCCTCGGGGTCGTGGCCGTCGTCGTGCCCTGGAACTACCCGCTGATGATGGCCACTTGGCGGTGCGCGCCGGCCCTGGCCGCCGGCAACACCGTGGTCGCCAAGCCCGCCGAGACGACCCCCGACACCCTTGCCCTGCTCGCAGAGCACGCCGCCGAAGCGCTCGGCCCCGGCGTCCTCACCACCCTTCCCGGCGACCGGCAGACCGGCCGGCTGTTGGTGGAGGCGCACGTCGACATGGTCGCGTTCACCGGCAGCGCGGCGGCCGGCGCCGATGTGGCCGCACGGGCCGCCGGGCGCCGGGTCAGTCTCGAACTCGGCGGCAACGCCCCCGCCCTCGTCCTGCCCGACGCCCCCGACGACACCTGGGACCAGCTCGCCCGCGCCTGCACCTACAACGCCGGGCAGAGCTGCGCCGCGCCCGCCCGGGTCATCACCCTGCGCGAGAACTACGAGGAGACGGTGGAGCGGTTGGCCGCCGCGGCCCGGAGTTGCCTCGCGGGCCGGGACTTCGGTCCGCTCAACAACCCGGACCAGCTGGCCCGTTACGACGGCATCGTCAAGTCCTCCGCCGCCGGACGGAACCTCGCGGCCGACCTCGCCACCGGGCCCGGCGAGGAGAACGGCTTCTGGCGCCCCACCCGGATCCTGGCCGACCTCCCCGACGACGACCCGGCGGTGGTCGAAGAGGTCTTCGGCCCGCTGCTCACCGTGCAGTCGGCGGAGACCCTGGACGAGGCGGTCGCCCTCGCCAACGGCGTGCTCCAGGCGCTGGCGGCGAGCGTGTGGACCCGCGACCTGACCACAGGGCTAGATCTCGCCGGCCGGCTGAACGCGGGGGAGGCCTGGCTCAACTGCCACCTCGTCCAGACCGCCGAACTCCCGCACGGCGGCCGGGGCGCCTCGGGCCACGGCACGGACCTGAGCACCCTGGCCCTGCCCGAATACCAGCGCCCGAAGACCATCACCGCCCGGCTGGTACGGGGGAACTGACGGCCTCGGCCCGCGCACCTGGGGGAATCCGGGACCCCGATCCGGGACCTCACTCCTGGTCCCCTATCCGGGGCCTCACTCCGGGTCCCCGGTCCGTGATCCGTGTCCGTGATCCCTGTCCGGAAAACGCGCAGGATGCCTGCGCCCGGCCCGCCGCCCGCCTACGCTCGCTGCGTGCTCCGCATCACCGACGCCCGAACCGGCCGCCCCGTCGACGCCGCCCCTGTCCGCCGACGGCTGACCAGGGTCGAGGCCCATGTGCGGGGCCACGACACCGGCGCGCTGCGCGTGCTGCTGGTCGCCGATCTCCTCGTCCGCACGCTGGAACTCGGCGGTACTCCGGTCTGGCCCCTGCTGACCGGCGACCGGGACCTGGCGGAACTGCGGGCCGACGGTGCCGCGCTGGGCATCCACCCCTTCGAGGACACTCGGGACGTCGGCTCCGGACTGGGGGAGTCGCAGGTCGTGCATGTGCTGGAGGCGGACGGCACGGCCCCCGGGGACGGGGTCCTGGTCGCCGTAGCACCTGTGGACGTGGCTGAGGATGATCTCGGCCATCCGGAGGCGCTGCGGCCCGGGCACCCGAGTGCGAACCGCACCGACCCCGCCGTCCTGCGCCTCGCCCTCCTCTCCCTGCCCCGCGCCACCCCCGCACTGCTCGACAAGGCCGCCCTGACCGAGGCCGGTGACACGCTCAGGCGGTGGCGTCGGGCGGTCGCGGCGTGGGCGCGGCAGCCCTCGCGGCCGGTGCCCGACCAGGTGCGTGCGCGGTTGCGCGCGGCCTGGGAGGACGACCTCGACGTGCCCGAGGTGCTGCGCGTGCTGGCCGACGTGGAGGCGTCGACCGAACTGCCCGAGGGGGCGCGCTTCGAGACGTACGTCTACGCCGACCGGCTGCTCGCTCTCGAGCTCTCCCGCGACCTGGGATCGCCGGCGTGATCGCCCGCGCGGGCGTCGGTCCGCTGCGTCGGCTGGTCGTGCTGCGGCACGCCAAGTCCGCCTGGCCGGCGGGCGTTCCCGACCACGAGCGACCGCTCGCCCCGCGCGGCATCCGGGACGCACCCGCCGCGGGCCGCGCGCTGGCCGAGCACGACCTCCTGCCGGACCTCGCCCTGTGCTCCACCGCCGTACGGGCCCGCCGGACCTGGGAGTCGGCCGCGGCCCAGTGGGGCACCCCGCCGCCGGTCCACCACGACCCGCGCCTGTACGGCGCCGACGTCCCCGAGCTGCTCGACGTCGTGCACGAGGTGTCCGCCGAGGTGGAGACGCTGCTCCTGGTCGGGCACAACCCCGGCCTGGAGGACCTCGTCCTGGAACTCGCCGAGGACGGTCTCGACGACGCGCTGGACGAGGTGCGGCTGAAGTTCCCGACCTCCGCGATCGCCGTACTGGTCTGGCACGGCACCACCTGGGAGGCCCTCGCCCCCGGCACGGCCCTGCTGACGGACATGCTCGTGCCGCGCGGCAGGAAGCACTGAGGCGCCGGGCGCTCCCGCCGACCTACCCCACGTGCACCCACGGCCGCCGCGCCGGATCCGGCTCCGCCCGGCGCAGCACCTCGCGGGTGACCGGCGCGACCTCGCCGTGGCCGAAGACCAGGAACTGGAAGAGGTGGCTGACCGGGTTGCCCTCGGTCCAGCTGAAGTAGGCGTGCGGAACCTGGCCCGTGCGGTCGCGGATGGACAGCAGGACCGCGGCGATGGTGTTGGGCACGGTCGGGCCCGACACTCGCAGCCGCCGCACCCCGTGTTTCTCGTCGCCGTGCACGGTGACGTCCGACAGGAAGTCGGAGGAGTCCCGCACGAACACCTCCAGGAACAGCGGCGGTTCACCGTCGGGGATGTGCGTGTGGGCCCGCTGCTCGTACTCCTTGGCGCGGTACTGCCCGGTGGTGTGGTCGTCCGGCTCGTTGGCGATGAGCCGGACCGGTCCGCGGCCCGCCGCCTCGTCCACCAGGCGGGCCGCCGTCTCGTCGAACGTGACCTCCGTGGCCCGCAGTTCGAAGGCCCGGTGCACCCGTGAGACGAACGAGGTCATCAGGATGGCGAGGATGAAGATCAGCGCGATCTTGAGGCCGTCGGGCCGCTCCACGACATTGGTGACCAGGGTGTACGCGAAGACCGCGGTGATCACCCCGAAGCCGATCGCGGCCCGCCGGTGCCCCCGCTTGTGCACGGCCACCGTCGACGCGAACGCCGCGGACAGCATCAGCACCAGCACACCGGTCGCGTACGCCCCGCTCTGCTTGTCGACGTTCGCGTCGAACCACAGCGTGATAAGGACGGCGGCCACCATGAACACCAGCACCAGCGGCCGCACCGCCCGCGTCCACTCCGGAGCCATGCCGTAGCGCGGCAGATAGCGCGGTACGAGGTTCAGCAGACCGGCCAGCGCCGAGGCGCCCGCGAACCACAGGATGGCGATCGTCGAGACGTCGTACACCGTGCCGAAGACCTGGCCCAGGTGCTCGTGCGCGAGATAGGCGAGCGCGCGTCCGTTGGCCGGGCCGCCGGTCTTGAAGTCGTCCTGCGGGATCAGGATCGTCGTCGCGAGGCTCGACAGGAGCAGGAAGCAGCTCATGATGACGGCGGCCGTGGTGAGCAGCCTGCGGGTCTCCCGGATCCGGCCGGTGGGCTTGGCGTACGTGTCCGTCGGGTCGCCCTTGACCTGGGGCATCACCGCGACTCCGGTCTCGAAGCCGGACATGCCGAGCGCCAGCTTCGGGAACACCAGCAGCGCCACCCCGACCATGGCGAGGGGCGAGGAGTGCTCGGCGGTCATCGCGTCCGTCCAGTCCCCGATCCGCACCGGATGGCTCAGCACCTCCCAGGCGGAGACGGCGAGCACGACCACGTTGAGGGTCAGATACGTCCCCACCAGCACCACCGCGATCCCGATGGCCTCCCGGAAGCCCTTCAGGAACACCCCGCCGAGCAGACCGACCAGCACCAGCGTGATCCAGAGGTTCTCGCCCTCCAGCCAGTGCGGGGCGAAGGGGTTCTCGACGACGTGCGCGGCGGCGTCGGCGGCCGACAGGGTGATCGTGATCATGAAGTCGGTGGCCGCGAACCCGAGCAGCACCAGCACGAAGATCTTCCCCGACCACCACGACAGCAACCGCTCCAGCATGGCGATCGAGCCCTCGCCGTGCGGGCTCTCGTGCGCCACCCGACGGTAGACGGGCAGCGCGCCGAGCAGGGTGAGCCCGATCAGCACCAGCGTCGCCAGCGGGGAGAGCAGTCCGGCGGCGAGGGCGGCGATGCCCGGCTGGTAGCCGAGCGTGGAGAAGTAGTCGACGCCGGTCAGACACATCACCCGCCACCAGGTGTGGCCCTTCTCCTCGGGCTGCGGGGCGGCATGCGGTCCCTGGTGCCGGGCCGTCTGCTGACTGAGTCCGTCCAGGAGCCACGAGCGCAGCCGGGTCTTGACACCGGGGGACGGGGAGGCCGGTGCGGTCGGTGAGGCAGGGGAAGCCGGGGAGTTCACGCTGCCACTCTTGTCCACCTGGCCGAAGAGGGCGACAACACCAGGTCATAGGGTGGACGGATGCAGGACGAGTACCGCACAGTCGCCCGCGCGGGGGTGCACGAGACCGAGGTCAACCGGTCCCGCTTCCTGTGCGCGCTCGCCCCGGCGGCCACCGAGCAGGAGGCCCAGGCCTTCGTCGCCGCGATCCGCAAGGAGCACGCCGACGCCTCCCACAACTGCTGGGCCTACGTCATCGGCGCCGACGCCTCCGTCCAGAAGGCCAGCGACGACGGCGAACCGGGCGGCACCGCGGGCGTCCCCATGCTCCAGATGCTGCTGCGCCGCGAGATGCGGTACGTGGTCGCGGTCGTCACCCGCTACTACGGCGGGGTCAAGCTCGGCGCGGGCGGACTGATCAGGGCGTACGGCGGCGCGGTCGGCGAGGCCCTGGACGAACTCGGCACCCGCACCCGCCGCCGTTACCGCCTCGCCACGGTCACCGTCGACCACCAGCGCGCCGGCAAGGTGCAGAACGACCTGCGCGCGACCGGCCGCGAGGTCCGGGACGTGCGGTACACGGAGGCGGTCACGATCGACATCGCCCTGCCGGATGCCGATGTGGACGCCCTCCGCTCCTGGCTCGCCGACGCGACCGCGGGGACGGCGGTGTTGGAGCTGGGCGGGGAGGCGTACGGGGACGCGTGACCGGTCGCTGCCCCCATCGGGTCAGGGGGCGTCGCCGTGGACTCCGGCGTCCCGCAGCCCCAGCCACACCCGGTCCCGGGTCAGCGGCAGTTCCGTGAACCGGACGCCGGTCGCGTCGCGCAGGGCGTTGGCGAAGGCGGGGGCGACCGGGTTGAAGGGGCTCTCGCTCATCGACTTGGCGCCGAGCGGGCCGATCGTGTCGGCCGTCTCCATGAAGTGGACCTCGGTACGCGGCACGTCGGCGTACTGCGGCAGCCGGTAACGGCGGAACGCGGCCGTCTCCACCGCGCCCCTGTCGTCGATCCGGACGTGCTCGAAGAGGGTCGCGCCGAGCGCCTGGGCGACCCCGCCCTCGACCTGGCCCCGGCACTGCATCGGGTTCATCACCTTGCCCGCGTCGGCCGCGTGCACGCTGCGCAGGATGCGGATCTCACCGGTGCCGGGATCGACGGCCACCTTGAACCACTGCGCGTTGAAGGCGACCGAGCGCGGGGTGCCGCCGAAGTGCCCGTCGGCGGTGCACTCGACGCCCACCGCCCGTGCGGCGGCGTGCAGTTCCTTGAGCGCGAGCCGGCCGCCCGGGTGCAGCACGGCTTCCTCACCGAGCCGGCACTCCGCCCGCGGGACCCGCAGGTGCGCGGCGGCGAAGTCGAGCAACAGGTCGGCCAGGGCGCGGGAGGCACGCAGGGTGGCCTTGCCCGCGACGACGGTTCCGGTGGAGGCGAAGGCGCCCGTGTCATGGCGTACGACGTCGGTGTCGGACTGGCGGATCGTGATCCGGTCGACGGTGGTGGCGAGTTCGCCCGCCGCGATCTGGCGGTGCACGGTGGTGGTGCCGTTGCCGAACTCGGCGGTGCCGACGGCGAGATCGAAGGTTCCGTCGGCGAGGAGGGTGGCCTTCGCGTCGGCGAGGTGCCCGCCGGGCGGACCGGTGGCGATCATCGCGAGGGCCGCGCCCTCACCGGTCAGCCAGCCCTCGGGGATGTCCTCCGTTCCGGTCGCGGTCTCCTCGGCCTGGGCGCGGCGGACGACGGCGAGACACTGGTCGAGTCCGTAGCTGGCGATGTGCAGGTCCTCCTCCTCGCCACCCGGGGTCACCATCGCCTCGCCGGGACCGATGATGTTGCGCGCCTTGAACTCCAGCGGATCCAGGCCGAGTTGCCGGGCCAGTTCGTCGAGGGCCGACTCGACGGCGAACATCACCTGACCGAGCCCGTAGCCCCGGAAGGCGCCCGCCGGGACGGTGTGCGTGTAGACCGAGTAGGCGTCGACCTTCTTGTGCGGGGCGCGGTAGACGGCCATGGACTCGCCGACGCTGTGGAACATCACGGCCGGCCCGTGATTGCCGTACGCCCCCGTATTCGACACAACTCGCAGGCGCAGCGCGGTCAGTGTGCCGTCGCGGCGGGCGCCGATCTTCACGGCGATCGTGAACGGGTGCCGGGTGGTGGCCCCGTAGAACTGCTCGGCGCGGGTGTACTCCAGCTTCACCGGGCGGCGCAGGCGCAGCACGGCGAGGGCCACGATGTCCTCGACGAGCATCTCCTGCTTGCCGCCGAAGCCGCCGCCGACCCGCCCGGCGACGACCCGCACCCGCTCCTCGGGGAGGTCGTACAGCGCGCACAGGGCACGACGGGTCAGGAACGGGGTCTGTGAACTGGTGCGCACGGTAAGCCTGTTGTCCTCGTCCAACCACGCCACCGCCCCGTGCGTCTCCAGGCTGGCGTGCTGCACGCGCTGGGTGCGGTACGTCTCCTCGTACACGGCGTCCGCCTCGGCGAACCCGGCCTCGACGTCACCGATCTCGCCGTGCGCCTCGCCGACGACATTGTCCCGGGGACGCGAGATCCGGGCGGTGGCCGCGTCCTTGTCGTGCACGACCGGCGCACCGGGCCGCATCGCCTCCTCCGGGTCGAGGACGGCAGGCAGTACCTCGTACGTCACCTCGACGCGTCGGCAGCCCTCCTCGGCGGCGGCCTCGCTGTCGGCGACGACGGCCGCCACCCGCTGGCCCACGTACCGCACGGTGTCGTCCAGGACGCGGGTGTCGTCCGGGTCCTCCGTGGGGTGCTCGTGGCGGGCGGTGGAGAAGTGCCGTTCGGGGGCGTCGTGGTGGGTGAACACGGCGTGGACGCCCGGGAGTTGGAGCGCCGCCGTGATGTCGATCGAGGTGATGCGGGCGTGCGCGTGCGGGGAGCGCAGCAGCTTCATGTGCAGCAGCCCGGGCACGTCGACGTCGAAGGTGTAGCGGGCGGTGCCGGTGACGACCTGGGGGCCGGCCGGGGCGGGGAGGCTGCGGCCGACGGACTCGCCGGCGTCGGGTGTCTCGACGTGACACACCCCCCGTACCGCGTCCTCGATCGCGCGATAGCCGGTGCAGCGGCACAGGTTGCCTTTGAACGCCCGTGGCAGATCGATGAGTTGGTCCTCGTCCAGGGTGGCCGTGGTCATCAGGAACCCGGCGGTGCAGAAGCCGCACTGGAAGCCCTGCGCGTCGAGGAACTTCCGCTGGACGGGGTGGAGTTCGCCGTCGGGCGAGGCCAACCCCTCGACGGTGGTGACGGATCGGCCGTCGGCGCGGAACGCGGGGTAGAGGCAGCTGTGCACCGGCTCGCCGTCCACGTGGACCGTGCACGCCCCGCAGTCGCCCGCGTCACAGCCCTTCTTCACCCCGAACCAGCCGTGCTCGCGCAGATAGGTGCGCAGGCACTGTCCGGGACGCGGCTCCTCGGCGAAGGAGCGCCCGTTGACCTCGACGTTCATGGTGCGACCCCGACCTTCATCGTGTGACCTCGGCTCTCATCGCGCGGTCCCTCCGAGCTCCCGGCGGATCTCCTCCGCGAACCGCACGGTCATGTGCCGACGCCACGCGGGCAGCCCGTGGATGTCGTCGAACCACTCGTCGTCGGCGACCGCCGAGTCGACCGCGGTACGCAGCTCCCGTGCCGTCGGCGGCAGCGGGAACCACAGCCGCACCGGCCGCACGGTGGCGGCGGTCACCGTGACGGAGAGGGAGTGGTCGAGCGGGTCCAGCGCGCCGATGACCAGGGCACCGGAGCGGCCCAGCCCGTACAGCGAGGCCTGCCGGAACGCGGTACGGCAGCCCAGCGCCCGGGCGGGCAGCGTGATCGAGCGCAGCAACTCGCCCTCGGCCAGGACCTGGTGGCCCGCGCCGGTCACGAAGTCGGCGACACGCACCCGGCGTCGTACCCCGTCCTGGGCGAGCAGCAGGCACTCGCCGTCCAGCGCGGCCGTGAGGGAGATCATCGGGCCGGCCGGGAGGGCGTTGCACAGGTTGCCGCCCACGGTGGCCATGTTCCAGATCTTGAACGAGGCGAGGAAGGCCCGGCAGCACCGCTCGAAGAGGGGAGCCGCTTCGGTCGTCAACGTCCGCGCGAACCTGGACAGTTGGGCGATCGTGCAGGTGGCGGCGATCTCCACCGAGCCGTCCGGGTGCAGTCGCACGGGCGGCCAGCCGGTGCGGCTCAGGTCGACCAGGCGGCGCAGGTGCGGCTGGGGCTCGGAGAACAGATAGGTGCCGCCGCCCAGCCAGGCGTCGCCCGGCCGCCAGGGCGCCGGATGCCGGGCGTCCCGGATCTCGACCACGGTGTTCAGGTCCATGACCGCCAGTGAAACAACGCGGACCCGGCCCGGACGACTGGTGCGGAGCACGGAATATCCGAGCCCCGCGGGGCCGGTCCTGGAGGATTCACCAAGAGGCGTTCCCTGCCGTAAGGCTTGCATTTACGATGCTGGGACTCGGATTCACCTCGTGAATGCGAGGAAGGAACGAGGAGTCTGAGCACATGCACGTCGAACACCTCCTGGGGGACGAGTCCCTCGGCCTGCGCCTGCTGTGGGCCGAGGACGCGTCGCTGCGACGGGAGATCAGCGGGGTCACCGTCACGGATCTGGAGGACCCGGCGCGCTTCGTGCGGCCCGGCGAGGTCGTGCTGAGCGGCCTGGTGTGGTGGAGCCCGGTCGGCGGGCGGGCCAAGGCGGAACGGTTCGTCGCCGGGCTGAAGGGCGCGGGCGCGGCCGTACTCCTGGCCGGTGAGGAGACCCACGGCTCGGTCCCCGACGACCTGGTCGAGGCCTGCGTACGACAGGGCGTCCCGGTGGCCGGGGTGCCCGCGCACATCATGTTCCGGGCGATCACAGACACGGTCTATCTGCGCCAGTGGGGCGAACTGAGCCGGCACCAGGCGCTGCCCGAGAGCGCGCGGGGCCGGCTGAACCGGCTGGTCGCGCAGGAGGCCGGACCCGAGCAGGTGCTCGCCGCCGCCTTCGCGCACCTCGACCGCACCACCGCCCACCTCGTCACCGCGACCGGCCGCACCGTCGCCGCCACCCCCGGCGCCGACCCGCTCCCGCCGCACGAGGCAGCCGCGCTGCCCGCCGCCGACGCCGGAGTGACGGTCGCGGTCGAGGCCGACGCGGCCACCCCGTACGAACGCTGGTGGCTGCACCTGCCCGACGCCGCCGCTGCGCCACCCCGCCTGCTGCACGAGATCACCGCGGTTCTGGGCCGCTGCCAGGAGTCATGGGCCCGGCGCCGGGCCGCCGAGCATCAGACCGCGGACGAGTTGGGGGCGGTGCTGGCCACCCCCGGCTCCGCGCCGGACAGCGCGCTGGCCGCCTGCGGGCTCCCGTCCGAGGGCCCGTACCGCGTGCTGGTCGCCGACACGGGCGCGGGCACGCGGTACGAGGGGCTCACCGAGGGCGCGCTGACGGAGGCCGTCGCGCACGCGGCCCCGGACCGTGCCGCCGTCGGTCGGCTGCCCGACGGCACGGCCTTCGCGGTCGTGTCCGCGGACACCGCCGAGGGCCTTGCCGCGTGCTGGCAGCTCGTCGCCGGCTGCCGACCGGACGTGCCCCTGCACGGCGGGATCGCCGCACCGGCCGCCAACGCCTCCGCACTGCCCGGCGCCCTGGCCGAGGCCCGCTACGCCCTCAACTCGGCCCGGACGACGGCGCCGGACGCCTCCGCCCTGACCGACGCCACCACGCTGACGGCGCTCGACACCCTGCTCACCGGCATACCGGCCGAGGTCCGCACCGCCTACAGCCGCACCGTCCTGGGCCCGCTGCACAACCCCGAGAGCGCCTCCGCCGTCGCCCTCCTGCACACCCTGGAGACCTTCCTCGCCCACGACGGCTCCTGGGCCCGCGCGGCCGAGGCCCTGCACCTGCACGTCAACACCGTCCACTACCGCGTCCAGCGCATCGAGCACTTCACCGGCCGCGACCTCTCCCGCCTCCAGGACCGCCTCGACCTGTGGGCCGCCCTGCTGTGCCGGGTGGCCGACGAGCGCGGCCGGTAAGCGTCGCTTGCCGCAGAAGTCGGGGTCTGTGGGGGATCAGGTGCCGAAAGGCGTTAGCGTGGTGGCTGCTGACCACGGGTCGGCACAGGTGTCCGGGCATCAGGCAGGGGGAATCGTGCGGGTCGGAGCGGGTTCTTGAGGTTGTTGCACACTTCCGACTGGCACCTCGGGCGGGCCTTCCACCGGGTCAACATGCTCGACGCCCAGGCCGAGTTCATCCGCCACCTCGTCACCACCGTCCGCGAGCACGACGTGGACGCGGTGGTCGTCTCGGGAGACGTGTACGACCGGGCGGTACCGCCACTGGCCGCGGTCGAGCTGTACGACGACGCCCTGCACCGTCTCGCCGACCTCGGTGTGCCCACGGTGATGATCTCCGGCAACCACGACTCGGCCCGCCGCCTCGGCGTCGGCGCCGGACTCATCGACCGCGCCGGCATCCACCTGCGCACCGAGCCTGCGGCCTGCGGGACGCCCGTGGTGCTCTCCGACGCGCACGGTGACGTGGCCTTCTATGGCCTGCCATACCTCGAACCGGCCCTGGTGAAGGGCGAGTTCGGGGTCGAGAAGGCCGGCCACGAGACGGTCCTCGCGGCGGCCATGGACCGCGTCCGCGCCGACCTCGCGGTACGTGCCCCCGGCACCCGGTCCGTCGTCCTCGCGCACGCCTTCGTCACCGGCGGCGAGGCCAGCGACAGCGAACGGGACATCACCGTCGGCGGGGTCGCCGCCGTCCCCGCGGGTGTCTTCGACGGCGTCGACTACACCGCGCTCGGCCACCTGCACGGCTGTCAGACCATCACCGAGCGCGTCCGCTACTCCGGCTCTCCGCTCCCGTACTCCTTCTCCGAGGCCGACCACCGCAAGACGATGTGGCTCGTCGACCTCGACGCGACCGGCGCGGTCACCGCCGAACGCCTGGACTGCCCGGTGCCGCGCTCCTTGGCCCGCCTGCGCGGCACCTTGGAGCACCTGCTCGCCGACCCGGCACTCGCCCGGCACGAGGAGGCGTGGGTCGAGGCCACGCTCACGGACGCGGTCCGCCCGGCCGATCCCATGGCCCGGCTCGCCGAGCGCTTCCCGCACACCCTCAGCCTCGTCTTCGACCCCGAACGCTCCCCGGACGACCCCGACGCGACCTACGCCGGACGGCTCGCGGGCCGCAGCGACCAGCAGATCGCCGAGGACTTCGTCGCCCATGTGCGCGGCGCCGGACCCGACGAACGCGAACAGGGCGTCCTGCGTGACGCGTTCGACGCCGTGCGCGCCGACGAGACCGTCCGGGAGGTGGCACGGTGAGGCTGCACCGGCTCGACATCACGGCCTTCGGCCCCTTCGGTGCCGCCCAGTCCGTCGACTTCGACGAACTCTCCGCCGCCGGACTGTTCCTGCTGCACGGACCGACCGGCGCCGGCAAGACCTCCGTCCTCGACGCCGTCTGTTACGCCCTGTACGGCACCGTGCCCGGTGCCCGGCAGAGCGGCCAGGGCCTGGCCCTGCGCAGCGACCACGCAGCCCCCGGCGCCCGCACCGAGGTCACCCTCGAACTGACCGTCGCAGGACGCCGGTTGGAGGTCACACGCCAGCCACCGTGGGAGCGCCCCAAGAAGCGCGGATCCGGTACGACGCTGGAGAAGGCGCAGAGCTGGCTGCGCGAGTACGACGCCACCGCCGGCGCCCCGAAGGACCCCGGAGCGTGGAAGGACCTCAGCCGCTCGCACCAGGAGATCGGCGAGGAGATCACCCAGCTGCTCGGCATGAGCCGCGAGCAGTTCTGCCAGGTCGTGCTGTTGCCCCAGGGCGACTTCGCGCGGTTCCTGCGCGCCGACGCCGAGGCGCGCGGCAAGCTGCTCGGGCGGCTCTTCGACACCCACCGGTTCGCCGAGGTCGAGCAGCGTCTCGCCGTGCTCCGACGGACCGCCGAGGCCCAAGTCCGTGAAGGCGACGCCGAGTTGCTCGCCGACGCGCACCGCATGCAGCAGGCCGCCGGCGGTGCGATGGAGCTGCCGGAGCTCCAGCCGGGCGAACCCGGTCTGGCCGAGGCCGTCCTCACCGCCGCCGCGATCGCCCGCAGCACCGCCCGGGAACAGCTCACGGTCTCCCGGTGCCGGCTCACGACCGCGGAGTCCGCGCAGGCGGGCGCCGAGCGTGCGTTGGGCGACGTACGTGAACTGGCCCGGTTGCAGGGGCGGTTCGCGCAGGCGCGGGAGCGGGCGGCGCAGATGGAGGCGCGGGCCGACGGGTACCGGGACGCGCAGGTCCGGATGGAACGGGCGCGCAAGGCGGAGGCGGTGGCGCCCGCGTTGGACCTGCGGGAGTCGGCCGAGAGTGAGCACCGGAGGGCGGCGGCCCGTGAGAGCGATGCGCGGGCGTTGCTCCCGGATTCCTTCGCCGGCGCCGGTGCGAGCGGGCTCGCGGCTGCCGCACGCCGGGCCGCCGAGGAGCTGGGCGGGCTTGAGTCGGCGCGTCGGGGGGAGCGACGGCTGGGTGAACTCGTGCACGAGCGCGACCAGTTGGACCGCCAGGAACGCGCCGACGAAGGTGTGCTTCAGGAGGCCGAGGCCTGGCTGGCCGGCTGGGAGGAACTGCGGACCGGGCTCCAGGACCGGGTCGAGTCCGCGCAGCAGGCGGCCACCAGGGCCGAACAGCTGGGCGTGCAGCGGGAACCCGCTCGCCGGAAACTGGACGCCGCCCGTCAGCGCGACCAGTTCGCGCGGGACACGGAGGATGCCGGACGCCAGGTGCTCACCTCGACGGACCGCGCCCAGAAGGCCCGGGCCGAGTGGCTCGACGTCAAGGAACAGCGGCTGAACGGCATCGCCGCCGAGCTGGCCGCCCAGCTCACCGACGGCGACCCCTGCGCGGTGTGCGGGGCGACCGAACACCCGGCGCCCGCCCGCAAGGACGCCGGACACGTGGACCGGGAGACCGAGGAACGCGCGCAGGCGGCTTTCCAGGACGCCGACGAACAGCGGGCCGAGGCCGAACGGCGACTCGGTGTCGTACAACGGGCGTTGGCCGCCGCGCAGGGCGAGGCCGGTGACGCGTCGACCGATCAACTCATCGAGCAGAGCGAGGAGTTGGAGCGGCTCTACGCGGAGGCCCGGCAGGGCGCGAGCGCGCTGCACCCCGCTCAGGAGCGGCTGCGGCAGGCCGAGCAGGAGCGGGAGCTGCGCAGCTCCGCCCAGCAGGAGGCCGCGGTGCGTGTCGCCTCCCGGGTGGCCCGCCGGGATGCCCTCGACCGCGAACGGACCACGCTGGAAGCCGAGTTGGCCCAAGCGCGCGGTACCGCTGCCAGCGTGGCCGCGCGAGCCGGGCAGTTGGAGCGGCAGGCCGCGCTGCTCACCGAGGCCGCCGACGCCGCGCGCGCCGCCGAGGACACCGCCCAGCGGCTCAAAGACGCGGACGCCCGACTCGCCGACGCGGCCTTCCGGGCCGGCTTCGACACCCCGCAGGCCGCGGCCGCCGCACTCCTCGACGACGACGCCCACCGCGAGCTGCAACGCCGCCTGGACGCCTGGCAGTCGGAGGAGGCCGCCGTGCGTGCCGTCCTCGCCGAGACCGACACGGCGAACGCCGCCCAACAGCCGCCGGCGGAACTTGAGTTGGCCGAACGGGCCGCCGCCGACGCGTCGGCCCGGCTCCGCGACGCCGCCTCCGCGCGCGACGCGGCAGCCGGCCGCTGCGCCGACCTCGACCGGCTCTCCACCCGGTCCGCCGGCGCCGTACGCCGCCTCGCCCCGCTCCGCGACGAGTACGACCGCGTGGCCCGCCTGGCGACCCTGACCGCGGGCACCTCGGCGGAGAACGAGCGCAAGATGCGCCTGGAGTCGTATGTGCTCGCGGCGCGACTGGAACAGGTGGCCGCCGCCGCGACCGTACGCCTGCAACGCATGTCGTCCGGTCGCTACACCCTTGTCCACTCCGCCGACCGGTCGGGCCGGGGGCGCAGCGGTCTGGGGCTGCACGTCGTCGACGCGTGGACCGGGCGCGAGCGCGACACCGCGACGCTGTCCGGCGGCGAGACCTTCTTCGCCTCGCTCGCGCTCGCCCTCGGCCTCGCGGACGTCGTCACGGACGAGGCGGGCGGGGTCCGACTGGACACGCTCTTCATCGACGAGGGCTTCGGCAGCCTCGACGACCAGACGCTCGACGAGGTCCTCGACGTACTCGACTCGCTGCGCGAGCGCGACCGCAGCGTCGGGATCGTCAGCCATGTGCCCGATCTGCGGCGCAGGATCCATGCGCAGTTGGAGGTCGTGAAGGAGCGGACGGGGTCGACGGTGCGGCAGCGGGGTCAGTGACCCGGCAGCGGGGGCGCTGACCGAGCAGCACGGTCACTGGCCGAGCGGGCGCCGGGGGAGCGGTGAGGAGTAGACGACGCTGGTCGTGACCGAACCGAGGGTGCCGATCTTGCCCGAGACCTCTTCGAGGTGGCGCATCGAGCGGGCGGTCACCTTGATCACGAAGCAGTCGTCGCCGGTCACATGGTGTGCCTCCAGGATCTCCGGGGTCACCGCGACCAGGTCGTGGAAGGGCTTGTAGTTCCCGTTCGGGTAGCGCAGCCGCACGAAGGCCAGGATCGACAGCCCCAGTCGCTCGGGGTCCACGACCGCCGCGTACCCCTGGATCACCCCCGCCTCCTCCAGCCGCCGCACCCGCTCGGTGACCGCACTCGGCGACATGGAGACGGCCCGCGCCAGCTCGGCGAAACTGGCACGTCCTTCGCGCTGGAGGACGTCGAGGATGCGCCAGTCGGTGGCGTCCGGGGAAAACGTGGTCATGGAGGAGAGATAGCAGGGGAATCCCCGGCGGATCAAGAGATGAGCCGGGGATTACGCCTTCTGGCGGACGATCGACGGCCGTAGATTTTCTGCCATGACCAGAACCGACCTCACTGAAAACCCTGTCCTGCGCGTCGCCCCCGCGTCCCCCGCCGAGGCCGCCGCCCACTTCCGGGCGAGCCTCGCCTTCCACGCCGATGTCTCCGACGTCGCCAGTGCGCTCGCGGGCGACGGCGACCCCGGGTTCGTCGTCCTGGACTCCCGCTCCACCGAGTCCTGGGACCAGGGGCACGTGCCCGGCGCGATCCATCTGCCGACCGCGCTCATCCCCGAGCAGGCCGCTCAACTCCTCGACAGATCGGTGCCGGTGGTCACCTACTGCTGGGGTCCCGGCTGCAACGGCGCCACCCGCGCGGCGCTCGCCCTCGCCGAACTCGGCTACCAGGTCAAGGAGATGCTCGGCGGCTTCGAGTACTGGGTGCGGGAGGGCTTCGCGTACGAGACCTGGGAGGGGCGCGAGCAGCGGGCCGCGGATCCACTGACGGCGCCCAAGTCCGCGGAGGACTGCGGCTGTTGAGGAGGGCTTCGGTCGGTGGGGGACCGGGGAGATGTGCGACGGCTGTGCGTGTACGGTCGGCGCCATGGTGCGATACGCGGATCCCGGTGCGGTGGAGTGGGTCGAGTCGGGAGGCGGGCCCCTGATAGCGGTGCCCGAGACGGTCCTGGCGTTCTGGGCGGGTGCCGACGGCGAGGAGACCGCCTCCGACTACGACCGGGCCTGCGAGGTCGACGGCTACTGCGGGCTGCTGTCCGTCGGGGACTCCGCCGCGCTGGTCCTGGGCGACGAACCCGCCTCGACCGCCTTCCTGCCGGAGCACGGCATGTTCGTACGGTGGACGGCCGCGAACTCCGAGGAGGAACTGCTCGCCGAGGTCCCCGCCGCCCTCGCCACGGCGGACTGGGCCGACGCGGTCGACTGGGAGGTGCCAGGACCGGTCGTGCTCTTCGACTCCGCCTGGCCCGGTACCGAGACCGGCCGGACGGAGAGTCTGCGGGTGGCGCTGGAACCGGGGCGGTACGCGGTGCGGGCGGCCAACGTCCAGCCGGGGCCGGAGACTTGGGTGGGGCTGGTGCAGTTGCGGCGGGTCGCGGGCTGATCGGCGCCGGTTGATCTGCGCGGGGCGGTCGGTGCCGGACGGTCGGCGTGAACCGGTCGGTGCGGAGCGGTCGGTGCGGAGCGGCATTCGCGGGCGGGGCCGGTAGCGGGAAAACCACGTGCGCGGGCCGTCGCCGGTCACCATGATGATCGTCCATGTCACGACTTCCCGAGCCCACCGCCCCCGAAGACCTCCGCCGTGACCCCCTGCCCCTGCGCGGCCGTACCGCCCTGGTCACCGGTGCCAGCAGGCGCGTCGGCATCGGGCACGCCGTGGCCCGACGGCTGGCCGCGTACGGGGCGAGCGTCTATCTGCATCACCATGTGCCGCACGACCTTGCGATGCCGTGGGGTGCGGACCGGAGCGAGGACGTGACCGCCTCCGTACGGGCCGCCCTGGGCGACCCCGAGGCGCGGGTCGTCGACGGTCCCGGTGACCTCTCCGACCCCGCCGTCCCCGCCGAACTGATCGCAACTGCCGCCTCCGCACTGGGCGGTCGGCTCGACATCCTCGTCGCCAACCACGCCCTCAGCGGCAGTGACGGCGACCTCGACACGATCGACGCCGGGATGCTCGACGCGCACTGGGCCGTCGACACCCGTTCGGTGCTGCTGCTCGTGCAGGCCTACGTCCGGCACCGCGCCGCGCTGCCGTCGGGCACGCCGGGTGGACGCGTGGTCACGATGACGTCCGGGCAGGACCAAGGGAGCGGTATGCCGGGGGAGTTGGCGTACGCCCTCCAGAAGGGCGCCCTGGCCTCGGTGACGCGTTCACTGGCGACGACACTCGCCGAGCACGCGATCACTGTGAACACGGTCAACCCGGGCCCGGTGGACACCGGTTACGCCACCGGGGAGACGTACGACGCGGTCGCCGCACTCTTCCCCGGCGGGCGTTGGGGCGTGCCGGACGACCCGGCCCGCCTCATCGCGTGGCTCGCCACGGACGAGGCGGGCTGGATCACCGGCCAGGTGATCGACTCGGAAGGCGGCTTCCGGCACTGACCCCGTGATGACCGGCATCAGCCGCCGAACAGGCCCTACAGCTGGGACAGTTCGTCCACCAGGTCGTCCAGGCCCAACGAACCCTGCGAGAGCGCCGCCATGTGCCAAGTCTTGAGGTCGAACGCCTCACCCTGCCGCTCGCGCGCTTTCTCCCGGCCGAGCAACCAGGCCCGCTCGCCCAGCTTGTAGCCGATGGCCTGGCCCGGCATGGACAGGTAGCGGGTCAGCTCGCTCTCCACGAAGTCCGCGGGGCGGCTGCTGTGCGAACCGAAGAACTCCTGCGCCAGCGCGGGCGTCCAGCGCTCCCCGGGGTGGAAGGGGGAGTCGTCCGGGATCGTCAGCTCCAGGTGCATGCCGATGTCGACGATCACCCGGGCGGCGCGCATCATCTGCGCGTCCAGATAGCCGAGCCGGCGCTCCGGGTCCGTGAGGAAGCCCAGCTCGTCCATCAGCCGCTCCGCGTACAGGGCCCAGCCCTCGGCGTTGGCGCTGACCATGCCCACGCCCGCCTGGTAGCGGGAGAGGTTCTCCGCCACGTGCTTCCACTGCGCGAGCTGGAGGTGGTGGCCCGGCACGCCCTCGTGGTACCAGGTCGACACCAGGTCGTAGACGGGGAACCGGGTCTGGCCCATGGTCGGCAGCCAGGTGCAGCCCGGGCGCGAGAAGTCGTCCGACGGGGGCGTGTAGTACGGCGCCGCCGCGCTGCCGGGAGGCGCGATCCGGGACTCGACGCGCCGCACCCGCACGGCCAGGTCGAAGTGGGTGCCGTCCAGCTTCTCGATGGCCTCGTCCATCACGGACTGCAGCCAGCGCTGCACCTCGTCGACGCCTTCGATGTGCGTGCCCTGCTCGTCCAGGTGCGCCAGCGCCACCCACGGCGTGGCCGCGCCGGGCAGGACCTTCTCGGCCTCTGTCTTCATCTCGCCGAGCAGCCGGTGGTACTCCGACCAGCCGTACGCGTACGCCTCGTCCAGGTCGAGGTCGGTGCCGTTGAAGTAGCGGACCCAGCGGGCGTACCGCTCGCGGCCGACCACGTCCGGTGAGCCCGCGATCGCCGGCTCGTACACGTCCCGCAGCCAGTCGCGCAGCGCGACCACGGCCTCGGTGGCCGCGCGGGCCGCCGTGTCCAGCTCGGACCTGAGCGCCTCGGGGCCGGCCGACGCGTACTGCTCGAACCAGCCGTGTCCCTCGCCGTCCGCGTCGGCCCACTCACCGAGCTGTCCGACGAACGTGGCGGTGGCGCGCGGCCCGCCGTACAACTTCCGCTCCAGGCCGAGCGCCAGGGACTCCCGGTAGCCCTCCAGCGCCGCCGGCACCGCGCGCAGCCGCTCGGCGATCGCCGTCCAGTCCTCCTCCGACTGCGCCGGGGTCACGGTGAACACCTGGCGCACCGCATGGACGGGCGAACTCAGGTTGCTGACGGCGCGCAGCCCCTCCTCGGCCTCCTGCACGGCGAGCGAGGCGTTGAGCCGCTCGCGCAGCAGGCGCGCGCACCGGCGCTCGATGTCACTGTCCGCCCCCGGCTGCCGCTCGGCCTCGTCGAGCCGCGCCAGCGTCCGGCGCGTCAGTTCCGCGAGCGCCTCGTCGCCCGCGGGTGAGGTGTCGGGCAACCTGCTCGAACTCTCCTTGACGCCGAGGAACGTGCCGGTGATCGGATCGAGGGCGACGAGTTCGTCGACGTAGGCGTCGGCGACCTGACGGGGCAGCTGGCTCTTGGTCTCTGACATGCGGTCCATCCTCGTACGAGGGGCCGCCGCGCGTCACCCCGATTGAGCCGGGGGTGCCGCGGGCGGCGGCAGCGTCCCGCACGTCCTACGGTGTTTCGGCGTTCGTGGTGCTCACGGCCCCTTCGCCCACCGGAGCCTCCCCGACCAGTCGTGCCGTGACGACCAGGGTCCCTTCCTCGATCTGATAGTCGAGCGGAAGCTCAAGACCTCGCATCGCCGCGACCATGCCAGTGTTGGACGCCTGCGTGACCGCGTACACGCTCTCGCACCCCGCCTCGACCGCCATGGCCACCAGCCGCGCCAGCAGCTCGCCCCCGATACCGCGCCGCTGCCACTTGTCCTCGACGAGCAGCGCGACCTCCGTCTCGTCCCCGTCCCACAGCAGATGCCCGAGCCCGACGATCCGCCCGGACGCGGTCTGCACCGCGAGGGTGCGGCCGTAGCGCGGGCTGAGGAGGTGGTTGAGGTAGCGGTCCGCGTCGACGACCGGACCGTGGTACCGCATGGCGAGCGTCCGCGCCGAGCACCGCTCGTGCATCTCCTTCGCGGCCTCCACATCCCCCGCGTCGGCCCTTCGTACGGTGATCTCGTTGCCCTCGGGCAGCGTCAGTACGTCCTGGCTGCGCGGCACCCGCGGTCCGAGCCGGGCGTCCAGCTCCACCAGCGCCCGCGCCCGGGCGAACTCGGTCGGCGTGAACGGCAGATACGGCCGCTCCACGGTGATCACGCCGCCCTCGGGCGCCCGCAGCCGCAGCACGGTGTCCTCCAGCGCTCCCTCGACCGGCGCGCCCTCCGGGGCTCGGGCACCGGCGCCGACCGGCACGGCGGGCGACTGGCGGATGGTGCACCGGCCCAGCAACTGCCGCAGCGCAAGCGGCAGTTCCGCCGCGTCCAGGGCGGTACGGGTGGCCAGACCGAGGACCCGGGTCGGTGCGTCGACCAGGTCATGGGCGTCGGCCCGCTCGATCCAGGTGTCGGTGCCGCCGGCCGACGCGATCACCCGGGTCAGCTCCGCGGAGTCCAGCCCGGCCGGGGCCCGCAGCAGGAACTCGTCCACCGTGCCCGCGCCCAGCGGATGCGTCTGCAGGCTCAGAATGTCGACCCGGTGCCCGGCCAAGGCTGTGCACAGCACCGCCAGTGACCCCGGTTCGTCCTTCACCGTCGTCCGCAGCCGCCACAGCGTGCTCTCCGTGGGCACGGTCTCCTGCGGCGCCGACGACGGGTCGGACGGCCCGGCCTGCTGGACCTCGGTCAGCGGCCGGGCACCGGTATCGCCCGTCGGTGGCGCATGACCGTGGCGGCGTGTCCACCGCATGTGGAACACCGCCGTGAACAGGGTGGCGAGTTCGGCGACGACCCGCCGCCAGGGGCGCACAGGACGTCCGTCCTCCGCGCGCGTCACATCAGACATGTCTCGATTCATGCAACCACTGTGAAGGAAGGGTGTTGCGTGATCACGAACGCTCTGTGACTGATCGGTAAAGCGTGGTTATGCCCTTTTTGTAGATCTTTCAACTGTTGCGGGGGTGGACAGCGTGCGGGCTGGTGGGGTGGTGTGTGCGGAGTTTCGCCTACGTCACGCGGCTACCTCCACGGCCAGCGCACTGCGCAGCCGGCGCGCCTGTGTCACCAGACGCGAGGAGCCCCGCCGGTCCGCCGTCTGCGTCAGGTGCGGCAGCTCTCCCTGCGCCCCGGTGCGCTCGGCGCACTCCGCGGCTATGCCCAGCAGCTCCCCGACCCCGCGCGCGGACGACCCCGCCGAGTCGGTCGCGAGCGCGGCGAGCAACACCGGCAACGTGTGCCGCAGCACCTCCCAGATCGTCGCGTTCGCTCCCGTGGCAGCCGCCGTACGCACCGACTCCGCCAACCGCAGCGGCTTGACCGCCCCGCTCCCTGTCAACTGGCCGAGGTCGGCGCCCAGTCGGGCCGCGTCCAACTGACCGCGCGCCGCCACCGTCAGCAGCGCGTCCACCGCCGCCAGCCGGTCCTCGGGATGCCGCGCGCCGAGCCCGTACGCCAGACACAGATGCACGGCCTCGCCCGCCTCGCCACCGGACTCGGCGAGGTGCGGCAGGACGGCCGCGGCACCTCGGGCGTCGTCCACCGCCACGGTGGAGATGTCCGCCAGCAGCCGCGCCGCCACCAGTTCGCGCCGCTCGGGCAGCAGGGCGAGCCAGTGCGGGCGCAGGTCGTCGCTCCAGTGGTGGCAGTACCACCGGTGCCCGGCGCCGGCGGATGTCGGCCGACCGAGCGGGCGGCAGTCGGCGAGGAAGTCCGCCTGCAGCTCCGGGAGTTCACCCAGCTCGACCAGGACACGGGTGCCGGAGGTCCGGCGCTGTGACGTCGGCAGGTCCGGACCCTCGGCGGTGAGCCACACGGCGAGCCTCTTGCCCTCCCGTGTGCCCAGCGCCGCCGCCCGGGCCGCGGCCGTCGCAGCGGCGGCACGGTCCGCACGCCGCACCCGCAGCAGTGCCTGCGCGAAGTCGTCGGCCCCCACGCGTGCGCCCAGCCGCCCGTACTCGGCGAGACGGTCCACGAGTTCCGCGGGCTCCAGCAGGCCCGTGCTCCATGTCGGGGTCGACACGAGGAAGGGCGGCGGATCCGTTCGGAGCCGGTAGGCGATCTCCCACAGACGGCTCTGGAACGCGTCCGCCAGGTTGCTGTGCCGGCACTGCCGGCTGGTGGTCGGCTGAGTGACGAGCGAGTGGAGCAGCCGCGTGATCTTCCGGTCCGGCGTCGGCGTGTCCGTCCTGCCGCGCAGGGCCGCGAGGATCAGATCCAGGCCGGTGGACGCGGCCCCCACGTAGAAGTTGTCCCTGCTGAAGCGGGC
Source organism: Streptomyces sp. NPDC002499 (assembly GCF_053595415.1). Classification (NCBI taxonomy): domain Bacteria; kingdom Bacillati; phylum Actinomycetota; class Actinomycetes; order Kitasatosporales; family Streptomycetaceae; genus Streptomyces; species Streptomyces sp. NPDC002499. The sequence continues at coordinate 121,684 of NZ_JBSFXO010000012.1, forward strand.
CCATGCCGTTGCCTCGTCCTCGGGGCCGGCACCATGCCACCAGCGACGCGCGAGTACCGGCTCCAGCGCCTCCAGCAAGGCATCCCGATCCTGGTGGGCATGGCGCACCAGCCCGTCCAGCGCCCGCTCGAACGCGGCCACCCCGGGCTCACCCGCCAGGGCCGCGCCCACCTCCTCGGCGACCTCGACCGGGGAGGCCGGCGCGGGCGCGAGGCGCGTCGGCTCCGGTGCGGGCGGGAGGACCTCCTCGTACGGGACCGGCCGCGCCGGCCCGAGTGCGGTGCCCAGGGCCTTGGCCGCGCGCACCCGCAGACCCGGGATCAACTGCTCGGCGGCGACGACCAGTTCGGCGTGCGCCCCGGTGTTCTCGACATTCCCGGCATGGCGCTCCACCAGCTTCAGCGCCCGCTCCTGCACCTCGGAGTCCTCATGACCGAACGCCTGCGCCACGGCGGGCAGCAGCACCTCGGCCGTCGTCGCGTCACGGCTCAGCGCCTTGCCGAGCAGCACCAACTGCGCGCGTACGAGCTTCTTCTCGGTGCGGAACAGCACCGCGTCCGACATCTCCGCCAGCCGGCCCGGCGGCAGCTCACCGTCCAGCGCCAGCGAGCCCAGCACCGACTGCGCGTGCGACGCCACCGGGGAGACCGCGTCGGCGGCCAGCGCCAACCAGTCGGCGGTCCGCTCCAGTTGCTCCTCGCGGGTGAGCGCCAGAGACGTCAACAGACGCAGGAACACCCGGTGGTCGGCGGTCGAGCCGCCCCGCAGCAGCCGGGCCACACAGGCGTCGACCGTCGCCCGTCGGTCCAGGGCCCCGTCGACGGTGAGCCGGGCCAGAGCGCCGGTCCAGCTGTTCGGCCCCTCGCGCGGGGTCCACTCCAGACTGCTCCCGATATCGGCCGTCTCGAAGAGCGCGGCCACCAGGTCGGTGAGATACGCGTCCTTGCGCAGCCGGTCCAGCACGCTGTCCCCGTGCTGCCAGAGGCTGTTGATGTGCTGCACCCAGCCGGTGACGTAGGACTCGGTGGTCGGCACCGGGCAGCCGGACAGCCGCACCAGGCCCGCCATCAGTTCGTACGGCACATCGGACGCGACCGGGCGCTCGGCGAGCCGCCCCGTCAGGTCGGCGAGCCACTCCGGCGTGCGGTCGCCCAGGAGCCGCAGCAGCAGGGCGGGGGACGTCCGCGACCAGCGCATGTCGGCAGCGGCGATCCAGGTCGCGACGGCCGCGGCGCCCGTCTGGCACGCCACCCCGGCCGCGTACAGCGGCGGGTAGGCGCGGCGGGACCCCGCCGCCCAGGGGTCCGCTCTGAGTTCCTTGCGCAGTGCCTTCAACTCCGGGAACAGCGACCGTCGTTCGGCATCGGTCAGCTCGTCCAGCAGACCCACCACCTCGGCCGTCCGCCCGGCCCGTACCGCTTCCATCAGCTCACTCATCGCGCACCCCCGTCGCCCCGAACCCCGACCTGCTCCACCGAGACCTGCTCCACCGGAACCAGTTCCAGCCCGGCCCGCTCTGCCGCAGTGGCACCCCGCCGCACCATCCGCACCGCCAACGCGTGCTTGCACGGCCCCCGTCCACCCCGGTACTTCGCCCACCACAGGCAACTGCAGCTGAGCACCCCCGCCTCGTCCCGCACCCGATGCGTGTGGCCGTCCTCCGCCGTCACCGTCGCCAGCGCGCCGTCGAGCCGGACCGCGCCCGCGGCCACCAGCCCCCGCGCCGCGCGCAGCCTCGGGTTGTGCTTCTCCACCCGCTCGGCGTCGTAGGGCAGTTCACGGTGGAAGTAGGCCGCCTCGGCGGTGTCGTAGCCGACCCGGCCCGAGGTGCCGAGGCGGACCAGCGCCGCCCGGACCCGCTCGGCCGTGAGGCCCGAGGCGGTGGCGAGGTCGGCGATGTCGACGCGGGGCTCCCAGGCGAGGAGCACCGAGATCAACTCGGCGTCCTCGGCGGCCTCGTCGGTGGCCAGGGCGTCCAGCACACCGCCCTCGCCGGAGAAACCGCGCGAGGCGTCCGGCGACAGGGTCAGCGTGAGCCGCATGCCCGGCAGTACGACCTCCCAGGCGCTGGCCGTGGCATCGGCGCCGGTCACCGTGGGGCCGTAGACCCGCAGTGCCGTCGCGTGCCGCAGGATCCGCTGGAGTGCGATCAGCCGCTCCGGCCCCGGCAGGCACACCGCGCCGGGCACCGCGCGCGTGGTCGGCCGCAGTGCACGGCCGGCGGGCACCACCCAGCGCGGGCCGGCCGCCGAGCCGCGTCCACCGCCGCGCGGCAGTGCGCGCAGGAACCGTACGGCCTCGGCGGCGGGCAGTTCGGCCCGTAGATCGAAGCCGGCCGCGATCACCTGGGCCTCCGCGAACCCGCGCAGCCACCGGTCCGGCAGCGGCACCTTCTTCTCCACCACCGGGCCGTCCAGCGTCGTCACGGCCAACTCCTCGGGGCCGACCCGAAGATGCAGCGGATCGTCCGAGCCGATCCGGGAAAGAGCGTCGCGCAGCGGGTTGTTGACGTCGACGTTCGTCGTACCGTGCCCCACCTCGCCGCCGTCCAGACCCGGAGCCAGGACGTCCAGGCGGGCGTACACCCCGCCGCAGCCCGAGAAGGACTCGAAGCGCAGCCGGTCCCCGTTGCCCGTCACCACCGGGTCGAGCGAGGCGCGCAGCAGCCGCTGGTAGTACCGCGCGGCGGCCACGTCCGCCACCGCCAACAGCCCGGCGGCGGCCACCTGAGGGGACGTCAAGAAGCCGGTGAAGAAACGGGGGTGGTCCTCGACACCGGTGGGCGTCGCACCCCGCGAGGTCTCGAGTCCCAGGCGCTGCTCACCCGCCGCGGACTCCAGCGCGGAGGGTCGGCGGTAGGCCACGGCCTGCACAGATCGCGTCATGGAAAAACCGTAGAGGCGACCACTGACAATCGGTCCTGACCTGCGGAAACGGCCTGACGGAGGGGGAGTTCGCACACGCGGGCGCAGACCGCGCACCGGGGGATGACGCCGGTGCGCGGCACACGGACAAGAGTACGGGAGCCGAAGGCGCGGAAGTTACTGCCCGACCCGGCCCGGCTGAAGCGTCTGCGTGAACAACACCGTGCCGTCGTGCTCCCGCAGACGCACCGTCAGCTCCCCGCTGTCCCCGTCGATGTCGACCTCGCCGAAGAACTGGTAGCCCTCGGCGGGCGAGACGTTCGCGGTCGTCGGCGCCTTCACGAAGACCCGGTCGGGGCCGAACGTGCCGTCCAGCGCGCTGGCCGGGAAGGCACCGGCGTTGAGCGGACCCGAGACGAACTCCCAGAACGGCTCGAAGTCCTTGAACGCGGCCCGCGACGGGTCGTAGTGCTGGGCCGAGGTGTGGTGCACGTCGGCCGTCAGCCACACCGTGCCGGTGATCCGGCGGTGCTTGATGAATCGCAGCAGCTCGGCGAACTGCAGCTCGCGGCCCAGCGGCACGCCCGGGTCGCCCTGCGCGACGGCCTCGATGTTCGCCTTGCCCTCGGTCGCGTCGGGCACGACCAGGCCCAGCGGCATGTCGTTGGCGATCACCTTCCACACCGCACGCGACTTCGACAGCTCGCGCTTGAGCCACTCCAGCTGCTCACGGCCGAGGATGCCCACCGGGTCCGTGGTCTGGTCGTCGGCGGAGTTGGCGTTGCGGTAGGTGCGCATGTCGAGCACGAACACGTCAAGCAGCGGACCGTGGTTGACGACCCGGTAGATCCGGCCGTCCGGACGGCCGCTGATCGAGGAGATCGGGAAGTACTCGGAGAAGGCCCGCCGCGCGCGTACCGCGAGATCGTCCAGCTTCGTGCCGGCCGGGTAGGGCGTGCCGGTGCCGATGACCTCGCCCGGGTACCAGTTGTTGCGGACCTCGTGGTCGTCCCACTGGATGATGCTGGGCACCTGGGCGTTGAACCGGCGCAGCGCCTTGTCCAGCAGGTTGTAGCGGAAGTTGCCCCGGTAGTCGGCCAGCGTGGTGGCGACGTGCGCCTTCTCCTCGGTGGTGACGTTCCGGTAGACGCTGCCGTCGGGCAGCGTGGCACTGGCGGCGATCGGCCCGTCGGCGTAGATGTTGTCGCCGCTGCACAGGAAGAAGTCCGGGTCGGTCTTCGCCATGGCGTCGAAGATCCGGTAGCCGCCGATGGACTCGTTGATGCCCCAGCCCTGACCCGCCAGGTCTCCGGACCACACGAATTTGACGCCCTTGCGGCGTTTCTCGGACGCCGTACGGAAGGTGCCGGTCACCGGCTCGCCCATGCGGCGCGGGTCGTGCGGGTCGGCGAGCAGCACGCGGTAGTGGATCTGCTCGCCCGAGGGCAGTCCGCGCAGCCGGGTCGTGCCGGTGAAGTCCGAGCCCGGGCCCAGCAGCGGGCCGTGCCACCGGCGCGCGTTGCGGAACGACTCCGTCGCGGACGTCTCGACGACCATCCGGGCCGGGCGGTCGGAGCGCACCCACACCAGACCGGAGTCATGGGTCACGTCTCCCGTCTGCACACCCCAGTCCGCCCGGGGACGCCCGGACAGGGCGAAGGCCGGCGCGGCGGCGAGGGCGGTGGGCAGGGTGAGGGCCGCGGACGCGGCCAGCGAGCCGCGCAGCACGCTGCGGCGGCCGGGGAGCGGACGGTGTGACATGCGGACGCCTCCAGGGACGGGTTCCGGCCAGTGGTTCGATGCCGTGGTTCGATGCCGTGTTGCGATGCCACAACTACTGGGACCCCGCAGCGCACACGGAAACCGCAAGTGAACAACTGCCCGCGCGGACAGGGTGGGCGGTGTCACACGGCGACGGCCCGGGCCATCAGCCGCACGCCGTCACGGATCCGGGCGGGTGACAGATGGGCGTACCCCAGGACCAGCCGTACGTCCCCGCCACCGCCACCGCCACCGCCACCGCCACCGCCACCGCCCCCGTCGTCGTGTTCGGCACGCGCGTGCGTGTAGTCGGTCAGCAGGCGCACCTCCACACCGGCAGCCGTCACGCGCGCGTGGAAGTCCTCCCGGGGGCCGTACCGCTTCGGCAGCTCGACGATGACGTGCAGCCCGGCCGCGATACCGGCCACCCTCGCGCCCGGGAAGTGCTCCTCCAGGGCGGCGACGAGCGCGTCGCGTCGCTCGCGGTACGCGCGCTGACAGCGGCGCAGCTGACGGTCGTAGTCCCCGCGTTCCACGAACCGGGCGAACAGCGCCTGGTCGAGGGCGGGATGCCCGAGGTCCATGGTCCGCTTGCGCTCCACGACCTCGTCGGCCAGCGCCTCCGGGACGAGCAGCCAACCCAGCCGCAACCCTGGAGCGAGCGACTTGCTGACCGAGCCCGCATAGGCCACGCGTTCAGGGTCGAGTCCTTGAAGGGCGCCGACGGGGGCACGGTCGTAGCGGAAGTCGCCGTCGTAGTCGTCCTCCATCACGAAACCGTCCACCGACCGCGCCCAGTCGAGCAGTTCGGCACGGCGCCGCGCCGAGTACGCGATCCCCGTGGGGAACTGGTGCGACGGCGTCGTGACCATGGCCCGTACGCCCGTCCCGCGCAGCGCGTCCATGCGGAGACCTTCGTCGTCCAGGGATACGGGCACGGTGGCGACGCCGGCCGAGGCGTAGAGGGAGTCGTGCTGAGGGCTGCCGGGATCCTCGACGCCGACCGTGCGCAACCCGCGCGCGTGGAGGGCGAAACCGAGCAGCGTCGTCGCCTGGGCCACCCCGGAGACGACCAGGATCCGTTCCGGGTCCGCGACCACGCCCCGGCGCCGCGCGAGCAGTTCCGCGAGTGCCGTCCGCAGCCGGGGCAGCCCGCGCGGGTCCGGATAGCCGAGATCCTGGTGGGGCAGCTCGGCCAGCACACCGCGCTGGGCGGCGGCCCAGGCGGCGCGAGGGAACAGCGACAGGTCCGGCGTCCCGGGCACGAAGTCCGCCCGCGCGCCGGGGGAGCGCGGGGCCAGGTCACGCGCGCGTGGGGGAGCGGACCGCACGGCACCGCCCACCCACGTCCCGGCACCCCGGCCGCTGCGCAGATAGCCCTCCGCCGTCAACTGCTCGTACGCCTCGGTGATCAGTCCCCGCGAGACCCCTAGGTCGGCGGCGAGATCCCGGCTCGACGGCAGGCGGGTGCCCGTCGCGAGTCGCCCCGAGCGCACCGCCTCGCGCAGAGCAGCCTGCAACGAACGCCCACGCGCGCGTGCCGGCGCCGAGGCGGCGGGAAGCAGCAACTCCCAGGCGGGGGAGGCGGGGGAGGCGGGGGAGGCAGGCGGCGAGGTGAGCCGGTCCGTGGAAGGTGCCGGGGCTGAAGCCTCACCCGGACCTCCACCCGGACCCCGATCCGCGTCTCCACCCGGACCCTCGCCCACCCCCGAATTGGTCTCCGATGACGTCATGGAAGTGGACCTTAAACCGGACCGCCCCACTCCCTAGCGTCGCTGCCATGAACGCCACCACCGCGCGGGGATCGCTGCTCGCCGCACTCGCCTGTGTCCTCGTCGGAGGGTCCTTCACCGCCAACAGCGTCCTGGGTGAATACCCGTACGCGGGCGGCCAGTTCCTGCGCTACGGCCTGGCCTGCGTGCTGCTCGTCCCGCTGGCCGGCGCGGGTGCCACGGCCCGGCTACGGGCGCTCACCCTCCGCCAGTGGGGCCGCCTCGCGCTGCTGGCCGCCGTGGGCATGGTCGGCTTCAACCTCGCGGTCATCGCCGCCGAACGCACCGCGGAACCGGCGGTACCGGGCGTCTTCGTCGGCTGCGCGCCCGTGGTCGTGGCGGTCGTCGTCCCGCTCCTGGAGGGTCGCCGGCCCCGACGCGTCGTGCTCCACGGGGCGCTGCTCGTCGCGGTCGGTGCCTGCGCAGTCCAGGGGTGGGGGCGCACCGACGGGACGGGACTGGCCTTCTCCGCCTGCGCGTTGGCCGGCGAGGTGGGCTTCGCCGTCCTCGCCGTGCCCGTACTGCGGCCGCTGGGGCCCCGGCTGCTGTCCGCCACGGTGTGCGGCGTCGCCGCGGTCGAGTCCGCGGCGGCCGGCCTGCTGTTCGACGGGACGGGATGGCTGCGGCGCCTCGACGCCACCGAGGCCGCCGCGCTGCTGTGGCAGGCGGCGATCGTCACGGTGGTCGGCTTCGTGTGCTGGTACATGGGCATGCAACGGCTCGGCGCCGAGCGCGCCACGCTCTTCTCCGGCCTCATCCCGGTCGCCGCGGCCTGCACCGCCCCGCTCGTCGGAACGGGCTCCTACGGGCCCGCCCAGGCCGTTGGAAGCGCCCTGGTAGGCGCCGGAGTCGCCCTCGGATCAGGCGCGTTGGGGCTCGGCGTGCCCGTCGCGGGCCGGCGCCGGCCCGCGGCTGCCGTCGAGGATGACGCGGGAGACCAGCGCCGGGTCGTCGTTCATCGGGCAGTGCCCGCAGCCGGGCAGCCGCACCAGGCGGGCCTTCGGGATGATCCGCTTGGCCCGCACGCCCTGGCGGCGCACGAGCAGCATGTCCCTGGTGCCCCAGGCCACGGTGACCGGAATCCCGGGGATGTCGTCGGCGAACTGGACGGAGCCGCCCGCCCGGAGGGTCGCGTCGAACCCGGTGGCCTGCGCCAGGGCGAGCGTCTCGGCGACCACGGCCTCGGGTGAACGGCGGCCGGGACGGGCGTAGATGGTGCTGGTCAGCATCGTGCGGCCGGCCGCCGACCGGGACAGCCGCTCGACCAGGGGCAGCGGCAGCTGCCGGGAGATCCGGCGCATCGCGATCAGGACACCGAAGGCGTAACGCCGTTCGGCCTCCGACCAGAAACCGGCCGGGGACAGGGCGGTCACCGAGCGCGCGAGCTTCTCCCGGCCGAGTTCCAGGGCGAGCAGCCCGCCGAGCGAGTTGCCCGCCACATGCGGCCGGTCGAGCCCCAACGCCTCGCAGAACGCGCCGAAGACGGCCGTCGTCGTGGGCAGGTCGTAGGCGAGGCCGTCCGGCAGCGCCGGGGAGGCGCCGAACCCGGGCAGGTCCACCGCGATCACGTCGCGCTCGGTCGCCAGGATGTCCACGACCGGGTCCCAGACCTGGAGGTGATGGCCGATGCCGTGCAGCAGGAGCAGCGGTTCGCCGCGGCCCACGCGCGCGTAGGACACGGTCACGGGCAGAGGACCGTTCGGAGAGGGGACCTCGAAGGAGACGGTGGTGGACATGGGGGTGCTCCTCGACCGGGACGCGAAGACGGACGCTGGGTAGACAGCTTGTCAGCAATTGCTACCGACGGGTAGCCCCCGGCGCCGTCCTCCTCCTGCCCGTACGGATCGATGCCCTCTGCGAGCCCGATGCTCCGTCCCCTCCGCTCAGTGCCCCCTGCGCACCTCCAGGTTGAACTCCGCGTGCCCCAGGTTCCGGAAGAGGTCGAGCCAGAGCGGCAGCAGCATCTCCACGCTGCGTGCCGAGCGGATGCCACCCAGGTCGAGCACTCGATGCGGGGGCCAGCCGAACTCCCCGAGCATGCGCGTCACCTGCGCCTTGGCGTCCGCGTCGTCCCCGCTCACGAAGACCTGGTGCTCACCGGGGACCAGCGAGGGTTCCACCATCACCTGGGAGTTGACGGTGTTGAGCGTCTTCACCACGCGCGCGTGGGGGAACGCCCGCTGGATCTGCTCACCCAGGCTGTCCGACTCGACCGGCGACAGCCGCAGCTCGCCGTCCTCGAACGCCATGGGGTTCGCCACGTCGACCAGGACCTTCCCGTCGAGATGCGCCGCCCCGGCCGCCTCAAGCGCGGCGAGCGCCACCCGGCCGCCGACGGCGTTCACGACCACCTCGGCGGACGAGGCGGCCTCCGCGAACGTACCCGCGCGGGCGCCCGCACCGGCACTTCGAGCCCACTCCAGGGCGGTGGGGTTGTCCTTCGTACGGGAGCCCAGTGTCACCTCGTGGCCCAGCTCCGCCAGCTTGCCGCCGAGCGTGCGGCCCACATCGCCCGTGCCCAGGATCGCGTACCGCATGGCCACCTCCGCGCGTCGCTGCCGCCGACGGCCGGCGGCCCGCCCGCCATTCTGCTCCTGGAACCGCGGGTTCCTCCTGGACAGGGACGTACGGGTCGCGTGGGATGGAGGCGTGACGACCGACACCGAGACCGACGTCTTCGAAGAGCACCGCCCCGTCCTGCTGGGGGTCGCCTACCGCATGCTCGGGCGGGTGGCCGACGCCGAGGACGTCGTCCAGGAGGCCTGGCTGCGCTGGTCCGGCGCGGACCGCGCCCAGGTGCGCGAACCGCGCGCCTATCTCGTGCGCGTCACCACCCGCCTCGCCATCGACCGACTGCGCCAGGTCAAGGCCCGCAACGAGGCGTACGTAGGCCCCTGGCTGCCCGAGCCGTACGTCACCGAATTCGGCGACACCGTCCCGGACACCGCCGAGCGGGCGGTGCTCGCCGACTCCGTCTCGCTGGCCGTCCTCGTCGTCCTGGAGTCGCTCTCGCCCTTGGAGCGCGCGGTGTTCGTCCTGCGGGAGGCCTTCGGATACCCGTACGCGGACATCGCCGCCATGCTCGACCGGGGCGAGCCGGCGGTACGTCAGCTCGCCGGACGGGCCCGCAAGCACGTGGACGAGCGGCGACCGCGCTACGAGGTCGATCCGGACCGGCGCCGCGACCTCACCGAGCGGTTCCTCGCTGCCGCGGCCGAGGGCGACCTGGAGGGGCTCCTGGAGCTGCTCGCGCCGGACGTGCGCCTGGTGGCCGACAGCGGCGGCAAGTCCCGGGCGCCGCTGCGGGTCCTCGACAGCGCAGACAAGGTCGGCCGCTTCCTCCTCGGGGCGGCGCGCAAGGGCGTACCGGACCCGTCCTTCCGCTTCATGGAGCTCAACGGCGGCCCCGCGATCGTGGCCCTGTCGGCCGGCAAGCCCGACAGCGTCTTCCAGCTGGACATCTACGAGGGTCGTATCCAGTCCGTCTACATCATGCGCAACCCCGACAAGCTGGCGTCCCTGGCCGTCGAGTAGCCCGTGGCGTCCGATCGCCGCCCCGCTGCTCCCTTCGGGTGAAGCGAAGCCCCCGTTTCACTACGGGGGCTTTGCCGTGGTGTCACGAATGGGTTCCGGCGCGAACGCCCCATGAACGCTGCGCTGCACAGGCGCTGTGGGTTGCGTACGGGATCGAGGATTGGTCTTGACCAAGGGTTTGGGCCGCCCTATGGTCGCAGATAAGTGCAACAACCTTTAATAAACAAGGGCGCTAAAACGCCGCCGGACCACGGCGATCGCGGAGGACAGGGTGGGGACCACGCAGCTGGAATCGGTACCGGAACCGAAGTACTGGCATCTCAGGACGGTGTTGAGCGAGGCACTGGACTCCGAATTCACCGTGGGTGAGATCCTGCCCAACGAGCGCGACCTCGCCGCTCGCTTCGGCGTCGCCCGTGCGACGCTCCGTCAGGCGCTGGAGCAGCTCGAACTGGAAGGCAGGCTGCACCGCCGTCGCGGTGTCGGCACGACCGTCGCGCCCCCGCGTGTGGGCGTGGCCGTCGGCTCCGAGCAGCACACCTGGCCGGGCGCCGCGGGGGACGTCTGGCAGCCCGTCGACTGCACGGTCACGGCGCCGCCCGCGGCCGTCGTCGCCGCCCTGGAGGCCGGCCAGGACGAGCCGGTGCACATCGTGCGCCGCTCCCGCGTCTCGAAGGGCCAGCCCGTCGCCGCGGAGCTGCTCTACATCCCGGAGTCGTCGGTCCCCGACCTCTCCGCCATAGACGCCCCGTCAGGACCCGCACGCGCGCGTGCCGTCCTGCGCGAGCTGCAGCGGCTGGAGCTGGAGGGCCAGGACAGCTCCGTGGAGCTCGGCTCCGCGCGCGCGGACGACGCCAAGGAACTGGACCGGCTCCCGGGGGCACCCGTCCTCGTCGTCACCACCCGCTTCCTCGCCGCAGGGCGCACGGCCGCGCTGTCCGTCGCCACCTACCGGGCGGACACCTGCCGCCTGACTTTCGGTGACTCCGGGGGCGTGGAGATCCACGAGGGCCCGGAGCGCCAGGCGTCCTGATCCCCGCACAGCGTCAAACGCCCCGCGCCCCGGAACTCCTCCGGGGCGCGGGGCGTTTCACATGCAGGACATCGCCCGAGGTCAGCGCCGCCCCGTCACCGTGCCCTCCACCGCGAACAGTTCCTCTTCCACATGGTCAAGGGCCAGCCGCAGCGCCCCTGTTGCCACCGCGGCCTCACCGAGGAGGGACAGGGCCACTCTCGGCGGGCGCAGACAGAAGCGGGCCAACTCCTGGCGCAGGGGCGCCAGTACGCCGTCCAGGCCGGCCGCCCACCCGCCGATCACGACGAGTTCGGGGTCGAGGGCGAGGACGAGCGCGGCCACGTCGTGGACGAGGCGCTGGATGAAGCGGTCGACGGCGGCGATCGCGCGCTCGTCGCCCTCGCGGGCCTTGGCGAAGACCTTGGCGACGGCCTGTTCGTCGAGAGGGTGCAGCGGCTCGTCCGTCGTGGACAGGAGCGTCTCCGGGGTCACCTCGCTGCCCAGCAGATGGAGCGCGCCGATCTCCCCGGCCGCCCCGCCGTACCCGCGGTGCAGCTTGCCGCCGATCAGCGAACCGGCGCCCGGGCTCAGCCCCGCGAGGACGAACACGATGTCGTCGGACTCGGTGGCGGTGCCCTTCCAATGCTCGGCGACGGCCGCCGCGTTGGCGTCGTTCTCGACCAGGACAGGACACTTGAAGGAGCGGCTCAGCCGCTCGCCCAGGCGCAGCCCCGTCCACTCGGGCAGCGCGGTCCCCAGCCGTACGGTGCCGTCGGCCTCGACGATCCCGGGCGTGGCCACACCCACCGCGCGCAGGGAGTTGCGCGGGACACCGGCCCGGCGCAGCAGCTCGGCGACCACGGTGCGCAGCCGGTCCAGACGCTCGTCGGCCGATGCCGTCTCGTCGACGTCCTTGGCCTGCGCGCCGAGCACCCGCCCGTCCAGGTCGGACAGGAGCGCCGCGACGCGGTGGGGGCCGATCTCCAGGCCCAGCAGGTGCCCCGCCTCGGCCCGGAACCGGAACCGCCGCGCGGGCCGCCCCTGCCGCCGTGTGGCGCTCTCGTCGGCCGCCTTCTCGACCACGAGACCGGCCTCGATGAGCCCTTCGACCACACCTTCGACCGTCGGCCTGGACAGCCCCGTCACCCGCGTGATCTCGGTCAGCGTCGCGCAGTCCGTGGCACGCAGCGCGTGCAGCACCACCGCGGAATTGATCCTTCGCAGCAGCGAGGGATCCCCGCCGGTCAGCTGCCCCAACGTCCGTCCTTCCAGCTCGTGCGCGTGTTGGGGCGGATCGTACTCGGCGCGGAGCACCCCGGCGAGTGCCGGGGCGACCGACCCGTCGAACAATCCGTTCCCGTCCTGTTCGTCCCCTGTGGATCAGCCCGGCGCCACGAACCCCGATTCGTACGCCGTGATCACCGCCTGCGTACGGTCCCGCGCCCCCAGCTTCGCCAGTACGGCGCTCACATGCGACTTCACCGTCTCCGTGCCGACGACCAGTCGCGCGGCGATCTCGGCGTTCGTCAGTCCCCGCGCCATCAGCCGCAGCACCTCCGCCTCACGCTCCGTCAGCCGGGCCCGCTCCAGCACGTCCCGGGCCGCCCGGTTGCCGCCGCCGTCGTCCCCGTACTCGGCGGCCAACCGCCGTACCGACGCCGGGAACAGCAGCGACTCGCCCTCGGCGACCAGCCGCACGGCATGCACGATCTCGGCCGGCCGCGCCCGCTTGAGCAGAAACCCGTCGGCCCCGGCCCGCAGCGCCTCGTACACGTACTCGTCGTTCTCGAACGTCGTCACCACGAGGATCTTCGGGGGATCGGTGATCGTCCGCAGCACCGCGCGCGTGGCCTCGATCCCGTCGAGCAGCGGCATCCGTACGTCCATCGCGACCACGTCGGGCCGCAGCTGCCGCACCAGCGGGATCACCGCCGCCCCGTCGGCCGCCTCCCCGACCACCTCGATGTCGGGCTGGGCCTCCAGCACGGCCCGCAGCCCCGCGCGTACGAGCGGTTCGTCGTCTACGAGGAGCACGGTGACCGGCATCCGGCAAGCCTAGATCACCGCAACGGAAGCCTGACCTGCACCTGCCAGTCCCCCTGGTCGGGCCCGGTGCGCGCGTCGCCGCCCAGCAGGGCCGCGCGCTCGCGTATCCCGCGCAGCCCGCTGCCCCGGCCGGGCCCGGGTATGTCGGCCGTGAGCGGATTGCGCACCTCCAGGTCGAGGGCGTCGTACGCCACCTCGATCCGGATCAGCACCGGGACCGCGCCCGCGTGCCGCAGCACGTTGGTCAGCGATTCCTGGAGGATCCGGTAGCCCTCGCGGGAGACCGGGCCCGGCACGGTGTCCAGCGGCCCCGTCAACTCGGCGTCGACCTTCGCGCCGGAGGCACGGGCGGACTCCAGCAGCCGGTCCGCGTCCGTCAGCGTCGGACGGCTGGAGACCGGCCGCTCGGACTCGCGCAGGATGCCGAGGACGCGTTCCAGGTCCTCCAGGGCCGCCCGGCCGGTCTCCTCGATGGCGCCCAGGGCGCGGTCGGTGAAGGCCGGGTCGCCGGCCGCTCGTGCGGCACCCGCCTGCACCACGGCCACGGTCAGGGCGTGGCCGATGGAGTCGTGCAGTTCGCGGGCGATGCGGGTGCGCTCCAGGAGCTGCTCCGTGCGCTCCTCCATGGCGGCGAGCCGCTCCGCGGGGGAGGGACCGAGCAGACGGCGGGCGAGAAAGGCGGCGAGGCTGCCCGAACCGACCACCGTGCCCGCGAGCGCGGCCAGGGCCACGGGCGCGAGCAGGACGTGCCACCAGGGATGACCGTCGAGGACCAGCAGCACGCCGTCCTCGACGTCCCGACCGAACGCCGACGACACCAGATCCACGGCGGCGACCAGCAGTTGAACGGTGAGCAGTGCGGTCACGATGCCGAGCCACAACCGCGCCTGCAGCCATACGACCAGCCGCCCGCGGTCGCTCCAGGTGGCCGACGGCGCCACGACGATGCCGGTGCCCGCGCCGTCGTGCCCGTGACCGGTCAGCAACAGCCTTGCCTGGAGCCCCTCCACGGTGCGCATCGCGGGCACAAGACCGACGGGGACGAGCACCGCGGCCGCCACCGCCCAGGTCCACCAGGCCTCCTCGATGAACAGCCACATGGACGGCCACACGATGGCGATCAGCAGATGCAGCCACCGTGTGTACGTCACCGCCCGGCCGAACGGGCGCAGCAATCGGACCATTTGGTCATCGTGCCAGCCGCCACTGACAACGAGCTTCCCCCGCACGGGGGAGACGCTCTCCACGCGCGGGGGAGGTCCCGCCACCGCACCACCGGCCAGGCTGCTGCCATGACCAGCATCGACGTCCACGAACTCACCAAGGAGTACGGCACCCGACGCGCCGTCGACCACCTCACCTTCCGCGTCCACCCCGGCCGCGTCACCGGCTTCCTCGGCCCCAACGGCGCCGGCAAGTCCACCACCCTGCGGCTGCTGCTCGGCCTCGCGCGTCCCACCGCCGGCTCGGCCACCGTCGGCGGCCGCCCCTACGCCACCCTCCGCGAACCCCTGCGCCACGTCGGCGCCCTGCTCGACGCGGAGGCCGCGCACGGCTCACGGACCGGCCGGGACCATCTGCGCGTGCTGGCGGCGAGCAACCGCATCCCGTCGCGCCGGGTGGACGAGGTGCTCGCGGAGACAGGGATCGACTCGGTGGCGCGGCACCGTGTGAAGACGTACTCCCTGGGCATGCGCCAGCGGTTGGGCATCGCGGCCGCCCTGCTCGGCGACCCCCAGGTGGTCGTGCTGGACGAGCCCTCCAACGGCCTCGACCCCGAAGGCATCGTCTGGATCCGCGGCCTGCTGCGACGACTCGCGGCGGAGGGCCGCACGGTCCTGGTCTCCAGCCACCTCATGAACGAGACCGCGTCCTACGCCGACCACCTCGTGGTCCTCGGGCGTGGACGGCTCCTGGTGGACACCCCGATGCGGGAGTTCATCGACGCGCGCGTGCAGCCCCGCATCCGGATCCGCACGACGGACGCCCCGGCGCTCAGGAAGCTCCTCGCCCAGCACGGTCACGACGGGGTGGAGCACGAGGACGGGCACTGGACCGTGACGCACGCATGCGTGGACGACATCGGACGCCTGGTGTCCACCGCGAGGCTGCCGATCCTCGAACTGACCACACTCGAGGGCACGTTGGAGCAGGCCTACCTCGATCTCACCGGCACTGAAGCCGAGTTCACCGCACAGCCCCAGGAGGCCTGACATGCCGTTCGCCGCCGTACTCCACTCGGAGTGGATCAAGATCCGTACGCTGCGGTCGCTCCTGTGCGCCTTGGGTGCGGTCCTTCTCGCCACCGTCGCGTTCACCGCCCTCGGCGGCAGCGACAGCGACAGTTCCGACTTCGACCCGCTGTACTCGGTCTTCCTCGGCGTCGTCTTCGGGCAGATCGCCGCCATCGCGTTCGGGGCGACCGCCATGTCGGCGGAGTTCCGGGGCGCGGCCCTGCGCGGCTCGCTCGCCGCGGTGCCGCTGCGCGGGCGGTGGTTCGCGGCCAAGGCGGTGGCGATCGCCGCGCCGGTACTGGTCGTCGGGCTGGCCGCCGGAGCCGCCAGTCTGCTCGTCGGCAGGTCGGCCCTCGGTGCGCAGGCGGACGTACTCACGGCGGCCGAGCAGGGGCGCGGGGTCGTCGGCTGTGCCGTCTATCTGACGCTGATGGCGCTGCTCGCGGCCGGACTCACGGCGGTACTGCGCAGCGGCACTGCCACACTCGGCATCCTCATCCCGTTCCTGCTCATCGTCTCGTTCGTCGTCGGAGACGTGTCCGGCTCGGCTGCGGACGTCCTGCCGGACAAGGCGGGGCAGGTGGTGTTCCACGAGAACTGGGGCGGCGCCCTCGGCCCCTGGACGGGACTCGCGGTGACGGCACTGTGGACGGCCGCCGCCTTGTGCGCGGGGGCGTGGAGCATGCGACGCAGGGATGCCTGACACCCTGCCCCGGCCTGCTGGGGACGGCTAGGAGCCCTCCGCCGCCACCCGCAACCGCGCGAACTCCTCCGCCATGGACGCCGCAGTCCAATGCGCGTTCAGCCCGCTCGGATTCGGCAGCACCCACACCCGCGTCTCTCCGAACGTCCGCTCCTGCGGCCCCACTTGAGCCTTGCGGTCGTCGAAGGCGGCGCGGTACGCGGTGACGCCCAGGACGGCCAACCAGCGGGGGCGCAGCAGGGCGATCCGCTCGGCCAACAGGCGTCCGCCCTCGCGGTACTCCTCCGCGCTCAGCTCGTCCGCCCGGGCCGAGGCCCGCGCCACGACGTTGGTGATGCCGAGCCCGTACGAAAGCAACTCGTTTTGTTCCGCGGGCTTCATGAGCCTGGGCGTGAAGCCGGAGAGGTGGAGGACCGGCCAGAAGCGGTTGCCGGGACGGGCGAAGTGGTGGCCCGTCGCGGCCGTCATGAGGCCGGGGTTGATGCCGCAGAACAGGACGCGGAGACCGTCCGCCGCCACGTCGGGGACGAGGCGGTCGCGGGCGGCCTCCAACTCCTGCTGGGTGAAGCGGGTCAGAGGATCGCCCCCGGCGTGTAGCCCGCGGCCTCCGGGTGCTGCTTCACGAGCTCCTCGACCCGGCTCACGACGGTCGCGACCTGGGCGGCGGCGGCACCGGTGAAGGACAGCTTGTCGGCCATCAGGGCGTCCAACTGGGCGCGGTCGAGCGGGATCCGCTCGTCTGCGGCCAGCTTGTCGAGCAGCTCGTTGCGCTCCGCGCCCTGCTCGCGCATGGCCAGCGCGGAGGCCACGGCGTTCTCCTTGATGGCCTCGTGCGCGACCTCGCGGCCGACACCGGCCCGCACCGACGCCATCAGCACCTTGGTGGTGGCGAGGAACGGCAGGTAGCGGTCCAGCTCGCGGGCGACGACGGCCGGGAAGGCACCGAACTCGTCGAGGACCGTCAGGAACGTCTCCAGGAGGCCGTCCAGCGCGAAGAACGCGTCGGGCAGAGCCACCCGGCGCACCACCGAGCAGGACACGTCGCCCTCGTTCCACTGGTCGCCCGCCAGCTCGCCGGTCATCGAGGCGTAGCCGCGCAGGATCACCATGAGGCCGTTGACGCGCTCGCAGGACCGCGTGTTCATCTTGTGCGGCATCGCGGAGGAGCCGACCTGGCCGGGCTTGAAGCCCTCGGTCACCAGCTCGTGTCCGGCCATCAGCCGGATCGTCTTCGCGAGCGACGAGGGCGCCGCCGCGAGCTGCACCAGCGAGGTCACCACCTCGTAGTCCAGCGACCGCGGGTACACCTGGCCGACCGAGGTGAACGCCTGCGAGAAGCCCAGGTGCCCGGCGATCCGGTCCTCCAGCTCGGCCAGCTTCGCCGCGTCCCCGCCCAGCAGGTCCAGCATGTCCTGGGCGGTGCCGACCGGGCCCTTGATACCGCGCAGCGGGTAGCGCCCGAGCAGCTCCTCCACGCGCGCGTACGCCACGAGCAGTTCGTCGGCCGCCGTGGCGAACCGCTTGCCCAGCGTCGTCGCCTGCGCCGCCACGTTGTGCGAGCGGCCGGCCATGACCAGCTCGCCGTACTCGCCCGCCAGCTTGCCCAGCCGCGCCAGCACCGCCACCGTGCGGTTGCGCACCAGCTCCAGCGAGAGCCGGATCTGGAGCTGCTCCACGTTCTCGGTGAGGTCGCGCGAGGTCATGCCCTTGTGCACCTGCTCGTGCCCGGCGAGGTCGTTGAACTCCTCGATCCGCGCCTTCACATCGTGCCGCGTGACCTTCTCGCGCTCCGCGATGGAAGCCAGGTCGACGGTGTCCAGGACCCGCTCGTAGTCGGCGATCGCGTCGTCCGGCACCTCGATCCCGAGGTCCTTCTGCGCCCGCAGCACGGCGAGCCAGAGCTGCCGCTCCAGCTTCACCTTCTGCTCGGGCGACCAGAGCGTGGCGAGCTCGGCGGAGGCGTAGCGTCCGGCGAGGACGTTCGGGATGCGGGGCTTGGCGGCAGCGGAAGTCACGTGGACGGATTCTACTGGCGATTCGTGCAGGCCAGCGCCACGACCCTGCTCGTCGGAACCTACGAGACGCCCGTCACGTGCGAAGACGTCCGGCTACGGGACGCCCGTCACCTCGTCCGTCTCGGCCAGCTCCGCCAACACATCCCCATGGCACAGCTCAGGCGCGCACCAGCACGCCAGCGTCCTGCCGCGCAGTTCCGCCACCAGGTCCAGCAGCTCGGGGTGTTCCAGGAGATACGCCCGGTACATCGCCATGACCTCCGCCCGCGTGCCGTCCCGCTTCTTGGTCGGGGTGTCGTAGGCGAAGGGGTTGGAGAGGGGGTGGCGGGGGAGGTCCCAGCCGCCCATGGTCCAGCGGCGGCCGACGTAGACGACGTCCTCGGGGGCGAACTCCAGGCGGGGGCCGAAGTCGTGGATCCGGCCCCTGACGTTGATCACGCGGGTGACCACGGCGTCAGTCCGTCAGGTCCTTGTAGGGCAGCAGGTCGGGGCGCTTCGCCACGAGGCCGTCGCCGGAGGAGCGGCCGGTCAGGCGGCGGCCGATCCACGGCAGCAGGTGCTGCCGGGCGAACCGTGCGTCCGCGACGCGCCGCGCGAGCCACGCGGGCGGCACGGTGGCCGCCATCGGCGTACGCCACTCGGTGTCCTCGGGGTCGTAGCCGAGCGTCTGCCACACCGCCTCGGCGACCCGGCGGTGGCCCTCGGCCGTCAGGTGCAGCCGGTCCACGTCCCACAGGCGCGGGTCGGCGAGCGAGGGGGCGCCGTACAGGTCGACGATCAGGGCGCCGTGCCGTTCGGCGAGCCCCTCGACAATGGTGAACAGCTCCTCCATGCGCGGCCGGAACCGCTCCAGGACGGGGCCCTGGCGGCCCGGGCTGCGCATCAGCACCAGTTGCTCGCAGGACGGGGCCAGCCGCTCCACGGCCTCCGTCAGCAGGTCCCGCACCCGGCTCATGTCGACCTTGGGGCGCAGGGTGTCGTTGAGCCCGCCGACCAACGTGATCACGTCGGGCCGCATGGCCACCGCCACGTCGACCTGCTCGTGGACGATCTGCCCGATCAGCTTGCCGCGCACCGCGAGGTTGGCGTAGCGGAAGTCGGGCGTGCGGGCGGCCATCCGGCCGGCGAGGAGATCGGCCCACCCGCGGTACGAGCCGTCCGGCAGGAGGTCCGACATGCCCTCGGTGAACGAGTCGCCCAGCGCCACCAGGCTGGTGTACGCGGGGCTGGGCTGTGCGGGGGTGCTGGGAGTGGAGTTCGTCTGCATGGCGAAGCAGATCGTAACCCGACGGCATACCCGTCGGTCTGTCGGCCTCCGGGCGGCAGGGGACCGAGCCTCCGGGCGGCAGGGGGCCGGGCCTACGGCGGCAGGGACCGCAGCCGATCTGCCCGCCGGCCGCTCCCAGCACCGCCCGCCGAATGGCCCTGGACCTCCCGCCGCCGTCTCCGCTGCCCGCTGGCCCGCACGCCGGGCGGGTCCGCTGGCCCGCTATGGCCGCGGCCTCCGGCACCCCTGCCCCGCGCGCCCGCCGCCTCCGTTACCCCCTCGCCCTCACGCCCGCTGCCCGAACAGCTCCTGCAGTACGTCCTCCATGGTCACCAGCCCCTCCAGCCGCCCGTCGTCGCCGCGGACCGCCGCCAGGTGCGTGCGGCTGCCCCGCATCGCGGTCAGGACGTCGTCCAGGGGCGTGCTCGCCCGTACGCGCGCGATGGGACGCATGTCCTGGACGCGGAATGGCACCTCGCGCGGCGAGGCGTCCAGCGCGTCCTTGACGTGGAGGTAGCCGACGATCCGGCGGGACTCGTCGACGACCGGGAAGCGGGAGAACCCGGACTGCGCCGAGAGCTGCTCCAACTCCTCCGGTGTGACGCCCACGCGCGCGTAGACGACGCCTTCCAGCGGCAGGACGACGTCACGGACCGGGCGGCGGCCCAGTTCGAGCGCGTCACGCAGCCGCTCCTGTGCGCGGTCGTCGATCAGGCCCGCCGCGCCCGAGTCCCGCACGATCCGGGCCAGTTCGGCGTCCGAGAAGGTGGCCGAGACCTCGTCCTTGGTCTCCACGTGCATCAGTCGCAGCAGGGTGTTCGCGAAGGCGTTGATCGTGAAGATCACCGGGCGCAGCCCCCGGGCCACGGCGACCAGCGGCGGGCCGAGCAGCAACGCGCTGCGCACCGGCTCCGCGAGCGCGATGTTCTTCGGCACCATCTCGCCGAGCAGCATGTGCAGATACGTCGCCAGAGCCAGCGCGATCACGAAGGACACGGCGTGCCCCGCGCTCGTGGGCACGCCCAGCGCGTGGAACACCGGCTCCAGCAGATGCGCGATCGCCGGTTCCGCGACCACGCCCAGGACCAGCGTGCACAGCGTGATGCCGAGCTGGGCGGCGGCCAGCAGCGCCGACACGTGCTCAAGACCCCACAGCACGCTCTTGGCCCGCCGGTCGCCCTCCTCGGCGTGCGGCTCGATCTGCGAACGGCGTACGGAGATCAGCGCGAACTCGGCGCCGACGAAGAAGGCGTTGACGACGAGGGTCGCGAAGCCGATCAGCAGCTGTACGGCGATCATCGGGCGTCCCCCTGCTCGTCGTGTTTGACCGTTTCCGTGTGTATGTCCGTGTCTGTGTCTGTGTCCGTCGGCTTGATCCTGGTGGCGCCGGCCGTCTGGGATGCCCCTGCCGCGTCGTCGAACGGCGCATGCATCAGCACCCGCGCCGCCCTGCGACCCGACGCGTCCACGATGTCCAGCCGCCAGCCGGTGACCTCGACGGAGTCGCCCGTCTCCGGGATGCGGCCGAGTTCCGTCGCGACCAGGCCGGCGAGGGTCTCGTACGGCCCCTCGGGCGCCCTGAGACCAACGCGCGCGAGCTGGTCGACGCGGGCCGAGCCGTCGGCGGAGTAGAGGGCGCGGCCGTCGTCGTCGGTGCCGGCGTGGGCCAGGTCGGGCGTCTCGTGCGGGTCGTGCTCGTCGCGCACCTCGCCGACGACCTCCTCGACGATGTCCTCCAGCGTGGCCACGCCCGCGGTGCCGCCGTACTCGTCGATCACGACGGCCATGGTCCGCCTGCCGGACAACCGGTCCAGCAGGCGGTCGACGGTGAGGGACTCCGGGACGAGCAGCGGCTCGCGCATGATCTCGGCGACCGGCACGTACCGGCGGCGGTCCGCCGGGGTCGCCAGCACGTCCTTGATGTGCGCGGTGCCGACCACCGAGTCGAGGTTGCCGCGGTAGACGGGGAACCGGGACAGGCCCGTCGCCCGGGTCGCGTTCGCCACGTCCTCGCAGGTCGCCTGGACGTCGAGGGCGATCACCTGCACGCGCGGGGTCATCACGTTCTCCGCGGTGAGGTCGGCGAGGTTCAGGGTGCGCACGAAGAGCTCGGCGGTGTCCGGCTCCAGGGCGCCCTCCTTGGCGGAGTGCCGGGCCAGCGCGGCCAGTTCCTGCGGCCCGCGGGCAGCCGCCAGCTCCTCGGTGGGCTCGACGCCGAAGAGGCGCACCACGCGGTTCGCCATGGTGTTGAGATGGGAGATGAAGGGGCGGAAGGCCGCGCTGAACCAGCGCTGCGCGTTGCCCACCCCCTTGGCCACGGTCAGTGGCGAGGAGATCGCCCAGTTCTTGGGCACCAGCTCGCCGACGACCATCAGGAAGACCGTGGACAGTGCGGTACCGAGCACCAGCGCCACGGTGCTCGACGCGGAGTCCGGGATGCCGATCGACTCCAGCGGGCCCGCGATCAGCTTGGCGATCGACGGCTCGGAGAGCATGCCGACCACCAGGTTGGTGACCGTGATGCCGAGCTGCGCGCCGGAGAGCTGGAAGGTGAGATTCCGTACGGCCTTGAGGGCGCCGGCCGCGCCGCGCTCGCCGCGTTCCACCGCCCGTTCCAGGTCGCCCCGCTCGACCGTGGTCAGCGAGAACTCGGCGGCGACGAAGGCGCCACAGGCGAGCGACAGCAGGATCGCCACCAGCAGGAGGAGCACTTCGGTCATCGGGTCACCTCCGTCCCACGATCGGACAGGGTGGGGCGGACCGCGCGCCATCGTGCACGGTGGGTACTACTGGGAGGCTCGCCCATGGGCGGACGCTCACACCTTTCATGACAGTACGGATCGTCCTCGCATGCTCGCACGAGGACGGAACAGTGCCCCAATAGTAAAGGACCGGCAAAGTAGATCGAAAAGAGGATCAGGAAGAAGATCAGGAAGAAGAAACAGAAGCAGCTCAGCCGGCCAGTGGCTTCACCCAGCGCCGCCAGTGCTCCTCGGGGGCGTACCCCGCCGCGCGCCACGCATGCTGGCCGGTCTCGTTGCGAGTCAGCACCATGGCGTCCCCGCGCCGCCCGCCGAGCCGTACGAACCGCTCCTCGGCCGCCGTCAGCAGCGCCGAGCCGATACCCCGACGGCGCCGCTCCGGGTGCACCGCCAGCCGGTACAGATGACAGCGCCACCCGTCGAACCCGGCGATCACCGTGCCCACCAGCTCGCCGTCCAGCTCGGCCAGGATCAGCGCCTCGGGATCGCGGGCCACCAGCCGCTCGACGCCGTCCCGGTCGTCACTGATGCTCGTCCCCTCGGCGGCGCCCTTCCAGAAGGCGAGAACGGCGTCGAGGTCGTCGGGCCCGGCGGCCCGTATCCGCAGATCGGTCATACGGCGATCCCATCATCCGGGACGCCTCCGAGCGCGGAATTCCAGCATGCGGACCGGCGTCCGCTCACGGTCGGACCCTACGCTCGCTGCCCTGCCCGCCCTACGCTCACCGCCCTGCCCGCCGCGCGCTCACCGTCCCGCCAACGCCGCGACCACCGGCGCGAACGCCTCCATGTACGGCTCCAGAACTGTCAGATACGAGAACCCGTACCGCTCCCGCTGCGCCAGCACCTGCGCGGTGATCTCGTCGAGGGTGCCCACCAGGAGGATCGGCAGCTCCAGTGCCTGTTCCGTCGTCAGCCCCGGCACCCGTTCGAGGAGCGGTCGGACGGCCGCCTCGCGGTCCTCGGTGACGATCACCATCTGGACGAGGAGGTTCAACTCGGCCTTCTCCGCGCGCCCCTTGGCCAACTCCAGATAGCGCGCAACCCGTTCGGCGAGTTCGGTCGCCGCGACCGGCGCCAGCTTCCCCGTCGTGCTGCCCGGCACCAGTCGTGCCCCCGCGAAGGCCGCGATGTCGGCCTGTTCGGCGGCGAGTTGGAGCATCCGCTCACCATTGCCGCCGATCATCACCGGGACGCGGGCGCCCTCGTCGGCGTCGAACGCGCGGTTCAACTCCTCGACCGTGCGCCGCAGATGGGCCACCCGCTCGCCCGGCGAGCCGTACGGCAGCCCAGCCGACTCGTGCTCCGACTGTACGTAGCCGGTGCCGAGCCCGAGTTCGAGGCGCCCACCCGTCAGCGCGGCCGTCGTCGTCACCTCCCGGGCGAGCAACACCGGGTTCCAGAAACCCGCGTTGAGCACGAAGGTGCCCAGCCGTGGCCGCTCGGTCGCGCCGGCCGCGGCGACGAGCGCCGGGAACGGAGCGACCATGCCGAGGTGGTCGGGGACCAGGATGACGTCGTACCCGAGCTCCTCCGCGCGCCGGCATCTGGCCCGCCACTCGGCGGCCGGCCCGGGCAGCAGCAGACTGGCTCCGAACCGGAACGGACGTGCTGGACGCGGCATGAACTCTCCTCACCCGGAAGGGACTTGAGCACCCACCGCGATTCCATCACTTCCGTTCCGTCATTCGTGCGCGATCGCCGCCAGTACGTTCATGCGCGACGCGCGCAGCGCGGGCAGGAGTGCCGCCACCACGCCCACCACCGCGGAGCCCACGACCACTTCGACGATCGTGGCCCACGGGACGGCCAGCGCGTTCATGCCCTGCAGGGCCAGCACCTGCTGGGTGCACACGCCCCACACCAGGCCAAGAGCGAGGCCCAGGACCGCGCCGAAGACCGCGATCACCACCGACTCCAGCCGGATCATCCGGCGCAGTTGGCGCCGGGCGAGCCCGATGGCGCGCAGCAGGCCGATCTCCCGGGTGCGCTCCACGACCGACAGGGCAAGGGTGTTGACGACGCCGAGCACCGCGATGACGATCGCGAGCCCGAGCAGCGCGTACACGAGGTAGAGCAGGACCGCGATCTGGTCGTGCACCAGTTTCTTGTAGTCGGCCAGGTCGCGGACCTGGACCTGCGGATACGGTTCGAGCGTCGTGTCCAGCCGCTTGCGCAGCTGGTCGGCGTCGGTGCCGGAGGTCGCGTTGACGTAGAGCGCGGAGTCCTGCCCGCCGGGCACGTACTTCTCCACGGCCGCGATCCCGAGGAACAGGCCGCCCTGCATGCCGAATCCGTCGCTGCCGGCCTGGTCGGTGAGGGCGCCGACCTTCAGTTCGGTCCGCTGCCCGCCGGGGAACTCCACCGGGATCGTGTCGCCGAGCTTCACCTTGTGGTCCTTGGCGAAGTCGACGTCCATGGCGATGGCACCGGGCGCCAGTGCCGCCGCCGTGTCGCCCTGCGCGTACGTCACGTGGGCGACGTCGTCGACGCCATCGTCGTAGCCGGCGGCGGTCGTCTCGATCCGCTTGCCGTCCGGCAGCCGTACCGCGACCGGCGCGAACCGCAGCCGGACGACGAGCCCGACACCGTCCGTGGCCCGCACCTTGTCGGTGACCTCTTTGGAGAACGGCACGAAGTTGGCGTTCTGGATCACGAAGTCGGCGCCCAGGACCTTGTCGATCTGCTGGTCGAAGGACTTCGACATGGAGGCGCTCGCCACCGACATGCCGCCCACCAGGGCGAGTCCGACCATCAGGGCGGCCGCGGTGGCGCCGGTACGGCGGGGATTGCGCAGGGCGTTGCGCTGGCTCATGCGGCCGATCGAGCCGAAGATCGCGGGGAAGGCCGCGCCCAGGACCCGGATCACCGGGCGCACCAGCAGCGGGCCCGCGACCACGGTCGCGAGGAGCGTCAGGACGACGCCCAGACCCAGGAAGGAAGCGGACGAGGCGGTCTTCGTGGCGGTCGCGCAGCCCACCAGGGCGGCGGCGCCCAGGACGCCCAGGACGGACCCGACGATCGCCCGGGTGCGCAGCGGCCGCCCGATCTCGGCGATCTCCGCGTCCGCGAGCGCGGCCATCGGAGAGACGCCGGCGGCGCGCCGCGCGGGGAGGTAGGCCGCGACAAAGGTGACGCCGACCCCGACGACGTAGGCCGCGACGGGGGTGCCCCAACCCACCACCATCTCGGTGGTCTTGAGGTTCATGCCGAAGGCGCTCATGAGTTTGATCAGTCCGGCCGCGAGCCCGATGCCCGCCGCGAGGCCCAGCGTCGAGCCGACCAGGCCGAGCAGGATCGCCTCGGTGAGCACGGACCGGCGCACCTGCCGGCGGTCGGCGCCCAGGGCGCGCAACAGGCCGAGTTCGCGGGTGCGTTGGGCGATCAGCATGGAGAAGGTGTTGACGATCAGGAACACGCCCACCAGGACGGCGATGCCGGCGAAGCCGAGCATCACGTACTTGATGATGTCGAGGAAGCCGCCGAGGTCGGAGGCGGCCGACTTGGCCTGCTCGTCGGCCGTCCTGACCTCGTAGTCGGTGGTGCCCACCACGGCGGCGACCCGCTGCTTGAGCACGGTGTCGCTGACGCCCTTCGCCGCGTCGACGGAGATGCCGGTGGCCTTGTCGGCGGAGCCGAGCAGTTGGGCCGCCGCGGTCCGGGGGTCGAGGAAGACGAGGGCCGCGCCCGGGTTGGTGGTGGTGAACGTGGCGATGCCGACGATGCGGACCTTGAACGTGCCCGGCTGGGCGAGCACGGTCAGGGTGTCGCCGATCCTCACGTGCTTCTTGTCGGCGGTGTCGGCGTCCAGGAGCGCCTCGCCGCCACCCTGCGGGGCATGACCCGAGGTCAGCTTCACGGGGCTGCGGTCGGTGAGGAACCAGTCGGAGGCGATGGTCGGGGCGCCGGTGGTCGGGCCGACCGACTTGTTCTTGCTGTCGACGACGGTGATGTTCTCGACGCCGACGTCCGCGTGGGCCGACGCGACGCCGGCCACCTTCGCCACCTGGTCCGCGAGTGCGGCGGGCACGGTCTGGGCTTCCCCCGTCGGCACCTGCGACTTGAGGTCGTCCTTGGCCTCCACCGTCACATCGGCGGAGGTGGAGGCGAACAGCCGGTCGAAGGTGCGGGTGACCGTGTCCGAGAAGATCAGGCTGCCCGCGACGAACGCCACGGACAGCACGATCGCCAGCGCGGAGAGCAGCAGCCGGCCCTTGTGCGCGAGGAAGCTGCGAAGTGTCGCCTTGAGCACCGGTTCAGTCCTTGTCGAGGTTCACGTCGGCGGAGGCGGGCGGGCCGTCCCCGGACCCGGTGCCGAACACATCCCCGTCCCCGTCCGACGGGCCGCGCAGCGAGTCGAACCGCTTCATGCGCTCCAGCACCGCCTCCGCCGTCGGCCGCTCCATCTCGTCCACGATCCGCCCGTCCGCGAGGAAGAGCACCAGGTCGGAGTGGGCTGCGGCGCCCGGGTCGTGGGTGACCATGACCACGGTCTGGGACAGCTGGTCGACGGCCTCGCGCAGGAAGCCGAGGACCTCGAGGCCGGCGCGCGAGTCGAGGTTGCCGGTCGGTTCGTCGGCGAAGATCAGCTCGGGGCGGGAGGCCAGCGCCCGCGCGCAGGCCACGCGCTGCTGCTGGCCGCCGGAGAGCTGGGAGGGCCGGTGCTTGAGCCGGTCCCGCAGCCCCAGGGTGTCGATGACCTGGTCCAGCCACTTCTCGTCGGGCTTCTTGCCCGCGATGTCCATGGGCAGGGTGATGTTCTCGAGCGCGTTGAGGGTCGGGATCAGGTTGAACGACTGGAACATGAACCCGATCCGGTCGCGGCGCAGCCGGGTCAACTCCCGCTCCCGCAGCCCGGTGATCTCCGTGTCGCCGAGCCACACCTGACCGGCCGACACGTTGTCGAGCCCCGCCAGACAGTGCATCAGCGTGGACTTCCCGGAGCCCGAGGGCCCCATGACGGCGGTGAAACGGCCGCGCGCGATGTCCACGTCCACCGAGTCGAGGGCGAGCGCCGTCGTCTCGCCCGAGCCGTACGCCTTGGTCAGACCGCGGGCGCGGGCCGCGATCCCGTCCGCCGACGCATGGCCGGGAACGTACTGCGCAGCAGGTGTGGACAAAGCCGTCTCCTCGCTCCTGGGCATGGCGACTCGCTGGTCCCGGCCGAGCGTAGTGTGATGCGCAGCACACGTGGAATCCCTCGCAAGTCCTGGGTGGTCTCCACCGCAGGTCGGGCCCCCGATACGGATGTAAGGGGCACGCTCCACCCGGAGGTGGACCCTTTCGTCCGGGATTTGGTACCTGAGTACCCCTTGCCGGTGCTAGCTGTTCGGCGCTAGCGTCTAGGTATGGCGAAGACCCAGCTGAACGTGAGAGTGGACGAGGGCACCGCCCGCGCCGCCCGTGAGCGCGCTCTGGCCCGCGGCATGAGCGTCAACCGCTACATCGAAGAGCTGGTCAGACAGGACACCGGAGAGGTCGGCCACACCTTCGTGGACGCCGCCGCGGACTTCATGAAGCAGTACGAGTCCGTCTTCGCCGAGGAGTTCGGCACGGAGAAGGAACCGCCGCGCGAAGGTCGCCGCTGATCCGTTGAGCAGTCTCAGAATCGATCTTGCCTGGCTCCTCATGCTCGCCGAACAGAAGACACCGGGGGACCCCCAGGTCACCGACTGGGGTGCCCTGGTCGCCGCCGTGGCCCGCCACGAGGCCGAGATCTTCGACGTACCCGTCTACGACACCCCGCCCGCGCGTGCCGCCGCGCTGCTCCAACTCCTGATCCACGTACCGGCGTTGGAGCGCTCCAACGCCCTCTTCGCCTCGGCTGTGGCGTACGCCTACCTCGTCGCGAGCGGTCTCAAGGTCGCCACCTCGCCCGAACAGGTCCGTGATCTGGCCCGGCTGGTCAAGAACGGCGAGGCCACGGTGTACGAGATCGCGGAGGAACTGCGCCAGTGGACGCTGTGATCACGGCCCGGTGGCCGGCTCCTTGACCTCCGGCGTCTCGACCGGTCGCCAGGCCGTGCCCAGCACGCAGTACGAGGTGGGCAGCCGCGGTCCCTTCTCCGGCATCAACAGCCGCCGGTAGGGGCCGAGTTCGAAGCCCGCCTCCCGGAAGGCGGCGATCGGCTCACGGGCCAGATGACAGCCGCCGTTCAGGGGCGGCCAAAGCGTGCGGTCCAGGGCGTGCTGGGTGAAGGTCATCGCGCTGCCACCGCCCTGCCCGTGCTCGAAGAACCGCACGACACCGCCCGGCCGCAGCACCCGCCGCACCTCGCCGAGCGCGCGCCGCACGTCCCGGACGCTGCACAGCACCAGACACAGCACGGCCGCGTCGAAGGCCTCGGACTTGACCGGCAGCGCCTCCGCGGCGCCCGGCGCGACATCGACCGGTACCTCCGCGCGCAGGGCGGCCTCGACCGCCAACTGCCGCAGCAGGGACTCCGGTTCGATGGCGACGACCTCCGCGACCGTACGCGGGTAGTGCGCGAAGTTGAGCCCGTTGCCCGCGCCGATCTCGATGACCCGGCCGGACAGCCCGGCCAGCAGCCGGTCGCGTACCCGGCCCATGCCCATCCGGGTCTCGGCGCCGACGCTGACCTTGGCGTAGTAGCGGGCGAACAGCGGATGGTGCACGGGGCCCCGCGTGACCTTCGCGGAACCGGTGGATCCCTGCGGCATGAGGACCTCCCTCACCGGACGCCTTACCGCGATTGTCCCCCGGAACGGCCCCGCGCACCCTCTCACCGGGTCAGGCGATGAAGTCCCGGACCTTGGTGTACACGCCGTGGTCGTTGTTCGTGTCGGTGTGCGAGATGCACCCGACGTCCACGTTGGTCGCGCCGCTCAGCAGGGCCGAGCTGTTGGGGACGACCGCGGAGTCGCAGTCGGACCAGTAGCTCGCGTAGGAGACGCTGCCCGGTGTCTCGTCACCGGAGTTCAGCGCGGTCACGTACGCGCTGCCGGTCTGCATCTCCTTGCAGGACGTGTACAGCCAGGCGCACAGCGAGGCGACGGACGTCCCGTGGTTCGTACCGGCGACCGACACGAAGTCGTCGACGTACGCCGTCCCGCCCAGGTTCTTGAGGTAGTAGCGGGTGCTGAGCACACCCATCGAGTGGGCGACGAGATCCACCTTGGACGCGCCGGTGCGCGCCAGCACGTTCTTGATCTCGGTGGCCAGTTGCTGTGCGCTGGTGGCATTGGACTGCCCCCAGTCGTACGACCAGGCGTCCAACTCGGCGGCGGAGTAGCCGTCGGCCTTGAAGTCGGCTACCCAGTCGTCCCAGCCGCTCGCCGAGCCGCTGAGGCCGTGCACGAACACGACCGGGTTGTGGGTGGCCGCCTGAGCGGGTGCGGCGGCGAGGGAGAGGGACAGCAGGAGCGTGGCGACAACTCCCGGAAGGGCGGTGGCGATACGACGCTTGTGGCGCTGCATGATGCCTCCTGAAACGGATGGGGTTCGTCAGGAGTGTCAGCGCGGGTCTACGCGCGCCGCATCGGTGAAATCGCCGGTCTTTACGGGTCAATTAACTCGCCAGTAACGTCAGTTGTGTGGTGTATCCGGTGAACCCCCCGCCGCTCGACCGCACTTCGCCACCGTCTCCCCCCACGGACGCGTGGCGGCAACTGGCTCCGATGCTTCCCGAAGGCGTCCGGGTACGGATGCTGCATGCCGTATACGGCGATCCGCGCGCCGCGGCGGAAGCCGTACCGCGGCTCACCGAGCGGCAGACGTCGGGCCACGACCCGCTCCCCACGGACCCCGCGGAACTGGCCCCGGCCCTGCTGCACGCCCACCGCGCCGAGATCCGCGCCCTCCCGGACGACACCCGCCTCCTCCTGCTGCTGGCAGCGGCCGATCAATACCCCCTGGCCACCCACGCCTTCCTCCGCGCGACCGCCGCAGCCCGCCTGGACACGCGCCCCCTGGAACGGGCCGAGACCGCGGGCCTCGCACACGCCGGAGCGGGCGGTGTCGTCTTCCGCGACGCCTGGACGAGGATCGCCGCCTACGAGACCGGGTCCCCGGCGGACCGGCGTGACGCACACCGCCTCCTGGCCCGCGTCCTGCGCGCCGACGGCGAGACACCCCGCCGCTCCTGGCACCGCGGCGCGGGCGCTCTGGGACCGAGCGGCCGCCTCACCTCCGAGCTTCGCGCCGCCGCGGACCAGGCCCGCACGGCCGGCCAACTCACCCTGGCCCGCGCCCTGGTCGAACGCGCCGCCGCCCTCAGCCCCGACCGGACCGAGACCGCCCGCCTCCTCGCCCGCGCCGCCACGGACGCCTGGCACGCGGGCGACGGCGACCGGGCGCGCCGCCTCGCGGCCTCGGCAGCACAGGACGACGCCCTGGCCGGCCTGTTCGCGCTACGCGCGGGCAACGCGACGGAGGCGTTCGACGCGCTGGTGGCGGCTGCGGTCCAGCGGGGCGGCGGGGGAGAGGCGGCGTCAGTCGAAGGAGTCACCACCGCGCCGGGTTCCGGCCGGGGCGGCATCGGCGAGAGACCGTCGCCTTCGACGGAGGGAGATTTCGCCAGGGCGTCAGCTCCTCCTCCCGCTGAACGGCAACCGGGGGCCCGTGCACCGAGTCCGGCCGCCGGAGTCTCGCCGGGCCGGCGCACAGCCCCTGTGGCGCCGGGCGGACTCGGCGATGCCGATCGGGGAGCAGGTGGGCCGGGCGGCCTCGACTCCGTGGTGGAGCCTTTGGGCCGGGCGGCGGATGCTGCCGACTCCTCATGTGCACCGAGTCCGGCCGCCGGAGTCTCGCCGGGGCGCCGCACAGCCCCTGCGGCGCCGGGCGGGCTCGGCGATGCCGATCGGGGAGCAGGTGTGCCGGGCGGCCTCGACTCCGTGGTGGAGTCTTTCGGTCGGGCGGCGGATGCTGCCGACTCCTCACGTGTACCGCGTCCGGCCGCCGGAGTCTCGCCGGGCCGCCGCACAGCCCCTGCGGCGCCGGGCAGACCCAGCGGTGCCGAGCGGAGAGCCGCGACACCCCACCACCCCGACTCCGCCGTCCACCTCCTCGCCCGGGCCACCGAAGCCGCCGTCTATACCGGTGATCTGCGGCGCAGTCGGGAGGCGCTCCGGGTCGCGGGGCGGCTGGGTGTCGGGCCGCCGGGGGCGCTGGGTGGGCTCGCGGCCGCCGTGGACGGGCGGTACGAGGACGCGCGGGAGTTGTTGCGGGTGGCGGCGGGCCACAGTGAACCGGGCGAAGATCCCGCGCTGTTCGTGCACGGCGGCCCTGGCGTCGACCCCACGCTCCCCGCGCACGGCCCCGGCGCCGACCCTACGCTCCTCGTGCACGCCGGGATCGCCGCGCTGATGCTCGGGGACCACACCCTCGCCGCCACCGCGACCGTACGGGCCGTCTCCTCGGCGCGGGCCCGGGGCGCGACCGCCACCGTCGCCCAGGCGCTGGAGTTCCGCGCCTACGCCGACTTCTGGACCGGACGCCCGCACGCCGGCGCGGCCACCGCCCTTGACGCCCTGCGGCAGGCCCACGCCACGGGACAGGACAACGGCGCCTGTCATCTGCAGGCAGCCCTCGCCATGTTCGCCGCCCTCACCGGCGACGAGGACACCTGCCGCGAACGGGCCACCGCCGCACGCTCGTACGCCCTCACCCACGGGCTCGGTCTGGCCGCCGCGCTGGCCCAGTGGGCGCTCGCCTACCTCGATCTCGCGGCCGGCCGATTCGCCGGCGCCGCGGCCCGGCTGCGCGCGCTCGCCGGGTTCGGTCCTGGACACGGGCACCGCGCCATCCGGCACCTGGCCACCCCGCACTACGTCGAGGCCGCCGCCCGCACCGGCGACACGCGTGTGGCGCGGGCCGCCCACGCCGACTACGACCGCTGGGCCAGTGCCGTCCGCAGCCCTGACGACCTTGCCCTGAGCGCCCGTTGCCGCGCTCTGCTCGCCCCCGGCGCCGAGGCCGTCGAGCACTACCGCGCCGCCCTCGACCTCCACGCCCACGGCACCCGCGACTTCGAACGCGCCCGCACGGAGCTGCTGTTCGGCGGCGCGTTACGTCGACTGCGCCGCCGTACCGAGGCCCGCGACCGCCTGCACAGCGCCCTGGAGGCCTTCGACTCCTTCGGCGCCCCGCACTGCGCGGCCCAGGCCCGCGCCGAACTCCGCGCCCTCGGCGCCCCCGCAACCCCCGCACACACGGCCGCCATCGACCCCACGGCCCGCCTCACGGCCCAGCAGCTCCTCATCGCCCGCATGGCCGCCGACGGCGCCACCAACCGCGAGATCGCCGCCCGCCTCGCCCTCAGCCCGCGCACGATCGACCACCATCTGCGGGGTGTCTTCTCGCGGTTGGGGATCCGGTCGCGGATCGACCTGGTGCGGTTGCTGGGTGGGGGTGGTGACAGCAGAGGCACCGCATAGGGGCCGCGCGAGGGCTTCGGCGGGCAAGAGTCAGGTGAGGACACCAGGAAGCTTCTCGAAGCGCACCCCTACGGAGCCTCCCGCACCCCGAACGCCTCCGCGTCCCACGTCCCCGACAACCGCGGCGCCAGCCAACTCGGCGCGTAGGTACGGAAGTCGGCCGGAGGCAGTGCTGCCACCCCGGCGGGCACCGCGCCCAGTAGCGGCGCCCCGGACACCTCCGGCAGGTCCGCCACGTTGCAACGGGACGCCAGATCAGGTGAGTTCGGCCAGCTCCCGATCACCACTCCCGCCAACTCCAGCTCACGCGAACGGAGTTCACGGGCCGTCAGCTCCGTCGTGTTCAGCGTGCCCAGGCCCGCCGACGCCACGACCAGGACCGGCGCCCCGAGCAGTGTCGCCGCGTCCGCCAGAGTGCCGCCCTCCGCGTCGAAGTGGACGAGCAGTCCGCCCGCCCCCTCCACCAGCACGAGATCGTGGTCGGTGGCGAGCTTGGCGGCGGCCTCGGCGACGTCCTGCGGACGCACCGGCGCCATCCCGGCCCGCCGTGCGGCCGTCGCCGGTGCCAACGGGTCGGGATAGCGGGCGAGTTCGGCGGTGGTGACGGCGCCCGCGAGCCGCGCGACCTCCGCCGCGTCCCCGGGCTCGTCCGGACGTACACCCGTCTGTGCCGCCTTCAGCACGGCCACCGAGCGACCGGCGGCGAGCGCCGCGGCGGCGACCGCGGCGGTCGTGACCGTCTTGCCGACCTCCGTGCCGGTCCCCGTGATCACCAGTACCGACGACATGTCATCCCTCCCGCGCGGCCGCGCACACCGCGTCCGCGATCCGCGCCAGATCCGCGTCCCCGGTGACGTACGGCGGCATCGTGTAGATCAGGTCCCGGAACGGCCGCAGCCACACGCCCTCGCGCACCGCCGCCTCCGTGGCCGCCTTCATGTCGACGTCGTGATCGAGCTGCACGACCCCGATGGCACCGAGGACCCGGACGTCCCGCACGCCCGGCAGCTCACGTGCCGGTGCCAGTCCGTTCCGCAGGCCCGTCTCGATCCGTTTGATCTCCGCCTGCCAGTTCTGGCCGAGCAGCAGCTCGATCGAGGCGCAGGCGACGGACGCTGCGAGCGGGTTGCCCATGAAGGTCGGGCCGTGGGCCAGCACCGGGACCTCGCCGCGCGAGATGCCGTCGGCCACGCGCGCGGTGCACAGGGTCGCCGCCATCGTCAGGTAGCCGCCGGTCAGGGCCTTGCCGACGCACATCACGTCCGGTGTCACGGCCGCGTGGTCCGCCGCGAAGAGCGCACCAGTGCGCCCGAAGCCGGTCGCGATCTCGTCGAACACCAGCAGCACGTCGTGCGCGTCGCACGCCTCCCGCAGCACCCGCAGATACGCGGGGGAGTGGAACCGCATCCCGCCCGCGCCCTGCACCACCGGTTCGACGATCACCGCGGCCAGTTCGTCGGCGTGGCGCTCGATCGCCGACCGCAACTGGTCGGCGTACGACTCCTCGTACTCGGCCGGAGGCGCGTCCACGAACACCTGGCGGGGCAGGACCCCGGACCAGAGTTCGTGCATCCCGCCCTCGGGGTCGCACACCGACATCGGCTGCCAGGTGTCGCCGTGGTAGCCGCCGCGCCAGGTCAGCAGGCGCTGTTTCGCGGGGCGGCCCAGCGAACGCCAGTACTGGAGACACATCTTGACGGCCACCTCGACCGACACCGAGCCCGAGTCGGCCAGGAAGACGTGCTCCAGACCCTCGGGCGACATGTCGACAAGGTGCTTCACGAGCCGGACCGCGGGCTCGTGCGTCAGGCCGCCGAACATCACGTGGCTCATCCGGCCGAGCTGCTCCTGCGCGGCCTCGTTGAGCACCGGGTGGTTGTAGCCGTGGATCGCCGACCACCAGGACGACATGCCGTCCACGACCTCGTCCGTGCTCCCGTCCGCCCCGCGCAGCCTCAGCCGGACCCCGCTCGCCGACTCCACGACGAGCGGTTCCTGCCGGCCCGGCATGGGTCCGTAGGGATGCCAGACGTGCCGTCGGTCCAGTTCCAGCAGCTCGGTGACGGACAGGCCGGGCGGGGCGGGCAGGTCAGGCATTGGGCGCGAGATCCGTTCCGGCACCTCGGCGACGGACCGAGACCAGGTCGGTACGGGGTTCGTTCAGCGCGGCCGCGGACGCGGCAGCAGGCACGGGCTCCGCAGTCGCCGTGCCGCAGACGTCGCCACCCGCGTGCGACCCGCACCCGGCGCTCCCGCCGCCCTCGTGGGACCCGCAGCCGCCGCCCGCGTGCGAACCGCAGCCCGCGCCCGCCGTCGCCCGGTGCTCCGGCAGGGTCACCTGGTCGGTGCCCTCCACCTCGAAGCCGGCGTCCGCGATCATCTCCAGGTCGGCGTGGCCGGCCTGGCCCTCGCTGGTGAGGTAGTCGCCCAGGAAGATCGAGTTGGCCAGGTTCAGGGCCAACGGCTGCATCGTGCGCAGGTGGACCTCACGGCCGCCCGCGATGCGCACCTCGGCGTCCGGGCACACGAAACGGACCATCGCCAGGATGCGCAGGCAGCGCTGCGGGGTGAGGTTCCACTCCTTGGAGAGCGGGGTGCCCTCCATCGGGATCAGGAAATTGACCGGAACCGAGTCCGGGTCGAGGGCGCGCAGCGAGAACACCACGTCGACCAGGTCCTCGTCGGTCTCGCCCATGCCCGCGATCAGACCGGAGCAGGCGGACAGACCGGCCGCGTGCGCCTTCTGCACGGTGTCCACGCGGTCGGCGTAGGTGTGCGTGGTCGTGATGTCCCCGTACGTCGCCTCGGACGTGTTGAGGTTGTGGTTGTACGCGTCCGCGCCCGCCGCGCGCAGCCGCTCGGCCTGGCCGTCGGAGAGCAGGCCGAGGCAGGCGCACACCTCGACGTCCTCGTTCTGGTCCTTGATCGCCTTGATCGTGTCCGAGACCCGGTCCACGTCACGGTCGGTCGGTCCGCGTCCGGACGCCACCAGGCAGACCCGCTTGGCGCCTCCCGCCAGACCGGCCGCCGCCGCCTTCGACGCCTCGTCCGGCTTGATCCAGGTGTACTTCAGGATCTCGGCCTTGGAACCGAGTCGCTGGGAGCAGTAGGAGCAGTCCTCGGGACACAGTCCGGACTTCAAGTTGACGAGGTAGTTGAGCTTCACCCGGCGGCCGAACCAGTGCCTGCGCACCTTGCCGGCCGCGGCCACCACATCGAGCACGTCGTCGTCGGAAGTGGCGAGGACGGCGAGAGCCTCCTCGCGGGTCGGCAGCTCGCGCCGAAGCCCCTTGTCCACCAGCGTGTTCAGCAGGTCCATGAGAGCCGATCCTGTCCTACGGAGCAGCTTCCGGCCAAGGAGAGTTCGCACAACGAAGGGACTTCGTCGTGTGTGTATTGCCACATCATGGGCTGCGGGACCTGCGGTTAGTGTCTGTCCACTGCCTACAAAAGCCCGGAGGAGCCATGGCGTTCGGCTGGATCGACGAGCAGGCGCTGCTGCGCCGCCGGGCCGGGCTCGTACGGACCCTGCGCCCGCGCCCGGCCGACTCCCCGCTCCTCGACCTCGCGAGCAACGACTACCTGGGTCTCGCGCACCACCCCGAGGTCGCCGAGGGCGCGGCGCGGGCGGCGCACACCTGGGGCGGCGGCTCGACCGGCTCGCGGCTCGTCACCGGGACGACGGAGCTGCACACGGAGCTGGAGCGCGAGCTGGCCGACTTCTGCGGCTTCGAGGCGGCGCTGGTCTTCTCCTCGGGGTACGCGGCCAACCTCGCCGCGGTCACGACCCTGGCCCCGCACGGCTCGCTGATCGTCTCCGACGCGGGCAACCACGCCTCCCTCATCGACGGCTGCCGACTGGCCCGGGGCACCACGCAGGTGGTCCCGCACACCGACCCGGAGGCCGTGCGCAAGGCGCTGCGCACCCATGAGGGGCCGGAGGGCTCGGCGGTCGTCGTGTCCGACACGGTGTTCTCGGTCGACGGCGACGCGGCCCCGCTCGCGGCGCTCGCCGGGGTGTGCCGGGAGCACGGCGCGGGACTGCTGGTCGACGACGCGCACGGGCTGGGCGTCCTCGGGGACGGCGGACGCGGCGCGCCGCACGCGGCGGGGCTCGCGGGCGCCGACGACGTGGTCGTGACGGTCACGCTGTCCAAGTCGCTGGGCAGCCAGGGCGGAGCCGTCCTCGGTCCCGCGCGGGTGATCGACCATCTGATCAACGCGGCCCGGACGTTCATCTTCGACACGGGTCTGGCCCCCGCGGCGGCGGGCGCCGCCCTGGCGGCCCTGGGGCTGCTGCGCCGGGAACCGGGGCGGGCGGCACGCGCGCGTACGGTCGCGGCCGAACTGCACGCACGCCTGACCGCCGCGGGGCACGAGGCGGTACGCCCCGACGCCGCGGTGGTCTCCGTGCGCGCGCCGTCCCCGGAGGGGGCCTTGCGGTGGGCGGCCGACTGCCGTGCCGCGGGGCTCGTCGTGGGGTGTTTCCGGCCCCCCTCCGTGCCCGACGGCATCTCACGGCTCAGGCTGACAGCCCGTGCGGACCTCTCCGAGGCGCAGATCGAACGCGCTGTGGGTGTGATCGGCGAAACGCGACCATGAGTCGGCGTGACACGGCCGTGCGCCGCCGGATACGGAACTGATCAGGTCCGGGACACGGAACCGATCAGAGGTCGAACGCGGCCGTGAAGCCCGCCCAGCTCTCGGGGGAGAAGAGCAGGACGGGTCCTGACGCGTCCTTGGAGTCGCGCACGGCGAGCAGCCCCGCCCAGGGGCCGGAGCGCGACAGCGCCGTCTCGACGCAGTTGTTGGCTCCCGTGCTGTAGCTGCTGCGCAGCCACCGCACACCGTGCAGATCGGTACTGGAAGGAACGTTCCGAGGCAGTGCTGACATGGTGCCTCCTTACGCGCCGTCACCTATCGCGGCGATGTAATCCAACGAGTCCTCGGGTGAAAGGGCATAGATCTGAAGGGTGTTGAAGGCCTCGATGTAGGCCTGGAGGTCTTCTTTCCGTTCGAGGTAGAGGCTACTCGTCAAGTGGTCGAGAACAACCACGTCCAGATCAGAAGTGCTCGAAAATGAGAAGACAACGAAAGGTCCGGTGACGCCGACATGCGCCCCGGCGGTGAACGGCAGTACCTGAAGCCGCACTTGGGGCAGGCGAGCCGCCTCGATGAGGCGGGCCAGCTGGCGTGACATGACGTCAGGGCCGCCGATCTCCCGGCGCAGCACCGCCTCGTCCAGGATCGCGCTGAGTTTCAGCGGCGGATTCGAACGCAGGACGTCCTGTCGGGCGAGCCTCACCTCGACCAGCGCGTCGAGCCGTTCGTCGTCCAGACCTCCGACCGCAGCCCTGGTCACCGCCCGCGCGTACTCGGGCGTCTGCAACAGCCCGGGCACCACCGAGGTCTCCAGCGTCCGCATCGCGCTCGCCTGGGACTCCAGGCTGATGAAGTCGCGGTAGGTCGTCGGCAGCACCCCGCGGTAGGCGTGCCACCAGTGGTGCCGGCCGCCGCCCTCGTCGGAGCCCGCCAGCATCTGGAGCATCTCCCGCAACTGCGGATCCGAGACGCCGTAGGCATCCAGCAGTAACCGCACATCGGCCGGTTTCACACCGCTGGCGCCGGTCTCGATCCGGCTCACCTTCGACTGATGCCAGCCCACCATCCGGGCCGCCTCACCACTGGTGAGCCCCGACCCGGTGCGCAACGAACGCAGTTCGGCGCCCAGCTTCCGGCGGCGCACCGCGGGTCCGTGCTGCATGGGTCACTCCTTACTCCTTCCGGGCCGCCCAAATACGGTCTCCCGTCGTAGAGTTCACCGCTTTGAGCGACAGATATATGCATATCTTGGTGGATCGCCACCCGTGACCGGCGCGGTAATGGCAGTCTGGCGACGAAGCACCAGTCCGGGACCGTACTCGAACCATCCGCTCTGTGTCGGACCCCGGTCCCGCGGGAAAGGGACGACGTCGCCATGGCAGACCACCTGGAAGCATCCGTCACTCTGCCGAGCGAACCCGCCTCGGTCGCCACGGCCCGCGGTTATGTGGTCTCGACGTTGGCGGAGTGGGGTCTGCCGTCCGACACCGAGGTGGCCGACAGTGTCCGGCTCATCGTCTCCGAACTGGCCACCAACGCCGTACAGCACACCTTCGGCCAGTCACCCACCTTCACGGTGGACATCGTGCTGGACCGTGACGAACACCTGCGCATCGGGGTGACCGACAGCCACCCCCGGTTTCCCAAACGCCTGCCGGCCGCTGTCCAACAGGACAACGGCCGGGGCATGGTGATCATTCGGTGGCTGGCCGCGGAGTGCGGCGGCCGGCTGCGGGTGCGGGCCACTCCGGAGGGCGGCAAGACGGTCTCCATCGAACTTCCGTGGACCGTACCGGCGCGGCCGGTCACGACCGCGGGACAGCAGGAGCCGTAGAGCCTGTGTCGTGCCCCGCGAGGGCGACGGCGTGTCAGGGCGCCGTCGCCCCCGCGGGAGAGTCAGCTGACCCGGCCGTACCAGACGCTCTTCGTCCAGATCTTCTGCAGCCGTACCACGTCCCCGGTCTTCGGGGCGTGCCAGATCTTTCCCTTCCCGGCGTAGATGCCGACGTGGTAGACGCTGGAGCCCGAGTGGAAGAACACGAGGTCCCCGGCCTTGCGGCCCTTGGCCGAGATGTGGTGGGTCTTGTTGTACTGCTGGGCCGCCGTGCGGGGAAGCTTCTTGCCCGCCTTCTTGAACGAGTACAGCGTGAGCCCTGAGCAGTCGAAGCGGCGTGGTCCGGTGGCGCCGTACTTGTACGGGGAGCCCTTCTTGGAAGCCGCGATGTGAAGTGCCTTGGTCGCAGGTGTCGCGGCCGCGGCGTCGGATGCGACACCGGGGATCACGACGGAGCCGCCCACTGCGGCGAGGGTGAGAGCGGAGGCCGTACCGGCCCGGGCCATCAGCGACGGGACACGATTGAGCGCAGACATGCGCAACCCTTCGTCAGCCGCCTGTGAAGGATGACCTGTCGGATTCGGGCTGACAAAGTTGCCCGGCCGCTGACGCGGCTTCACCCCAAGGGCTGCTCGACCCGGTCATGGCGTGACCGTCCCGGCGACCCGTCGTGCTTGGGTCCTCCACTCCTACCGATGCAATCCTGTCGACCTGTCATCCGGGCGGCGGTAGGACTCGGCGTCCGCCCGGATCGCCCCGCCGCTGCGGCGGGGTCTTGTCGTCAGACAGGGATCTTGACCTATGAATGTCCGAAAAGCCCAACGGAATCGGGGATTTGTGGGGTTACTCACCACTCACCCGTTCGGGTGGACACCCCCGTGTTCGAGCCGGTGTCCAGGGGTGCGCAGCCCCCCGGACCAGCACAGGAACGCCTCATGCGGCCCTCGCATCACGCGCGTTGCGCAACCTTGACGGTCGCCAAGAAGTAGCCGCAACTCCGCCGAACGGGGGTACGTCATTTGGTCCGTTTCACCTCCGGTCCGGACGTCCCGACCGCACGGCGGACATCCGAACCGGCCACGCCTGCCTCAACTGGCGGAGCTCGGCGGCAGAGTGAGCCGCGCCGTGCGGCGCTCGCCGTCCAGCACCCGCAGCGCCCGCGCCAAGGTGGGAGCGTGCACCTCGGCCTCGCCCCGCTGGTGCATCAGCGCCAGCGCGTCCCGTAGTTCGGCCGCCTTGGACACCAACGCCTGCGCTGCCCGCAGCCCGCGGTAGGTGTCCCCGTCCCGCGCCGGGTTGATCCGGCCGAGCAGGTCGACCACGTCGAGATAACGGTCGATCAACTCGCCCTCGGCGCGCGTCAACGCGGGCAGCGGCGGCAGCTCGGGTGGGAGCACCGGCGGCTCACCTCCCCGCGGGCGGGGTGAGCGTGGTCTTGCGGGTGGAGACGATCCGGTCCACCAGGCCGTACTCCAACGCCCCCTGCGCGTCCAGGATGTTGTCCCGCTCGATGTCCTCGTGCACCTGCTCCGCCGAGCGGCCGGTGTGCCGTACCAGCAGCTCCTCCAGCAGGTCGCGGGTCCGCATCAACTCCTCGGCCTGGATGGCCAGATCACTGGCCTGTCCCTCGATCGGCCCGGAGAACGCGGGCTGATGGAGGACCACGCGCGCACCCGGCAGCGCGAGCCGCTTGCCCGGTGTGCCCGCGGCCAGCAACACCGCGGCGGAGGAGCCGGCCTGACCCAGGCAGATGGTCTCCACGTCACAGGTGACGAACCGCATCGTGTCGTAGATCGCCGACATCGCGGTGAACGAGCCGCCGGGGGAGTTGATGTACAGCGAGATGTCCCGGTCCGGGTCCTGGTACTCGAGGTGCATGAACTGCGCCATCACGTCGTTCGCCGAGACGTCGTCGACCGGCGTCCCGAGAAAGACGATCCGCTCCTCCAGCAGCTTCGAGTACGGATCCATCGTCCGGACCCCGGAACTGGTGCGCTCGGTGAACTCGGGCAGGACATGGCGGGCGGTGGGTCGGATCATGGGTGCCCCCTCCTTCTGCGTCTGCTGTGGCCGACTGCGTCTGTAAAAAATGTACAGGACGTACATGACGTTAGAATGGGGTATGGCCTACGAGATTCCGGTGACGCAAGCCAGGGCTGAACTCGCCGATCTGATCAACCGGGTGGTGTACGGCGGCGAGCGCGTCGTCGTGACACGGCACGGCAAGCCGCTGGTCGCCCTCGTCTCCGCCGCCGACCTGGCACGACTCGCCGAGCTCGACGCGGCGGCCGTCGAGGAGGAGCAGGTGATCACCGCGGTCTCCACGGTCCGCGAGGTCCCGTCCGCTCCCCGCGAACAGCAGCGGTTCGGCATCACGGCGCACCACCGGGGGACCGGCGCCTCCTAGCGCGAGGCACCGGCGCCTCCTGGCGTGGGGCACCCGCAGACAGAAAGACCGCACATCCCCTCCGCTACAGCGGGGATGCGCGGTCGGTCCTGTGGTGGCCCGGCGGGCGTCAGCCGACGGCGGTCAACTCCCGTTCCGTCACCGGCTCCTGGGTCTTCGTGCGCGCCTTGAGCGTGTTGCCCAGCAGGACGGCGCCCAGGCCCAGCGCGGCCCACCAGGTCAGCGTCAGCACGGGACCGGTCGCCGCCGCGCCGTCGAAGAACGACACCGAGCGCAGCAGGGTCGTACCCGCCCCCGGCGGCAGCCACTGGCCGATCGTGCCGACCGGCTCCGGCAGCATCCGCGGTGCCGAGGCCGCGCCGGAGAACGGGTTGCCGAGGAACATCATCAAGAACGCCACGACTCCGATGCCGGCGGGCCCGACCAGTGCGGCCAGTCCTGCCACGGCCGCGCCGACCGCCAGCGTCGACAGGCCGAGCGTGCCGGCCTCCGTCCACCAGTCGCCGGTGAGCACACCGAGCCAGCTGTGCGCGAGCGCGGCGGCGACGACGCCGACCACGGCCGCGGCACCGACGAGCGTGAGCGCGGCCCGCATCCCGCGCAGTCCGAGCATGGTCACCGTGGCGCCCGCGATGATGCCGGCCAGCGCCAGCGGCAGCACGCTCGCGCCGAGGGCGGCGCCCCTGGGGTCACCGGCGGGGGCGGCGACGACGTCGACCGTCCTCACCTCGGTGCCGGTTGCGGCGGCCTGCTGGGTCACCGCCTGCGTGAGCAGCTGGGCGACGACGGGGCTCGCCGCCGACGCGGTCAGCAGTTCGGGACCCTGAGGGGTGACGACGACCGCGCCGTATACGGTCCGGTCCTCGACGGCGTCCCGGGCGGCGGCCTCGTCGGCGTAGTGGTGGATCTCGAACGCGCCCTTGTGCTGGGCGAGTTGCTTCTCCAGCTGGGCCGTCGCGGCGGTCGGTCCCGCCACGCCGAGCGGCAGGTCGCGGGGCGCGGTGCGGGCGGCGGGCCAGGCGAAGGCCCACAGCGCCAGAGCGGCGAGCACGGGGATGAGCACGACGACCGCGACCATGCGGCGGTTGTGTCCCCTCGTGGGGGTGGCGGGGGCGGTGGACATGGGGATGGTTCCTCTCCGGTCGACTCTGGTGGCTCTGATGGCTCTGGTGAATCCGGTGCGGTTAAAAAGAAGGATCGTTCGTTTTTGCTCGGTCACCACCGTCCTGCGACTGTCGCGTCTTGTCAAGAAGGAATGTTCGTTTTACGTTGGACGCATGGCCCGCGTATCCCAGGAACACCTCGACGCCCGCCGCCGGCAGATCCTCGACGGCGCCGCCCGCTGCTTCGCCCGCAACGGGTTCCATGCCACGTCCATGCAGGACGTGCTCAAAGAGGTGGACCTGTCGGCCGGCGCGGTCTACCGCTACTTCAGCGGCAAGGAGGAGCTCATCACCGCGATCGCCGCCGAGGTGCTGGCGGAGGTCCGCGAGGCCTTCGCGGAGGTCTCCCGGCAGAGTCCGCCCCCGCCGCTGGACGAACTGGTCGGCCTGGTCCTGGGCCGGATGATGGGCGCCTGGGCGTCGCTGATCATCGACGGTGAGCCCGGCTTCCCGCGGCTGATCATGCAGGTCTGGGCCGAGGCGGCCCGTGACAAGGAGTTGGCTGCCGTCACGCGACAGGGCTACCAGGGGCTGCGGGAGAGCTGGGACGTGGTCATCCGGACGTACCAGGAGTCCGGATCGATGCGGTCGGACATCCCGGCCGAGCACGTCACCCGGACGGTGATCGCCATGGTCCAGGGGTTCATCGCACAGCAGTGCCTCTTCGGACCGGCCCCGGTCCTGGTGCTCCAGGACGGTCTACGGGCGTTGATGAGCACGTCCGACACGCGGACCACCGCCTGAGAGATCACAGCTCGGTTAACTTGCTTGAAACTCGGTCCAACTAGCCTGCCGATCCACGCCACCAGGGACTTTGCCCGGGTGGCCGAGGCAGCCGGACCCCGCACGGTCCGGAGCGAGGACTGTGAGGTGGGACGTGCAACTGACCCCGCACGAGCAAGAGAGGCTGCTGATCCACGTGGCGGCCGACGTGGCCGAGAAGCGCCGGGCCCGTGGTCTGAAGCTGAACCACCCCGAGGCGGTCGCCCTCATCACGTCGCACATCCTCGAAGGCGCGCGTGACGGCCGTACGGTCGCCGAACTCATGGCCTCCGGGCGCAAGTTGCTGACCCGCGACGACGTCATGGAGGGCATCCCCGAGATGATCCACGACGTCCAGGTGGAGGCGACCTTCCCGGACGGCACCAAGCTCGTCACCGTCCACGACCCGATCGTCTGACGAGGGGAGAGACCGCCATGATTCCCGGAGAGATCTTGTTCGCGGACGACCCGATCGTCTACAACCCGGGCCGCGAGGTCACCTCGCTGACCGTCCTCAACGCCGCCGACCGGCCTGTCCAGGTCGGCTCCCACTACCACTTCGCCGAGGCCAACCCCGGCCTGGAATTCGACCGCGCCGCCGCCCGCGGCAAGCGGCTGAACATCGCCGCCGGTACGGCCGTGCGCTTCGAACCGGGGATCCCCGTCGACGTCGAACTCGTCCCGCTCGCCGGCGCCCGTGTCGTGCCCGGGCTGCGCGGGGAGACCGGAGGTGCCCTCGATGCCTGAGATCTCCCGCGCCGTGTACGCGGACCTGTTCGGCCCGACCACCGGCGACCGGATCCGGCTCGCCGACACCGACCTGCTGATCGAGATCGAGGAGGACCGCAGCGGCGGCCCCGGACTCGCCGGTGACGAGGCGGTGTTCGGCGGCGGCAAGGTGATCCGCGAGTCCATGGGACAGTCGCGTGCTACGCGCGCAGACGGCACCCCGGACACGATCGTCACCGGCGCCGTCATCGTCGACCACTGGGGCGTCGTCAAGGCCGACGTCGGCATCCGCGACGGACGCATCACCGGCATCGGCAAGGCCGGCAACCCGGACACCATGGACGGCGTCCACCCCGACCTGGTGATCGGCCCCGAGACCGAGGTCATCGCGGGCAACGGGCGGATCCTGACGGCCGGCGCGGTCGACGCGCACGTCCACTTCATCTGCCCGCAGATCGCCGACGAGGCGCTGTCCGCCGGCGTCACCACCCTGGTCGGCGGCGGCACCGGCCCCGCCGAGGGCTCCAAGGCGACGACCGTGACGCCGGGCCCCTGGCACCTCGCCCGGATGATGGCCGCGATGGAGCAGTACCCGCTCAACATCGGCTTCCTGGGCAAGGGCAACACCGTCTCGCACGACGCGATGATGTCCCAGATCCGGGGTGGCGCGCTCGGCCTCAAGCTGCACGAGGACTGGGGCTCGA
Organism: Streptomyces sp. NPDC002499; assembly: GCF_053595415.1. Lineage (NCBI taxonomy): Bacteria > Bacillati > Actinomycetota > Actinomycetes > Kitasatosporales > Streptomycetaceae > Streptomyces > Streptomyces sp. NPDC002499. Next base: position 166,253 of record NZ_JBSFXO010000012.1, read on the forward strand.
CCCCGGCCGTCATCGACGCCTCCCTGACCGTCGCCGACCGCACGGGCATCCAGGTCGCCATCCACACCGACACGTTGAACGAGGCCGGGTTCGTCGGCGACACCCTCGCCGCGATCGCCGGACGCGGCATCCACGCCTACCACACCGAGGGTGCGGGCGGCGGGCACGCGCCGGACATCATGACCGTCGTCTCGGAGCCGCACGTCCTGCCCAGCTCGACCAACCCGACGCGGCCCTACACCGTCAACACCGCCGAGGAACACCTCGACATGCTGATGGTCTGCCACCACCTCAACCCGGCCGTCCCCGAGGACCTGGCCTTCGCCGAGTCCCGCATCCGTCCGTCCACCATCGGCGCGGAGGACATCCTCCACGACCTCGGCGCGATCTCGATCATCTCCTCCGACGCACAGGCCATGGGGCGGGTCGGCGAGGTCATCCTGCGGACCTGGCAGACCGCGCACGTCATGAAGCGGCGCCGGGGCGCGCTGCCCGGTGACGGACGGGCCGACAACCATCGAGTACGTCGCTATGTCGCCAAATACACGATCAACCCCGCGCTCGCGCAGGGCCTCGCCCGCGAGATCGGGTCCGTCGAGACCGGCAAGCTCGCCGACCTGGTGCTGTGGGAACCGGCGTTCTTCGGCGTCAAGCCGCACCTCGTCATCAAGGGCGGCCAGATCGCCTACGCGCAGATGGGCGACGCCAACGCGTCCATCCCGACCCCGCAGCCGATCCTGCCGCGGCCCATGTTCGGGGCGATCGGGCGCGCGCCCGCCGCGAACTCGTTCAACTTCGTCGCGCCGCTCGCGATCGAGGACGGATTGCCCGAACGGCTCGACCTCGGCAAGCGCTTCGTGGCGATCGAGTCGACGCGCGGTGTCACCAAGGCCGACATGCGCGAGAACGACGCCCGGCCGCAGGTGCGGGTCGACCCCGACAGCTTCGCCGTGCACATCGACGGGGAGCTCGTCGAGGCGACGCCCGCCGCCGAACTGCCCATGGCCCAGCGGTACTTCCTCTTCTGATGAGGGGGCTTCGATGAGCAGGGCGACACTTCTCGTGCTGGCCGACGGCCGCTTTCCCGCCGGGGGGCACGCGCACTCCGGCGGGGCCGAGGCGGCGGTGAAGGCCGGGCGGATCACCGGGGCGGCGAGTCTGGCCGACTTCTGCCGGGGCCGGTTGCACACGGCGGGGCTGGTGTCCGGGGCGGTGGCCGCCGCCGCGGTACTCGGTGTCGCTGCCGGGGAGTTGGACGCGGCGGTCGACGCCCGTACGCCGTCGCCGGCCCTGCGGGGTGCCTCGCGACGGCTGGGACGGCAGTTGACGCGGGCGGCGCGGACGACCTGGCCGTCGGTCGAACTCGACGTCCTGGCGCGGGAGTTCCCCAAGGGGGCCCATCAGCCGGTGGTGTTGGGGCTGACGGCACGGGCGGCCGGGCTCGGGCCCGAGGACGCGGCGTACTGCGCGGCTTACGAGAGTGTGAGCGGGGCGGCCTCGGCGACCGTGCGGTTGCTGAGCCTGGATCCGTTCGACGCCACGGGTGTGCTGGCGCGGCTGGCGCCGGAGCTGGACCGGGTCGCCGATCGGGCGGTGGAAGCGGCTCGGCGGGTGGTCGGCGAGGGCGTCGACGCGTTGCCCGCGGCGTCGGCGCCGTTGCTGGAGATCGGGGCGGAGGCGCATGCCGCTTGGGCTGTGCGGTTGTTCGCCTCGTAGGGGGATTCGCCCCCGCCGCCCCTGCCCGTCCCATCCCCAGGGGCTCTGCCCCTTCGACCCCGCTGGGGGCTGCGCCCCCAGACCCCGCTTCGGCCTGGACGGCCTCGTCCTCAAACGCCGGACGGGCTGGTTGATGCCGGCCCGGCCTAAAAAGGAGCCGCCTTATGCACCTTGACCACGACCACCACGGCCCCGCCGCCGTCAGTGCCGACTCCCGTCGTCCCGACGGAACCCGGCGCGCCCTGCGTATCGGACTTGGCGGGCCCGTTGGATCCGGCAAGACCGCCACCGTCGCCGCCCTCTGCCGGGCCCTGCGCGACGAACTGTCCCTCGCCGTCGTCACCAACGACATCTACACCCGCGAGGACGCCGAATTCCTGCTCCGTGAGGCCGTGTTGCCGCCCGAGCGGATCACCGCCGTGGAGACGGGGGCCTGTCCGCACACCGCGATCCGGGACGACATCTCCGCCAATCTCGAAGCGGTGGAGGACCTGGAGGACGAGGTCGGGCCGCTCGATCTCATCCTCGTCGAGTCCGGTGGCGACAATCTCACCGCGACCTTCTCCAAGGGGCTCGTCGACGCGCAGATCTTCGTGATCGACGTCGCCGGCGGTGACGACATCCCGCGCAAGGGCGGACCCGGCGTCACGACGGCGGACCTGCTGGTCGTCAACAAGACCGACCTCGCGCCGTACGTGGGCTCCGATCTGGGCCGTATGGCCGCCGACGCCAAGGCGCAGCGGGCCGAACTGCCCGTCGTCTTCCAGTCCTTGCGGACCGAGGCCGGGGTCGCCGACGTCGCCGCGTGGGCGCGGGAGCGGCTCGCCGCGTGGACGGCATGACCGTGACCGGGGTGCGGGCCACCGCGCGGATCGCGGCCCGGGACGACGGGCGGGGCGGTACCGCGCTGCCCGTGCTGGAGGGGGACGGGCCGCTCGCGCTGCGGCGGACGCGGGGGAGTGGCGCCGAGGCGCGGGTCATGCTCGTCGGGGCGATGAGCGGACCGCTCGGCGGTGATCACTTCGCCGTCGAGGCGGAGGTGGGAGCGGGGGCGCGGTTGAGCGTCGGTTCCGCTGCCGCCACCATCGCGCTGCCCGGGCAGGCGAAGGGCGAGGCCCGCTACGACGTCCGGCTCACCGTCGACGACGGAGGCGAACTGCTGTGGCTGCCCGAGCAGTTGATCTCCGTGCACGGCAGTGATCTGTACGTCACCACCCGCGTCGAGGTCGGCGCGGACGCCCGCCTCGTGCTGCGCGAGGAGCAGGTGCTCGGGCGGACCGGGGAGGAACCCGGGCGGCTCACCAGCCGTCTTGCGGTGCGGGTCGCGGGGCGGACGGTGCTGGATCAGGAGTTGGCCTGCGGGCCCGGGGCGCCGGGGGGCTGGGACGGTCCGGCCGTGCTGGGCGGGTGCCGGGCCGTGGGGCAACTGGTCGTCGTACGGCCGGAGTTCGTGGCGCGGCCGGTGGAGGCGCGGGTGCTGGGGGACGGGGTGGCCGTCATGCCGTTGGCCGGGCCCGCCGCGCTCGTCACCGCCGTGGCCTCGGACGCGCTGCGGTTGCGGCGGGCGCTCGACGAGGCGCTCGCGGGCCTTGGGTGAGCCCGCGCAGGTGAGGTGCCTTCTCCGCCGCCTTCTCCGCTGAGCGGGACGAGTCAATCCGTTTATCGGATTGGCAAAGAAGGTCAACAAACCCTGTTCTCAGACGGTACACAGCCGAAAGGATCCCCTTACCGAATCGTCACCATGTAGGGGGAGGTCCCTTTTGAGGGAGATCAGACCGACCAAGCGAGCAACGGCGCTCGGCTCGGCCGGAGTGCTCGTCACCGCGACACTGATAGCCGGCGCGTTCGCCGCACCCTCGGCGAGCGCCACCGCCGGCTCCCGGCACGGCCAGGACCGCGAGGCCCGCGGAGCCGCGATCGCGGCCGAGCGCGCCGGCAAGGCCGGTATCGACTGGGCGGACTGCCCGGCGGACTGGGGGTTCGCCAAGCCCATCCAGTGCGGCTGGGTCAGCGTGCCGCTCGACTACGCCAAGCCGTACGGCAAGCAGATCAAGCTCGCCGTCGACCGCGCGGTCAGCACCGGGACGGCCGCGGAGCGCCAGGGCGCCCTCGTCTACAACCCGGGCGGCCCCGGCGGCTCCGGCATGCGCTTCCCGACCCGGGTCACCACCAAGAACCCGCTGTGGGTCAACACGTCCAAGGCGTACGACTTCGTGGGCTTCGACCCGCGCGGCGTCGGCCACTCCGCGCCGATCTCCTGCATCGACCCGACCGAGTTCGTGAAGGCACCCAAGGCGGACCCGGTGCCGGACTCCGAGGCCGACAAGCAGGCGCAGCGCAAGCTGGCCCGTGAGTACGCCGAGGGCTGCGCCGCGCGCACCGGCAAGGCGATGCTGGCGCAGATGACCACGCCGAACACCGTCCGCGACCTGGACGTGATCCGGGCCGCGCTCGGCGAGAAGAAGCTCAACTACCTGGGCGTCTCCTACGGCACGTACATCGGCGCCGTCTACGGCACCATGTTCCCGGGTCACGTGCGCCGCATGATCGTGGACAGCGTGGTCAACCCGTCGAAGGAGAAGATCTGGTACGAGGCCAACCTCGACCAGGACGTCGCCTTCGAGGGCCGCTGGAAGGACTGGGAGGACTGGGTCGCCGCCAACGACGCCGTCTTCCACCTCGGCACCACGCGTGCCGCGGTCCAGGCGAAGTGGCTCGAACTGCGCGCCACCGCCAAGAAGAACCCCATCGGCGGGGTCGTCGGACCGGCCGAGCTGATCGGCTTCTTCCAGAGCGCGCCGTACTACGACTCGTCGTGGATCCCGGTCGCCACCGTCTTCAGCAAGTACTTCGCCGGAGACACCCAGGCGCTGGTCGACGCCGCCGCGCCGGACCTGTCGGACACCGCGGGCAACGCCAGTGCGGAGAACGGCAACGCCGTCTACACGGCCGTCGAGTGCACCGACGCCAAGTGGCCCACCAGCTGGAAGAAGTGGGACAAGGACAACACGGCGCTCAACAAGAAGTACCCGTTCATGACCTGGGCCAACGCCTGGCTGAACCTGCCGTGCGCCACCTGGCCGGTCAAGCAGCAGACCCCGGTGAACGTCAAGACGCACAAGGGTCTCCCGCAGGTCCTGATCGTGCAGTCCACGCGTGACGCCGCCACTCCGTACGACGGCGCCGTCGAACTGCACAAGCGCTTCAAGGGCTCCCGCCTGATCACCGAGAAGGACGCGGGCTCCCACGGCGTGACCGGACTGGTCAACCCGTGCATCAACCAGCGAGTCGACAGCTACCTGCTGACCGGCAAGCTGGACGCCAAGGACGTGACCTGCACCCCGCACGCCACGCCGAAGCCGTAACACCCGTATTTCCTACGGGAGTTCGAAGGGGCGGCCGGATCACTCCGGCCGCCCCTTCGTCAACTCGCCCCGGCCCGGCGGGGCCGAGCGACCCGCCCTAGCCCAACGGCATCCGGCGGAACCGGCGTTCCTTCTCCGCGACGCCCGCCGCCTCCGCCTGCTCCGCCTTGGCGACCGCCGCGTACTGGTCGACGTACTCCTGCTCGGACAGTGTCAGGATGGCGTACATGATCTCGTCGGTGATCGCGCGCAGGATCGCCTTCTCGTTCTCCATGCCGGCGTAGCGGGAGAAGTCGAGGGGCTTGCCGAAGCGGATGGTCACGGGGTGGATGTTCGGGATGACCTTGCCGGGCGGCTGGGCCTCGAAGGTGCCGATCATCGCGCAGGGGATGACCGGGACCTGGGCCTTCAGCGCCATGACCGCGACGCCCACCTTGCCCTTGTAGAGGCGGCCGTCGTGCGAGCGGGTGCCCTCCGGGTAGATGCCGAGGAGTTCGTCCTTGCTCAATACGCCCAGGCCCTCGCGGATCGCCGCCTGACCCGCCTCCTTGCCGGTGCGGTCGACCGGGATCTGGCCCGCGCTGCGGAAGAAGGTCGCGGTGAGCCGGCCCTTGATGCCGGGACCGGTGAAGTACTCCTTCTTCGCGAGGAAGGTGATGCGCCGCTTGAGGATCGCCGGCATCAGGAAGTGGTCCGCGAAGGACAGGTGGTTGCCGGCGATGATCGCGGCACCCGTCGCCGGAACGTTCTCCAGGCCCTCGGTCCGAGGCCGGAAGAACACTCTCAACAGAGGTCCCAACAACACGTATTTGAGTACGTAGTAGAACAAAGGGGTTGCTCCTCACTCCGGCGGCTCGGCGGGTCCCCGCGTTCCAGCAGGTCAACCGGCGTGTCGTGGGCTTGTCAGTGTAGGTGCAGGCGGGGGTTGCCGGAACACGGCCGACAGTTGTGTCCCGATCGCACCCAACTGCGGCCGGGCGCAGGGTACTTGATCACCGTCGTACGCCACCTGTTCACAGCCGCACGATGACGAGGGCCGTGTCGTCGGTGGCGCCCCCGGGCGGGAGGAGTTCGAGGAGGACCGCGTCGGCGAGGGTCTCGGGGTCGGCCGTGCGGTGGCGGGTCAGGGCGTCGGCGAGGCGGGTCAGGCCGGTGTCGATGTCCTCGTGTCTGCGCTCGATCAGGCCGTCGGTGTACAGGACCAGGGTCGCTCCCTCGGTGTACGTCGTGCGGAACTCGGGTCTGGGGACCGGGACGGGGCGGGCGTCCAACGGAGGGTCGGTGGCCCGGTCGAGGAACTCCGCGCGGCCGTCGGCGTGGACCAGGACCGGCGGGGGATGGCCGGCACTGCTGTAGGTGATGGTGCGGGCGTCGAAGTCGATGAACGTCGTGACGGCGGTGGCCGATTCCGCGCCGTCGACGACATGGGCGTAGCGGCCCAGGACGCTCAGCGCCTCGGCCGGCCCCGCGGCCACCCGGGAGGCCGCGCTCAGGGCGCTGCGCAGCTGGCCCATGACCCCGGCCGCCGCGAGCCCGTGCCCGACCACGTCGCCGACCGCCACGCCGATGCGGTGGCCGCCCACCAGGTCGACGAGGTCGTACCAGTCCCCGCACACGTTCAGCGCGCCGACCGCGGGGCGGTAGCGCACGGCGGCGCGGTGGTGGCCGACCTGGCGGCGGGCCGGGAGCATCGCCTCCTGGAGGGCGAGGGCCACCTCGCGCTCGCGGGCGTGCGCCTGCCTGAGGCGTTCGTTGAGCTCCTGGAGTTCCCGGGCGCGCGTGTACAGCTCGGCCTCCAGTACCCGGGTCCGGCCGCCGGTCGGGCCGCCGCGCGCCTTGATCAGTTCGGTGACCTCCTCGACCCGGTGCACCAGCAGCGTCACCTTGCCGTCCGGGCCGAGCACGGGCACGTTGACCGGACTCCAGTAGCGCTCCTCCCATACGCCGGGCCGCTCGGGATCCTCGACGTCGTAGCGTTGCAGGGCCATGGCGTCCCGCTCGCCGGTCTCCCGCACCCGCTCCAGCGAGGCGGCCAGGTTGCGCATGCCGGAGGCCGCCTGGTTGCCGGGATTGTCCGGGAAGACGTCGAAGAGATGGCGGCCGACGACCTGCTCGCGGGTGCGTCCGCTCACTCGCAGGTACTCCTCGTTGGCGTCCGCGTAGTCCAGGTCGGGCGTCAGCAGCGCCACCATCCCGGGCAGCGCCTGGAACACTCCCGCGTAGTCGATCGCCGTAATCGTCATGACCGCCGCCTCACCGCCAGGATCACACCATTTTCCCATGGCATGCGGCATATGTTCCGAGTTCGTGCGTCAGCCGGGAGGTTCCGTCAGGGACTGCTCGGCCCAGATGACCTTGCCCTCCGGTACGAAGCGGGTGCCCCAGCGCTGGGTGAACTGGGAGACCAGGAGCAGTCCGCGGCCCCCCTCGTCCGTGGTGCGCGGGTGGCGCAGATGGGGTGCGGTGGCGCCGCCGTCGGAGACCTCGCAGATCAGGGCGCGGTCCTTGATCAGGCGCAGCCGGATGGGTCCGGTGGCGTACCGGATCGCGTTGGTGACCAGTTCGCTGACCACCAGTTCCGTGGTGAAGGCCAGCTCCTCCAGGCCCCACGCGGTCAGCTGCCGGGCGGCCGCCTTGCGGGCGTCGGCGACGACGGCCGGGTCGCCGGGCAGGTCCCAGTCGGCGACCTGGTCCTCGCCGAGCAGCCGGGTGCGGGCCAGCAGCAGGGCCACGTCGTCGTGCGGCCGGTCCGGGACCAGCGCGTCGACCACCGCCCGGCAGCGCAGGTCGAGCGAGGACGCGACCCGCTCCAGGGCCCCGCGCAGCCGGTCGCGGTCCGCGTCGACGGCCCAGTCCTCCCCGCGGGCCAGCAGTCCGTCGGTGTGCAGCGCGAGCACGCTGCCCTCGGCGAGGGCCAGCTCGACCGACTCGAAGGGCGGCCCGCCGGCACCGAGGGGCGCCCCCTGCGGGAGGTCCACGAAGCTGACGGTCCCGTCGGGCATCACGACCGCCGGCGCCGGATGGCCCGCGGCGGCCATCGAGCACTGGCCGTCGACGGGGTCGTAGACGACGTAGACGCATCCCGACCCCACGATCCGCACCATGCCGTCGGCCCCGCGCGCGCCCGGTTCGCCGCCCTCCTCGCGGGCCGACCGCCCGACCAGGTCGTCGAGGTGGGCCAGCACCTCCTCGGGCGGCAGTTCGAGGGCGGCCAGGGTGCGTACGGCGGTGCGCAGCCGGCCCATGCCGGCGGCGGCGTCGATCCCGTGCCCGGGTACTTCGCCGACGACGAGCGCTACGCGCGCGCCGGACAGCGGGATCAGGTCGTACCAGTCGCCGCCGAGGCCGGTCAGCTCGTCGGCGGGCCGGTAGCAGGCGGCCACCTCGACCGCGTCCTGCTCGGGGAGACGGCGGGGGAGGAGGCTGCGCTGGAGCACCAGGGCGGCGTCGCGCTCGCGCGTGTAGCGGCGGGCGTTGTCGACGCAGACGGCGGCCCGGGAGACCAGGTCCTCGGCGAGGCTCAGGTCGTCCGCGTCGAAGGGCTCCTGGCGGCCGCGCCGGAAGAAGGTGGTGACGCCGAGGGTGACGCCACGGGCGCGGATCGGCACGATCAGCACACTGTGCAGGCCCAGCTCCAGGAAGGTGGCCTCCCGGCCGCCCGGGATGTGGGTGGCCCACTCCTTGGCGAGCGGGTCGAGCCGCTCCTCGCGCCAGGCCCGGCCCGAGGCCAGCGCGCGCACCAGCGGCGAGGTGGGGAGGTAGGCGGCCACGTCGCCGATCCCGACGACGGCCTCCGGCACACCGGCGTTCACCGACTGGTGGCCGGCCCGGCGCAGCGGCACCTGCTCCGTGACGGCGACCGGGCCCGGGGCGGGTTCCGCGCCCCGCAGCACCGACTCCAGCAGGTCGACGGTCACGTAGTCGGCGAAGTCCGGCACGGCGACGTCGGCCAGTTCCTGGGCGGTGCGCTCGATGTCCAGGGTGCGGCCGATGTGCTCGCCGGCCCGGTCGAGCAGCGCGAGGCGCTGGCGGGCGCGGTGCCGCTCGGTGATGTCGACGACGGTGTAGTAGACGCCCATCGGGTGTCCGCGGTCGTCCTCCAGCCGGGTGAACGACATCATGTGCGCGGTCTCGCGGTGCGGGGCCGCCCGCACCTGGCCCACGTGCTCGTAGCCGACCACCGGCTCGCCGGACACCAGTACGTGGCGCATCTGCGTCTCGATGCCCTCGGCGTTCAGCCCCGGCTGGATCTCCGCGAGGCGCCGGCCGAGGCGGTGTCCGGCCGGTCCGCCGCCGAACTGCTCCAGGGCCGCGTTCGACCACACGAAGCGCAGGTTGGCGTCCACGATCGCTATGCCGACCGGCGAGCGGGTGACCATCTGTTCGAGCACACTGCGGCTCATGTCCCAGCCGGGCGCCCCGGACAGGTCCGACACCAGCACCAGCCAGTGGTCCGTGCCGCCCGGTTCCACCGCAGGAGTGATGCGCACCATGACCCGGACCGGCCGGCCGTCCTTGCGCAGCGCGGTCAGCAGCCCCACCCAGCCGCCGTCCCGGCGGCACCTATCGGCCAGCTCGGGCACCCGCGCCGCGTCCCCGGCGGCCAGCAGTCCGGTGACCGCGGTGCCGACCACCTCGCCCGCCGTGTAGGCCAGCAGTCGCTGGGCCCCTCGCGTCCAGCTGGTCACCACGCCCCGGGCATCGAGCAGCAAGGGAGCGGCATCGGCCACGTCGAACCGGCGCCGGTCCACGTCATGCTCCTCATGAGTGCCCAAGGCCGACCTCTCTGTCGCTGAGAGTGGTCTACCACCACCTGTCCCCATCTTCACCCTTCACGGCATCGGACGGGTCTCGGGAAGGAACATGAGGGTGGGGACACGGGGCGGGGAGGTACGGGTGGGGCGACGGAGGAAGCCGTCGCCCCTTGGGGTCACGCCCCCTCGGCCAGCACCTTCGCCAGCGTCCCCAGCGCCGACTCCAGCTCCTCGCCGGTGATGGTCAGCGGCGGGGCGAGCCGGATCGTCGAGCCGTGGGTGTCCTTGACCAGGATCCCCTCCCGCATCAGCCGGGCGCTGACCTCGCGCCCGGTGCCGATCGCCGGGTCGATGTCGACGCCCGCCCACAGCCCGCGCGCGCGGAAGCCGACGACGCCCTTGCCGACGAGCCCGGCCAGACCGTCCCGCAGCAGCACGCCGAGATCCGAGGCCCGCCGCTGGAACTCGCCCGTCTCCAGCAGCTCGACCACCGCCGTGCCGACCGCGGCCGCCAGCGGGTTGCCGCCGAACGTCGAACCGTGCTCGCCCGGCCGCAGCACCCCGAGCACGTCCCGCCCGGCCACCACCGCGGACACCGGCACGATGCCGCCGCCCAGTGCCTTGCCGAGGAGCAGTACGTCGGGGACGACCGACTCGTGCTCGACAGCCAGGGTCCGCCCGGTGCGCCCGAGGCCCGACTGGATCTCGTCGGCGATGAACAGGCAGCCCTTGCGACGGGTCAGTTCGCGGACGCCGGTCAGGTAGCCCGCGTCCGGGATGATCACGCCGGCCTCGCCCTGGATCGGCTCCAGGAGCACGGCCGCCGTCGTCTCGTCGACCGCCGCCTCCAGGGCCGCCAGGTCGTTGTACGGCACGATCCGGAAGCCGGGCGTGAACGGGCCGAAGCCCGCCCGCGCGGTCTCGTCCGTGGAGAAGCTGACGATCGTCGTCGTACGGCCGTGGAAGTTCTCCGCGGCGACCACGATCGTGGCCCGGTCGGCGGGGACGCCCTTCACCTCGTACGCCCACTTGCGGGCCACCTTGATGCCGGACTCGACCGCCTCGGCGCCCGTGTTCATCGGCAGCACCATGTCGAGGCCGGTCAACTCGGCCAGCCGCTCGGCGAATTCGGCCAGCTTGTCGTTGTGGAAGGCGCGTGAGGTGAGGGTCAGCCGGTCCAGCTGGCGGTGGGCCGCCTCGATCAACGCGGGGTGGCGGTGGCCGAAGTTGAGGGCCGAGTAGCCGGCCAGCATGTCGAGGTAGCGCTTGCCCTCGACGTCCTCGACCCAGGTGCCCTCGGCGCGGGCGACGACCACGGGCAGCGGGTGGTAGTTGTGCGCGAGGACCGGCTCCTCGGCGCGGATCAGGTCGGCGGAGGTACGGGCGGGGGCGGGCACGTCTGCGGTGGTGGTCATGAACGGATCTCCTGAGTGCAGCACTTGATGCCGCCGCCGGCCTTGCGGAACTCGGACAGGTCGACGGGTACGGGGACATAGCCGCGGTCGGTGAGCGCGGCGGCGAGGGCCTCGGCCTGCGGGGCGATGAAGACATGGCGGCCGTCGGAGACGGAGTTCAGGCCGAACGCCATCGCGTCCTCGGCCGTGGCGAGCACGGCGTCCGGGTACAGCCGCGCCAGCACCTCGCGGCTGCCGGGCGAGAACGCCTCCGGGTAGTACGCGATGTTGTTCGCGGCCCCGTCGTCCAGCACGAACAGCGCCGTGTCCAGGTGGTAGAAGCGCGGGTCCACCAGGGTCAGGCTGATCACCGGGTGGCCGAAGAACTCCTGCACCTCGCGGTGGGCCTCGCGGGTGGTGCGGAAGCCGGTGCCGGCCAACAGGTACCGGCCCGTCCAGACGAGGTCGCCCTCGCCCTCGCAGACGGACTCGGGGCGGTGCACGTCGAAGCCCGCCGACTTGAACCAGGTGTCGTAGTGCGTGGACTCCCCGCGCCGCTCGGGCGCGTGGAAGAGGGAACCGAAGACCCGGCCGTCCACCACGACCGCCGAGTTCGCGGCGAAGACCATGTCGGGCAGGCCGAGCACCGGCTCCACGACGTCGACGTCGTGGCCGTGGGCCCGGTAGGCGCTCATCAGCGCCTGCCACTGTTCCCGGGCCAGGTCGACATCGACCTGGGCGTCGGGACGCATCCAGGGATTGATCGCGTACTGCACGGCGAAATGTCTGGGTTCACAGACGAGGAAGCGCCGCCGGCGCGGCACACGGGAGTCGGACACAGAGGGGTTCCTCCGCTTCCTTGATGACGACTGAGGGTTGACACCAAGGTAAGAACTGACAGAGCCGCGCGACAAGGAATGAAAGTTGCGTGTCTGCGCAGGAACAATGCGTCTTTGAGACCCTCGACGCAGCAACGCTGCGCACTCGGATGTTTATTCGGGAGCGGGGTGGGTCGCGCCCGCTTCGGGGCTTTCCGGGATGAGATGGGACAGCACCATCACGCTGATCGTCTTCCGCACGAACGGCTCCGCGCGGATCCGCTCCAGCACCCCCTCGAAGTGCTCGACGTCCCGCGCCCGCACGTGCAGCAGCGCGTCCGCGCCGCCCGTCACCGTCATCGCCGCGGTGATCTCCGGATGGTTGCGGACCACCTCCGCGAGCCGCCGGGGCGGGGCCGCGCCCTCGCAGTACACCTCGACGTACGCCTCCGTCAGCCAGCCCAGCGCCGACGGCTCCACCGTCGCCGTGAACGCGGTGATCACCCCGGTCTCGCGCAGCCGGTCCACCCGCCGCTTCACCGCCGTCGAGGACAACCCGACCTCGGAGCCGATCTCGGCGAAGCTGGTCCTGGAGTTCGCCATCAGGGCGTTGATGATCTTCCGGTCGAGCTCGTCGAACGGCGCGGGCCTGCTGTTCATGCCCGCACTGTATCCAGCGGGAACGTGCACGCCCGGCACATGTCCAGGCGTACGGATTCCACCTACACTCCGGGTTCATGCTGCGCGCCCTCGCCGTCGACGACGAACGCCCCTCCCTGGAGGAGCTGCTCTATCTCCTGCACGCGGATCCGCGCATTGGCAGCGCGGAGGGCGCGGGCGACGCGACCGAGGCGCTGCGCCGGCTCAACCGCGCCCTGGAGTCAGGGCCCGGCGGGGCCGCGGCGATCGACGTCGTCTTCCTCGACATCCACATGCCCGGTCTGGACGGCCTCGACCTGGCCCGGCTGCTCACCGGGTTCGCGAAGCCGCCGCTGGTCGTGTTCGTCACCGCCCACGAGGACTTCGCCGTCCAGGCCTTCGACCTCAAGGCCGTCGACTACGTGCTCAAGCCGGTCCGCAAGGAACGGCTCGCGGAGGCGATCCGCCGGGCCGCCGAACTCACCGGCAGCTCCCCGCGCATCCCCGTGCACGAGCCCGACCCCGACCACATACCCGTCGAACTCGGCGGGGTGACCCGCTTCGTGGCCGTCGACGACATCACCCACGTCGAGGCCCAGGGCGACTACGCCCGCCTGCACACCGACCGGGGCAGCCATCTCGTACGGATCCCGCTGTCCACCCTGGAGGAGCGCTGGCGGCTGCGCGGCTTCGTCCGCATCCACCGCCGCCACCTCGTCGCCCTGCGCCACGTCGGCGAACTCCGCCTGGACGCGGGCACGGTGAGCGTCCTGGTGGGCGCCGAGGAGCTCCAGGTCAGCCGCCGCCATGCGCGCGAACTGCGCGACCTGCTCATGAGGAGGCCGTGACAGTGCCGAACCAGGACCCCGCCGAACGCCGCGTCGCCGTCACCGGCCCGCCCCGCCGCGTCCGGCGCACCACCGGCTACTACCGCCCCCGCACCGAGATCGACGAGCAGACCACCCTCGGCCACACCTACGTCCGCTCCCTCATGCGCACCCAACTGCGCGCCGCCCTCGCCGTGTTCGCCGTCCTCGGACTCCTGATCGGTCCGCTGCCCCTGGTCTTCGCGGCCATGCCCGACGCCCACCGCCTCGAATGGGCCGTCCTCGGCTTCTGTCTCTACGCCCCGCTCGTCCTGCTCGCTCTGTGGTATGTCCGCCGCGCCGAGCGCAACGAACGGGACTTCGTGCGCCTGGTCGAGGACCGATGAGCACCCGACCGACCCGGACCGGGGACCGTACCGCCCGAGGACCGATCCACCGGTGAACTCCAGCTACGCCGTCACCGCCGTCGCCCTCGTCGTCGTCGCGACCGTCCTGGTCGGCGCCTTCGGCCTGCGCATCTCCCGCACCACCTCCGACTTCTACGTCGCCTCCCGCACCGTCGGCCCCCGCCTCAACGCGGCCGCCATCAGCGGCGAATACCTCTCCGCCGCCTCCTTCCTGGGCATCGCCGGCCTGGTCCTGGTCCAGGGCCCCGACATGCTCTGGTACCCCGTCGGCTACACCGCCGGATACCTGGTCCTGCTCCTCTTCGTCGCCGCCCCGCTGCGCCGTTCCGGCGCCTACACCCTGCCCGACTTCGCCGAGGCCCGGCTCGCCTCGCAGAACGTGCGCCGGCTTGCGGGCGCCTTCGTCGTCGGCGTCGGCTGGCTCTATCTGCTGCCCCAACTCCAGGGCGCCGGGCTGACGTTGGCGGTGCTGACGGGCGCTCCGGACCTGCTGGGCGGCGGGATCGTCGCCGTCGTCGTGGTCGCGACCGTCGCCGCCGGCGGCATGCGCAGCATCACCTTCGTGCAGGCCTTCCAGTACTGGCTCAAGCTCACCGCCCTGCTGGTGCCCGCCCTCTTCCTGACCCTCGCCTGGCAGGGCGACGGCTCGCCCCGGCACGCCTTCGAGGAACCCGCCACCTTCCGCGAACAACGTGTGGTGACCGTCGACGACAGCCTCGACCTCACCCTCGACCGACCGCTCACCGTCACGGTCGACGGCAGGGTGGACGGCCGCACCCACGACGACCAGAGGGTCCGACTGGCCGCCGGCACGCACCACATCGAGCACGGCACCCGCCTGACCTTCGCCAAGGGTTCCACCGTCCCCGCCGCCGACCGGGGCAGCAGCAACGGCATGTCCACCTCGCTGGAGGCCAGCCGCGAGGAACGCCCGCTGTACGCCACGTACGGACTGATCCTCGCCACCTTCCTCGGCACGATGGGTCTGCCGCACGTGGTCGTCCGCTTCTACACCAGCCCGCACGGAGTCGCCGCCCGCCGCACCACGGTGGCCGTCCTCGGCCTGATCGGCGCGTTCTACCTGCTGCCGCCGGTCTACGGCGCCCTGGGCCGCATCTACACCCCCGAACTCGGCCTCACCGGAGACGCGGACGCCGCCGTCCTGCTGCTGCCCGACCGGATGATCGGCGGCGCCGGCGGCGATCTGCTCGGCGCGCTGGTGGCGGGCGGGGCGTTCGCCGCGTTCCTGTCCACGGCCTCCGGGCTGACCATGGCCGTCGCGGGCGTGCTCACCCAGGACGTCCTGCCGGCCCGCGGCGTACGGCACTTCAGGCTGGGCACCGTGCTCGCCATGGCCGTGCCGCTGGCCGCGAGCGTCCTGGTCGGCGGGCTGCCGGTGGCCGACGCCGTCGGCCTTGCCTTCGCCGTCTCCGCGTCGTCCTTCTGCCCGCTGCTCGTCCTCGGCATCTGGTGGCGCCGGCTGACCCCGCCGGGCGCCGCCGCCGGCATGGTGATCGGCGGGGGCGGCGCGTTCGTCGCCGTGGCCGCCACCATGGCGGGCTTCCCCGGCACCGGCCCCCTGCACGCGCTGCTCGCCTGGCCCGCCCTCTGGTCGGTGCCGCTGGGCTTCCTCACCATGGTGCTGGTGTCGCTCGCCACCCCGGGGCGGGTGCCGACCGGGACGGCGGCGATCCTGGCCCGCTTCCATCTGCCGGAGGAACTGCGCGCGGAGGTGAAGGCATGAGTGGTTTCCTGGCCGGCCTGTGCGTGGCCGTACTGCCCCTGCTGGCCGCCGGGTTCTGGTTCGGGCGGCGCACGGCACGCCCGCAGAACCTCGGCGGACTCGGCACCCCGGTCGAGCACGCCACCTTCCAGACCCTGCACACCGCCTCCCTCGCCGCGCCCCCGCTGCGGGCGGGGCTGACCGAGGAGACGGCCCGCAAGTCGGCCCGCAGACTGCGCTCGCTGCTCGGCACGGACGCGCTGTGCCTCACCGACCAGAAGGAGGTCCTGGTCTGGGACGGGGTCGGCGCCCACCACCGCACCGAGATCATGGACCGGCTCGCCGACGCCCTGGAGACCGGCCGCGGCGAGGCCTTCCCCCTCGCCTGCGAGACCGCGGACTGCCCGGTCCGCTGGGCGGTCGTCGCCCCGCTGACCGTCGACGACCGGGTGCACGGCGCGCTCGTGGCCTGCGCCCCGCGCGAGTCGGCGGTCCTGGTCCGGGCGGCCGGCGAGGTCGCCCGCTGGGTCAGCGTCCAGCTTGAGTTGGCCGATCTGGACCAGTCCCGCACCCGGCTGATCGAGGCCGAGATCAAGGCACTTCGCGCCCAGATCTCCCCGCACTTCATCTTCAACTCGCTCGCGGTGATCGCCTCGTTCGTCCGCACCGACCCCGAGCGGGCCCGCGAACTCCTCCTCGAATTCGCCGACTTCACCCGCTACTCGTTCCGCAGGCACGGCGACTTCACCACCCTCGCCGAGGAACTCCACGCCATCGACCACTACTTGGCGCTGGTGCGGGCACGCTTCGGCGACCGCCTCTCCGTCACCCTCCAGATCGCCCCCGAGGTGCTGCCGGTCGCCCTGCCCTTCCTCTGCCTCCAGCCGCTGGTGGAGAACGCGGTCAAGCACGGCCTTGAGGGCAAGACGGTGACCGCGGGCGGCAAGAGCCACATCACCATCACCGCGCAGGACACCGGTGCCGAGGCGCTCGTCGTCATCGAGGACGACGGCGTCGGCATGGACCCCGTCCTGCTGCGCCGCATCCTCGCCGGCGAGGTCAGCCCCTCCGGCGGCATCGGTCTCTCCAACGTCGACGACCGGCTCCGCCAGGTCTACGGCGACGAGTACGGGCTCGTCATCGAGACGGCGGTCGGCGCCGGCATGAAGGTCACGGCACGGCTGCCCAAGTACCAGCCCGGAGTCCACTCGGCGGGGCGCCTGACCACCGAGTGAGGATCGGGCGCCGAGGACAGCCGCCGTCCCGAGTACCCCTCAGGCGCTGCGCGTGGCCACCATCCCCAGTGTGAGCAACCCCAGCACGACCCAGCCGAACCACAGCCAGCCGTTGCTGCCGAGCGCCACCGTGTAGGCCGTCACCGCGACGAGACCTCCGACGGTGAGCACCCCCATCGTCTTGGTAGAGCCGTCCGTAGAACCGGGCATCGCGACACCCTCCTCATGGTTCGTTCCCCTCCATGGTGCCCCCGTTCTGCCTCCGGACGGTGCACACGACCAAATGTGTGCCCGATTTCCATGGCCCCTCGCTGGTCCAGGACCCCGCCGTGTAGACGGACGGATCGAAGCCGTAGTCCCCGGGCGGCACGTCCTTCGCGCAGGCCGCGTCCGATTCCGTACGGGCCTCCGTCAGGGTGACGTCGGAGCCGAGCCGGGTGAAACCGAGCACCTGCTCGTCGTGCGCGCCGGTGCAGGCGACCAGCTGGGCGTCCCGATTGGTCCGGGTCCGCAGACAGTCCCGGCGCTGCATGTTCGCCGTGTCGGTGAAGGACGAGCCGAGCTTGCGGTGCGCGCCGAGCGGGCCGTAGACCGGCCCGTGCGCGCCGAGCACCAGACAGGCCGTACGGCGCCCGGCCGCCTGGAACCCGGCCGCGCTCGGCACCACCGCTACCGCACGGACGTCCGCGAGCTTCTCCCGGAACTCCCGCGTCCGCTCCTCGCAGCGGGCCGCACCGGTCTGCCGGGCCTCGTCGGCGGACCCCGCCGGCGCGAAGGCCGTCACCTGCCCGTCGGGCGCGCCCCCGACACAGCCCGCGTCCAGCCGCAGCCGGGGCGTGCCCTGGAAGCGGGCCCCGGGCCAGTCGGCGAGCACGCAGTCGCCGTCCTTCAGCGGCTTCGCCAGCCCCACGCCCGAGCCGTACGGCGGCGCCGACGCCGTCGTGTCCTCGGTGGACGACCGGTGCGCCATGGCGTACCAGACCCCGCCCAGGGCCAGCACCAGGCCGAGCGAGACGGCGATGCCGGCACGCAGGACGCGCGAGACCTCGCGGCGGTGCCGGGCGGGCGGTGACCCGGCCGCGGGCACCAAGGGGGACGCGAGGGCCGGCCCGAAGCCCTGCGCGCCGGGTGCGGGCGGGGGAGGGGGCGGGGCGACGCCCGCCCAGGGCGGCTGCGAGCCGAGATCCGTCTGGGTACGGGCGTACGGCTCGGCCTGTGGCGTGACGATCTCCGACAGCGCCGTCTCCGCCTCCGCCGCGGACAACCGCTCCGCCGGATCCTTCGCGAGCAGAGCGGCCAGTACGGGACCCAGCGCGCCGGCGCGCACGGCGGGCCGCGGCTCCTCCATGACCACCGCGGTCACCTGGGCCAGATGCGACTCCCGCTCGAAGGGCCCCTGGCCCTCGACGGCGTGATAGAGCGTGCAGCCCAGCGAGAACAGGTCCGCGGCCGCGGTCGGCGGCCCGCCCGTGGCCCGTTCGGGGGCCAGATAGCCCGAGGTCCCCACCAGCACGGACGCCATCGTGTACCGCGTCTCGCCGCCCTCGGGCCGTACCGAGATGCCGTAGTCGGTGAGCAGCACCCGGCCGTACGGCGCTCCGCCGCGGTCCGGCGCGAGCAGGATGTTCGCCGGTTTCACGTCCCGGTGCATGACGCCCCGCTCGTGCCCGGCGGTCAGCGCGTCCAGCACGGCGAGCCCGACGCGGGCGGCCTCCGCCGGTGCGAGCGGGCCCCGCCGGTCGACCAGGTCACGCAGGTCCACGGCGCCCGCCACGTACTCCATGACGATCCACGGCAGTCCCTCGTGCTCCAGCACGTCGTGCACCGTCAGCACGTTCGGATGGCCCCGCAGTCCGGCCGCGTGCCGGGCCTCCGCGCGGGCGCGGGCCACCCGGGACTCCCGTTCCTCGCCGGCCGGGTCCTGATCCCGGAACACGATCTCCTTCAGCGCCACCTCGCAGGCGAGTCTCTGGTCGTGCGCGAGCCACACATGGCCCATGCCCCCGCCGCCCACCTGGTTGAGCAGCAGATAGCGGCCGGCGATGACCCGGCCCACTCCCGACGTCGACGATCCTGAAGGCATCCGGTGACTCCCCCCGGGGTCTGCGGTGCGCTAGGCGCTCGTGCTCGAACCGGGCTCCGACGACGCGGGTTCGCTCGTGCCGGGCGCGCTGGTGGTGACCGGGTCGCTCGGCGGCGGATCGCTCGGCGGTGGCGGCGGTGCGCTGCTGGTCACCGGGTCGCTGGGCGGCGGCGGATTCGGCGGGTCCGGTGGTGGTGCCACGGTCGTCGTCGGCGGAGCGCTGTCCGGCGCCTTCGAACTCGGCGGCGGGCTCGACGTGGACGGACCGCTCGACGGCGGGCCGGTGCCACTGCCCGACGGCGACGGCAACGACGGTGGCGTCTTGGACGACGGGTCGGAGACCGACGGCGGCGGGGGAGGCGTCGAGCCTCCGCCTGACGTGCCGCTGCCGCTGCCGGACGTACCGCTGCCGGACGTGCCGCTGTCCGACGCGCTCCCGCCGACGGCCGTGAGCGTCACGTACTGCCCGAACCGCAACTCCGTCCCAGCGGGCGGATCCGACGCCGTCACGCGCGCGTCGGCGGTCGGCGCCTGCTTGCCGCCGTATCCCGTCGCGAGCCCCTGGTCGGCCAGTCGCCGGCTCGCCTCACCGAAGGTCGTCCCGGCGAGGACGGGCACCGCGCGCAGCTCGCGGGTGTCGAACGTCGAGTCGGCTTTGCCCGTCGTGCCGACCGGCCGGCTGAGGCCCGTGTCGGGGTCGTCGATGTCGACGAGGGCGAGCTTCGCCATCTTCCGGGGCGCGGGCCGTACCGCCACCACGGACGAACGCTCGTATCCCTGCCACTTCTTGTTGCCGTCGTCGAACGTGACCGAGATCCGGTCGGTGTCACCCTCGAAGGGCCGCAGCGGATTTCCGCACGAGCACTTCACGGCCGGCAGCCCCTGCTCGTCCACGAGAATGGCGATTCCCGCCTGGAGCAGCGAATTGAAGGGAACAGCCTTTCCCTTTTTGTAGTCGTGGTTCTTCACGAGCGTGTCGTGACGCAGGAGAACCGGTGTGAGCCGGTCCAGATAATCCGGAATCCCGGCGGTGGTGAGGTCGAGCGCGGTTGCCCATGCCTGAGCCTTCTGTTTGTTCCCGGGATCCGTGAGAAACGCCGTCAGCTTGGCGACGTCACAGAGCGTCGGCTCCCGCGTCCCGCCGTACAGCCCAGGCGTGTCCCCTTGTTGCAGGCTGCCGTGCACGGCCTGCGAGCGGACCGTGGCGTCCTTGCCGAGACCGCTGTCCTCGTCGAAGAAGGGCGCGAGAGAAGGCACTCCCGCGGCCACTGCTTTCACTGTGGTCAGAGGCGTACCGGTGTCACAACTGCCGATTACCAGTACGCAGACCAATAGGACGGCGATCCTCCGAATTAACATGAGTGCGCGCTTTGTCATTACCGCTCCCCCTGGCGGTTCCCCCCAATGCGCTTCATGCTACTGAATGCCTCAGGAAGACGAAGGCTTCAACGCCCGCGTGCGTTCAATGAGGCCAAATAGGCGTTGTATGCCTCGAGTTCCTTGTCGCCGTCACGGTCGGCGGCGCGGTCCGAGCGCCGGGCCTGACGCTGTTCGGAGCGGTACCACTGGAACAGCAGGGCGAGCAGCACCAGGACGGACGGCACCTCGCTGAACGCCCAGGCGATACCGCCGGCCGCGGTCTGGTCGGAGAGCGCGTCGATGCCGAGCGAGGCGGACGGGTTCTTGAACGTCGACACCATCGGCTCCGACGCCATCATCAGCGCGATGCCGAAGAACGCGTGGAACGGCATGCCCGCGAACAGCTCCAGCATCCGCATCAGATAGCCCGGCCGCTGCGGGCCCGGGTCCACGCCGATGATCGGCCAGAAGAAGACGATGCCCACCGCCAGGAAGTGCACCATCATCGCGATGTGCCCCGTCTTCGACCCCATCAGGAAGTCGAACAGCGGCGTGAAGTACAGCGCGTACAGGCTCGCGATGAACAGCGGGATGGTGAACGCCGGGTGCGTGATGATCCGCATGTACCGGCTGTGCAGCAGCATCAACAGCAGCTCGCGCGGCCCCTTGCGGCCCTTGCCGGTGGTCGGCAGCGCGCGCAGGGCGAGCGTGACGGGGGCGCCCAGCAGGATAAGGATCGGCGACAGCATGCTGATGATCATGTGCTGCACCATGTGGACGCTGAACATCACCATGCCGTAGTCGTTCAGCCCGGTGCACATCACCAGCATGATGGTGAGCACCCCGATGACGTACGAGATGGTCCGCCCCACGGGCCAGGCGTCCCCGCGCCTGTGCAGCCGCACGACACCCCACGCGTACAGCCCGAGCCCTGCCAGACAGGCGACCAGGAAGAACGGGTCGGCGGACCACGCGAGCCCCCGCCCCAGCGTGAACGGCGGCAGATCCATGGTCATGCCGTGTCCG
The DNA here is from genome assembly GCF_053595415.1 of Streptomyces sp. NPDC002499. Lineage (NCBI taxonomy): Bacteria > Bacillati > Actinomycetota > Actinomycetes > Kitasatosporales > Streptomycetaceae > Streptomyces > Streptomyces sp. NPDC002499. The sequence goes on from NZ_JBSFXO010000012.1 coordinate 187,599, forward strand.
CTGTGTCCCATCCAACGGCTCCTGATTCGAGGGGGTTGTGCAAGTCTGTCCGGACCAGGGTATGACTCACCCCGGCCACCTCTGTGACCGGGGTGAGGGTGGTCCGAACAGCAGGGTCAGAGCACGCACTCCGCCTCGTCGTACCGTTCCGCGGGAACCGTCTTCAGCGTCTCGACCGCCTCGGCCAGCGACACCATCACGATGTCCGTCCCCCGAAGCGCCGTCATCTTCCCGAACTCGCCCCGGTGCACGGCCTCCACCGCATGCCAGCCGAACCGGGTCGCCAGCACCCGGTCGTACGCGGTGGGCGTACCCCCGCGCTGCACATGCCCGAGGATCACCGGCCGGGCCTCCTTGCCGAGCCGTTCCTCCAGCTCGATGGAGAGCTGCCGGGCGATCCCCGCGAAGCGCTCGTGCCCGTAGACGTCCTTCTTGCCCTCGTCGAAGTCCATGGACCCGGCCTTGGGCTTGGCCCCCTCGGCGGCGACCACTATCGCGAAGCGCTTGCCCGCCTCGAACCGCTCGCCGACCCGCGCGGCCAACTCCTCGATGTCGAAGGGCCGTTCCGGTACGACGATGGCGTGCGCGCCGGCCGCCATGCCGGAGTGCAGCGCGATCCAGCCGGTGTGGCGGCCCATGACCTCCACGACCAGCACGCGCTGATGGGACTCGGCGGTGGTCTTCAGCCGGTCCAGCGCCTCCGTGGCGACACCGACGGCCGTGTCGAAGCCGAAGGTCACGTCGGTGACAGCGATGTCGTTGTCGATGGTCTTCGGGACGCCGACGATCGGCAGGCCGGCGTCGTACATCAGCTTGGCCGCCTTGAGCGTGCCCTCGCCGCCGATCGGGATGATCGCGTCGAGACCGAGCTCCTCGACATGCTCTCTGGCCCGCGCCACGCCGTCCCGCAGATGGGAGGGCTGGACCCGGGAGGAACCGAGGATCGTGCCGCCGCGAGCGAGGATGCCGCTCACCGCGTCGAGGTCGAGCTTGAGGTAGTCGCACTCCAGGAGGCCCTTCCAGCCGTCCCGGAAGCCGATGACCTCGTCACCGTGGTCGGCCACGGCGCGGTGCACGACGGACCGGATGACGGCGTTCAGGCCGGGGCAGTCGCCACCGGACGTGAGCACACCAATGCGCATAGCCCGAAAGAACCTTCTCAACGTGGAACGAGGCGGGACCGGACCACGTCGTCCGGCTCGAACCCCGCCACCCTAACGGCAGGAGGGGGCGGGGCAGCACCGTGCGTCCGCCTGCTGGACGACCCCGCTCACCTGTGCGGACGTGCTGTCAGACGGGCTGGTTAAGAGCAGCGGGCGCCCAGGTGTCAGGCAGGCTGCCGCGCGGCTGTGATCACGCAGGTTGCTGCGCGGACGCGATGCGTTCGTTGCGGAGCGCCTCGTACCAGCGGTCGTCCGTCGGCGGCAGCGCGTTCACGTCGAGCGCGAGCTTCAGCAGGTGGTCGGCGATGAGCGGGTTGCGCGCCAGCACCGGGCCGTGCATGTACGTACCGAAGACCGTGTCGTTGTACGCACCCTCCGTGCCGTCCCCCGTGCCGTTGCCGTTGCCGAGGCGGACCTGGGCGAACGGGCGGGCCGTGGGGCCGAGGTGGGTGACGCCCTGGTGGTTCTCGAAGCCGGTCAGCGGGGGCAGGCCCAGGCGCGGGTCGATGTCGCCGAGGACGTCCCCGACGCACCGGGCGCCCTCACCGCGCACCGAGACCACGTCGAGGAGCCCGAGGCCGGGCTCGCGCTGGCCGAGGTCGTTGATGAACTCGTGGCCGAGGATCTGGTAGCCGGCGCAGACGGAGAACACGATCGCGCCGTTCTCCACGGCCCGGTGCAGACCGCCGTCCCGGCGCAGCCGCTCGGCCGCCAGCCGCTGCGGCCGGTCCTCACCGCCGCCGATCAGGTAGATGTCGCCCGAGGTCGGGATGGGCTGGTCGCTGCGCACGTCGAGGCGGGCCACGTCGAGGCGGCGCTGCCGGGCCCGGCGCTCGACGACCAGGACGTTGCCCTGGTCGCCGTAGGTGCTCAGCAGGTCGGGGTAGATCCACACGACCCGCAGGCTGTTGTCGCTCACAAAAGTCCCCTGAGTGTCAGTTGCCGACGCGGCGGCGCAGATCCTGGAACGCGGTGTAGTTGGCGATGACCTCGATGCGGCCGGGCGGGCACTGCTGCACCGCCTGGTCGAGGTTGTCGCAGACCTGGAAGTGCTGGTTGGCGACCTCCAGGCGGACGGCGAGGTCGAGCTTGCGGTCGCCGACGACGCAGATCGGGTGACCGCTGAGGCGGGTGTAGTCGACGTCCCACAGCCAGGAGGTGTCGGTGCCGTCGGCGCCCCGCGCGTTCACGGAGAGGATCACCGGGGTGGGTGGCGGATCGATAAGGCTGAACGTTTCGAGCCAGCCCGCCGGGTTCTTCGCGAGCAGCAGCCGCAGGTCGCGCTGCTGGAACTGCACGACGTCGTAGCGGCCGGCCACGGCCTGCACCTGGTACATGCGCTCCAGGGCGACCTGCGGCGGTACGCCGAACACGGCGGCGACGGCCGCGGAGGAGGCCGCGTTGGCCTTGTTGGCGCGGCCGGGCAGCTGGAGGTGGATCGGCCAGGCGGAGCCGTGCGGGTCGAGCACGTGGTCGCCGGAGAGCGCCCAACTCGGCGTCGGGCGGCGGAAACCGCACTCGCCGCAGAACCAGTCGTCGCCGGGCCGCTGCATCACACCACCGCAGGACGGGCAGGACCAGGCGTCGTCCTTCCACATCTGACCGGCGGCGACCCAGATCACGTTCGGGGACGAGGAGGCGGCCCACACGACCAGCGGGTCGTCCGCGTTGGCCACGACGACGGCCTTGGAACCCGCAAGACCCTCACGCCAGTTCTCGGCGAGCATGCGGGTCTCGGCGGCGCGGTCGAGCTGGTCGCGGGAGAGGTTCAGGAGCGCGATGCACTTGGGGTCGGTGTCCCGGGCCACACCGGCCAGGTACTTCTCGTCGACCTCGATGACGCCGTAGCGCGCGTCCGAGCCGCCCGCGAGGGCCGAGGTGATACCGGCCGGCATGTTCGCGCCGAGCGCGTTGGACACGACCGGGCCCGCGGCGCCGAGGGCCTCGGCGATCAGCCGGGTGGTCGTGGTCTTGCCGTTGGTCGCCGAGACGAGGACGACGTCCAGGCTCTGGGCGAGCCTGGCCAGGAGGTCGGGGTCCAGTTTGAGCGCGACCCGGCCACCGATCACCGATCCGCTGCCGCGGCCTGCGGCACGCGACGCCGCAGCGACCGCCTTGCCGGCGGTCACGGCGATCTTGGCCCGCGGCGAAAGCGGGTCCGAGTTGCCTGACATCAGTTCCCGATCCTCCTTGCGTACGCGCCGCGCCTCTGCCTGACGGCAACGTGGTGGTGGCCAGCCTATCGAGATCCATTCGCACTCCCGAATCGCCGTACCCTTGCGGCCATGCGAAACGGCTCCATTCCGGGCACCCGCGGGCGCGTCCGGCCCCTCACGCTGTTCGGCGACGCCCCGTTGCACACGCCCTGCCGCGAGGTCACCGACTTCGGCCCCGAACTCGCGAGCCTCGTCGAGGACTTGTTCGCGACGATGTACGCGGCACAGGGCGTGGGTCTCGCCGCGAACCAGGTGGGGGAGTCCCTGCGGGTCTTCGTCTACGACTGCCCGGACGACGACGAGGTGCGTCATCTGGGCCATCTCGTCAACCCGTGCCTGGTGGCGGCCGACGGAGTGTCGCTCCGCGGCCCCGAGGGCTGCCTGTCCCTGCCGGGCCTGGAGGCGGGGACGGAGCGCTACGACCACGCGTTGGTCGAGGGTTTCACGGTCACGGGCGAGCCGGTGACCGTGCACGGGACGGGTTTCTTCGCACGCTGTCTCCAACACGAATGCGACCACTTGGAGGGACGGGTCTACGTCGACCACCTCACGGGATGGCGCAGACGCAAGGTGCTGAGGCAGGAGGCGAAGGCCTCCTGGAGCCGCGGGAACCGGCCGTAGCCCGCCGGGACGGACCCGGACCAGAACCCGGGACCGACCGGAACTAGAAGCCGGGGCCGCCCACCTTGTCCCCCGCCGCGGCCAGCCGGCCCCACAGCAGGTCCGCGAGGCTGTTGACCAACTCCGCGCGCGTGCACGGGCGTTCGCCCAGCCACCAGTCGCCGGCCGCGTGCATCATGCCGACGATGCCGTGGCCCCACACCCGCGCCAGTTGCTGACTGTTCGGCCCGAGGTCCACGCGCTCCTCGATGACCTGCGCCAACTCCTCGCCCATGCGCCGGAGTACGGGGATCGAGTGGCTGCCTGCCTCGAAGCCCTGGTCGGCGGTCTGCCCGCCCTCCGCCGGATGCATGAGGAAGCGGTACACCTGGGGGCGTGCCTCGATCGCCGCGAGATAGGTGTCCAGTGTGGCCTCGACCCGCTCCCGCCGTTCCGCGGGCGCGTCCAGGGCCGCCCGCAGGGAGGCGAGGAGGGCGTCGGTGTGCCGGGTGGCGAGGGCCGCGTAGAGTCCGCCCTTGTCGCCGAAGTGGCGGTACAGAATCGGCTTGGTGATGCCCGCTTCCGCGGCGATCGCGTTCATCGAGGCCTGTGGCCCGTCGCGCAGCACCACTCGGTCGGCGGCCTCCAGCAGCTCGCGCCGACGGCGGTCCGCCGAGCGCTGCTGATCGGTCCGCTGCGTGGTGTCCATGAGCTCTCCCCACCCGTGCTGATTCGGTGACGCCTGCGCAAACTAACACCTGACCTCAGCCTGACATCGAACGGGCTGCCGAGGAGTCATCACGAGTTGACTTTTCCTACCGATGAGTAACAAGATAATGTTACCGCTAGTAACATGCAGGTGTACCGCCGCTGGAGGAGACATGGCCGAGTTCACCATGGAGCTCAACGACGAACAGAAGGAGGTCCGGGACTGGCTGCACGGCTTCGCCGCCGACGTCATCCGCCCCGCGGCCGCCGAATGGGACGAGCGTGAGGAGACTCCCTGGCCGGTCATCCAAGAGGCCGCCAAGGTGGGCATCTACTCTCTCGACTTCTACGCCCAGCAGTACTTCGACCCCACGGGCCTCGGCATACCGATGGCCATGGAGGAGCTGTTCTGGGGCGACGCGGGCATAGCCCTGTCCATAGTCGGCACCGGCCTCGCCGCCGTGGGCGTTCTCGCCAACGGCACCGAGGAGCAGATCGGCACCTGGATCCCCCAGATGTACGGCGACGCCAACGACGTCAAGGTCGCCGCCTTCTGCTCCTCCGAGCCCGACGCCGGCTCCGACGTGGCCTCCATGCGCACGCGTGCCGTGTACGACGAGGCCAACGACGAGTGGATCCTCAACGGCACGAAGACCTGGGCGACCAACGGCGGCATCGCCAACGTCCACGTCGTCGTCGCGGTCGTCGACCCCGAGCTGGGCTCCAAGGGCCACGCGTCCTTCATCGTCCCGCCCGGCACGCCCGGCCTCTCCCAGGGCCAGAAGTTCAAGAAGCACGGCATCCGTGCCTCGCACACCGCCGAGGTCGTCCTGGAGGACGCCCGCGTGCCCGGATCCTGCCTCCTCGGCGGCAAGGAGAAGCTCGACGAGCGCCTGGCACGGGCCCGTGAGCGAGCCAAGAAGAGTGGCGAGCGCGTGAAGAACGCGGCGATGGCCACGTTCGAGGCGAGCCGCCCCGCGGTGGCAGCGATGGCGGTCGGTACTGCTCGGGCTGCTTACGAGGTGGCCCTCGAGTACGCGACAACGCGTGAGCAGTTCGGGCGGCCCATCATCGACAACCAGGGTGTGGCCTTCCAGTTGGCCGACATGCGGACGTCCATCGACGCGGCCCGGCTGTTGACGTGGCGGGCCTCCTGGATGGCGATCAGCGGGAAGAAGTTCACCGCGGCCGAGGGGTCGATGTCGAAGCTGTTCGCCAGCGAGACGGCGAAGAAAGTCACCGCCCAGGCGATCCAGATACTGGGCGGCAACGGTTACACCAGGGAGTACCCGGTGGAGCGGATGCATCGGGACGCGGCGATCTACACGATCTTCGAGGGAACGAGTGAGATTCAGCGGCTGGTGATTGCTCGGACGCTCTCGGGGATGCCCATTCGGTAGGTGTGCGGCTGCGGGTGGTTCGTGGCTGGTCGCGCAGTTCCCCGCGCCCCTGAGGTCGGCGCGCTCACCGGTGCTTCAGAGGTGTGAGTTGCTCGATGTCGTAGCGCTTGCGCAGGTTTTCGATCGCCTCGTGGTCCGGAGGACCCCCGCTGCCCAGGATCTCCAGCAGTTCCTCGAAGTAGCGCTCGTGGTCCGGGGGCGGGGACGCCTGGAAGAACATCCTCGCCGGGGTGTCCGTCGGGTTGGCGAACGCGTGCGGACATCCGGGGGGTACGGCGATGAGCGTGCCCGGGGTGGCGCGTACCACCCGGGTGCCCGAACTGGACTCCCAGCGCTGCCAGTTGTCCGGTGTTCGGATGCGCGGCTCGAAGGCGAGGACGTCCAGTTCGCCTTCGAGGACGTAGAACAACTCCTCGCTGCGCGTGTGGACATGGGCGCCGACGTCGAAGCCCGGGGGGACCTCCACCTCGAAGGTGGAGGCCGTCCGGGAGTGCGTGCCGGTGACCTTGAACGTCACGCGCTGGGCCGGGGTCTGGACGATCCGGCCGTGACCCGGGGGGACCAGCAGGCCCTCTGGCGCGGTCATCGGCGGCTCACCACGTCACCGGCAGGGACTCGGGGCCGCGGATCAACGCGCCCTTCCTGAAGGGCACTTGGTCCGGCGGCACGGCCAGCCGCAGGCCCGGCAACCGGTCCAGCAGCGCGTCGATCAGCAGCTCCGACTCCAGCCGGGCGAGCATGCCGCCCGGGCAGTAGTGCGGGCCGAAGCCGAAGGAGACGTGCGGGTTGGGGTTGCGGCCGAAGTCGATCTTCTCCGGGTCGGGGAAGACCTCCGGGTCGCGGTTGGCGGCCAGGTAGGAGACGTAGATCGGGTCGTCCTTGCGGATCCGTACGCCTCTGATCTCCACGTCCTCCATGGCGATGCGGGACAGTCCGACCGCGTTGCGGTGCGGGATGTAGCGCAGGAGTTCGTCGATGGCCTTGGGGCGGATCTCCGGCTCGGCGCGCAGGCGTTCGGCCAGGTCGGGGCGGGTGAGCAGCAGGTAGAACATCTGCCCGCTGTTGTTGGTGACCGCCTCGCCGCCGATCTGGAGCAGCACCGCGAGTCCGACGGCCTCGTCCAGCGTCACCTCGCCACGGCCCACGGCGGCGCCGAGCAGCGAGGTGACGTCCTCGCCGGAGCTGCCCTCCCGCAGGCCGATGAGATCGCCGAAGTAGGCGCCCATCTCCTGCTTGGCCTGCTCGCTGACCTCCTTGCCGTGCGAGGAGGACAGGATCAGCTGGGTCCAGGTGTGCATGCCGTGCCGGTCGGCGGCCGGCACACCCATCAGCTCGCAGATCACCGCGATGGGGAACGGGCTGAGGACGGCGGCCGTGAGATCGCCGGGCGGCCCCGCCTCCACGAGCTCGTCGATGAGCTCGTCGAGCAGCACGCGCGACTTCTCGCGCACCCGCTCCACACCCCTCGCCGTGAACGCGGCGGCGACCGAGCGGCGCAGCCGGGTGTGGTCGGGCGGGTCGAGGAAGCCGACCGCGCCGCGCTGCGGGATGAAGTGCGGCGCGAGCCGGGTGACCGGCTGGTCCATGACCGCCTCGCGGCTGAACCGGGGGTCGTTGGTCACCATGCGCACGTCGTCGTGGCGGGTGACCAGCCAGGCCCAGCCCTCGCCGTTGGGCAGCTGGATCCGGGTGAGGGGGCCCTCGCGCATCAGCTCGGCGAGCACCGGGTCGAAGTCGACCCCGGTGAGGTCGCGCGCGGGCCAGTGCCGGATCGGCGGCAGGAAGGTCTCGGTGATCGTGTCGTCGCTCATGTCACGTCGTTTCTTCGTCCCGGTGCCAGCGGCCCAGGGCCATCTCGGCGGTGATGCCGGGTCCGAACCCGGCGAGCAGCCCGCGCGCCCGGTCCTGGGCACCGCCCTCGTCGAAGAGCCGGCGCAGCGCGTCCAGGACGACGGCGCTGGCGATGTTGCCGTACTCGGTGAGCGTGGCCCGGCTGAACCGGAAGGCGTGCGGGTCGACCTGGAGGAACTTGCTGAGGTCGTCGAGTATTCGGGGCCCGCCCGCGTGGACTATGTAGAAGTCCAGGTCGGCCGCGTCCCAGCCGTGCAGTCCCGCGAGGTCCTGGAGCGCCGGTGCCAGCGGCTCCATGGTGGCCGGCACCCGCTTGTCCAGCAGGAAGTGGAAGCCGGTGGCTCGGACGTCGTACATGATCCACTCTTCGGTCTTGGGGATCAGGTACGAGCCGTTGCGTTCCAGCTCGATGCCCTCGCCGCCCCGTCCGCGCACCACGGCGGCGGCGATCCCGTCGCCGAACAGACCGTTGGAGAGCAGGGAGCCGATGCCGATGTCGGTGGGCTGGTAGCACAGCGAGCAGAACTCGCAGGCCACGATGAGCGCGTTGGCCTGGGGGTAGGCCGTGCAGAAGTCGTGCGCGCGGTTGATCGCGGCGCCGCCGGCCGCGCAGCCCAGCTGGGCGATGGGGATCTGGCGGGTGGTGGCGTCGAAGGCCATCTCGTTGATCAGCCAGGCCGTGAGCGAGGGCATCATGAAGCCCGTGCACGAGACGTAGATGATCACGTCGATGTCGCTGGTGAGGAGCTCCGCGTCGTCGAGCGCCCGCTGCACCACCGACGGGACCCGGGCCTTGGCCTCGGCCACGTAGATCCGGTTGCGGTCCTCGAACCCGGGGTGCTTCAGGGTCTCCTCGATCGGCTGCACGATGTGCCGGGTACGTACGCCGGTGTTCTCGATCAGCCGGAGGGCCAGCGGCAGTTGGGGGTGGTCGGCGTGGCGGGAGCGTGCCAGCTCCAGCGTCTCCTCCATCGTGATGACGTGCTCCGGGACGGACACCGAGGGTCTGCACAAAGTCGCCATGAACCGTGCCTGCTTTCGCCGTCCGGAAGGCTTTCGGCCCCCCGGTCAGAAGGTGGTTCACCTCTGGGGGTGGTGCACCCACGATCACCCGTGGGGGCGACGTTCTCTCGGTGGACTACTCCAATTCAGGGACCCTGTGTAAAGGTCGGATCAGTAGCCGGACCCACACGGACGGATCCCCGATGACCGAGAACCCCCTGGTAGCGCTGATCGCGACCGGCACGGCCCCCGTGGAGACCCTCGCAACTCTCGCCCTCGAACAACAGCGGGTGATCCCGGCCGACCGCCGCGCCTTCCTCCACCTGGCGCAACGCGCGACGGCGCAACCGGAGACCGCGGATTTCTTCAGGACGCTCGCGGAGGGGGAAGCGGAGGCGGGCCGCCGCCTGGCGCCCTTCGCGACGGCATGCGGCGTGGACGAACCCCGCTCCCGCACATACGAGCCCCTACCGGGCTGCCAGTCCTACCCCGCCTACGTCGCCTGGCTGTCCCTCAACGCGGACCCCACGGACGCCCTCCTCGCCCTGACGTCCAACTTCGCGGAATGGGGCGCCTATTGCGCAACAATCGCCACGGCCCTACGCCGCCACTACGCCTTTACGAACGAGGCGTGCAGCTTCTTTGACTTCTTCGCGGAACCAGCCCCGGCCGCTCCGCGAGTGGAGCCGACGGACAAGGAACTGGTCCGCCAGTACAGCCGCGCCCTCCAGCACTACGAGGGATCATTCTGGGCAACGTTGCTGCCACGTCCCTAGGGGCGCGGGGAACTGCGCGACCAGCCACACTCAACCCGCACCCGGCAACGCACAAGCACCCCTACGACGCGCCCCCACTGCTATGCGCAATGCAGGCCACATCAATCCGATCGGCCAGCTTCGCGAGCTCGATCGTGAGAGCAGCAACCGTGTCCTCGTCGAGGGCCTCCTCCCCGGCCTCGACAAGGTGCAGCCACCTCCCACCCACGGTCCGCAACAACTTGCTGACATCGGCGGCAGCCACCTGCAAGGTCCCGCGGTCGTCGACGATCAGAGGCAGAGTCACTTCGCGGTTCACAGACGGGATGGTAGCCGCGCAGCGTTCACGCTCCGTGCCAAACCGTCGTGATGTTGCAGAACTCCCGGATTCCGTGCCCGGACAGCTCACGCCCGTACCCGGACCGCTTCACCCCGCCGAACGGGAACGCCGGATGGGACGCGGTCATGCCGTTGAAGAAGATCCCGCCCGCCTCCAGATCCCGTACGAAGAGATCCACCTCGGCGTCGTCCCGGGTCCAGACGTTGGAACTCAGCCCGAACGGCGTGTCGTTGGCGATCAGTACGGCCTCCTCCAGGCTGCCCGCCCGGTACAGCGTGGCGACCGGTCCGAACGCCTCCTCCCGGTGGACGCGCATCTCGCGGTCGATGCCGGCCAGCACCGTCGGCGGGTACCACCAGCCCTCCCGGTCCGGCCGCTCGCCCCCGCACAGCACGGCCGCACCGCTGCGCCTGGCATCGTCGACCAGCTCCTCCAGATCGGCCCGCCCCTGCTCGGTGGCGAGCGGTCCGATGTCCGTGCCCTCGTCCGTGGGGTCACCGACGGTGAGCGCCTTCATCCCGGCGACGAACCGCTCGGCGAACGCGTTGTACACGTCCGTGTGCACGATGAACCGCTTGGCGGCGATGCACGACTGCCCGTTGTTCTGCACGCGCGCGGTGACCGCGATCTTCGCGGCCCGGTCGATGTCCGCGGACGGCATGACGATGTACGGGTCGCTGCCGCCGAGTTCGAGCACCGTCTTCTTGATCATCTCGCCGGCGGTGGAGGCGACGGCCCGCCCGGCCGGTTCACTGCCGGTGAGCGTGGCCGCCCGCACCCGCTCGTCGCGCAGGATCTCGTCGACCGCGCCGGAGCCGATGAGCAGGGTCTGGAAGCAGCCCTCCGGGAAGCCCGCCCGGTGGAAGAGGTCCTCCAGGTACAGCGCGGTCTGCGGCACGTTGGAGGCGTGCTTGAGGAGGCCGACGTTGCCCGCCATCAGCGCGGGTGCGGCGAAGCGGATCACCTGCCAGAGCGGGAAGTTCCACGGCATGACGGCGAGGACCGGGCCCAGCGGCCGGTAGCGGACCAGGGCGCGGGAGCCTCCGGAGTCCTTCACGTCGTGCTCCGCGGGCTCCTCGTCGGCCAGCAGTCCCTCCGCGTGCTCGGCGTACCAGCGCATCGACTTGGCGCACTTCGCCGCCTCCGCGCGGGCCTGCTTGATCGGCTTGCCCATCTCGGTGGTCATGACCGCGCCGATGTCCGCCTGGTCCTCGTCGAGGAGCTCGGCGGCCCGGGTGAGCAGGCGGGCGCGCTCGGCGAACGTCGTCGTGCGATACGTGCGGAACGTCGCCTCGGCGAGCCGGATCCGGCGCTCCACCTCCTCCTCGCCCATGGCTTCGTACGTCTTGAGCGTCTCGCCGTTCGCCGGATTCACCGTCGCGATGGGCATGGCTGACCTCCTGGGGGCGGGCTTGCTCCGACCTTCCCGCGCGGCGCCGGGCACCGCAACGTGTGGGCCGCTGTTCAGTCCGAGTGCTCCGCCAGCCGGTCGAGAAACGCGGCCTGCGCCTTGACGATCACATCCCGGGCCCGGTCCGGCGCGAACCACTCGACCCGGTCCAGCTCGGGGAACTCCCGCACCTGCCCCGACTTCGGCGGCCACTCCATCCGGAACGTGCCCGGCTCGATCGTCGCCGGGTCCAGATCGGCCTCGATCGCCCACACCGTGACGATCTTGCCGTTCGTCTGCCGCACCTCGCCGAGCGGCACCGCCTCCCCGTCGGGCGGCGCCAGCCCCAGCTCCTCCTGGAACTCGCGCCGGGCCGCGTCCCACGCGGTCTCCTCCTCGGGCTCGTACTCACCCTTCGGGACGGACCAGGCGCCCGCGTCCCGCTTGGCGAAGAAGGGCCCGCCCATGTGACCGAGGAGCACCTCCAGGCCCTGGCCGGTGCGCCGGTACAGCAGCAGGCCCGCGCTGCGCTTCGGGCCGGTCACGGCTTCACCTCCGGGTGCGCGGCCAGCAGGGTCTCCACGGTGTCCGCCTCGTCCGGCCGCTTGTCCTCGCGGTAGCGGACCACGCGGGCGAAGCGGAGGGTGACGCCGGCCGGGTAGCGGGTGGACTTCTGCAGGCCGTCGTAGGCGATCTCGACGACGAGTTCGGGGCGTACGGTCACCACCCAGCCGTTGTCCTCGACGGCCAGCTCCTGGAGGCGTTCCGTCTGCCAGGTGAGCATCGCGTCGGTCATGCCCTTGAAGGTCTTGCCGAGCATGGCGAAGGTGCCGTCCGGGTTGCGGGCGGCGAGGTGGAGGTTGGACAGCTTGCCGGTGCGGCGGCCGTGGCCCCATTCGGCGGCCAGGACCACGAGGTCGAGGGTGTGTACGGGCTTGACCTTCAGCCAGGAGGCGCCGCGCCGGCCGGCGCTGTAGGGGGCGTCGAGGGCCTTGGCCACGACCCCCTCGTGCCCGCGCGCCAGGGTCTCGGCGAGGAAGGCCTCGGCTTCCGCCGTGTCCTCGGGTGCGGACACCAGCGCGCGCCTTACCCGCATCGGCTCCGGCACCAGCCGGGCCAGCTCCGCGTGCCGCTCGACGAACGGCAGGTCGAGCAGGTCCCGGTCGTCGACCGACAGGGCGTCGAAGAAGACGGGCGAGACCGGGACCTCGCGAGCGGCCGTCGCCACGTCCACGCGCGAGCCGACCCGCCCCGCGGTCTCCTGGAAGGACCGCGGCCGGCCGTCCGCGTCGAACGCGATGACCTCGCCGTCCAGGATGAACCGCTCGCCCCTCAACTCCAGCGCGGCCGCCGTCACTTCGGGCAGGCGGTCGGTGATGTCGTCGAGGGTGCGGGTGTAGATCCGTACGGTGTCGCCGTCGCGGTGCACCTGTACGCGGATGCCGTCCAGCTTCTCCTCCACCGCGCACGTGCCCAGCTTCTCGACCGCCTCGGCGACCGAGGCGGCGGTGTGCGCGAGCATCGGCTGGACCGGGCGGCCGACGGTGAGGCGGAAGCGGTTCAGGGAGGCGGGGCCCTCCGCGAGCAGGGCCTGTGCCACCGGTTGTACCGAACCGGCGAGCATCACCGCCCGCCGTACGTCCGCCGGCGGTGCCTCGGTCGCCTGCGCGAGGCCCTCGACCGCCACCGCGTCGAGTGCGCCTTGCCGCACCTCACCGGTGAGCAGCCCGAACAGGAAGCGCTGCTCCTCTTCCGTCGCCGCGCCCATCAACTCGCCGACCAGCCGGGCCCGTTCGGCCTGCGAACCGGCGCCCGCGACCTTGCCGAGGTCGGTGAGACGGGCGTCCACCTCGCGGACGGTGAGGGTCGGTTCGGCGGCCGGGGCGACCCGGTTGCTCAGCACCTTCCAGCCGACGCCGAGCCGTCCCTGCGGGAGCCGTCCGGCGAGGTACGGGATCACGATCGGTACGTCGTCCGCCTCGGCGTCCCGGAACAGCTCCGCGAGCAGGGCGATCTTCCGGGACCGCGCCGAGGTGGCGGCGACCTCCTGGGACACGTGGGCCAGCCGAGCAAGCAGCATGCAGCCATGTTGCAACGGAGGCGGCGCCTCCACACCTGGGCGTCCACATCCGGGCGGCTAAAGCTTGACCGCCGCGTCGAGATCGGCGAAGAGCAGCTCTCCGTTGATCGCCGCTCCTGCCCGGTAGCCCCGGCTCGCCGCGTTGATCACCTGCTCTGCGAATCCGCTCGCGTTGCCCGCCGCCCACAGCCCTGGCACGGTCGTCAGGCCCCGCTCGTCGATCACCGGGTAGGAGCCGAAGGGCGTCTCGGTCATCTCGGCACCCAGCCGAGCCAGCAGATCGGTCTGCGGGATCGCGCGCGGGGCGGTGAAGAGGACCGACCGATCGTGGACCGTGCCGTTCGCCAGCCGCACTCCGGTCAGTCGGTCGTCGGTCACGACCAGTCCCGCCACCTCGCCCGGCACCACCTTGACTCCCGCCACGGCCAGCCTGCGCAGGTCGTCGTCCGAGAGTGTGTCCTCCGCGATCTCGTGCAGGAACAGGGTCACGTCCTTCGACCACTGGGACACGATCAGCGCCTGGTGCACGCTCATCGGCGTGGTGGCGAGCACGCCGAAGGGCTGGTCGCGGACCTCCCAGCCGTGGCAGTACGGGCAGTGGAGCACGTCACGGCCGTAGCGCTCGGCGAGGCCCGGGATGGTCGGCAGCTCGTCCTTGAGGCCGGTGGCGATGACGAGGGCGCGGGCCCGTACGGTCCGGCCGCCGGCCAGGGAGACGGTGAAGTCCCCGTCGCGTGTGGCGTCCACCGCCCGGTCGCGGACCAGCTCGACGCCGTAGCGCGCGATCTCCTCGCGGCCGATCGCCAGGAACTCCGCGGGGGACATGCCGTCCCGGGTCAGATAGCCCTGCATGTGGGCGGCGGGCGCGTTGCGCGGTTCGCCCGCGTCGACGACGAGGGTGCGGCGCCGGGCGCGGCCCAGCACCAGCCCGGCCGAGAGCCCGGCCGCTCCGCCGCCGACGACAATCACTTCGTACCTGTCGGTCATGGTTGACCACCTCCACGACGACAGTCGCGCGATACTACGGGATTGACAAACTCGTTTGCCGAAACTGCAATACCTGTATGAGTGACGACAACGACGACGGCACGCACGACGGCACGAGCGAGGTTCTCGCCGAGGTCGGGCCCCGGCTGCGGCGGGTCCGCAAGGAGCGGGGTGCCACCCTCGCCGGGCTCTCCGAGGCGACCGGCATCTCGGTGAGCACGCTCTCGCGGCTGGAGTCGGGGCTGCGCAAGCCCAGCCTGGAGCTGCTGCTGCCGATCGCGCGGGCCCACCAGGTGCCCCTGGACGAGCTGGTCGGGGCGCCGCCGCCCGGCGATCCGCGAGTGCGGGCCAAGCCGATCGTGATGGGTGGACGCACCCACTGGCCGTTGACCCGCCAGCCCGGCGGCCTCCAGGCGTACAAGGTGCTCGAACCACGGCGGCAGCTGGAGCCGGACCCGCGCACGCACGAGGGCTACGAGTGGCTGTACGTGCTGTCCGGGCGGTTGCGGCTGGTGCTCGGCGAGCACGACGTGGTGCTGGGCGCGGGTGAGGCGGCCGAGTTCGACACCCGGGTGCCGCACTGGTTCGGGTCGACGGGGGAGGGGCCGGTCGAGTTCCTGAGCCTGTTCGGGCCGCAGGGGGAGCGGATGCATGTGCGGGCACGGCCCAAGCGGGCGTGACGTGGATGACGGGCCGGCGTGACGTGGGCGACGGTTCCGTGCGGGCGGTTCCCTGAGGGCAAGCGACCGCTTAGTATGCGTTGCGAACCCCGTCGGGCGAGGCAGTCGCATGGAGGCACCGCATGCAGGCATGGCAAGTGCACGAGAACGGTGAGCCGAGCGAGGTGATGCGGCTCCAGGACGTGGAGACGCCCACGCCCGGTGACGGCCAGGTGCTGCTGAAGGTGCGTGCCGCGAACATCAACTTCCCCGATGTGCTGATGGCCCGGGGGCAGTACCAGGTGCGCCCGCCGCTGCCGTTCACGCCGGGCGTGGAGATCTGCGGCGAGACCGAGGACGGTCGCCGTGTGATCGCCAACCCCGCGCTGCCGTACGGCGGTTTCGCCGAGTACGCCGTCGCCGATGCCGTCGGACTGCTGCCCGCGCCGGACTCGCTGGACGACGCCGAGGCCGCCGCGCTGCACATCGGCTACCAGACCGGCTGGTTCGGCCTGCACCGCCGGGCCCACCTGGAGGCGGGCGAGACGCTGCTCGTGCACGCCGCCGCCGGCGGGGTCGGCAGCGCGGCCGTCCAACTCGGCAAGGCCGCCGGCGCCACCGTCATCGGGGTCGTCGGCGGGGCCGAAAAGGTGGGCGTGGCGCGGGAGTTGGGCTGTGACGTCGTCATCGACCGACGCAGCGAGGACGTCGTCGCCCGGGTCAAGGAGGCCACCGGCGGGCGGGGCGCCGACGTGGTCTACGACCCGGTCGGCGGCGAGGCCTACGCCCAGTCGGCCAAGGTCGTCGCCTTCGAGGGGCGGATCGTGGTCGTCGGTTTCGCCAGCGGGAACATCCCCAGCCCGGGGCTCAACCACGCCCTCGTGAAGAACTACTCGATCCTCGGCCTGCACTGGGGCCTGTACGCCACCAAGAACCCGAAGCTGATCCTGCGCTGCCACGAGCAGCTCACCGAACTGGCCGCGCGCGGAGCCATCAAGCCGCTGGTGAGCGAGCGGGTGCCGCTGGCGGGCGCCGCGGACGCCGTGCAGCGGGTGGGTGACGGTGTCACCACGGGCCGGGTCGTGATCCTGCCGAACGGAGCCGGCGCATGACCGACGCAGCCGAACTGACGCGCCGCACCGCGGAGTTGCTGGCCGCGCATCCGCCGTCCACCACGGACCGGCTCGACTTCCTCAAGGCCCGCTTCGACGCCGGGCTCGCCTGGGTGCACTACCCCGAGGGCCTCGGCGGACTCGGTGTGCCGCGCTCCCTCCAGGCCGTCGTGGACGCCGAGTTGGCGGCCGCCGGCGCCCCCGACAACGACCCGCGGCGCATCGGCATCGGCCTCGGCATGGCCGCGCCGACGATCCTCCACTACGGCACCGAGGAGCAGAAGCAGCGCTATCTGCGGCCCCTTTGGGTGGGCGAGGAGGTCTGGTGCCAGCTCTTCAGCGAGCCGGGTGCCGGGTCCGACCTGGCGGCGCTGGGCACACGGGCCGTCCGTGAGGGCGAGGACTGGGTCGTCAACGGGCAGAAGGTATGGACGTCCAGCGCGCATCTCGCCCGCTGGGCCATCCTCATCGCCCGCACCGACCCGGACGTGCCCAAGCACGCCGGCATCACGTACTTCCTCTGCGACATGACCGACCCCGGCGTCGAGGTCCGCCCGCTGCGCCAGATCACCGGCGAGGCGGAGTTCAACGAGGTCTTCCTCACCAACGTCCGCATCCCCGACTCCCGCCGCCTCGGCGAGGTCGGCAACGGCTGGCGGGTCGCGCAGACCACCCTGAACAACGAACGCGTGGCCATCGGCGGCATGCGGCTGCCCCGCGAGGGCGGCATGATCGCCCCGGTCGCCAGGACCTGGCGCGAGCGCCCCGAGCTGCGCACCCCCGACCTGCACCAGCGGCTGCTGGGACTCTGGGTCGAGTCCGAGGTCGCCCGCCTCACCGCCGAACGCCTGCGCCAGCAGCTCGTCGCGGGCCAGCCCGGCTACGAGGGCTCCGGCATGAAGCTCTCCTTCGCCCGCCTCAACCAGGAGATCAGCGGCCTGGAGGTCGAACTCCGGGGCGAGGAGGGCCTGTTGTACGACGACTGGACCATGCGCCGCCCCGAACTGGTGGACTTCACCGGCCGTGACGCCGGCTACCGCTACCTGCGTTCCAAGGGCAACAGCATCGAGGGCGGGACCAGCGAGGTCCTGCTGAACATCGTCGCCGAACGCGTCCTGGGCCTGCCCGCCGAGCCGCGCACCGACAAGGACGTCGCATGGAAGGACCTGGCCCGATGACCGCGCAGCCCGACCTGCTGTACTCGGAGGAGGAAGAGGCCCTCCGCGCCGCCGTCCGCGACCTGCTCACCGACCACTGCGACGCGGCGAGCGTGATCAAGCGCACCGAGTCCGACGCCCCGCACGACCTGTCGCTGTGGAAGTCCCTCGCCGACGGCATGGGCCTCGCCGGTCTCCTGGTGCCCGAGGACAAGGGCGGCCAGGGCGCCACGCACCGCGAAGTCGCCGTCGTCCTGGAGGAGTTGGGGCGCGCGGTGGCTCCCGTGCCCTATCTGACGAGCGCCATCGTCGCCACCGAGGCCCTGCTCGCCTGCGACGCCGACGACCTCCTCGCCGACCTCGCCTCCGGCCGCCGTATCGGCGCTCTCGCCGTCGCCCTGAACGTCGCTCCGGGCGGCGCCTTCAAGACCGTACGGCTCGAAGACGGGCTGCTGTACGGGGAGTTGACCGGGATCGCGGACGCGGCCGTCGCCGATGTGCTGTTGGTGCCCGCGGAGGACGGTGGGCTGTACGCGGTGGAGGCGGCCGAGGCCGGTGTCGTTCCGCAGGTCTCGTTCGACCTGACCCGGCCGGTCGCGACCGTGTCCTTCGACGGGGCGCGTGGCCGGCTCGTCGGTGACGGTGGACCCGCCGTGCGGCGCGCGTTGCGAGCCGGGGCGGGCCTGCTGGCCTCCGAGCAACTCGGGCTCGCCGACTGGGCGTTGACCGAGACCGTGCGCTACCTGAAGGAGCGCAAGCAGTTCAACCGGCCCGTCGGTGGTTTCCAGGCGCTCAAGCACCGGCTCGCCCAGTTGTGGTTGGAGGTCGTCAACCTCCGGGCCGCCGCCCGCAATGCCGCCGACGCCCTCGCCACCGGTGCGGACACCGACCTCGCGGTCGCCGTCGCGCAGGCCTACGCGGCACGCGTCGCGGTCCACGCGGCCGAGGAGGCGGTGCAGTTGCACGGCGGGCTCGGCATGACGTGGGAGCACCCGGCCCACCTCTACCTCAAGCGGGCCAAGGCCGACTCGATCGCCTACGGCACGGCCGGCGCCCACCGCGCCGAGTTGGCCGAACTCGTAGATCTGCGAGCCCCCTGAGATTCACCCGGTGAAGCCCGCCCCACCTGGGGCGGGCTTTTTCGTGCGGCTGGGCGGAAGGAGTGAACGAGCGACGGCAGTCCGGCCAACTCCTGGCATGTACAGGTTCATTGAGCCTGGTCCCGCCGCATACTCCCTGTGGTTCCGACCCGCCCCACAGGGAGGCAGAACATGGCCCACCTCACCCGTCGCAGAGTTCTCACCACCCTCGGCGCCGCCACCGCGGCCGTGCTCGCCCCGCCCGCGGGCAGCGCGTTCGCGAGCGACACCAAGCACCGGAAGCGCCCGTTGTGGAAGGCCCACGCCCACAACGACTACGACCATCCGCGCCCCCTCTTCGACGCCCTCGACCACCGCTTCGGCAGCGTCGAGGCCGACATCTTCCTCGTCGGCGACCAGCTCCTGATCGCGCACGACGCGACCCAACTGGACCCGACGCGCACCCTGGAATCCCTCTACCTCGACCCGCTGGCCGCGCTGGTGAAGCGCAACCACGGTTCCGTGTACCGGGGTTACCGCCAGCCGCTCCAGCTGCTGATCGACATCAAGACCGAGGGCTCCTCGACCTACCTCGAACTCGACCGTCATCTCCAGCGCTACAAGCACCTGTTCACCACGTACGCGCATGGCCGAGTGCACCCCGGCGCGGTCACCAACGTCATCTCCGGCGACCGGGCCGCCCGCATCCCCATGGAGGCGCAGACCGTGCGCCGCGCCTTCTACGACGGTCGCCTCACCGACCTCGGCACCTCGGCGCCCGCCTCCTTCGTCCCGCTGATCAGCGACAACTGGCAGCTCAACTTCACCTGGCTGGGCGCGGGCGCCTTCCCCGAGGCGGAGAAGCAGAAGCTGCGCGACATCGTCCGCCAGGCACACCGCCGCGGGCAGAAGGTGCGTTTCTGGAACACCCCCGAGGCGGCCGGGCCCGCCCGGGACGCGCTGTGGACCGAACTGCTGGACGCCGGCATCGACTACTTCAACACCGACGACCTGGCGGGCCTCGAGGCCTTCCTGGACGCCCACCGGTAGACGGTCGGCGGTCACCTCCACGCCCCTTCGCCGGGCGTCAATCAAGCAGTGCGGACATCACACGTCCGGGAGGCGGGTCAGCCGCCCGGACGAACCCTCCGCTACGCCACACTTGCGGCCGAACGCCGCGAAACGGGCGTGGCGGAGGAGGTTGACGATGGCCATTTCCATCTCTGTGCTGGTGCTGCTCCTGATCCTGGCGGTGATCTTCCTGCGCAGCGGCGGGCTGAAGGTCTCGCACGCCCTGGTGTGCGCCCTGCTCGGCTTCTTCCTGGCCGGCACGAGCATGGCGCCCACCATCCACAGCGGCCTAACGGCGACCGCCGACATCGTCAGCAGTCTGCGGCCGTGAGGCCCGCCGCGCTCACTTGGTGAAGACCCCGATGCCGGTCGGTACCGGACGCTCCGAGCCGTCGGACGGGTGGTTGCGTACGGACACCGCGGTCGCGCCCGGCGCGCGGGCGACCAGTTCCGACGAGCCGCCGCCGTCCAGGCTGAAGGCGTCCACCGAGCCCAACGACCGCATGGTGGTGGCCACTTCGGCGATCGTCAGACCGCTGCGGTAGGCGGGGGCGCCGTCCAGCGCGAACAGCAGCAGCTTCCGTCCGTCGTCCGCGATGCCGACGGCGGTGCGCACGGCCGCGACCGCGTTGTCCAGGCCGGCCAGCGGCTGACCGTCCATCAGCACCGGGTAACCGCCGAGCGCGAAGCGGTACGGGACCTGGGAGGCCGACGCCACCAGCCGCTGCTTCACCTTCACCGGCTCGCCCTTGAAGAACTTCCGCAGCTGTTGCGCGCCCGCCTCACGGCCGACCAGCACGGTGGTCCCGGCCGCGATGGTGCCCTTGCCCGGGGTGTCGGCGGTCGCCACGACCCGGTTGTTGCGGATCGTCACCTCGTAGGTGTCCGTGCTGCACGCGGCCGCGCGGTTGGTGTCCGTGCCGCAGGTGGCGCGCACCCGGGAGGCGCTGCCCCAGTCGGAGGTGAACGCGCCGACGGAGCCCACCGGCAGCGCGTACTGGTTGAGTCCGCCCAGCGGCAACTGCCCCACCGGAGTGCGGACCGAGCCGCTGAGGCTCAGGCTGTCCAGCCGGGCGGTGCGGTCGACGCCCACGCCGATGACGTCCTGGGTGGAGCGGCCCGGCGGCATCGACGGGCCGAAGCGCTGCCCGTTCGGCACCGCGGCCTTCAGTGTGCGGCCGCTTGCGATGGCAGGGCCGACGGTGGCGAACGTGGCGTCGACGCCCGGGTGCTGGGCCTCGGTGATGTTGAAGAAGTCGCCGTTGACGGCCGCGACGGCGCCCCTGGCGTCGGCCAGCGAGGACAGGGCGGCCCGGGAGGCGACCGCTCCCGGATACAGCAGGTCGAGCTTCACGCGTGCGTCGCGCAGGTTCACGGTGACCAGGTGGGCGTGCGTCGGCCCCTTGATCCCCTGGATGTCGAACTCCTGATAGGTGACCCCCGAACCGACAGGAACGGCCCTCGGCGCGCCGCTGGCCGGTGCCGCCCCCGCCAGGGCCGCACCGGCCAGCGCGCCGAACGCCGTGAGAAACGCCAGTACCGATCTGTGTGCCGAGCCACGTCTTTGACGACGCGTCACAGTGCCCCCTGAAGTCTCGTCAACTGTCCCAGGACTCAGGAGAAGTGCATCAGAAGGTGGTGTCCGGCGGGGTCCCTAAGCGCCGACTACGCGAGAACGAGTGAGAAAACGCAGCCCCTCGGGCGCCTCCAGCGAGAAACCGCTGCCGCGACCCGCTACGACGTCGATGATCAGCCGCGTGTGGCTCCACACCTCGTACTGGCTGCGCGACATCCAGAAGGTCACCGGCTCCGGCACCCCCTCGACCGCCAGTTCCGCGAGGAGCACGTCCGAGCCCCCGGTGCGGAACTCGCCCTCCGGGTAGCACATGGGCGCGCTGCCGTCGCAGCAGCCGCCCGACTGGTGGAACATCAGCGGACCGTGCGTCCCGTGCAGCTTGCGCAGCAGGTCGGCGGCGGCGGGGGTGAGCTCGACGCGCGGAGTGTCCTCGTCCATGCCACCAGGGCAGCACGGGCAAGGTTGCGAGGGGGTTGCACGGCCACATCGCACGGCTTGATCGCATGGCCGCCTCTACTCCGCGCGCAGTGCGGTCGCCGTGCGGATCCGGGCCGCCCAGCCGGCCGGCAGCAGCGAGCCGAGGACGGCGACGGCCGTGCCGGCGAGGGCCAGCAGGACCAGTTCGGGACCGCCGTAGACGGAGGTGACCGAGTCGGGCAGGCGCAGTCCGGCGCTGTGGCCCATGGCCGGCAGCACCGCGTCGTGCACCGCCACCCCGAGCGGTACGCCGAGGACGCCTCCGACGACTCCCGGCAGGACGACCGAGGTGACGACCATGGTGACGGTCTGGCGGGGTGTCATGCCCAGGGCCTTGTGGACGCCGAGGTCCCGGACCCGTTCGTGGGTGTCCAGGACGACCCCGCCCAGGACACCCAGCGCGGCGACGCTGATCAGGAGCGCGGTCAGGAACGCGGTGAGGGTGTTGAGGACGGTGACGGTGTCGCTGCCGTTCAGGGACTTGGCGCTCGTCGCGCTGACGCCCAGGGGCTCGAGGTCGGCGTTGAGCGCGTCGACGTAGGCGTCCGTGTCGGTGCCCGGCTTCAGGCCGATGGAGTAGGTGGTGGGCGTCAGGTCCGGTGCGGCCGACTTGAGAGTGCTCAGTTCGGTGAAGACGCGCATGCCGTCGTCGCCGGTGTCGAAGACCTCGCCGACGATCCGCACCGGCACCGGACTGCCGTCCAGGTTCAGCGTGATCGTGTCCCCGACCTCGGCACCGGCCGCGGTCAGCACCGTACTCGCGACCACGGCCTCGCCCTTCGCGGCGAGCCAGCGTCCCGAGATCATCCGGAAGCCGCCCCAGGAGGCGTCACCGTCGAAGGCGAACAGGGTGACGTTCCCGGACACGCCCGACAGGGTCCCCTCCGTGCTCGCGGAGCGGTAGTAGCGGCGGGTGCCCGACTGCTCGCGGATCGCCGAGACGACCTTCGCGGGATCGGCGGCCGTCCGCCGCTGCCGTACCTGTCCCTGAGGTTGGGGGCCGCCGCCCGGTCCCTGTGCGCCGATGGTGACCTCCGCCGCGTTGTGGTTCTTCGCCGCGATCACCTCGCCGAGCGAGGACGACAGGCCGGTGGCGAAGGTGACCGCCGCCGCGCCGAACGCGACCGCCGCCACCATCGAGAGGGTGCGCGCGGGACGGGCGAACGGCCGGGCCAGGCCCAGGCCGACCGGCCGCGGCAGCGGGAGCCGCGCGGTGAGCCGGGCCGCCCGCCGGCCCCGGCCCGGAGCGGGCGTACGGCCCACGGACAGCGCGTCGACCGTACGCAGCCGGCCGGCCCGCCAGGCACTCGCGCAGGCCGTCGCCGCGACCACCGCCAGCACCCCGCCGACCACCAGCACGTCCACCCACACCTCCACGCCGAGCCCGGTCGTGCCGTAGGCGTCCTCCGTCTCGGACAGCAGCGGTACGGCGAGCAGGTGGCCGGCGACCGTGCCGAGGACCGCGCCGACCGCGGCCGGCAGCACGGCCTGGCCCGCGCAGGCCCGGACGACCTGGCCGGGTGTGCAGCCGACGGCCTTGAGGACGCCGATGCGCCGGATGCCGGTGGCCACCGCGCCCGCGACCACGTTGCCGACGATCAGCACCGACATGACCAGGCCGAGGACGCCGAACGCGACCAGGAAGGGCACGAACAGCGAGGTCTCGCGGGTGGCCGCCTTCTTGACGTACAGCCAGGACTGCGTGCCCGTGAGGGACTTCGCCGGTACCGTCGCGGCGACCGCGGCCCGGTCGTGGGTGATCTGCGCCGACGTGGCCGCGTGGGTGAAGCGGTAGAGCATCTGGTAGCCGTCGGGTTCGCCGGATGCGGTGAGGTCGGCGATCTCGGCGGGCAGCACCCAGCCGTCGGCGGTGCGGCTGACCGAGCGGGCCAACCCGACCACCGTCAGCGTGGGGCTGCCGGGCTGGTCGGGGAAGGTCACCCGCTGGCCCAGTCGCATGGAGGGGCCCGCGTCCGCCGACAGGACGATCTCGCCGGGCTTCGCCACCCAGCGCCCCTCCGTCACGTCCACCTTGTCGACGGCGCCGCCGGCGGTCGAGCGGCCGACGAGGGTCAGGGGCACGGTGGCCTGCGCGTTGACGCCCAGGCCCACCGAGGCGGTGGGGAAGGGCCCGGCGGAGGCCTCGACTCCGTCGGCCTGTGCCGACGCCTTCACCTGCGCCTCGGTGACCTTGTCCGCGTCGAACCCCACGGCCAGATGCGCCCCGTGCTGACGGTCGAAGGCCTTCTGGAACGGCGCCTCCGACGCCACCAGCAGTGACCCGGCCAGCACGGACGCCGTCACCGCCAGCAGGGTCGCCAGACCGATCACCAGGGTCTGCACCCGGCGCCGGGCCATGCCCACCCGGACGACCCGCACCAGCGCGCTCATCGGACCGGCTCCGCGGTCGCGTCGGCGTCCGTCCCGGTCGCGGCGTCGGAGGTGATCCGGCCGTCGACGAGATGGACGGTGCGGCGGGTGCACGACCGGGCCAGCGCCAGGTCGTGGGTGACCACGACCACCGTCTGCCCCTCGTCGTTGAGTTCCCGCAGCAGCCGGCACACGTCCTCCCCGGACGCCGAGTCCAGCGCGCCGGTCGGCTCGTCGGCCAGCAGCAGGGGCGGACGGTTCATCAGGGCCCGCGCCACCGCGACCCGTTGCCGCTCACCGCCGGAGAGCCTCCCCGGGTAGGTCTGCGCGTGCCGGGCGATGCCGAGCGACTCCAGCAGATCGTCGGCCCGGCGCTGCGCCTCGCGCCGGCCGAGGCCCGCCAGACGCGCGGGCAGCAGTACGTTGTCGGCGACCGTCAGATCGTCGAGCAGGTTGAAGAACTGGAACACCATGCCGACCTTCGTACGTCGATAGCGCGCCGCGGCCGCCTCGCCGAGCCGGTCCACGCGGACGCCGTCCACGGTGACCGTCCCCTCGTCCGGCCGGTCCAGGCCCGCGACCAGGTTGAGCAGCGTCGACTTGCCGCTGCCCGACGGCCCCAGGATCGCGACCGCCTCCCCGGCCCGTACGGTCAGCGATGCCTCCCGCAGCGCCGGTGGTCCTGCGTCGTAGCGGCGGCCGACCTCGTGCAGGTCGATCACGGGTGTGCTCATGGCCCACTCCCTCGGCCCTCGCCGCGACGGCGAGGGCGTTCTCGTATCGGATGCGACGACGCTAGGAACGGAGGCGGTGCGGGCACGACGGCCGCCGGGGGTAATCGCCGTACCGCGTGCGGACCATGGCGTGCGGTGTCATCCCTGAGATGTACGCGCCGGATGTACTCGGCCAGGTCTGCGGAGGGATTCCCGCCGTGCCGCACGCTCGGGAGAATGGGCCGGTGACGGTGTGGGAGCGGGTGGGACACGGCATGCCGGGCCGACTGCGCGTCGGCGCCGGGGCGTTGCTGCGGCCGACCGGTCCGCTGCCCGTGCCGAGCCGGCGCGACCGGCTCGCCGACGGGGCGCTGGCGCTGGTCCTGGCCGTGCTGTCGGTGCAGTTCACGATGGGCGACGGGTACGAACAGTCGCACGGGCACAGCATGGTGGGCCTGCTCGACCTGGTCTTCGTGGCCTCGGGAGCGCTCGCGCTGCGCCGCCGCTACCCGCTGACCGTGCTGTGGATCGTCATGACGGCGACCGCGCTCACCCCGGACAGCGTCGCCCGGATCACCTTCTACCAGTGCGTCGTCGCCGCCTACTCCGCGGCGGCCTACAGCCCTTACCGGGCGGGCACGCTGGTGAGTCTGGTGGGCGCGGTCGCGCTGATCGGCCTGCCCTCGGGCGGCGGCGACCGGCCCTATCCCTACGCGTATCCGCTCCCGTACCCCGTCCCGCCCGACCTCGCGACCACACAGCCCACCGTGCCCACCCAGTACGTGCCGTTGCTGCTGTCCGTGCCGCTCGTCATCGCCGCCGTCGGACTGCGGACCTGGCGGCGCCGGGCCGCCGAGACCCGGAGCCGGCTGACGGCCGTGGAGCACGAGCAGGCGGAGGCGCTGCGCCGGGCCGTCGAGCTCGAACGCGCCCGGATCGCGCGGGAGTTGCACGATGTCGTCACGCACAACGTCAGCGTGATGGTCATCCAGGCCGGCGCCGCCCGCACGATCATGGAGAGTTCGCCCGAGGAAGCGCGCGAGGCGCTGCTCGCGGTCGAGACGGGCGGCCGGGCGGCGATGGGGGAGCTGCGGCAGGTCATGGGCCTGCTCACGCCGGACATCGACGACACCGACGACCCCGATCAGCTGTGCCTGGGGCCGCAGCCCGGCCTCGGTCAACTGGACGCCCTCGTCGGGCGGATGCGCGCCGCCGGACTGCCGGTCGAGCTGACCGTGACCGGAACGGCACCCGCCGAACTGTCACCGGGCGTCGAACTCGCCGCCTACCGCGTGGTGCAGGAGGCCCTGACCAACACCGTCAAGCACGCGACCGGCGCGAAGGCCAGCGTGCGGGTCGCGTACGGCGCCGAGGAACTGGACGTGGAGATCAGCGACACCGGCGGCCCGCCCGCCCCCGCCGCGGCCACCGGCAACGGACGCGGACTGATCGGCCTGCGCGAACGCCTCGCCGTCCACGGCGGCACCCTGCGCACCGGCCCGCGCCCCCTGGGCGGTTACCGCGTGCACGCCCTCATCCCCCTGCGGCACCAGTGAAGTCGGAGCTACCGGGAGATGGCGGCACCCATGAGACTGGAGCATCCATGAACCCGCCCCTGCGGGTCGTCGTCGCCGACGACCAGGCCCTGGTGCGCACCGGCTTCCGGCTGATCCTCGGCGCCCACGGCATCGAGGTGGTCGCCGAGGCGGCCGACGGGGGCGAGGCCGTGGCGGCGGTCCGGCGCACCCTGCCCGACGTGGTCCTGATGGACATCCGGATGCCCGACATGGACGGCCTGGAGGCCACCCGACGCATCCTGGAGGGGGCCACGGACGCGCCCCGCGTGGTCATGCTCACCACCTTCGACCTCGACCACTACGTGTACGCGGCGCTGTCCGCCGGAGCCAGCGGCTTCCTCCTCAAGGACGTCACACCCGAGCAACTCGTCGCCGCCGTCCGCACGGTACGGGCCGGGGACGCGCTGCTCGCCCCCGCCATCACCCGCCGCCTCGTCGAACGCTTCGCCCGCCCCAGCGCCGCCTCGGCCTCCCTGCACCGCGACCTGGCGGCCCTGACCCCGCGCGAACTCGACGTGCTGCGACTGCTCGCCGAGGGCCTCAGCAACGCCGAACTCGCCACCCGCCTCCACCTGTCCGAGGCCACCGTCAAGACCCACGTCTCCCGCATCCTCACCAAACTCACCCTGCGCGACCGCGCCCAGGCGGTGGTGGTGGCCTACGAGACGGGACTGGTCAGTCCGCGGTCGAGTCTCTGACGGCGCTCTTCGCCGAGTGCCGTGCGGCAGCACGAAGTCGAGGGCCGGGCGGGACTGCCGGGCCCTCGACTCCTACGTTCCGACCGCCCTGACCACGGCCGGATCCTGTCCTACGGCCGGGCCGTGGCCGTAGGCACGTTGTATCCCTCCACCCGCAGCTTCGGGCGGGAGCCGCCCGGAGCTTCGGCCGGCCAGGACGCGGTGACGGTGCGGGACTCACCCGGCAGCAGCCACAGGTAGTTGTCGCTGTAGAGGGTGGGCAGGACCCGGTCGCCCGACTTCGCGTCGAGGAGCGAGACGCGCACCAACGACGCGACCGACGAACCGCGGTTGGTCAGCCGTGCGGTGAGGCCGTGGCGGGAGCCCGAGTGGTCCGTGTCGGTGACGTCGACCGAAACACGGGTTCGCGCCGCGGAGTTCAGCGCCCGCATGTCCTGCGGGTTCTTGTAGCGCCAGTACGTGTTCTCGGACAGCAACGCGCCGCGCGCGTCCGTGAGGCGTACCCGCAGCAGGTGGAAGTCCGGCAGGCCGTCCCGGCTCACCGTGAACGCGCTCGTGGTCGCGGAGGACTCGATGTCGACCTTCTTGCGCTGCTCGGCGGCGAGTTGACGTCCCGTCAGGTCGTAGCAGCGGGCGGAGACCGTGGCACCCTTGATCGCCTTGGGCGTGTGGTTGACCGCGATGACCTTGCCGCTCGCCGAGTCCGCCTGGACGTGGACGGGCTCGCTCGCCTTGCGGGAGCCGTAGTAGGCGCCGTTGACGTCGAAGTCGTAGTCGTAGGTCTGCCACACCGTGCTGTACCAGGCGGGGTGGGACATCCAGAGCATCAGCCCGCTGGCGTCCTCCCACAGGTTGGCGTTCCAGGCCTCGAACATGGCGCGGTGGTTCTCGTAGTTGACGAACTGCGCCTTGCGGGCGAGGTCCTCGATGCCGGTGGTCGTGTCGAGCCGGGACTCGATCGCGGCACGGTAGTTCTGCGGTGCCTGATTCCCTCGGGTGCTCCAGTCGTGGTAGTACCAGGCGCCGCCGATCGGCCACTCGGGCTCGTCGCCGACGAGGTTGCGCAGCGTCTCGGCCGTCGACACCACCGGCATGCCGATCTCGGTGTGGAAGCCGAACACACCACCGCCGTACGTGGCGGCGGAGGCGTAGCGCTCCGGCTCGACCCAGCCGTAGGGGCCGCCGCCGGACACGATCCCGCCCGCGGAGTTGTTCTGGTAGAGCAGGTCGGGCGCCTCGGCGCGCACCGCCGCCCGCATGCCGTCGTCGACCGCCGCGGGCGGGTTGCCCTCGTTGGCGCCGCACCACACCACGACGCTCGGATGGATCCGGTACCGGCGCACGGTGTCCTGCGCGGTGTCCAGGAACGCCTTGTGGTCCGGCGGGTCCATCCCCCACGCGTTGGGGAAGTCGTTCCACACCAGAATGCCGTGCTCGTCGCAACTGGCGTAGAACTCCTCGCGGTTGCTGCACGCGACCCAGTTGCGGATCATCGTGAAGTTCATGTCCCGGTGCATCCGCACGGCCGCGTCCATGCGGGCCTTCGGCATCCGGCGCAGCAGCTCGTCCCAGCCCCAGTTGCCGCCCCGGCAGAAGACCCGGGTGCCGTTCACGCTGATCTTCAAAGGCTTGGTGCTGTTGTCGACGGACTTCACGTCGGTCCAGTCGTCGCCGTTGTCGGAGACCTGGATCGTGTACTTCTTGGCGTAGGCCGCCTCCCAGGTGATGACCACCCGGTCGAAGGACACGGTCGAGCCGAGGTCGACGCGGATCCACTGGTTGTCCTCGTAGGAGGAGGACCAGCGGGTGCCCGGGTCGCCGTCGGTGGCGTTGCCGGGCCCGTTGCCCGAGTTCTCGTCGGCGGACGAGGTCGCCGTCCGGTGCAGGGCCAGGTCGCTGTCCGGTGACGCGCTGTTCACGACCGACAGGGCCCACATCGAGGAGCCGTAACCCGTCGCTCGCTCACGGCAGAAGATCCTCAGATACCGGGCGCTCTGCGCGTCGATGTCCACGCTCTGGATGCTTGCCTCGCCACCGGCGCGGAACGGGAGCGGCACCGCGGTGTTGTCCACCGAGGCCGCGTCCGTCCAGGTGTCGCCGTCGTCGGAGACCTGGACGGCGTACGTCTTCGCGTACGCCTGCTCCCAGGTGATGACGACCCGGTCGAAGGAGACCGAGGAGCCGAGGTCGACGCGGATCCACTGGTCGTCCTCGAAGGACGAGGACCAGCGGGTGCCCGCGTCCCCGTCGGTCGCGTTGCCCGGCTTGTTGCCGGGGTCGTCCACGGAGGAGGAGGTCGCCGTCTTGCCGAGCGCGAGGTCGTTGTCCTGGGCCAGGCTGTCCACGACGGACAGCGCCCACATCGACGAACCCCAGTTCGTCGCCCGGGTACGGCACAGGATCCGCACGTAACGCGCCGTGCGGCGGGTGAAGTTCACCGTCTGGGCGTAGGAGTCGCCGCCCTTCTGGAAGGTGAGCGGCACCTCGTACTCGTAGCCGAACTGACGGATCCCGAAGCGGGTGGTGCGCCGGTCGCTCTCCGCGCCGCCGACGGAGGCGGTGAGGGTGAGGTCGTGCAGGGTGGCCTCGCCGTAGCCGTTGGGCCACCACAACGCCGGGTTGCGCAGGCGGAGTTGCGGGTTGTCGGCGGGGGCGAAGACCACGTCGATGGTCGCGCCGCCGGCGATCGTGACCGTCTTGGTGAGGCGTACGCCCTTGAAGGCGGCGGAGACGGTGACCTTCCGGTCGGCGGTGTCCGCGTTCTTCACCGGCACGGTGATGGTCAGTTCGGCGGTGCCCGTGTCCGGGAGGTCGGGCAGGCGGGTGTCCACGCGCGGGTCGCCGATGACCGCGGCGCCGGTGGAGCGCAGCCGGACGTGGTTCCAGATGCCGGCCGCCCGGTCGCGGACCGCGGGCATCCAGTCCCAGCCCGAAGAGGCCAGATACGTCGGGGAGTTGCGGTTCATCATGTTCGCGCCGGCGTCGACGAACGCGAGACCGGCGGGGCCCTTGTCGCCCGGGCTGCCCGGGAACGGCATCGGCGTGATCCGCACGGCGAGGGCCTGCGCGTCGCCGCCGGCCGCCAGGAGCTTGGTGACGTCGAAGGCGGCGCGGGCGAAGGTGAAGGCGACCTCGCCGACTGAGCTGCCGTTGAGCCAGACGTCCGCCTTGTGGTTGACCCCGTCGAACTCCAGCCAGATGTGGCGTCCGGCGCCGGTGCGCAGCCCCTTGGGGAGGTGGAACTCGCGCCGGTACCACCAGGAGTGGCGCGAAAGGGCCTCCGGGACATGGAGGTTGTTGAATCCGGCCACCGGGTCGGGCAGATGACCCTGGTCGACGAGCGAGGTCGTGACCGTGCCGGGGACCGTTGCCGGCAGCCAACGGCTGGTGTCCGCCGAGGACTTGGACAGGGCGGCACCGTCACCGGCGGCCCAGTCGTCCATCGTCAGGTCCCAGCCGGACTCCAGCGGGACGGTGCCGTCCTCGGCGACCTTGAGAGCCGGGGGAGTGCGGTGGTTGGTGCCCCAGTCGGTCCAGCCCGTGGCCTCGGGGCGGGCGGTGCGGCAGGTGCCGTACACCTGGAAGCCGTTGAGGCCGAGCGGGTTGGTGTTGGAGCGCTTGCGCACCGTCATCCGGACCCAGCGGGCGCTGACCGGCTTGGCCAGGGCGATCTCCACGACCCCGCCCTTGCCGGAGGTGGTGCTGTACACCGTCGTCCAGGCCTTGTTGTCCCGCGAGGTCTCGACGACGTAGTCGACCGCGCAGCTGGAGAGGATCTCCTGGCCGGTCGTGTCGTTGCGCGGACTGCCGCTGGTCGACTCGGTGAACGCCGGGTCGTCCGCGGTCGCTTCGAAGGTGAGGTGGACCGAGTCGACCTCGCACAGGGCCTGGAGGTCGACCGAGATCCACTGGGGGTCTCCGGCCGCCGCGCGCCAGCCCGTGCCGCGCACGCCGGTGGACGTCACCCTGTCGACCACGAACTCCGCCGGGGTGGGCGCGTAGTCGGTCGAGGAGACGGTGACGGGCCGATATCCGGCCAGCTCGCCCGGCGTCACCGGCCGGCTCGCCTGTCCGGATCCGGTCGCGAAGGCGTCGGTGGTCGAGGTCATGCCGAGGCCGAAGCCGGCCAGCAGGGCGGAGCCGGTGGAGAGGAGGGTGCGGCGCGAGGGTCTGGACAACTGATCCGACATGAAATGCGGCTCCGATCAGGGAAGTTCAGGGCGCGGGCGAGCACGGGGGCAGCCTGCTGACAACGTTGCCAGTGCGGCTCTGACAACGTTGCCAAACACTGCACCTGCGGGGGTGGGCTGTCAAGGTTTCCGGTGGTCACTCAAGGCCTCTCAGAATAAATTAGTAATTAATATTGACAAGGTTTCGGCCGCACGCCACAGTCGTCGCCGTGACGTCGAGGCCGCCGTCATGGGGGCGGCCACGTATCACGCCGTCCGCTTCCCAACTACCGGAGAGGCACGTGACCTCACACCCGCAAGGCCGCAAGGCCGCAGGCCACAGACTCGGGCGCCGAGCCGGCACGGCCGCCGCGATCGCGACGGTGCTCGCCGTGACCGCGGCTCCCACGGCGATGGCGCAGACCCCCGCGGCTTCGGCGCAGACCCCCGAGGCCTCGGCGCGGGGCGCCGTGGACCAGGGCGCCCCCGCGTACTACGACAGCGGTCTCGCCCCGACGCCCTACATGGGCTGGAACACCTACTACGGGCTCGGCGCGCCCACCGAGAAGGAGGTGCGTTCGGTCGCCGACAGGCTGGTCGGCAGCGGTCTGCGCGACAGCGGCTACGACATCGTGTGGCTGGACGGCGGTTGGCAGGCCGACAACCCCCGTGACGCACAGGGCCGGTTGGTGGCCAACCCGGACCGCTTCCCCTCCGGGATCCCGGCACTCGTCTCCTACCTGCACAAGCGCGGACTGCGCGCGGGCATCTACACCGACGCCGGCACCTACGACGGCGGCAAGAGCTGCGGGCTCGGCAGCCGCGGCCACTACGACCAGGACGCGCGGCAGTTCGCGGGCTGGAAGGTCGACGCGATCAAGGTCGACTTCTTGTGCGGGATCGGCGCCGAGCTCGATCCGGGCCCGGCCTTCAAGGAGTTCAGCGACGCGGTCGCCAAGTCCGGCCGCAAGATGCTGCTGAACCTGTGCAACCCGCTCACCGACGACTGGGGCCTGCCGCACACCCCCGAGCAGGACGCGCACAACACGTACGTCTACGCCCCGACCGCCGCCGACTCCTGGCGCACCGGCACCGACATCGCCTGGGGCACCGCGAGCCCCGGCCAGTGGCCCAACGTGCTGCGCAACATGGACGCCAACGCCTGGCACCCCGAGGCGCAGGGACCCGGTCACTACAACGACCCGGACTACCTGATCCCCATGCGCAGGATGACCGACGGGACGTACGAGCTGACGCAGGAGGAATCCACCAGCCAGTTCGTCA
Source organism: Streptomyces sp. NPDC002499 (assembly GCF_053595415.1). Taxonomy (NCBI): domain Bacteria; kingdom Bacillati; phylum Actinomycetota; class Actinomycetes; order Kitasatosporales; family Streptomycetaceae; genus Streptomyces; species Streptomyces sp. NPDC002499. Next base: position 220,033 of record NZ_JBSFXO010000012.1, read on the forward strand.
TGTGGGCCGAGATGGGCTCGCCGCTCGTCCTCGGCTCCGACCCGCGCACCCTGTCCGACTCGATGCTGAAGACCCTCCGCAACCCGGAGATCATCGCCGTCGACCAGGACCCCCTCGCCATCCAGGGCGTGCGGGTGGCCTCGGACTCGGTCGGGGACGTCTACAGCAAGGTGCTGGACGGACGTGGCCGGCGCGCGGTCGTGCTGCTCAACCGGTCCGACCAACCCGCCCAGCGGACCGTGCAGTTCGCGGACGCCGGGCTCGGCGGGCCGGTCCAGGTGCGCGACCTGCGGGCGCGGGCGGACAAGGGCACGCACACCGGGTCGTACACCGTCGAGGTCCCCGCCCACGGCACCGCGTTCCTCAAGCTGACCGGCACCGACGCTCTGCCCGGTACCAACCTTGGCGAGAAGACCACGGCCAGCCCGGCCGCCGTGCGTGACGGCTCCGGACTGACCACCTTCTCCCGTGGGCCGCACGGCTCCCTCGTGCAGCGCACCGACGACGGCCGTACCCGTGACCTCGGCGGCCCGGCGCAGGGCAGGATCCTGGGCCAGCCCGCCGCGTACGCCTCCGCGGGCGACCGCATCGACGTCTTCGTGCGGGGTGCCGACTCCCGGGCCTACCGGCGCGTCTACGAGCACGGGCACTGGAGCGCCTGGCAGGACCTCGGCGGCCGACTGACCGACGCGCCCACCGTCGCCTTCACCGACCCCGCGCACTGGACGCTCGTCGCACGCGGCGCCGACGGCCTGATCACACAGCGCGGACCGGCGTCCGGGTGGTCGTCGCTCGGGGCGCCCGACGACCGCCCCACGTACGGGCGTCCGTCCGCCGTCGTCGACGCGCAGGGGCGCGTCCACGTCGCCGTACGCACCGCCGCGGACAACATCTGGACGCGGTCGCGCGACACCACGGGCCAGTGGTCGGCGTGGACCTCGCTCGGCGGGACGGTCAGCGGCAGTCCGACGCTGGTCGCCGTCGGCGACACGGTCCTGCTGTACGCGCGGGCCGCGGACTACACGCTCTGGCAGCAGCGGTACGCCGACGGTGCCTGGCAGGGCTGGAGCAAGCGACAGGAGTTCCCGAGCGCCGCCTTCGACGGGGCGCTGGGTGTGGTCGCGGGGCCCGACGGCTCCGTCGACGCGGTGTTCCGCGGAGTGGACGGCTATCTGCACCGGACCGAATTCAAATAAATTAGGAATCAATCATGGTCAACCAACTGCCCAGCCGACGCCTCTTCCTCGGCGGACTCGGTGCCGCCGGCACCGCGGCACTGCTCAGCGGCTGCGTCACCTCCACCTCCACCGGCAAGAGCTCCTCGAAGGGCGCGGTCACCCTCCAGTCCAACGTGTCCGCCCCGCAGGCCAAGGCCGCGATGGAGGACGTCGTCGCCGCCTACGCCAAGCAGGGCTCCGGCAAGGCGAGCCTCAACACGGTCGCCGCGGAGACCTTCCGCACCCAGCTGCCGACCTACCTCACCTCGGCCAACCCGCCGGACGTGTACACCTGGTACCCCGGCTCGGTGGCGGACGCCTACGCCAAGAAGAACCTGCTCCTCGACCTCGACGAGGTGTGGAGCTCCTCGCCCGACCTCAAGAAGTACAGCAAGGCGCTCAACACGCTCTGCACCGCGAGCTCCGGCAAGAAGGTCTTCGTGCCCAACACCTACTACTGGTGGGGCATGTTCTACCGCAAGTCCAACTTCGCCAAGTGGGGCGTGAGCGAGCCCAAGAGCTGGGACGACTTCCTCGACCTGTGCGACAAGCTCAAGAAGAAGGGCGTCACCCCGATCGGGCTCGGCGCGGGCGGCAACACCCCCTGGGTCGCGTCCGCCTGGTTCGACTACCTGGACATCCGGATCAACGGCGCCCAGTACCACCGTGAACTCCTCGCCGGAAAGCACCGGTTCGACGACCCCGAGGTACGCAAGGTCTTCGACCGCTGGCAGGAGGTGCTGCCGTACTTCGACCCCAACGGCACCGCCGTCGCCTTCCAGGACGCGACGACCTCGCTGCTCAACGGCCGCAGCGGCATGATGCTCATCGGCACCTTCTTCGCCGACGCGGCGCCCAAGGACGCCCTGGACGACATCGACTTCTTCCGCTTCCCCGTCATCGACCCCAAGATCCCGCTGGCCGAGGAAGCGCCCGTCGACGGTTACTTCGCCAGCGCCCGCACCGGCCGGGAGAAGCAGGTCGGCGACCTGATGAAGTACCTCGCCACCGCCGAGGCCCAGGAGATCTACATCAAGGGCTCCTCCGGCACGGTCCTGCCCTGCAACCCCGACGCGAAGGACGCCGGCACCCCGCTGGTCATCAAGGGCCGCAAGCACATCGACGAGGCGGCCGAGATCACCCAGTTCTTCAACCGGGACTCCAGCGACGCCCTCCAGCCCACCGCCGACAACGCGCTGACCAAGTTCCTGGCCAAGCCCAAGGACATCGGGAGCATCCTCACCCAGTGGCAGCGCGACGCCGAGAAGATCTGGAACGCCTGACATGGCTGTCCTGACCGCACCCGAACGGAAGTCCCCGGCCCGCACGCCCGTCAAGGGCAAGCGGGCCCGGGGGCCCCGGCGCACACCCCCGATGGTGCTCGCCTTCGTCCTGGTCCCGCTCCTCGCCGAAGCGGTGTGGGTGTTCTGGCCCGCGCTCCAGGGGTTCTACCTCGCTCTCACCAGCTGGGACGGTGTCTCCGCGCCGCGCTTCGTCGGCCTGGACAACTTCCGGGAGATGGCGAACGACGACGTCTTCCGCAGCGCCACCGGCCACACCGTCCTGTGGCTCGTCCTCTTCGGCGGCCTGTCCGCCCTGCTCGGCCTCGCGACCGCGCTGCTGCTCCAACAGGAGCGGCGCGGCGTCGGGTTCTACCGCGCGGCCCTCTTCCTGCCGGTCGTCTTCTCCCTGGTCGCCACCGCCCTGGTCTGGCAGGCGATCTACCAGCCCGACGGCGTCCTGAACCAACTCCTGGAATCCGTCGGCCTCGGCAGCCTGCGCCACGCCTGGCTCGCCGACCAGGACACCGCCCTGTACGCGGTGATCGTGCCCGCGCTGTGGCGCCAGATCGGCTATGTCATGGTCCTCTACCTGGCCGGCCTCAAGGGCATCGACCCCGCCCTGTACGAGGCCGCGAAGGTCGACGGCGCGACCGCCTGGCAGCGCTTCCGGCACGTCACCCTGCCCCAACTGCGCAGTGTCAACGCGGTCGTTCTGTCGGTCATCGTCATCGACTCGCTGCGCTCCTTCGACGTCGTGTGGTCCCTGACCCGCGGCGGCCCCTACCACTCGTCCGAGCTGCTGAGCACCTATATGTACTCGACCGCCTTCCAGTCCCTGCGCCTCGGCTACGGCTCCGCGCTCGCCGTCGTCATCTTCGTGCTGGCCTTCGGCGTCATCTGCTCCTACCTCGTCCGCGCGTTCAGGGAGGCCGACTGATGTCCGCCAACTCCACCGCCCTGCGCCGCAGGCGGGCCGCGACCGCCGGATTCCACCTCGGCGCCGGCGCGCTGGCGATCCTGTGGCTGCTGCCCATCGCCCTGGTCGTGGTGACCAGTCTCCGCTCCTTCGACGACATCGCCGCGAACGGCCTGGGCAGTTGGCCGCACTCCTTCACCTTCGGCAACTTCAGCCAGGCCTGGGTCGACGGCGGCCAGCAGCGCGCCCTCATCAACAGCCTGGTCGTCACGATCCCCTGCGTCCTGGTCACGCTGGCCCTCGCCGCGATGGCCGCGTTCGCCCTCAGCCGCTACGAAGTCCCCTTCCGCCGCTCGCTGTTGCTGCTCATGCTCGGCGGCAACCTGCTGCCACCGCAGATCCTGCTCATCCCGGTGTCCAAGCTCAGCGAAGTGATGGGCATCTACGACACCCTGCCCGCGCTCATCGGCGTGCAGATCGGCTTCGGCGTCGGCTTCTACGTCTTCGTGCTGCACGGGTTCATGCGGTCGATCCCGGTGGAGATCCAGCAGGCGGCGGTCGTCGACGGCGCGGGACCCTGGCAGATCTTCTGGCGGATCATCCTTCCGCTGACCAGGCCCGCCCTGGCCGCGCTCAGTGCCCTGTCCTTCACCTGGATCTTCAACGACCTGCTCTGGGCGATCACCGTCCTGCGCAGCGACACCAAGATGCCGATCACCGCGGCGCTCATCGGACTGCAAGGACAGTACGTGTCGATGTGGAATGTCATCGCGGCCGGTTCCGTCATCGCCGCCGCGCCGACGGTCGCCGTGTTCCTGCGCTTCCAGCGGCACTTCGTGGCCGGACTCAACCTCGGAGCGGTCAAGTGACCTACCAGCGCTGGACCTTGCGCACGGAGAACACCAGCTACACCGTGCGCCTGTCCCCGGACGGCCCCTGGGCCGAACTCGACGCGTGGGGGCCGCTCGGCGTCGAGGACGGCCCGTCCGCCCTGGACTGGTCCAGGCGCACGCACTTCATCACCCCCGCCGACGCGGCGCCGGCCGAGTATCTGCCGTACGGGCTGCGGCCGTTCACCGGATCGGAGCTGGTGGCGTCCGCTCCGGACGGGGACGACCGGGGCGTGTGGTGGGAGTTCGCGGGGGCGGAGGCGAGCGAGGGCTCGCTGCGACTCGCCTTCCAGGACGAGCAGTTGGGTCTGCGGACCGTCCTGCGCTACGAGACCGTGCCGGACACGGACGTGATCCTGCGCTGGACCGAGTTCACCGCCACGCGGGAACTGCGCCTGGATCGCCTCGACTCGGCCGCCGTGACCGTCCCCGTCTCCGATGCCGCCCGGCTGACCTACCTCACGGGTCAGTGGTCGCAGGAGTTCCAGCGCACCCAACTCGACCTGCCCAGAGGCACGTTCAGTATCGGTAGCCTCCAGAGCGTGCCGGGACACGCGTACGCGCCCTGGCTCGCGGTGCAGGACGGCGACTCGCCGGCCGCGTACGGGATCGCCCTCGCCTGGCCCGGGAACTGGCACATCACAGCGGAGGCCGCGCCCGGCGGCTTCGTACGAGTGCGGGCAGGCCGGGTGCCGCACGAGGGGGTGGCCCTGCTCGCACCTGGGGAGACCCTGACCACTCCCCAACTCGCCTGCGCCTTCAGTCCGGAGGGTCTCGACGGGCTCTCGCGCGTCTGGCACCGCTACGAACGCCGGCTCACCGGCGAGCGGCTGCACCGCCCGCGCAAGGTCCTCTACAACTCCTGGGAGGCCACCGGCTTCGACGTCGAGGCGGCCGGCCAACTGGAGCTGGCGAAGACGGCCGCCGACATCGGCGCCGAGCTGTTCGTCGTGGACGACGGCTGGTTCACCGGACGGGACGACGACACCGGGGGACTGGGCGACTGGTGGCCGGACCCGGCCGCGTTCCCGCAGGGCTTCGACCAATTCGTGGCGGACGTAAGGGCGTTGGGCCTGGACTTCGGCCTCTGGGTCGAGCCCGAGGCCGTGAGTCCCAAGAGCCGGCTGTACGCCGAACACCCCGAGTGGGTCTACCGGATCGAGGGCCGCCCCCGCCGGCTCGTCCGCAACCAGCTCCTGCTCGACCTCGGCCGGACCGACGTCCAGGACTTCGTGATCGGGACGCTCGACCGGCTGCTCGGCACGTACGACATCAGCTACCTCAAGTGGGACATGAACCGCCCGCCCACCGAGCGCGGGCGCCCCGGCGCCGGCCCTGTCGACCTCGACGCCGAGCACGTCGCCGGATACCTGCGCGTCCTGGACCACCTCCGGTCCGCCCACCCCGACGTCACCGTCGAGGGCTGCGCGGGCGGCGGCGGGCGGATCGAGCACGCGACCGTCGCGCGCACCGACGTGGTGTGGCCCAGCGACAACACCGCCCCGCTGGACCGGCTCGCCATCCAGTACGGCTTCCTGCACGCGCACGCCCCGCACGTGATGAGCTCCTGGGTCACCGACGCGCCCGGCGTCTTCGATCCGCGCCCGCGCAGCCTCGCCTTCCGCTTCGTCAACGCCATGTGCGGAGTGCTGGGCATCGGCGCCGACCTGCGCGAGTGGACACCGGAGCAGCGGGCCGAGGCCGCCCGGTGGATCGCCCGGTACAAGGACGTGCGGGACGTGATCCACCACGGCGAGGCACGGCTCCTCGGCACGCCGGAGGAGCCTAGCTGCGGGGTGCAGTACGACCTCGGCGAGCGTACGGTCGTCGCCGCGCTGAGCACCGGGCGTCTCGACGGCGCCCCGCTCGTGCCGGGGCGGGCGAGCCGGCTCCGGCTGCGGGGACTGGACGCCGCGGCACGCTACCGGGACACGGCGACGGGGACGACGTACAGCGGAGCGCATCTGCTGCACCACGGGCTGCCGTTCGCCTGGAGCGGCGATCACGACGCCGACCTGGTCGTGCTGATGCGCGAGTGAGCCCCTTATGTTTCCAGCAAGCCCTTACTCGTGAAAACCGAGAAGGACCAGAAGGCCGCGAAGGAGTCGAACCTCGATGGACCAGTCCGCACACCGGCCCGGCGCCCGCTTCACCGGGCGCACGGCCGTGGTCACCGGCGCGGCCTCCGGCATCGGAGCCGCCACGGCCGTACGCCTCGCCGAGGAGGGAGCGGCCGTGGTGCTCACCGATGTCGCCGAGGAGCGCGGCGAGGCGGTGGCGGAGCGGATCGGCAAGGACGGCGGGCGGGCCCGGTTCGTGACCGCCGATGTCGCGGTCGAGGAGGACTGGGCGCGGGTCGTCGCCGCCGCGCACGCCTTCGGGCCGGTCGACGTCCTCGTCAGCAACGCCTTCACCGTCGACGTCACGCCCGCCCACGAGATGACCCTGCCGTCCTGGCAACGGCAGCTCGACGTCAACCTGACCGGCAGCTTCCTCGGCTTCCGGGCCGTCCTGCCCGACCTGCGCGAACGCGCCGGAGCCGTGGTGCTCACCTCGTCCGTCCACGCCCACCGCGGAATCCCCGGACACCCCGCGTACGCCGCCGCCAAGGGCGCCCTGCTCTCCCTGTGCGGGCAGTTGGCCGTCGAGTACGGACCCGAGGTGCGCGTCAACGCCGTCGTGCCCGGGCCGATCCTTACCGGCGCCTGGGACCGGGTACCCGAGGACGAACGCGAACAGAGCGTCGCCGAGACGGCCGCCCGGCGGTTCGGCACCCCGGAGGAGGTGGCCGCGGCCATCGCGTTCCTCGCCGCCGACGAGGCCTCGTACATCACCGGGACGAGCCTGGTCGTGGACGGCGGCTGGAGCGTAGTGAAGGCATCCGCATGACCGCGCACCAGCCGGACCGCTCGCACCGGACGAACCAGAAAGGCAGTACGACATGAGCTCCTACGCCCGCCGCGGCGTGCACGGTCAGACCGTGGAGGCCCTCGCGCGCCGCATCCTGGGCGGTGAGATCCCCGAGGGGGCCACACTCGACCTGGTGGCACTCCAGAGCGAGCTGGACGTGAGCCTCACCGCCCTGCGCGAGTCGCTCAAGGTGCTCGCCGCCAAGGGGATGGTCGACGCCCGCCAGAAGCGCGGCACCTTCGTGCGCGCCCGCGCCGACTGGAACCTCCTCGACGCCGACGTGCTGCGCTGGCAGTTCGAGGGCGACCACACCACGGACGCCGACCGGGCGCTGCTGCGCAACCTCGCCGAGGTGCGCGCCATCATCGAACCGGCCGCCGTCCGCCTCGCCGCCGCCCGGCGCACCGACGAGGACCTCGCCGCGCTGGAGGGCGCCCTGGACGCGATGGCGGAGCAGGACGCGGGCGCCTCGCACGCCGTCGACGCCGACCTCGCCTTCCACCGCGCCCTGCTCAACGCCACCCACAACGAACTCCTCGAACGCATGGAGATGGTCATCGAGTCCGGCCTCGCCCACCGCGACCACATCGTGCACAGCGCCCCCCACAGCGAGGACCCCGTGCCCGCCCACCGCGCGGTCCTGGACGCCGTGCGCGACCGGGACCCGCTCCGCGCCGAGGCCGCCATGCGGGCCCTGCTCGACCAGGCCGGCCGCGACCTCGACCGGGTCGGCACCGCAGACGACGACACGGAAGGCTCCCGAGCCAAGTGAAGATCACCCGTATCGAAACCTTCCTCGTCCCCCCGCGCTGGCTGTTCTGCCGCGTGGAGACCGACGACGGCGTGGTCGGCTGGGGCGAACCCGTCGTCGAGGGCCGCGCCGAGGTCGTCCGGGCCGCCGTCGAGGTCCTGTCCGAGTACCTCGTCGGCCAGGACCCCCTGCGCATCCAGGACCACTGGCAGGTGCTCACCAAGGGCGGCTTCTACCGCGGCGGCCCGGTCCTCTCCAGCGCCGTCGCCGGCATCGACCAGGCCCTGTGGGACATCGCCGGGAAGACGTACGGCGCCCCCGTGCACGCCCTGCTCGGCGGCCCCGTGCGCGACCGGGTCCGGGTCTACGCCTGGGTCGGCGGCGACGAACCCGCCGAACTCACCGACCAGATCGCCGAACAGGTCGAGGCCGGCTTCACCGCCGTCAAGATGAACGGCGCCGGCGCCACCTCGCCGCTCGCCACCGCCGCCGAGACCGCGGCCGTCGTCGCCCGCGTCGCCGCCGCCCGCGAGGCCCTCGGCCCCGACCGGGACGTCGCCGTCGACTTCCACGGCCGCTTCAGCGCGGCGAGTTCGCGCCGGGTCCTGGCCGAACTGGCGCCGCTGCACCCGCTGTTCGTCGAGGAGCCGGTGGTCCCCGAGCAGAGCCATCTGCTGGCGGGCCTCGTCGCCTCCTCGCCGGTGCCGCTCGCCACCGGCGAACGCCTCTACGGACGCGCCGAGTTCCTCCCCGTCCTCGCCGCCGGGGTCGCCGTCGCCCAGCCCGACCTCTCGCACGCCGGCGGCATCTCCGAGGTGCACCGCATCGCCTCGCTCGCCGAGACCTACGGCGCCCAGCTCGCCCCGCACTGCCCACTCGGCCCGATCGCCCTCGCCGCCAGCCTCCAGATCGCCTTCGCCACGCCCAACTTCCTGATCCAGGAACAGAGTCGGGGCATCCACTACAACAAGGACGCCGACCTCCTCTCCTACCTGGTCGACCCCGAGCCGTTCCGCTTCATCGACGGTCACGCGCCCCGCAACGACGCGCCCGGCCTCGGCATAAGCGTCGACGAGGACGCGGTGCGGGCGGCCGACCGCACGGGACACGCGTGGCGCAATCCGGTGTGGCGGCACGCCGACGGGTCGTTCGCGGAGTGGTGACCATGGACTCCTCGATCCTGCGGATCGTCACCGACCCCGCCCACGGCGGGCGTTGGACCTCGCTGCGCGCGGGGGAGCGGGAGTGGCTGTGGCGGCGGGACGGCGTCGGGCGCGAGGACGTGTCCCCGGGGGACGCATTCGTGGACGCGGGCGGCCTCGAGGAGTGCGTGCCGACGGTGCGGGGCGTGCCGGATCACGGGGACGCGTGGGCCCGGGCCTGGACCCGGGACGGGACCGGCACCGAGCGCGTCGAGTGCGAGCGGTTCTCGCTGACCCGGACGATCGGCGCGGGACCGGTGGTCGACTACGTCCTGTCGGCCGACCCGGGCTTCCGCTTCGTATGGGCCGCGCACGCGCTGCTCGACCTGTCCCCGCGGGCCACCCTGCACATGCCGGAGGGAGTGAGCACCCGGCTCTACCCCTCGGCCGACGGCCCCTGGGTGGAAGGCGGTTGGCCCGCGTACGGGAACGTCCGCCTCGACCGGTTCGGGCCGGACGACGGCACCGCGGTCGGCGCCGTCGTCGACGCCTCCCGCGCCTGCGTCCACGACGACCAGGACCGGCTGGCGTTCGCCCTGGAAGCAGAAGGGCAGCCGGTGTCGATCGCCCTGTGGCGCAACCTCGGCGGCTTCCCGCTCGACGGTCCCTATCGCAGCACGGGCGTCGAGCCGATGCTCGGCCGCGTCTTCGACCTCGCCGAAGCCGGTCCCGACGACGCCGCGCGCGTCCCGGCGTCCGGCGAGGCGCACTGGCGCCTGACCCTCGCCGCCGACTGCAACCGCACCTGAAACAACCGGAATTGGAGCCCAGCAGATGGATCTGCGAGCGTCCCTCGCCGCCCACCGCCTCGTCGCGATCGTGCGCGGAGACGACCCCGAGGCCGCGTTGAGCACCGTACTGACCCTGGCCGCCGAGGGCGTCGAGCTGATCGAGGTCTCCCTCACCGGCAAGGACGCGCTCACCGTCATCGAGCGGGCCCGGCAGGCCCTCGGCCCCGACCACCCCCTCGGCGCCGGTACGGTCCTGACCGCCGACGACGCCGTGGCCGCCCAGCGGGCCGGCGCCGACTTCGCCGTGACTCCCGCACTCGGCGAAGGGGTGAGCGCGGCAAGGGAGTTGGGCATGCCGGTGATAGCCGGAGTGATGACCCCGACCGAGATCGTGGCCGCCCGCGCGTTCGGCGCCGCCGCGCTGAAGATCTTCCCGGCGGCGGAGGCCGGCGGGCCCGCCTACCTCAAGGCGTTGCGCGGGCCGTTCCCCCAGGTGCCGTTCGTGCCCGTGGGCGGTGTCGACGAGGCGGCGGCCCGCGCGTATCTGGCCGCCGGGGCGATCGCGGTCGGCGTCGGTTCACCGCTCGTCGGCGACGCCGCCGACGGCGGGAGTCTCGACGAGTTGCGTACGCGGGCCCGGGTCTTCCGGGGTGTCGCGGGGGAGTTCGCGCCGTGACCGAGACCTTCCGCCCCGAAGCCCGCCACCCCGACCGGCTGGAACTCGGCGAAGGCATCCGCTGGACCGACGTCGGCATCTTCCTCGTCGACATCCTCGCCGGCCGGCTGCTGCACGCCCCCGAGGAGCCCGGCGCGCCCCTGCGTGAACTGGCCCGGCTGCCCTTCCCGTTGGGCGCGGTCGCACCCGTCGCCGGCCGGCCCGGCACCTGGATCGCCGCCGCCGGCACCGGCATCTGCCTGCTGGCGCCCGACGGCTCCACCGAATGGCTGGCCCGGCCGGAGGACGACGCCCCGCTGCCCATGCGCATGAACGACGCGACCGCCGACCCGTCCGGCCGGTTCTGGGCAGGCAGCATGGCGTACGGCGCCGACGAGGGCGCCGGTTCGCTGTACCGGGTCGACCACGACGGCACGGTGAGTCGTGTCCTCGACGGCATCAGCGTGCCCAACGGGCCGGCGTTCACGGCCGACGGGACCGGCATGTACCTGGCCGACAGCGCGCGCGGGATCGTGCGCCGGTATCCGGTGGACCCGGCCACGGGCGGACTCGGCGACCCCGAGACGTTCGTGACCGTGGCCGAGGGCAGCCCCGACGGCATGACCGTCGACCGTGAGGGCGCCGTGTGGATGGCGGTCTGGGGCACCGGAACCGTGCGCCGGTATCTGCCGGACGGAAGCCTGGACCGGACGGTGCGGTTGCCCGCGCGGCAGCCCGCGGGGGTGTGCCTGCGGGAGGACGTCCTCCACGTCACCAGCGCTCGCGTGGGGCTGACCGACCCCGGCCCTGACGACGGCGCCCTCTTCGCCGTACAGGTGGATGTGCCGGGGCGCCCGGCGGACGTCTACCGTCCCGCGGTGGACGTCTACCGTCCCGCGGTGGACGCCTACCGTCCGGCGACGGATGCCTACCGATCCGAGACGGACGTACACCGATCCGAGGCGGACGTACACCGATCCGAGGCGGACGTACACCGATCCGAGGCGGACGTACACCGATCCGAGGCGGACGTACACCGATCCGAGGCGGACGTAAACCGATCCGAGGCGGACGTCCGCCGATCCGAGGTGGACGCCTCCCGTCCCGGGGCGGCGTCGAAGCCGGAGGTGGCATGAGCACCGGCTGGCGTCCCGCCGACGGACCGGCCGTGTGCGTCGGCGAGACCATGGCCGCCCTCGCCCCCACCCCGCCCGAACCGCTGGACGGCGCCGACGAGTTGCGCCTGTCCGTAGCCGGCGCCGAGTCCAACGTCGCCATGTACCTCGCCGACCTCGGACGCCCCGTCTCCTGGCTCTCCGCCCTCGGCGACGACGCGTTCGGCAGACGGGTCAGGGCGGCCGTCGCCGCGGCGGGCGTGGACGTGACCGGCGTACGGACCGACCCCGGCCGGCCCACCGGCCTGCTGGTGAAGGACCCGGGCCGTGAACGCACCCGCGTCCACTACTACCGCGCGGGTTCGGCGGCCTCCGCCCTGGGCCCCGACGTCCTGGACGACCCGAAACTGAGGTCGGCGGCCCTCCTGCACCTCAGCGGCATCACCCCGGCCCTCTCCCCGTCCTGCCGGGACCTGGTGCGCGGGGCGCTCGACACCCCGGCGGACTCACGCCCGCACGCCATCAGCTTCGACGTCAACCACCGTCCCGCCCTGTGGCCGGACGACGGCACGGCCGCCGGCGTGCTGCGCGAGCTGGCGGACCGGGCCGACATCGTGTTCGTAGGACTCGACGAGGCACAGGAGTTGTGGGGTGCGGACCTCGAACCGGACGGTGTGCGGCGGCTGTTGGCCGGTCCGCGCGTCCTCGTCGTGAAGGACGGCGGGCGGGCCGCGCACGCGTTCACCGCGGAGGGCGAGTTCACGGTTCCGGCGCTCCCTACGGACGTCGTCGAACCCGTCGGCGCGGGCGACGCCTTCGCCGCCGGGTTCCTGGCCGGTCTGCTGAACGGCGACGATCTGCGGCGCGCCCTGCGCCTCGGGCACATCACGGCCGCGTCCGCGCTCAAGGTGACCGGGGACCACGGGCCGTTGCCGGACGACGCCGCCCTCAAGGGGTTGCTCGGCGCCACCGACGCGGAGTGGCTCAGGCGGGCTGTGGCGTGAGCCGCTTGTGTCCCTTGCGGTCGTAGTACCGCGTCATTCCGAAGCCGAAGAGGAGGGCGAGGGCCGCGCCGACGGCGATCATGATCCAGGAACGGGTGAGACCGGCGTCGCCGCGGGCGTCGAAGTAGAGCACCGCCCGTACGCCGTCGCTGAGTTGGCGCATGGGCTCGAAGTGGGAGAGGAAGCGGTAGAAGGCGGGGACCGCCTGGAGGGGGACGGTCGCGCCCGAGGACGGCAGGCCCAGGACGATGAACACGAACATGGACACCAACTGGCCGATCCCGCCGAACGCCGCGTTGATGGCCTGCACGCCCAGGCCGACGGCGAGGGAGGCGCAGTAGGAGTAGATCCACAGCAGCGGGATGTGACTGGCGTCCATGCCGAGGATCGAGATGGTGGCGAGCATGACCAGCGTCACGGTCACGACCGTGATGCCCGCGGTCATCCCCATCTTCAGGAGCAGGGTCTGGGTGCGGGTGATAGGGACGGTCGGCCGGCGGGTGTGCCAGGGGCCGATCTCGTTGTCGGCGTAACCGAGGGACGTGTCGACGGCGTTGCTGATGACATTGCCGCCGAGGAAGCCGGCCAGCACGAGCAGCAGCGTGTAGTAGAAGGCGCTGAGGCCGAGGCCGCTGTGGTCGCCGAGGGGATGGCCCACCTGGGTCACGACGTTCACCGGGTCCGCGAGCAGCAGCTTGGTCGTGGAGTCGGCCTGAGTACCGGCCGCCGACGTGAGCTGCTTGCCGATGGTCTGTGAGGCCTGGTGCGCGGCCTGCGTGGTGATCTGACTCGCGAGCGAGGAACCCAGGCTGCCCTTGCCCGGGTTGGTGAGCACCGTGATCGTCGGCCGCGCGGTGGCACCGGTCGTGGTCAGTGCCGTGACCGAGTCGGTGAAGTCGGCGGGGATGACCAGGGCGCCGTAGATCCGCCCGGAGTCGAGCTGGTCCTGTGCCTGCGCCCGGGTCAGAGTGCGCCAACCGGCTTTACCTTCAACGGAGTTGGCGGTGACGGCGGCGGCGACCTGCGTGCCCAGGTTCTGTTGCTGTCCGGCCGGCGGCTTGCCGGTGTCCGAGTTGACGACGCCGATGGGGAGGTCGTGCAGGTCGCCCTGCGGGTTGACGACACCGCCCATGTACAGCAGAGACAGCAGCAGGGCGAGCACCGCCGTCAGGACGGACGGCATGAGCCACAGCTTGGGGCGGACCAGCAGTGTGGTGGCTCGGGCCTGGGGGTCGGCATCGGTCATGGCGGTCCTCGGGGTGGGGAGGGGCGGCTGTTGCGTAACCGGAGCTTATGAAGGCCGGAGGGCGTACGCGCGGAGGCCGCGCGCGACCGGCTGACACCGAATCGGCCACAGCCGTCACACAGGCAACCTCCGGGTCCGCCGACCCCTCATACCCGGTGAACGGACCCGCGTACCGAGGTCGTCCACGGGTGGCCACGCACCGAGAGGAGTGCTCGTTGGAGGGCTTCGAAACCCCGGCAGCCGGCAGCAGACCGTCCCAGGAGGCGGAGGCCGACACGACGGAGGCCGACACGGGGGTGGCCGTACGGGGGAGGGCGCTGTCCCGCCGCCGGTTCATGGTCTATTCGCTGGTCGCCTCCACCCTCACCGTCGCCGCGCCCCTCGGCTGCGACACCTCCACGGCCCAGGGCGCCACCCCCTCGGCCGCCCGCGCCGCGTCCGACGTCCTGGTGACCGGCACCGACGAGGAGATGCTCGTCCTGGAGGTCACTGCCGCCAACAAGGTGGTCGTCCGACTGCCGCGCCTCGAGGTCGGGCAGGGCATCACCACCGCCGTCGCCATGATGATCGCCGAGGAACTGGACGCCCGGCTCGCCGACGTCGACATCCCGCTCGCCGACGCCCGCACCCGCGGCAACCAGTACACCGGCGGCTCCAACTCGGTGAGTTCGCTCTACGGCCCCGCCCGCGCCCTCGCCGCGACCGCCCGCGCCCGGCTGGTGACCGCCGCCGCCCGGAAGTGGCACGTCCCCGCGTGGAGCCTGCGCACCCGGGACACGATGGTCGTCGCGCCGGACGGCCGCACCGCCACCTTCGGCTCCCTCACCGCGAGCGCCGCCACGATCCGCCGCACCTCCGTCTCCAGCAAGCCGAAGCCGGCCGCCAAGCACCGCGTGATCGGCCGGCCGACGAACCGGATCGACGCCCGGGCCATCGTCACCGGCGCGGCGACGTACGCCGGTGACGTGACCGTCGCCGGGGTGAAGCCGACCGTGGTGGCCCGGCCGCCGACGATCAGGGGGAAGATCGTCACGGTCGACGACCGGGCGGCCCGTGCCCTGCCGGGTGTGCGTGCGGTGGTGCGAATACCGGGCGGTGTCGCGGTCGTCGCCGACACCTTCCACCACGCCTTCAAAGGCCGCGACGCCCTGAAGATCAAGTGGGCACCCGGCCCGCTAGCCGGACTGTCCGACGCAGGCGTGCGCTCCCGACTCAAGGCCGCCGTCCCCCGGTTGAGCGCCCCGCCGAGCGGATCCACCCAGATCCAGGGCGAGTTCGAGTTCGCGTTCGTCAGCCACGCCCCGATGGAGGTGCTGACCGCGGTCGCCGATGTGCGCGCCCACAAGGCCGAGTTCTGGTTCGCCAGCCAGACGCCGATGGAGGCGAGGGACGCCGTCGCCGCCGCGGTCGGGCTGCCCGCGAGCGCGGTCAAGGTCCATGTCCTCCGCGGCGGCGGCTCGTTCGGGCGGCGGCTCAACTACGACGCCGCCATCGAGGCCGCCCTGATCTCCAAGGCCGCAGGCCGGCCGGTCAAGTTGATGTGGAGCCGCACCGACGACATCCGGCACGGCCGGATGCGCCCCGCCAGCCACCACCGCATACGCGCCAGCCACAAGGACGGCCGGGTGGTGGCCTTCACGCACTCGATGGCCTCGGTGAGCGAGTCGTACGAGGGCAAGGGCGCCGTCGACCAGGCCGCGTTCACCGGACGGACACGGGCCGCCGTCACCGGGCGGGCGTCGGCGGGGCCCGCGCCCAGCGACTCCGGGCTCTACAACTTCGGCCGGATCTCCGGGGACTGGGGCGGCATCGACCTCGCGATACCGCTGGGCGCCTGGCGCTCGGTGGACTCCGGGACGACGCGGACCGCGGAGGAGATCGTCGTGGACGAGGTCGCCGCGAGCCTCGGGCAGGACGCGGTCGCCTTCCGTCGTACGACGCTGCGGAACAAGGCGGTGAAGGCCGTACTGGACAAGGTGGCCGCCGCCGGGCAGTGGGGTCGGTCGCTGCCCGCCGGGCACGCGCAGGGTGTCGCCGTGCACGAGGAGTACGGGTCCTGCGTGGCCTGTCTCGCCGAGATCGACGCCACCGATCCGAAGAACCCGCGGGTGACCAAGGTGGTGATGGCGGCCGACGTCGGCCGGGTCGTCAACCCGCGCGGCCTCGAGGCCCAGCTCATGGGTACCGCGATCGACGGGATCTCGACCGTGCTGCGGGCCTGCCTCCACCTCGACCGGGGCGCGATCCGCGAGGGCAGCTTCGCCGACTTCCAGTGGGCCCGCCAGCGGCACGCCCCGCTGCACTTCGAGGCGCACATCATGCCCGCCCACGGGGATCCGGGCGGGGCCGGCGAACTCGGCGTACCGGCCGCCTCCGGGGCCGTCGCCAACGCGTACGCCCGGGCCACCGGCACCAAGCCGCGCCGCTTTCCCCTCAACTTCTGACCAGCCTCAGCCCCTGATCGGCTCGGCTTCCGACCCGCCTGAGCTGCTGACCAGCCTCCGAGAAGGTACTCATGCCCTCCCACTCCTTCACCCTCAACGGCAAACCGGTCACCGTCGAGGCCCCCGCCGACATGCCCCTCCTGTGGGTGCTGCGCGACCTGCTGCACGTCACCGGGCCCAAGTACGGCTGCGGGGTCGGCGTCTGCCGCGCCTGCACGAGCCATCTCGACGGGGAGGAGATCCAGCCCTGTGTCGTCGAGGTCAAGGAGTGCGCGGGCCGCGAGGTCACCACCATCGAGGGACTGGCCGACGGCGACACCCTGCACCCCGTGCAGCGGGCCTGGATGGACTGTGACGTCTCCCAGTGCGGCTTCTGCCAGCCCGGGCAGATCATGGCCGCCGCGGCCCTGCTGAAGCGGACGGCCCAGCCGACCGACGCCGACATCGACCGCATCGAGAACGTCTGCCGCTGCGGCACGTACGCCCGGATCCGCGAGGCGATCAACAAGGCGGCCTCGGAAATCACCCCTTGAGTGGCCCGGCTCACATGGCCAGACGGCTACGGCACCGACACCATGGTGCACGTCACCGGCAGGCTGAAGGGAGCGGCGATGTTCCGCAAGGTACTGGTCGCCAACCGTGGTGAGATCGCGATCCGGGCGTTTCGGGCCGGCTACGAGCTGGGCGCCCGGACGGTCGCGGTCTTCCCGCACGAGGACCGCAACTCGCTGCACCGACTGAAGGCCGACGAGGCCTACGAGATCGGCCGGCCCGGACATCCGGTGCGGGCCTATCTCTCCGTCGAGGAGATCGTCCGCGCGGCCCGGAAGGCCGGCGCGGACGCCGTCTACCCGGGGTACGGGTTCCTGTCCGAGAACCCCGAGCTGGCGAAGGCCTGCGAGGAGGCGGGCATCACCTTCGTCGGGCCGGACGCGCACACCCTGGAGCTGACCGGCAACAAGGCCCGCGCGGTGGCCGCGGCCCGCGCGGCCGGTGTCCCGGTGCTCGGCTCCTCCGCGCCCTCCAACGACGTGGACGAGCTGGTCCGCGCCGCCGACGAGGTCGGCTTCCCGGTGTTCGTGAAGGCGGTCGCCGGTGGCGGCGGACGCGGGATGCGGCGGGTCGAGGACCCGGCCACGCTGCGCGAGTCCATCGAGGCGGCGTCCCGCGAGGCGGCGAGCGCCTTCGGCGATCCGACCGTCTTCCTGGAGAAGGCCGTCGTCGACCCCCGCCACATCGAGGTGCAGATCCTCGCCGACGGCGAGGGCAACGTCATCCACCTCTTCGAGCGCGACTGCTCGGTCCAGCGCCGCCACCAGAAGGTCATCGAGCTGGCCCCCGCGCCCAACCTCGACCCGGCCCTGCGCGACCGCATGTGCGCCGACGCGGTCCGCTTCGCCCGCGAGATCGGCTACCGCAACGCCGGCACCGTCGAGTTCCTGGTCGACCCCGCGGGCAACCACGTCTTCATCGAGATGAACCCGCGCATCCAGGTCGAGCACACGGTCACCGAGGAGGTCACCGACGTCGACCTCGTCCAGGCCCAGCTGCGCATCGCCGCCGGCGAGACCCTCGCCGACCTCGGCCTGTCCCAGGAGACGGTGCAGCTGCACGGCGCGGCCCTCCAGTGCCGTATCACCACCGAGGACCCCGCCAACGGCTTCCGCCCGGACACCGGCCGCATCAGCGCCTACCGCTCGCCCGGCGGCTCCGGCATCCGCCTCGACGGCGGAACCACCCACGCGGGTACGGAGATCAGCGCGCACTTCGACTCCATGCTGGTCAAACTCACCTGCCGGGGCCGGGACTTCAAGACCGCGATCGGCCGGGCCCGGCGTGCCGTGGCCGAGTTCCGCATCCGCGGTGTCGCCACCAACATCCCGTTCCTGCAAGCCGTGTTGGACGACGCGGACTTCCAGGCCGGACGGGTGACGACCTCGTTCATCGAGCAGCGCCCGCAGCTGCTGACCGCCCGCTCCTCCGCCGACCGCGGCACCAAGCTGCTCACCTACCTGGCCGACGTGACGGTGAACAAGCCGCACGGCGAGCGGCCCGACCTGATCGACCCGACCACCAAGCTGCCCCCGCTGCCCGCCGGTGAGCCGGCCGCGGGGTCCCGGCAGCGGCTGGTCGAGCTGGGCCCCGAGGGCTTCGCGCGGTGGCTGCGCGAGTCGCCGACCGTCGGCGTCACCGACACCACCTTCCGCGACGCCCACCAGTCCCTGCTCGCCACCCGGGTGCGCACCAAGGACCTCCTCGCGGTCGCCCCCGCGGTCGCCCGCACCCTGCCCGAGCTGCTCTCCCTGGAGTGCTGGGGCGGGGCCACCTACGACGTGGCGCTGCGCTTCCTCGCCGAGGACCCGTGGGAGCGGCTCGCCGCGCTGCGCGAGGCCGTCCCCAACATCTGTCTCCAGATGCTGCTGCGCGGACGCAACACCGTCGGCTACACCCCGTACCCGACCGAGGTGACCGACGCCTTCGTCCAGGAGGCCGCCGCCACCGGCATCGACATCTTCCGCATCTTCGACGCCCTCAACGACGTCGGCCAGATGCGCCCCGCCATCGACGCCGTACGCGAGACGGGCACCGCGATCGCCGAGGTCGCCCTCTGCTACACGTCCGACCTGTCCGACCCCAACGAGCGCCTGTACACGCTGGACTACTACCTCCGGCTGGCCGAGCAGATCGTCGAGGCGGGCGCGCACGTCCTGGCCGTCAAGGACATGGCGGGACTGCTGCGCGCCCCGGCCGCCGCGAAGCTCGTGTCCGCGCTGCGGCGGGAGTTCGGGCTGCCGGTGCACCTGCACACCCACGACACGGCGGGCGGTCAGCTCGCCACCTACCTGGCCGCGATCCAGGCGGGCGCGGACGCGGTGGACGGCGCGGTCGCGTCCATGGCGGGCACCACCTCGCAGCCCTCCCTCTCGGCGCTGGTCGCCGCGACCGACCACTCCGAGCGTCCGACCGGCCTCGACCTCCAGGCCGTCGGCGACCTGGAGCCGTACTGGGAGAGCGTCCGGAAGATCTACGCCCCCTTCGAGGCGGGCCTCGCCTCCCCGACCGGCCGCGTCTACCACCACGAGATCCCCGGCGGCCAGCTCTCCAACCTCCGTACGCAGGCGGTCGCGTTGGGCCTCGGCGACCGGTTCGAGGACATCGAGGCGATGTATGCCGCCGCCGACCGCATCCTCGGCCACCTGGTGAAGGTGACCCCGTCGTCCAAGGTGGTCGGCGACCTCGCCCTGCACCTGGTCGGCGCCGGCGTCAGCCCCGACGACTTCGAGGCGAGCCCGAACCGCTACGACATCCCCGACTCCGTCATCGGCTTCCTGCGCGGCGAGTTGGGCACCCCGCCCGGCGGCTGGCCGGAACCCTTCCGCAGCAAGGCACTTGAGGGCCGCGCCGCCGCCAAGCCCGTGCAGGAGCTGTCCACCGAGGACCGTGACGGCCTGGAGAAGACCCCGCGCTCGACCCTCAACCGCCTGCTCTTCCCCGGCCCGACCCGCGACTACGAGACCCACCGCCAGGCCTACGGCGACACCAGCGTCCTCGACAGCAAGGACTTCTTCTACGGCCTGCGCCCGGGCACGGAGTACGCCGTCGACCTCGAACCCGGCGTCCGGCTCCTCATCGAACTGGAGGCCGTCGGCGAGGCCGACGAACGCGGCCTGCGCACGGTGATGTCGGCGCTGAACGGGCAGTTGCGGCCGATCCAGGTCCGCGACACCTCCGCCGCCTCCGACATCCCGGTCACCGAGAAGGCCGACCGGGCCAACACCGGCCATGTCGCCGCGCCCTTCGCCGGCGTCGTCACCCTCGCGGTCGCCGAGGGCGACGAGGTGGCGGAAGGCGCGACGGTCGCCACGATCGAGGCGATGAAGATGGAGGCCTCGATCACGACGACGAAGGCCGGCCGGGTGTCGCGGCTCGCCATCAACCGCATCCAACAGGTGGAGGGCGGCGACCTGTTGGTCGAGATCGGCTGACGGTCAGTCCTTGCGAGCCGCTGCTGCCAGGGCCTTGAACTCCTCCCACCGCACCCGGGGGCGTTCGAGGCCGCGGCGCTCCAGATAGCGGTTGGTGGCCCGCTTGGTGTGGCGCAGCAGCCGTACCGTGTCGCTCGGGCGCCCCGAGCCCATCGGCTCGATCACCTTCTCGGGCACCAGCACCCAGCCGTCACCGGTCTCCCGCAACTCGCCCCGGACGAGGGCGTTCTGCATGTTGTTGATCTTCTCGTCGTGCCGGTGGACCAGCAGGGAGGCGGGACCCGGCTTCGCGGCGCAGTCGGCGGGGACCGCCACCGCGAAGCCGTCCGCGGTCGGCACCGGCCGGGTCCTGGCGAGCACGGGCGCGCCGGAACCGTCGAGGGCGGCCAGTACCGCCGTCGGGAAACGGGCCAGTTGGGCGGCGCCCACCAAGGGGCTGTCCACGGCCGGCCCGAGGCCGTGGACCGGTGCCAACGGGGCGCGTACGGCGACCTGTTCGGGCGTGACGGTGATCAGCAGCCGCAGGTAGTACCACTCCGTGAGGCGCCTCATCGGGGCCGAGAGGTACGAGCGGCTGTGCGGCTGCCGCTCGAACAGCATCCGCCAGTAGTCCTCGGCGCCCTCGGGACCCGCCATGACGGTGTCGGGGCAGTCGGCCCGGCCGCCGACGAAGACCTGCGGGGCGTGGTCGAGACCGCTGCCGGTGGGGTCGGAGAAGAGCAGGGCGACGCGCGGGTCGCGGCGCACGTTCAGCGCCTTCTGCGCGAACGCCAGGGACGTGGTCACCAACAGCGTCCCGTCCTCCTGACGCCACACCGCCGTCGGCCACACCAGCGGTGTGCCGTCCCGGCCGAGGGTGACGAACTCGCAGGTCCGGTAGGCGCGCAGCACACCGGGAGGTGCGGAGTCGAGTACGTTCACGTCTGCTTGCTCCAACGATCGTTCACGGCACGGGCGATCGCAGCCTCCCGGCTTCCGCTTGGCACCGGCTTGGCGTCCGCTTGGCGCCCCTCCGACCGACGCTGAGCAGCCCGTTTATCGTCCGTTGAACGGTCTGAACGACGGCTCGGGTAGATTCCCGCGGCGTGCTGCGTATTCGAGTCCTGGGGTCACCGGGCGCCGACCTCGCGGGGAACCCGGTCCCGTTGGGTGCTCCGCAGCAGCGCGCTGTCCTCGCCCTCCTGATCGTGGCCCGGGGCAGCACCGTGCCGGTCGAACGGATGGCGGACGCGCTGTGGCGGGGCACACCGCCCGCCAAGGCCGTCGTGTCCCTGCACACCTACGTGTCGAACCTGCGCCGGTCCCTCGAACCGCACCGCCTCCCGCGCACCCCGGCGACCGTCCTGGTCACCGCCCCGCCCGGCTACGCCCTGCGGCTCCCCGCCGACGCGGTGGAGGCCTGGCGGTTCGAGTCCCAGGTCGCCCGGGCCCGCCACGCACCCGCCGAGGAGGCCCGCGCACTCCTCACCGAGGCGCTCGACTGGTGGCAGGGCCCGGCCTTCGCGGAACACGCCGACGAGGACTGGGCCGCGGCCGAGGTGGCCCGCCTGACCGAACTGCGCGCCGAGGCCCGCGAGTTGGCCGTCGCCGCCGCCCTGCGTACCGGCCACGCCGCCGAGGCGGCACCGGCGGCCGAAGTCCTCGTACGCGAAAGCCCGTTGCGCGAGGAGGGCTGGCGCCTGCTGGCCCTCGCCCAGTGGACCTGCGGCCGCCAGGCGGACGCCCTCGCGGCGGTGCGCCGTGCGGCGGGCGTGCTGCGGGAGGAGTTGGGCTGCGACCCGGGGCCCGCCTTGGCGGAGGTCGAGCGGGCGGTGCTGCTGGGGCGGGCGGATGTGCTTCGGGGGTTGGTGGAGGCGGGGGCCGGGGCGGGGGCTGGGGCGGGGGCTGGGCGTCTGTCGCCGGTGAGCGTGCGTGGGGACGGGTCTCGAAGTGGGGCTCCTACACCCGCGTTCACACGTGGACCTCTGCCTGGGAGTGGGCTCGGCACGCCCGCGTTCACACCTGGACATCTGCCTGGCGGTGGGTTCGGCACATCCGCGTTCACACCTGGACAGGCGTCCAGGAGCGAGCTCGGTCCACTCTCGCTCACGTCCGCACACGGTTCCGCGAGTGGGCTCGCCACGCCCACGCCCACGTCTGCGCACGCGTCCGGGAGTGTGATCGGCTCGCCCGAGAGCGCCTCCGCGTTCGCCGAGGCCGCGTACCTGCCCGGAGGCGCGCTCGTTCCGTCCGAGGGACGTGCCGGGGGCTCGCTCGTTCCGTCCCGGCCGACTCCCACGCTTGCCGTCGACGCGGCCCGCGATGCGCATGACCTCTTCGTCGGTCGGGAACGGGAGTTGAGGGCGATGGACGCCGCCGCGCAAGCGGCCCGGCCGCGTGGCGGGGTCGTGTTGGTGAGCGGGGAGGCCGGCGCGGGGAAGTCCGCGCTGCTCGGCCAGTTCGCCGGCCGGTTGCGGGCCGGTGGGTGGCGGGTGGTGGTCGGGCGCTGTCCGGAGGACGAGGGCGCGCCGCCCGCCTGGGCTTGGGTGGAGGCGCTCGGGGCGCTCGCCCGGGACCTGCCGCCCGCCCGGCCCGAGGAGCTGGCGGTCCTGCTGCGCGAACCGGAGGACACCGCAACGGCAAGTCGCGACGAGGCCACCGCGGGACGCTTCCGCACGCACCGCGCGTTCGCCGCGTGGCTGCGGGCCGCGGCCGGTGCCGGGCCGCTCGCCGTCGTACTGGAGGACCTGCACCGCGCGGACGGCGAGACGCTCGCCCTCCTCGAAGCGGCGGCCGACGTCACCGGCGTACCCCTGCTCACCGTCACCAGCCACCGCCCGGCCGAGGTCGGCGAACACCTCCTCAAGACGCTCGCCGGCCTCGCCCCGCGCGCCCCGCACCGGATCACGCTCGCCGGACTGTCACCGACGGACGTCGCCACCGTGGTCGACTCCGTCTGCGGCGAGACCGTGGACACGTCCACGGTGACCGCGCTCGCCGAACGCACCGGCGGCAACCCCTTCTACGTCCTGGAGAGCGCCCGCCTGCTGGCCAGCGAGGGCGCCCTGGTCGCCGTATCGGAGGTCCCGCAGGGCGTGCGCGACGTACTGCGCAGACGGCTTGCCCTGCTGCCCGCCGGCGCCCTGTCCACCCTCCAACTCGCCGCCGCCGTAGGCCTGGAGGCCGATGTCGCCCTGCTGATCGACGCACGCGACACGGGTGCGGGCGGTGGCACGGGCGGTACGCGTGGCCTGGACGAGGAGGCGGTCCTCGACGGCCTCGACGCCGCCCTCGCCGCGGACCTGCTCGCCGAGCCCGGACCGGGGCGGGTGCGGTTCGTGCACGCGCTGGTCCGCGACACCGTGTACACCGACCTGTCCGGCGTACGGCGGGCCCGACTGCACGCCCGGATCGCGCAGGCGCTGTCCCGCCACCGCCCCGACGATCTCGCCGCGCTGGCCCACCACTTCGCCCGCTCGGGCACCGCGGCGCACGCACCGCTGGCCGTCGACTACGCCCTGCGGGCCGCTGAGTCGGCGGAGCGGCGCTACGCCCACGACGTCGCCGTCGACCTGATCCAGCAGGCGATCGACGTGCACACCGCCACGGGCGCCACGGGCGCCGGCATCATGCAACTCGACCGCACGGTAGGGCTGTTGGTGCGACTGCTCGGCGCGCAGGTCCGGGCAGGCGCCACCGACGCAGCCCTGCACACCCGGCGGCGCGCGGTCGATCTCGCCGAGCGCGCCGACCGGGGCGACCTGGTCGCGGCGGTCTACGGCGCCTGGACCGAACCCTCCCCGTGGCGCAGCAGGTTGGAGGGCTTCTACGACAGCACGGCCCTGGCCCGCCTGGAACGGCTGACCACCGACCCCGCCCTGGACGATCCCACCCGCGCCCGGGTGCTCCAGGTCCTCGTCGAGGTGGCCGCCGCCGTGGACGCGCCGCGCGCCCTGGACGCCGCCCACACCCAGCTGTCGCTCGCCCGCGCCCACGGCGAACCGCGCCTGCTGGCCGCCGCGTTGATGACCTCGGCCAAGCTGCTGCCGCACGAGGCCCACGGCACCACCCGCACCCCGCTGGTCGCCGAACTGCGCCGGCTCGCCGAGGACCACGACCTGCCCGCCTACCGCTGGACCTGCGAACACCTCGACGCCATGACCGCCGGCACCCGCAACGACCCGGCCGCCGCGCGCCGCCACACCGAGCAGGGCCTGGCCCTCGCCCACCGCTACGGGATGCTGTGGGCGCAGGGCCTCAATGCCGCGACCACCGCCATGCTCGCGACGGTCGCGGGCCACTTCGACGCGGCGGAGGCCGCGTACGCAGACGCGGACGACCTGGGGCGCCGCGTCGGCGCGCGCCACGCCACGCGCCTGCGCACCCTGGGCCTGATCACCATCCGGCTCGCCCAGGGCCGTACGGCCGAGATCGAGCCCCTGATGCGGGAGGTCTACGACGCCGTGGGCGCCCCCGTCGGAGTGGCGCTCGCCCTCGGCCTGGCCCACCTCGGCAGACTCGACGAGGCGCGGGAAGTGCGGTGCCCCGACGCGATCGTGACCGACCACCTCTACGGCATCGATCTCGACTTCCGGGCCCAACTCGCCGTCATGCACGGTGACATGGAGGTCGCAGCTGTCCTGATCGAGCACCTGCTGCCGCTCCGGAACCAGCTCGCCGGCGCGGCCGGTGCCGCCTACGCGACCCGACCGCTCGCACACGCCCTCGCCGACCTGTACCGGCTCCTCGGCGAGGATCGCGCCGCCGCCGACCACTACGCCCTCGCCGAACGCACCGCCCGCGCCTGGTCGTCGACCCACCTCACCGCCAACGCCCGCCGTGCGGCGGGGGAGTTGGCCGCGGCGCAGGGCCGCCGACGGACCTTCGCGACGTAGGACCGAAAAGGGCAGGCGCGGGGGGAGAGCAGGTCACGGAAGGGCGCCCGCGGGGGAGCGCACCGCGTGGCGCAGGCGGGCCGCGTCCTGGCTCGGGGGTGCGCCGAACTGGCGTCGGTATTCGCGGCTGAACTGCGACGGGTTGTCATAGCCGACACGGTGGCCGACACCGGTGACATCGCCCGGGTGGGTGGCAAGGAGCAGCCGGGCCTCCTGAAGCCTGATCTGCTTCTGGAACTGGATGGGGCTCATCGCGGTCACCGCCTGGAAGTTGCGGTAGAAGGCGGAGACGCTCATGCCGGACAGGCGGGCCACGTCCTCGACCCGGAAGGGCTGCGCGTAGTGCTCGCGGATCCAGCGCACGGCCCGGGAGACATGGCTGAGACTGCTGTCGGCGAGGCCGAGCTGGCGTACCGTCGCGCCCTGCTCGCCGGTGATCAGCCGCCACAGGATCTCGCGCTTGACCAGCGGGGCCAGCACGGCCCGGTCGCGGGGCTCGTCCAGCAGGCGCAGCAACCGGACCACCGCGTCCAGCAGCGCGTCCGGTGCGTCACTGACGTAGATCCCCGACGAGGCGGCCACGGTGGTGCGGGGCGCGTCGCCCGCCCCGGCCAGGAGCAGCAGCTCGGCGACGGCGGACGGCTCCAGCGTGAGGCCGAACCCCAGCGCGGGATGCTCGGGGTCGGCCTGCGTGAACTGCCCGGTGACGGGCAGGTCGACCGACGCGACCAGGTACTGCCCGGCGTGGTACTCGAACACCCGGTCGCCCAGCGCGAGGCGTTTGGCGCCTTGTGCGATGACCGCCAGCACCGTCCCGGACGTCGAGGGCGCCGGCGGATCCGACCGGTCGACCTTCGAGATGAGCACCCCGTCGATGGCGGTGGTCCAGTCGGCCCGTGCATGCCGGTCCAGCAGGGTGCGGAGCTCTTCGAGGTGCAGGTGCATGGGGACAGTGCAGCACGATTCCCGGCCCTGAGTCCCGTGCGCGGGAGGATCGTGCAAGGACGAGCGAGCATCGTCGAGGGGCGGGGCGCGCACTTCGGAGGGCAAGCGGCCCGCTGTCCCGAGGGTGGGTGTCGTACTCCCAGGAACGCGGCTCCTGCGAGAACCGTGGCCTGGTTGCCCGGGCGCCGGACCGCGACCGTGGAGCCATGAACACGAACACGAACACGAACACGGACACGGACACGAACGCGGCACCTCACCCCTTCGTCGGCATGTGGGTGACGGCCGACGGGCACATCCGGCAGGAACTCCTCCCGAACGGGCGTTACGACGAGGCCCGGGGCAATCGGCCCAGCGCCTACACCGGCAGCTACACCGTCACCGGCAGCCACATCGACTACGTCGACGACACCGGCTTCACCGCGACCGGCGACGTCCGGGACGGCGTGCTGTTCCACGAGCACCTCGTCCTGTACCGGGAGGGCACCGGCCCGCAGGGGTGACCGACATGGAGAGCCTGGAACTGATCGTCGTCGTGTCCGTCGGTGTACTGGCGATGGGCTGGCTGGCGCGCCGCACGGGAGTGAGCGAACCGCTGCTGCTGCTCGGCGCGGGCTGCCTGGTGGGGCTGACGCCGGCCTTCGACTCGTTCGCGCTGTCGCCCGACGTCGTCCTGTTCCTCTTCCTGCCCGCCCTGCTGTACTGGGAGGCGCTGACGTCCTCGGTGCGCGAGATCCGCAACAACCTCCGCAGCATCGCCCTCCAGTCCACCGGACTGGTCCTCGCCACCGCGGTCGCCGTCGCCGCCGTGGCCCACGCGCTGGGCTACGGCTGGCCGATCGCCTTCGTCCTCGGCGCCGTCCTGGCCCCCACCGACGCCGCGGCGGTGGCGGCCGTGGCCAGGGCCATGCCCCGCCGCATCCTGACCGTCCTGCGCAGCGAGAGCCTCCTGAACGACGGGACCGCCCTGGTCCTGCTGGCCGTGACCGTCGAGGCCGTCACCGACGAGCACCCCTTCACCTGGTCCGGCGCGGCCGTCGCCTTCGTCGAGTCGTACGCCGGCGGGATCCTGATCGGCGTCGCGGTCGCGCTGCTCCTGGTCCCGGTCCGGCGCCGGCTGCCCGAGCCTCTTCTGCACAGCGTCCTGAGCGTCGCCACGCCCTTCCTCGCCTATCTCCCCGCCGAACTCCTGCATGTGTCGGGCGTTCTCGCGGTCGTCGTCTGCGGTCTGGTGACCGCCTGGTTCGGCCCGCGCGTGATCGGTTCCGAGGCCCGCGTCCAGGCCATCGCCTTCTGGGAGGTGGCCAGTTACCTGCTCAACAGCGCGCTGTTCATCCTCGTGGGCATCCAACTTCCCGCCGCCGTCCGGGCGTTGACCTCCGTCTCGCTGCTGCAAGCAACGGTCGCCGCCCTCGCCGTGGCCGTCGCCGTCTTCGGGACCCGGCTGCTGTGGTTCTACTCGGTGCCCTATCTGGTACGGCTCCTGGACCGACGTCCTCAGCAACGGGACCGTCGTATCACCGCTCCCCAACGCCTGCCGCTGGCGTGGGCCGGGATGCGCGGAGCGATCTCGCTGGCCGCGGCGCTGACCGTGCCCACCGTGACCGCCGAAGGGCAGGCCGTCGGGCAGCGCGATGCCGTCGTCTTCATCACGACGGTCGTCATCGTCCTCACCCTCGCCCTCCTCGGTCCCACCCTGCCGACCGTCGTCCGCCGGGCGCGCTTCCCCGAGGACGAGGACAAGACGGCCGAACTCGCCCTGGCCCGCGCTCGGTTGAGCCGCGCAGCCCTGCACGCCCTGCCGGAGTTGGCGCGGCGGTTCGAGGTCCCCGAGGCGGACACCGTCCGCATGACCCGGGACATCGAGGACCGCACGGCCCCCGCTCCCGGCACCGCACGACACCAGGAGAACCTGCGACGCCTCCAACTCGCTCTCCTCCAAGTCAAACGGGACACTCTCACCGACCTGCGCGACACCGGACGCATCGACGACATCGTCCTGCGCGCCGTCCAGGAAGTGCTCGACGTGGAGGAGGTGCGCCTGGGGAGAGGGGGTCGTCCCTCGGCGTCGGCAGCCTCTTCTGAGGACACCCCTTAGGCTCGGACCTTCGTCCGTCGATCTCCCGTAGTCCGAGAGGTACTTGTCACCGGTATGCGAACAATGAGCCGCCCCACGAGGCGTGTACTGCTGCTCAGGCGGACGGCCGCCCTCGCGACGACGGCCGTCCTGCTCGGCGCTTGTGGCGAGTCCGAGGCGGGGGCGCCGCCCAGTCCCTCGGGCAAGCCCTCGGTTCCCTCGTGCGTGACGTCGGCGGGGAATCTGCTGGCCGACATCGACGGGGACGGCCGTACCGACCGGGTCTCCGACCCCTCCCGCACCGGTGCGCGACTGACCGTCGAGTTCGGTGAGAAGGCGGGCTACGGCAAGCCCGTCGGGGTGCGGAAGCTGGTCGGTGGCTCCGGCGGCGGGGAGAAGGACGTGGTGGGGGCGGTCGCCGACTTCGACGGTGACGGGTGGAGCGACCTCGCCGTCGTGGCCACCGGGCAGAAGCAGGGGGACGACGCGATCAAGCCGAAGGTGGCCAAGCTGGTGTCGGGCCCCTTCTCCGCCTCCGGTCAGGGGCAGCGCACCCGGAAGCTCGACCTGACTGAGACCCGTGGCGTCTCCGTGGCCGACTACAACCACGACTCCCACCCCGACCTCGCGGTCTTCTCCTACAGCGGCGACGGCGTCTACCAGACGGAGGCCCGCCTCGGCAGCGCGGACACGGGCCTCGGCGACGCGTCCGAGGGCTCGGCGGGATACACCAAATACGTGTACGCGAGCAGACCGATCACCCTGCCTCCCTCCGGCCTGAGCAAGTTCTACCCGAAGTGCGGGAAGACGGACGGCCAGGGATGACGTGGTGATGCGCGGTACCGGGGTGCAGGGAACCCGCCGAGGACTCGCAACCCCGTCCTGGGTGCGCCGCACCTAGGGAAACGGCGGCCTGGTTGGCGTGCGGGCGCGGATCGAGGCTGGGACCACAAGCCACTCGGCCCAGCCTCAGCGCCTCCCGGAAGGGGCCCGTCATGAACGCCAACGACACCACCAGCGCCGGCCTTCTCGAACAACTCCGACGCCGGTCCGCCGACCCGCGACGGCGCATCCTGTTCACCGGCGCGACCATCGTCACGATGGATCCGGAGCTGGGCATCCTCCACGACAGCGACCTGCTCGTGGAGGGCGACACCATCGCCGCGATCGGGCCGGACCTGGCCACGGAGGCCGCGGCGGGAGCGGTGGTCGTCGACGCCTCCGGCACGATCCTGGCCCCCGGCTTTGTCGACACCCACCGGCACGCGTGGGAAGCCCAGTTGCGCCGGATCATGCCCGACGTCGACGACCTCGGCGGCTATGTGATGACCACGCTCGCCGGCTACGCCACCGTCTACCGCCCGGAAGACATGTACATCGGTACGAAGCTGGCGGCCCTGACCGCGCTGGACAGCGGCATCACCACCATGCTCGACTTCTCCCACAACTCCCGTACCCGCGAGCACTCCGACGCGGCGATCGAGGCCCTCCGTGACACCGGCATCCGAGGCGTGCACGCCTCCATGGGCCCGCACTTCGGGAACTGGGACCGACAGTGGCCGGCCGACCTGACCCGCCTCAAAGACCAGTACTTCAGCGGCGACGACCAGCTGCTCACCCTCCGCCTCGCGACGCTGGCCACCGACGAGATCGCCGGACCGGCCCTCGCCTACGGTCCCGAACTCGCCCGTACCGCAGCCGATCTGGGCATCGGCGTCAGCGTCGACGCGGTCTTCGGCAAGGTCGCCTCGGAAGCCGTACTGTCCTGGGCCGAGCACGGCATCCTCGGTCCCGACGTCACCCTCATCCACGCCACCGGCCTGACCCCCGAGGCCTGGAAGGCGATGGGGGAGTCCGGCACCACGGTCGCCCTCGCCCCCACTTCCGACGCGCAGATCGGCCTGGAGACGGCGATCCCCGCCGTGGACGAGGCACTCGCCGTCGGCATCCGGCCCGGCCTGAGCATCGACGTCGAAGTCGCCCTCGCCAGCGACCTGTTCACGCAGATGCGGGCGCTGCTCGCGATCCAGCGGATGCGCGCGGTCAACGCCGCGTACGGCACGGGCGGCGACCTCTCCCGCATCACCACGCACGACGTCCTGGACTTCGCCACCCTCCAGGGCGCGCGGACCAACGGCCTCGGCGAGGTCACCGGCTCCCTCACTCCCGGCAAGAAGGCCGATCTACTGGTCGTCCAGGCCGAGGACTTGAACAACATGCCCCTCAACGACCCCATCGGCACCCTGGTGTTGGGCTCCGACGCCCGCAACATCACCGCCGTCCTGGTCGACGGCCGGCCGCGCAAATGGAACGGCGAGGTGCTCGACGTGAACCTCCCCGCCCTGCGCGCCGAGGTCAACGCCTCCCGCACGTACGTGCTCGACACACCGGCCGGCTGACGGGCTTCGGGCCTGCGCGATCGGCGCCCGGCCGCCGGCCGGGCGCCGACACCCGTCAGGTCCCGTCGACTACCAGGTCACGTCGGGCTGTTGCGGCTCCGGCTGGTCCAGATGCCGTACGAAGAAGCGGACCGCGCTGTCGGACTCGCTCCTGGGCAGCTCCTTGTGGGAGCCCGAGTTGGCGTGCAGCGTCTTCTCCTTCGAGGCGAAGGCGTCGAACAGCGCCAGACCCGACTCGCGCGGGATGTGCTCGTCGTCCCACTGGAGCGTGTACTCGATCGGCACGGTGATCCGCCGCGCGTACTCGGCCAGCGCGTCGGGCCAGTGCAGACCGAAGACCGCGGCCTTGATCCTGGGCTCGACCGCCGTCAGCGGCACCCCGATCGCGGTGCCCATGTTCAGGCCGAAGTAGCCCACCGGTTCGTCGGCGCCGACCCACGGCGTTCCCAGGAGGAAGTCGAGGGCCGCCCGCCACTCCGGTACGGCACGCTCCGCCAGATGGGCGTTGTACCGGACGACGATCGGGCCGACCGGCTCGCCCGTCTCCATCGCCTGCCGCATCGCGGCGATCTCCCGCTCGTCGTGCGCCGTGCGCGGCCGGCCGCCGTGACCGGGCGCGTCCAGGCAGGCGACGTGGAAGCCGCCGTGGAGCGCGAGGAGCCGGGCCCGGCCCAGCATCGCGGGCGACTTCTTGTGGTTGCCGCCGCCATGGCCCATCAGCACCAGTGGCGCGCGATCGGCACGTTGGGGCGACCAGAACGCGCCGGTGACCCCACCCACGGTGAAGTCGTGCTCGATGACACCGTTCGTCGTCGTCTCGGCGGTGAAACACGCAGATTGCATAGGTTGATGCCCTTCGGGTTCGCCTTGTCGAGGCGCTCCCGGCGACACCTACGTCAACGGACCGACCGCGGAAGGGAGGGGAGCACCCATACAGCTGTTGCGTTCATGGGACTCACCTCCTCGCGCGGCATCGCGGTCAATTCGCACGCTACCAACCGGCGTTCACCCCGCCCAACCGGTTTTCCCAGAGCCCGAGGCGGCGGTGAGCGCCCCGAGCGCACTGGCCTGCGTACGCCAGTCGGTCTGGTTGGGACTTGTGCCGGCCCACCGCTGACCGAGGACGTTGAGCGCACTGCGGTCCCGCGCCCACAACGTGTCCGCCTGCTTCTGGACGTAACTCTGGTAGGTACTGGCGCCGGTGGCCTTCGCGAGGTCGGCGAAGTTCCGCATGAAGATGCCCTTGAACTGCTTCTGGTTGTCGTCGCAGGACGCCGAGCCGACGTCACAGGACTCGGTGAGCACCCCGCCGACGGTCAGCCGCGAGCTGCTGATCGCGGCATCGGCCAGGGTCCGCGCGGTGGTGAGATAGGAACCGTCCCCGGTCGTCCGCCACAGTTCGGTGAAGCCGCCGATGGCCAGTCCCTGGTTGTAACTCCACACCGTGGAGCCGTTGTTGGCGCAGGACGAGGTCAGCCCGTCGTTCACCAGACCCGCCGAGTTGATCATCCCGCTGGACCGGTACCAGGCGGCGGACGTCTTCGCCCGCTGGAGCCATACGGTGTCGCCCGGGATGCGCTGATGCAGGGCCGTGGTCAGCCACAGATACTGCCCGTTCGTCACCGCGTTCTTGTACGTGCGCTCACGGTCCCACCACACGCCACCGCCACAACTGCCGGTGTCCCAGTACTGCTGGACGTAATTGGCAATGGTGACCGCCTCGTCGAGATACCGGGAGTCGCCGGTGTAGTCGTACGCGTCGAGCCACGCGATGGCCCACCAGGCCGAGTCGTCGATGGCACGGCTGATGAAGTGCCCCTCGATCGCGTCCGAACTGCGCGTACCGGCCGCGAAGACGCCCTTGTTCCGGTCGAAGGTGCGCGCGATGACCCAGTCGTAGTCGTGGGTGCCGGTGGTCTTCGCGAAGTCGATGAGGGAGGTGAGCGTGGCGGCGGAGTTCCACCAACTGCTGGGCCACCAGCCGTTGTAGGGGTCGTACGAGGCCATCAGCGCGTCCGCCGCGGCACGCGCCCGGGTCGGCGCGGGCCTGACCCACGCGGTGCAACTGCCCTCGTTGTGG
The DNA here is from genome assembly GCF_053595415.1 of Streptomyces sp. NPDC002499. Classification (NCBI taxonomy): domain Bacteria; kingdom Bacillati; phylum Actinomycetota; class Actinomycetes; order Kitasatosporales; family Streptomycetaceae; genus Streptomyces; species Streptomyces sp. NPDC002499. Next base: position 252,758 of record NZ_JBSFXO010000012.1, read on the forward strand.
CTCGCCTCCCGGCCGCACGCCCGCACCGCGCCGCCGTAGAGCAGCCCGCGCGGGTCGCGGGTCGCGTACAGGGCGGTACGGGTGCCGGTGGCGCCGGACGGGGTGCTGGTACGGCCGCGGGAGGAGCCGTCCGGCCAGGTCGAGCCACCGTCCCAGGAGCGGTCCAGCCAGATCTCGTCACCGGCGCCACCGGACTCGATGCTCGCCCAGGCCATGGAATTCCGCTGGTCGACGTGCAGGCGAATCGTGCGGCCGTACAAGGTGGTTGACGGCACGGGCTGGTCGTCGCCGGCCGCCTGGCCCGCGCCCGTGCCGTCGCAGAGCGTGTCGCAGACGGTGGGGTAGGCCCAGTTCGTGCAGCCGACACAGGCCGCGTCGCCGCAGGCCCGGATCAGTCCGCGCCGGTGGGTGCGCGGGTCGGTGATGTTGTACATCAGCGTCCTGGTGCCGGTCCAGGAACTCGGCACGCTCGCCTTGCCGAGCAGCCCCTCCCAGGTGGCGCCGCCGTCCCAGGACCGGTCGAGCCACACCGAGTCGCCGGTCACGGCGTTGTCGATGCTGGCCCAGGCCATGTCGTCCGCGTCGGACACGTGCAGTTCCAGGCGCCGGCCGTTGAGGTCCTTGTTCGGCACTGGAAACGTTTCCTGTCCGGCCTGCGAAGGGTCCAGCGTGTCGCAGGACAGCACGCACACCTGGGTCGCGGCGGACGCGGGTGACGCGGCCGGGACGAGGGCCGCGAACGCGAGGGCGGCCCGCAGCAGGAAGGTGAGGAGGAGCCGCATTCTGACAACGATGTCGCATCTGTGTGAGGGCACCGGAACTCGCCTCGATTTCAGAGTGGGGGGACGCCGATCGGGTCTCACTGAGCCACGCGGAGCGGGTACTGGTCCATACCTGTAGGGAGGCAGTGAACCGGCTCGGTGGGGTGCTGTCAATGTCTCCAACGGGGGCGATTCCAGGGGTGGTTCACACCGGCTGTGACGGGTTGACACCCCGTTGTGGGGCGCACATCATCGGTGGAACTTCGGCGAGGCGCCTCGCACATCCACTGCTTCATGACCCCTCGACTCTGTCGGCACAAATTTGAATCGATTCAAGCGTCTCGTTCCCCACCCGAACCAGGGAGGTACCCATGCGGCGCCGCCGCCCGCTGCTGCCCCGAACATCCCGTCCACACCGCGTGCTCGGCCTCGCCGCAGTGGTGGCCGCCGCACTGCTCATGGCTCCTGCCCCTGCCACCTCCGCGGCGACGTCCACGCCCGCAACGGGCGTGCGGACGGCGGCCGTTGCCGCCCCGAACTACTCGCCGACCTCGCGCACCCTCAAGCCGACCGCGATCTACCGCACGTCCGGAAGTGTCGCCAACCCGCAGAACGTCCTCAACGGGCAGCCGACGCGGATCTCCGGCTCGCAGTCGGCCGTCACCCTCGACTTCGGTAAAGAAGTCGGTGGCGTGACAACGTTGTCTTTCGGTAGTGCGAGCGACGGCGGACAGCGGGTCGGCCTGGCCTTCAGCGAGTCGTCCCTGTACGTGGGCAACAACAGCGACCGCAGCAGTGGACGTGACGGTGAGGACGGGGCGCTCTACGCGACGGCCGCCACGAACGGCACCTACACGGTCCCGACCGCTCAACAGCGCGGCGGGTTCCGCTACTTGACGGTCTTCCTGAACACCTCGGGCTGGGTGGACCTCAAGGGCGTCGGCCTCAACTTCACCGCCGCCCCGGGCAAAGCCAACCCGGCGGACTACGCCAACTATTTCTCCTCCAGCGACGAACTGCTCAACCGCATCTGGTACGCCGGCGCCTACACCGTGCAGCTCAACACCATCGCCTCGAACCAGGGCCGCGCCTGGCCGCCGCCGTCCTCGGCCTGGGACAACGGTGCGACCGTAGGCGTGGGCGACTCGGTGCTGGTCGACGGCGCCAAGCGCGACCGCACGGTGTGGCCGGGCGACATGGGCATCGCCGTACCCACGCAGTACGCGTACTCCAACGACCTCGTCTCGACCCGCAACGCGCTCACCACGATGTTCAACGCCCAGTCGGCGGCGGGCGAAATCCCTTGGTCGGGACCGCCGTTCAACCTCACCGGCTCGGACACCTACCACACCTGGACCCTGCTGGGGACGTCCACGTACTACACCTACACCGTCGACCGGGCGTGGCTGGACTCCGAATGGGCCAACTACAAGCGCGGGATGGCCTTCATCACCAACAAGATCGACGGCAACAACCTGCTCAACGTCACCCGCACCCAGGACTGGGCCCGGGTCGGCCAGGGCGGCGAGAACATCTCCGCCAACGCGCTGCTGTACGCGGCACTCAAGGGCGGTGCCACCCTCGCCACCGCGGAGGGCGACAGCGCGCTCGCCGCGAGCTGGAACAGCAAGGCGGCCGCCATCAAGTCCGCGGCCAACTCCCTGCTGTGGGACGCCGCGAAGGGCATGTACAAGGACAACCCCACCAGCGGCCTGTACCCGCAGGACGGCAACTCCCTCGCTGTCTGGTACGGGTTGACCGACTCCACCGCCAAGTCGAAGAGCGTCATCGCCGGGCTCGGCAAGAACTGGGGCATCTACGGCCCAGCCACTCCTGAATGGGGTGGCAATGTTTCCCCCTTCGCCGGCGGCATGGAGCTCAACGCCCGCTTCACGGCCAACGACGACTACACCGCCCTGGACCAGATCCGCCGCACCTGGGGTCACATGCTGACCACCGACATCGGCACCAAGAGCACCTTCTGGGAGGGTGTGAAGGCCGACGGCGGCCTGGCGTACGGCGGTTCGTTCATGAGCCTGGCGCACGGCTGGTCCACCGCGCCCACCTCGACGCTCACCTTCGACGTGCTGGGCACCGCACCCGAGTCGTCGACCGGCGCCTACCGCTTCGTCCCGCACCCCGGCGACCTCACCAGCGCAGAGGGCCGCATCACCATGCCCCAGGGCGCGGTCGACGCCTCCTGGTCCCGCGACCCCGCAGCCGGCGCCTACTCGGCCCGTCTGACCAGCCCGTCCGGCTCCACCGGTCGCATCGGCGTGCCGAAGTTCGGCGGTGGCAACCTCACGGTGACCGTGAACGGCACCACCGTGTGGCGCGACGGAACCTTCACGCCCACCTCCGGCATCACCGGCGCGAGCCAGGACGACACCTACGTCTACTTCACCGGCGTCGCCCCCGGCAGCTACACCGTGGCCGCCACCGGACTGGGCAACCCGGCCCCGCCCGCCGATCCCGGCACCGGGCCGCTGCGGCCCGGCTTCACCCGGTGCGCCGGCGAGGGCGGCACCTGCTCCTTCAGCGGCACCCGCTCGGTGGCCTACGGGGCGGGCACGTACGTCTACAAGACGGTGACCGGCAGCACCACCTGCGGCAACGACTCCTTCGGCGGCGACCCGGCGGAGAACCTCGTCAAGTCCTGCTACGTCGCCGACGCGGGCGGCCCGCCCGGATACACCTCGTGCGCGGCCGAGGGCGGCACCTGCGCCGTACCGGGCTACAACCGTGACGTCGCCTACGGCGCCAACGGCGCCTTCGTCCACCAGGTCACCAAGGGCTCCGTGGACTGCACCAACGCCCACTTCGGCGATCCCATCGACGGTGTCGCCAAGTCCTGTTACCTGCCGCCCGACGGAGCGCCGGCCGGAGGCTGGACCAAGTGCGGCTCCCAGAACGGCACTTGTGCGGCAGCGGCGGGACAGCCGGTGATGTACGGCGCCTTCGGGGCGTTCGCCAGGATCACCGCCGCCGGCGACACCCCGTGCACCGACGCCACGTTCGGCGACCCGATCCCCGGTGAGTCGAAAGCCTGTTACACCGCGACCGGCGGACCGGTCGGCTACGGCACGGCCTGCGCGGACGAGGCCGGGACCTGCTCCTTCAGTGGGCAGCGGACCGTCGCCTACGGTGCGCGAGGCACCTTCGTGTACAAGGCCTTCACCGGCAGCGCGAGTTGCGGAACGGCGGCCTTCGGCGGCACGGATCCGCTGCCCGGGGTACGGAAGGGCTGCTACCTGACCTCCTGACCTCCCCGAGGGGGATGAGGAAGGGACCGGCCATCGACAACGGCGTCGATGGCCGGTCCCTTCCTGGGGCAGGTGGTCAGCTGCCCGGTACGGTGTCCTCGAACGTGGTGCCCGCGCCGCGGTACGCCGTCACCTTGGCGGCGACCTGGGCCGGTGTGAGGACCTGGTCCTTGACGTGCAGGACGTAGTCGACCTGTTGGTCGTACGCCCGCGCGGTCGAGCTGCTCAGGCCGCCGAAGTCGATCAGCCACTGGTTGAAGTTGATCGACATCGGCCGCTCCGGCAGATACGCGGCGTCGTGCGTGCCGAACAGCTGCCCGTCGATGTAGTACTTGATGGAGCTGTTGTCGATGGTCAGCACCAGGTCGTGCCAGCCGTTGTAGCTCTGCCGGCCTTCGGTGTGCTGGTTGACCGCCACCCACGGGTCGGCCTGGTAGGTCTCCCAGGACGTCGTGTAGAGGATGTTGGACGGCTCGCCCCAGCCGCCGTTGGGCAGGTACTCGAAGTCGTACTCGGCGTAGTCGTCGGCCATCGGTGCCGTGAGGTCGTTGATGGTGAAGAACGTCTGGACGAGGTGGTCGCCGTCCGGACCGTACTTGGGCGCGTCGTTGAACTTGACCCGGGCCGCGTAGGTGCCGTTCTTGAACTTCCGTGCGTTGGTGAGGACTTCGGTCTGCTTGGTGCTCTCGCCGGTGCCGGAGGTCGAGGTCTCCAGGTTCATGATGGAGTTGCCGCTCGTGGTGGCGAAGGTGACCTTGTCGGGAGCCCAGGTGGCGCCGGAGACGCCAGGGCCGCCGGAGTTGGAGCGCACGCTCCAGCCGTGCGACGAGATCCTCGGGTCGTTGTAGCTGGTGTAGTTGAAGTCGTCGAACAGTGTGGCGCCGCCCGTCGGCGGGTCCGTGGGCGGGTTCGTCGGGTCGTTGCCCGCGGGCGCCTGGCCCCACAGGGTGGCGCCGGCCAGCTGCGCCGTGACCTTGGACCAGTCGCCGTACGAGGTCTGCGTGGCGCCGAAGGAGTAGTCGTCGCTCTGCTTCAGCGAGGCCCAGTTCGACTGGTAGAAGCGCAGCTGCATGTCGCCGGTGTCGGCGCCGGGGGCGAGCGAACCGGCGCCGGAGGTGAAGCCGATCTCCAGGTAACGGTCGGCCGTGGCGGTCGGGTTGGCGAGGGTGCCGAAGGTGCCCGTGACGTTGGCGCAGCCCTTGACGGCCCAGGAACAGGCGAAGCGGTAGGTCGCGCTCGCCGAGTCCGCCTTGAAGTAGTACCGGAGCTTGACGTTCGCCAACTGCACCGTGGTGGCACCGGTGTTCCTCACCTTGAACCAGGGTTCCGCCTGGTCGGCGGTGGCTCCGGTGGCGCTCGTGCGGTACTGGACGTTGAGTCCCTCGCCGGCCGCGCTGGCGGTGGCCGGGAGTGCGGTGAGCGCGGCGGCACCCAGGGCCACCGTGACGGCGGCGGACGCGGTGGCGCGTAGCCGGTTCTTGGTGAGTTTCATCGTTGTTCCTTCCAGAAAGGTGGGGTGATTCCCGGAACGGACAGGTCAGGAGCGGTGTCGTGAGCGGTGCCAGGGGTGCGGCTCAGAGGCGGGGGCTCAAGGGCTGGGGCCTCGAGGGGTGGCGCTGGACGCCGAGCGCGTCGAGCCGGGCGGTGTGCGCGTCGAGGCGGGAGCTGAAGTCGGGCCACTCGGTCGGGCCGCTCCAGGCGCGGTCGGCGAGGGCGCACAGGCGCGGGTAGGTGAGGTACTCGATGTGGGCGGGCGTGGTGACGAACTCCGTCCACAGCTGGGCCTGGGTGCCGAGCACCCGCCCGGCCACATCGGGGTCCGCGTCCTCGGGCACGGGGTCGTGGGCATGGACCGCGCGCAAGTCGATGACCGTGCCGGGCTGGGCCGGCGGCTCGTGGGGGTCGGCGGACTGGGCGTGGTCGAGGTAGGTGGCCCGGTGGTACGCGTTGATGACCGGGTGGCCGCGACGGGCCGCGGAGCGGGTGTGGGACGCGTCGCGCCAGGTCATCACCGTGAAGTCCAGGGGCAGTTCGGCGCCGATCTCGGCCCAGGCGACCGGACGGCGACCGCGCCGGACCAGGAACTCGCCGATCCGCGCGAGGAACCAGCCGTGCAGGGACTCGGGGTTCGGCAGGCCTTCCGCGGCCGCTCGGCGGCGTGCGGCGGCACTGCGCGTCCACTCCGTGGTGGGGCACTCCTCGCCGCCGATGTGGATGTACGGCGAGGGGAAGACGTCCATGACCTCGTCGAGGACCGTACGGCAGAAGTCGAGGACCTCGTCGTGGACCCCGAGGACCGTGTCGCACACGCCCCAGCGCGTCCAGACGTCGAGCATGCGGTCCGGGTCGTTGCCCAGCTCGGGATAGGCGGCGAGGGATGCCCGTACATGTCCGGGCATCTCTATCTCCGGCATGACGGTGACACCGCGCGCCGCCGCGTACCGCACCAGGCCGGTGAGTTCGGCCCGGGTGTACGACCCGGCGTGCGGGAGTCCGTCGTACCGGCCGGTGCCGGCCGGGCCCTGCTGGGTCTCGGCGCGCCGGCCGCCGATCTCGGTGAGCTTGGGCCGGGCCGCGACCGGCATGCGCCAGCCCTGGTCGTCGGTGAGGTGCAGATGGAACACGCTGATCTTGTGCAGGGCCAACAGGTCGACGTACCGGCGCAGATAGGAGACGGGCTGGAAGTGGCGGGCCACGTCCAGCATCGCGCCGCGCCAGGGGTGGCGCGGCTGGTCGGTGATCTCGGAGCACGGCAGCAGCCATGGCGTATCGCTCTGCGGAGTCTCCGACAGGGCCTGCGGGGGCAGGAGTTGGCGGATCGTCTGGATACCGCGCAGCAGACCGGTGAGGTGCGCGGCGCGCAGCAGCACGGCGTACGGGGCGACCGTGAGGACGTATCCCTCCTCGCCCAGCCCGCCGAGGCCGGCGTCGATCGCCAGCTTCAACTGCCCGCTCGGGGAGGGCCGCAGGGCCAGCCCGGTGGCGGGGGCGAGCAGGGTGCGCAGCAGCACCGCGGCCGGTTCGGTACCGGCGCCGATGTTGAGTTCGGTGTCGGCGTCGAGGGTGAAGTATCCCGGCCGCAGCACGGTCTTGGTGGGGCGAGGGACGAGGGTGAGGACGGACCGGTGTGCGGGCATGGATCGTCTCCGGAAGCGGGGGCGCGGGGCCTGACCACCTGACCAGTGAAGTCCACTGGACAGCTCACCTCTTGATGTGGGGACGAAGGTGGCATAGACCAATACCCGCGTCAACCCCCTCTGCTGCGGAGGGAATTGGTGTGCAGGTCGCTCGAGATCCGGATGATTGCCGGTCGGTGGTGGTTACACTTCCCCGGTCAGCAGGGCGAATACGGGTGACCACTGGTCAACTGGTCAAGTGGTTAACTGGGGATTCCGCGCACGAGGGAGTAGCGACATGAAGGCCGACGAACCAGGTGCGGTACTCAAGCGCGAGCGCGTGCGCGACTTCGTCCTCGATCTCGTCGAGTCCCACCGACCGGGGGACGCGATCCCCTCCGAGCGCTCCCTCTGCGCCCAACTCGGCGTCTCCCGCCCGACCCTGCGCGCGGCGGTCGACGAACTCGTCGCGGCCGGACTGCTGATACGGGAACACGGGCGCGGCATGTTCGTGGCACCCGAGAAGATCACCCAGGAACTGGTCGCCGGACAGCAGACCATGACGGTCCCTCAGGCCTCCGGGGCCTGGTCGAGCCGCCTGCTGGAGTTCACCACCATCCCGGCGGGCGCCCGCGTCGGCCGCAAGCTGCGCATCTCGCCGGCCGCCGACATCGTGTACGTGGCCCGGCTGCGGCTGGTCGACGGCGCCCCGATGGCCATCGAGCACCTGCACATCAAGGCCGACCTGGTCCCCACGCTGTCCGCGCGGGAGCTGGAGAGCGGCGACCTGTACGAGCACCTGCGCGAACAGCACGGCGTGCACGCCCACGAGGCCGTCCAGGCGATCGAGCCGACGGTCGTCACCCGGGCCGAGGCCGAACTGCTCGACGTGCCCGAGCTGTCCCCGGCCCTGCTCTTCGAGCGGCTCACCACGGACACCACGGGCCGACCTGTCGAGTACGTCCACTCGATCTACCGCGGCGACCGCTACCGCATCGTCTCCCGGCTCACCCTCGGCCCCTCGGTCGCGGTGCCGTCGGACCGGCTCGGACACCACCCCGGCATCCCCCCGGGCGACTTCGCGCACCGCGACACGATCGCGTCCTCCACACGGGGAGACATCCAGTCGGCGCAGTGAACTGCCGCTGGGCGAAAGATGGTTACGGCTCCGCCGGAGATGTCTAGAGCTCCCCGGGGCGGCCGTAGCGGTAGAAGTACGGTCCGCCGATGTCGCCGGCGATCGCGCGGGCCAGTCCGGAACTGTCCTCCAGCAGCCGCGCACCCGGGTCGAGGTCACCGACGTACACCGGGTCGAAGCCGGTGTCGCTGATGAGCCGCGCGGTGATTTCCTTCGCGTCCGGCTCGGCGGCGTACAGGTTGCTCGGGGTCACGCGCTGGGTGCCGATCTGGTCGTACGAGGCGGCGAAGACCGTGTTGAACGACTTCGCGGTCGGACCGCCGATGATCGACTTGACCTGGTGCGCGAGCGAGGGGAAGGCCTCGTCGCGGGCCGCGTAGAGGTTGGTCGCGTCGATGGTCACCTGGCCGTCGAGCCCGGTGACGCCCCGGAGCGCCTCGGCGATGAGGGTGCCCGGGACGGCCACGACCACCACGTCGGCGTCCGAGGCGTCGCCGCCGTCCCGCCCCAGCGTCCTGACCTGGTGTCCGGCCTTCTCCCACAGGCGGGCCAGGCCGCCACCGACGTGTCCTCGTCCGATCACCGTGATGTTCATGTCGGGCCCTCCGGCCTGCCGGGAGTTTCATTGACGTATCAACAAAACACCAGGGATGTTGTCGTGTCAACCAATGTCGTCAGGGCGGGGGAGGAGCAGCACCCGGCTGTTCCTCCCCCGCCCTGACGGGACCGGGACGGGACGGATCTCAGACGACCTGCGCGGTGGGCAGGATGGTGATCTCGGTGAGGTTGACGTGGCGCGGTACGGCGGCCATGAAGGCGACGGTCTCGGCGACGTCGGCGCTCTGAAGCACGTCGATGTCGTGGATGAGGTCGGCCATCAGCTTCGAGGCGTCGGGGTCTGTGACGTGGTCGGGGAGCTCGGTGTCGACCATGCCGGGCTCGATGGTGGCCACGCGGACCATCTTCGGGCCGAGCTCGGTGCGCAGCAGCCGGGTGAGGTGGCTGATGTAGGCCTTGGTGCCGGAGTAGACGGAGAACTTCGTCAGGATGCGGGTGGCCGCGATCGACGAGGTGTTGATCAGGTCGGCCGGCCTGCCCGCGGCAGCGGAGTCCGTCAGATGGGGGAGGAACGCGGCGATCACGTTCATCAGGCCGCTGATGTTGAGGTCGATCTGGCGCTGCCAGTCGTCGACCTTCAACTCCTCGATGCCGGAGATGAGTTGGACGCCGGCGTTGTTGAACACCAGGTCGGCCTTGCCGAAGCGCTCGGCGACCTCGTCGGCGGCGGCCTGGACGGCGGCACGGTCGGTGACGTCGACGGCCAGGGCGAGCGCGGTGCCGCCGGCGGCCTCGATGTTCTTGACCACACCGTCAAGACGCTCCTTGCGCCGGGCCAGCACGACCACGGTGGCGCCGAGTTCGGCGAGGCGTTCGGCGGTGACGGCACCCATGCCGCTGGAGGCGCCGGAGACGACGGCGACGCGGCCGGACAGGGGGGTTCCGGTGAGCAGGGTGGAAGCGGACATCACGAGACCTCGATCTCTGTGCGGGAAAGTGTGCTGGGGATGGTGTTTGACGGTGCGTCAGGCAAGGCGCGCCGGGTGATGGGGTCGGACGATGTGGGTCGGACGGTGGGTGTCAGGCGTCGTCGTCGTGCGCGGTGGCCGCCGACTTCTCGCGCCACGGGGCCAGGTCGTCCTGCACCTGCCGGTACTTGACGTCCAGCCGCTCCAGGGTGTCGCGGCCCAGGTAGAGGTGCGTGGGCAGCTTCTCGGTGCCGGCGACCTCGACGATGAGCGCCGCGCCCCGAACCGGGTCGCCGAGCTGGGCGTGGTTGGCGCGGTCGATCCAGTCCAGCGTCACGTGCGCCGGGGTGTCGTCGTAGTCGGCGATGCGGTGCGCGGCCACCGAGAGCGAGCTGGGGTCGAGGAAGTCGGTGCGGAAGACGCCCGGTTCGACCACCATCGACTGGATCCCGAACGGCGCCATCTCGGCGGAGAGCGCCTCGCTGATGCCGGCGACCGCGAACTTCGAGGCGGAGTACAGGCTGACGCCGGGCTCGCCCTCGAAGCCCGAGCGGGAACCGATGTGCACGAGCCTGCCGGAGCCCTGCTTGCGCATGACGGGCAGCACGGCGCGCGTCACGTTGATCAGACCGAAGACGTTGAGGTCGAACAGCGAGCGGGCCTCCGCGTCGCTGATCTCCTCCAGCGCGCCGAGCAGACCGCGGCCGGCGTTGTTCACCAGGACGTCGATACCGCCGAAGCGCTCCACGGCGGCCTCGACCGCCCGCGGGATGCTGTCGTTGTCCGTGACGTCCAGGGCGACCGCGAAGACCTGGTCGGACTTCTTCAGATCGTCGGGCACCCGCTCCGGATTCCGTACGGCGACCACGACATTGTTACCGCCTGCCAGCGCGGCCCGGGCGATTTCCGCGCCGATTCCACGGGAGGCGCCGGTGACAAACCAGGTAGCCATGGGAAAAACCTCTTTCGTCGCTCCCCTTGTGAGGGGATTTCCTGTTGACGTAAATGAGTCTGTCCCTTGCTCACGCACCTATGAAGGCAGCGGTTTTCCTGGGAGTCCCACACCCAGGCACGGGTGCCGATCGCGAAGTCGGTGACATGTCAACAACCTGGTACGGTGAGGGCATGTCCGAACCCCGATGGCTCACCCCTGACCAGGCCGAAGTCTGGGCGAAGTACCGCAGGGTGCGGCGCGAGCTGCAACGGGCCCAGGACCAGCAGTTGCAGCGGGATTCGGGCCTCTCGGCGGCGGACTACGCGCTGCTGGCGCCCCTGTCGGAGTCGGCCGACGGGCTGGTGCGGGCGCGGGAGCTGGGCGCTGAGGTCGGCTGGGAACGGAGTCGGCTGTCCCATCAGATCAGCCGCATGGAGAAGCGCGGACTCGTCAAGCGCGAGGCCTGCGCCGACGACGCTCGCGGCTCCATGGTGCGCCTCACGGAAAAGGGTCGAGAAGCGATCGAGGCCGCCGCACCCGCACATGCGGAAAATGTGCGACGGCTGGTTTTCGATCCCTTGACGGCCGATGAGGCGCGGGTTTTCGGGGATGTCCTGGAGCGAATACTGGGCGCAGTCGAAGAGAATTCCTGACACTCGGGGGAGTGCCCGACCAAAGCTCGCGAATTTACTGGGCGTCGCGTGCCGGATCCGGCCGGTGCGGCATCTCGGGCGCACTGAGAGAACCCAGCAGTGCCAGGCCGTCAGCAGAAGACGATCCCGGCTCCGCCTGGAGAATGATCAGCTGCTGCCCCGGCGCGCTGCGGATGCTCAAGGCCTCGTGCCGCAGCTCCAGGTCGCCCACCACGGAATGGTGCATCCGCTTGACCTCGTAGGGCGGGACCCGCGTGTACTCACGCGCCCACAGCGAGCGGAACTCGCCGCTGCGCACGGACAGTTCGCCGACCAGCTCCAGGATGCGGGGATCCTCGGGAGTGCTCGCGGCGGTCTGCTGAAGATCGGCGACCGCGCGATGCTTGGCCCGCTCCGGGCTCCGGTAGAAGGTCTTGGCCGCGGGGTCCAGGAAGAGCATGCGCAGGACGTTGTCGCGCTGGGCGAAGTCCCGGTAGAGGGCGTCGGCCAGGGCGTTGGTGGCCAGCAGGTCCTGGGCGTGGCCGATGACGAAGGCCGGCGTCATCGTCCAGCTCTCGATCAGTTGCCGCAGATGCGGGCGGACCCGCTCGACCCGGGAGGGCGACCTCGTACGACGGCCTGCCGGCCGCGCCAGCCGGAACAGCTCCCGGCGCTCCTCGTCCGCCAGCCGCAGCACCCGTGCCATGGCGTCCAACACCCGGACCGAGGGGCTCAGTTCGCGGCCCTGCTCAAGTCGGCTGTAGTAGCTCGGGCTGACCCCCGCCAGCGCCGCCACCTCGTCGCGCCGCAGTCCGGGCACCCTGCGGCGGCCCGTGCTGGGCAGCCCCGCGTCGGCGGGGCTGATGCGTTCCCTGCGGGAGCGGAGAAACTGACCCAGCCCTTCAACGGAGTCAGGGCGCGTGTCCTTGTGCATACCGTCGAGGCTAGGCGGAAAACGCCTGGAGAAGGGCGGCCGACGGTGGGTGCATTACACCCAGGATGGACATCCGGGATGGTGCGGGTTTCGCCTCGGAGCTGCTCCGACTGTCGCCTCGGGACCGCCCCGATCGCACGATCAGGGCAGATCGACGTCGTGCCGGGGTGCCGACCATCCCGTGGCCGTCCGCACCGCGCGTTCGACGTCCTCCGCGAGCAGCAGCCGTCGCCTCGCGAGATCCTCGGCCGCGGCCCTGATCCGGGCGACGTAGTCGGCCGCGTCACCGTAGCGTTTCTCCACGCTCGGCCGTGGATCGCCGGTGCACAGGCGCTCGTCCTCGGTGGCGGCGAACGGGAACGTGGACCCGCTGAACTCGTGCAGCGCGCCATGGCCCTGGCCGGGCGCGCGCGTGTTCCAGCCGGTGTAGGTGCCGAGCGGTACGGACACCATCGGGGCCCGTACGCCCGCGGTCTCGTTGCCGTCGGCGTCGACGGCCGGGACCAGCACCGTGTACCGGCGCGAGCGGTCGGCGACCGGCGGGACGGTCGAACGGTCCACGACGTACAGCTCGTTGGGCCCGTACGGCCGCAGCGCCGACGGCACCGCGGGGAACTGCCGGGACCACTCCTCCATCGTCACCAGCGTGCCGTCCGCGACGGTGGGCACCGCGCTCGCGGGCGGCTCGACACCTTCGCTCACCCATGCGTCGAGCGCCTCCAGGACGGCCCGGAACAGCGCGGACGTGGCGACCACGTTCCCGAGGTGGTTGCAGATCCCCTTGGTGGGCGCCCCCGCCGTCGGATCGGCCACGTGCTGGCTCGACGACCACAGATAGCCGCGCACGTTCGGCGGGAACCCCAGGTCCCGGCCGTCCGTCGTGGTGTGCGTCAGGGAGCCCCGGCGCTGCCAGTACTCCGTCGAGGTCTGCGTGTGCAGCACCTTGGGATCGCTCGCGCGCTTCATGATCGCGTCACGCCTGCCGGTGAGATGGTCCACGGACTCGGCGTAGGCGAACGGGAAGGCGTCGGCCGCGGCGAGGTGGTCCTCGTACTGCTGGCCGCCCGGAACCGTCAGGTTGGTGAACCGTTCCGCGACCAGCCGGCCGGCGCCGGATACGTGCGGCAGCAGCCCGTCGAACACCGGTCGTCCCTCGGTGTCCTCGTTGAAGCCGAGGTGGATGAAGTCGCGGATGGCCCGGCCGGTCTGCGAACGCCCCCAGCCGTAGGCGTGGTCGACCGGTCCGACCGGCCGCGCGGGGTCGTACCGGAGGTGGCTGACGAGGTCGCGGACCGCGGCGAGGCCCAGCCCGAGGACGACCGGTTCCTCGGCCTCGTAGGTGAGTTCGTAGATCCAGCCGGGCCGGAACCCGTCGTCGAGGAGGACATCGTGCCGGCTCGGCACCACGGCGACGGCGCTTCCCCGCAGATCGCTTCCACCGCCCTGGAGCCGGGCGAACTGCCAGGTCTCCCGGGTCAGTTGCGTCGGCTCGCTGTGCGGGTACCGCCGCCGGGTGAGGCGTGCGGTGCGTACTCCGCGCTCGCTGACGGGGGAGGACCTGGTGCTCGTCCAGCGGGCGAGCGGGAGCGAGTGGACGGGCGTATCCACGATGAACTCGGCGGTCGTCAGGGCGCGTACGGGTTCCGTGCCCCGCGTCGCCGCGGGCAGGTCCAGCAGCAACCGTCCGTCGCCGGGCAGAAGATCACCCTGCCAGGCGCCGAAGACGACCGTGTACCCGCGGCGCAGCAGATAGCCGTTGCCGGCGTCGGCGAGCGTCCGGGGCCGGTTGGTGTGCGGGGCGTCGCAGAAGTACTGCACGGCCCGCTTGTTGCCCCGGTTGCCCCAGTCGAAGAACAGCCGTCGGCGCCCGCCGTCGACCGGCCGCAGAATCTCCACGTCCCCGCTGAACCGCACCGCGCCGTCGCCGTCGCGCGGCGCGAGCTCCAGGTCGGCGATCGAGCGGTGGGCGGCCGCCTCGGGGTCCACGGCGTAGTGCGCCGTGGCGGTGAGCACCTCGTACGCCCCGCCCTCGGCGAAGCGACGACCGTCGGCGAACGGCTCCCGGGTACGGACGTCCAGTCGTACGGAACTCATCGCGCGGCCTCCAACTGTGCGGGACTCCAGCCCAGTTCGGGCGCGACCAGGTGGCGCACGTCGTGCAGTATCTGCTCGTACTCCTCCCGCCGGAACTCGTACGGCAGCTCAAGGCGCAGCTCCGAGACCACCGACACCACCGGGTCCGCGGCCAGTTGCTCCAGGATCTGCTCCGCCGTGCCGACCACGTCGGGTGCGAACAGGATCCGTTTCGGGCCCTGGGGAGCCAGGGTGCGGGCGTGGCGGCTCGCCGCGTACTCCCGGTAGCGGGCGCGGGTGGCCCGGTCCGCGCCGTCGAACGGCACGATCACGCGGCCCACCGCGACACGGGAGGCGGACCGCAGGCGCCGGTACTCGGCGAGGAGGTTCGACTGGGCGGTGGTGAAGTCGTCGGTGCCCTCGCCGGTGACGATGTTGCCGGACAGCAGGTTGAGGCCGTTCTCACCGGCCCAGCGGGCCGAGCGCAGGCTGCCGCCGCCGTACCAGATGCGGTCCACCAGACCCGGGTTGTGCGGTTGCAGGCGCGGTCGCTGGGTGTTGCCCGGCGACTGGATCACCGTGTCCGGGCCGCCGAGATAGTCGCCGCGCAGGTTGTCGACGACGCGGGCGACCCTGCCGTAGGACAGGTCGAAGGAGCGCCAGTCGCCGTCGTACACGAGGTCGCCGAGGATTTCGGCGTGCGGCATGCCGGTGCTGAAGCCGATCTGGAGCCGGCCCCGCGACAGCACGTCCGCCAGCGCCAGGTCCTCGGCCAGCCGGAACGGGCTCTCGTAGCCGATCGGGATGACCGCGGTCCCCAACTCGACGCGCTCGGTGCGCTGTCCGGCGGCGGCGAGGAACACCGCGGCCGAACCGACGCCGTGTTCGAGATGGCGCTGCCGGATCCAGGCGCCGTCGTAGCCCAACCGCTCGCCGTACTCGAAGAGTTGGAGCGTCTCCTCCAGGCCGGTGTAGGGGTCGTCGTCGGCGAAGTTGCCCGGGGTGAGGAAGGCGAGGGAGGTGATGGTCATGCGGTCTGCGTCCTCAGGTCGTGGTCGTCCCGGCGGCCGGGGATCGCCGCGAGCAGTTCACGGGTGTAGTCGTGCGCGGGCCGCGTGAAGAGGTCCTCGGGCGCGCCCACCTCCACGATGCGGCCGGCCTTCATGACCGCCACCTGGTGCGCGATCTGGCGTACGACGGCCAGGTCGTGCGAGATGAACAGGTACGCCACTCCCGTGTCGGCCTGCAACTCCGCCAGTAGGTCCAGGACTTGGGCCTGGACGGAGACGTCGAGCGCGGACACCGGCTCGTCGCACACCACCAGGTCGGGGGAGAGGGCGAGGGCACGGGCGATCGCCACGCGCTGGCGCTGCCCGCCCGACAGCTCCGCCGGGCGGCGCTCCAGCGTCGAGGCGGGCAGGGCGACCCGGTCGAGCAGGTCGCGGGCGCGGGCGAGCCGGGAGGTGCGGTCGCCGACCTTGAACGCGCGCAACGGCTCGGTGATCACCTCGCCGATGGAGAAGCGGGGGTCGAGCGAGGCGTACGGGTTCTGGTAGACGTGCTGGGCCCGGCGGCGCAGTCGGCGGGCCTGCGCGCCCCGGGCGGTAGTGATGTCGGCGCCGTCGAACAGGATGTGTCCGGCGGTCGCGTCGGTCAGGCGGAGCACCAGCCGGGCCGTGGTGGACTTCCCCGAACCGGACTCGCCGACCAGGGCGAGGGTCCGGCCGCGGTGCAGGGTGAAGCTGACGTCGTCCACCGCGCGCAGGGTCCGGGCCTCGCCGTCCGCGCGGGGGAGCCTGAACTCCTTGACCGCGTTGCGGACTTCGACCAGTGGTGCCCCCTCGGTGGCCGCGGGCGCTGCGGCCGGGAAACTCGCGCGGGCGGTGGCCAGGCTCGGCGCGCTCGCCAACAACCGCTGGGTGTATTCGTGTTGAGGATCGGCGAGGACGTCACGGGTCGGCCCGGCCTCCACGACCCGCCCCTGCGACATGACGACCAGTCGCTGTGCCCGGTCGGCGGCGACTCCCAGATCATGCGTCACCAGCAGGATCGCCGTGCCCGACTCCTGGGTGAGGCTCTGGAGATGGTCGAGGATGACGCGCTGCACGGTGACGTCGAGCGCGCTGGTCGGCTCGTCGGCGATGATCAGTCTCGGGTTCGCGGCGATGGCGACGGCGATCAGGGCGCGCTGGCGCATACCGCCGGAGAGTTCGTGCGGGTACTGCCGAGCGCGGGTGGCCGCGTCGGGCAGGCCCGCCCGGTCCAGGATGCCGATCGCCTCCGCCGGCGCCGAGCGGCGGGTCGCCAACCCGTGGATGCGCAGGACCTCGGCGACCTGTTCGCCGACGCGTTTGACCGGGTTGAGCGACACCGACGGGTCCTGGGGCACCAGGCCGATCCGCGCGCCGCGCACGGTGCGCAGTTCCGCCTCGGACAGCGCGGTGAGGTCGTGCCGGCCGAAGCGGATCGTGCCGCTGTCGACGGTGGCGTTCGGTGCCAGGAGCCGGGTGATCGCATGCGCGGTGGTGCTCTTGCCGGACCCCGACTCGCCCACCACCGCGGTCACTTCACCCGGCCGCACATCGAGATCGACGTCCCGCACCGCCTCCACGATGCCGCCGCGGGTGCGGTACGACACCGACAGGCCGCGTATCTGCAGCGCGGTGTCCCGTCCGGGGTCCGGGTCGCTGTTCGGTGTCGTACTCACGTCCCGTGTCGTACTCAAGTCCTCATCCGTTCCAGGTGTGTTCGTCCGGTCGCGGTTCATCGCTGCCGCGACCATTCGCCGTCCAGTGCGCGGGCGATGCGGTTGGTGGCCAGCACGGTCGCGGCGATCGCCAGTCCGGGCAGCGCGGTCAACCACCAGGCGTTGGCGAGGTAGTTGCGGCCGTCGGAGATCAACGTGCCCCACTCGGGCGCCGGGGGCGGGGCGCCGTACCCGAGGAAGCTGAGCGCCGACACGGCGAGGATCGAGGCGCCGAAGTCGAGGGTGGCCAGGACGATCACCGGGCCCGCCGCGTTGGGCAGGACGTGTCGGCCGAGCACCGAGTACCAGCGGGCACCGCACGAGCGCGAGGCCTCGACGAAGACCGCCTGCCGTACCCGGAGCACCTCCGACCGCGCCACCCGCGCGAAGCTCGCGACGCTGGCGATGCCGACCGCGACCGCCACCTTCACCGTGCCGTAGCCCAGCGCGGTGACCAGGGCCAGGGACAGGAACAGCGCCGGGATCGACAGCAGTACGTCGACGAACCGCATCAGCACGTCGTCGACCCAGCGGCCGACGAACCCGGCGACCAGACCGATCAGACTGCCGACCACGAAGGCCACCGCGACCGCTATGAGGGTTGCCTTGAGCGACAGTTGCGCGCCGTGGACCACCCGCGAGAAGACATCGCGTCCCAACTCGTCGGTGCCGAACCAGTGGGCGCCGGTGGGGCCGCGGAAGTTCTCCGCCGGCACCCCCTTCAGCGGATCCTGCGAGGTGAACAGCTCCGGCCAGAACGAGGCCAGCACCACCAGGACGACGATCAGGACCGACAGCAGCAGCCCCGGTCGACGCACCAGGAACCGGCGGACCCGCCGCAGGTCGACGCCACGCCTCGGTTCCGGCCCGGTCCCCGGTTCGAGCGGCCGGGTCGGGAGGCCGAGCGCGGCGCCGGTGGCGTCGTCGATCAGATCCTGGCTCATGCGAGTCCCGCCTTCCTGCCCGAGGCCACCACGATCCGCGGGTCCAGCAGCGGATAGACGAGGTCGACGACCAGGTTCGTCGCCACGAAGATCAGCGCCCCGAACACCACCACCCCTTGGACCAGCGGGATGTCCTGGGCCGTGACCGCGGCGGCCGTCACCCGGCCCAGGCCGTCCCGCGAGAACACGGTCTCGACGACCACCGAACCGGCGATCAACTGCCCGACCAGCAGTCCTACGACGGTCAGCGCCGGCAGCGACGCGTTGCGCAGGGCGTGCCGCAGATGGACCCGCCATCGGCCGGCGCCCTTGGCGCGCGCGGTCTCCACATAGGCCTGGTCCAGCGAGGTGAGCAGGCTCTTGGCCAGCACCTGAGCGACCTGCGCACCGGTCGGGATCGCCAGTGTGACGGCCGGCAGGACCAGCCCCCGCAGCCCGTCGTTGCCGAAGGCCGGGAACCAGTGCAGCCGGAAGGAGAAGGCTTCGACGAGCAGCAGACCCGTCCAGAACGTCGGGACGGACACCCCCAACGGCGGCAAGGACAGCAGCAGTTGGCGCAGCCAGCGCTGCGAGGTGTACGTCGCCAGCACCGCCAGTCCGCCCCCGAGGAGCACCGCGAGCAGCAGCGCGGCACCGGTCAACTGAAGTGTCTGGGGCAGCGCGTCGGCCAGCGTCGAGGTCACCGGCCGACCGGTGGTGACCGCGTCGCCGAAGTCCCCACGCACCGCCCGGCCCAGATAGTCGGCGTACTGCACCAGGACCGGCTTGTCGAAGCCGTACTCGTGCCGCAGGGCGGCGAGTTGGGCCGGATCGACCTGCCCGGTGTCGGCCCCGGCCCCGGCCATCGCCGAGACCGGGTCCCCGGGCAGGAAGTCCAGCACCAGGAACGACACCGTGTACGCCGCCCACAGCACGCCGATCGCCTGCGCGACGCGTTTGATCACATAGCGGCGCATGCGCTAGCCGATCCAGGTGTCATGCAGCTGGATCCGGCTGGAGGCGTCGAAGTCCAGGTGGTGCACCTTCTTCGACACACCGAGCTGCGTCTGCAGTTCCACCACCGGTACGACGTACGCGTCCCGCACGAGCAACTGCTGTGCCTGACCCACCAGTTCCTTCCGCTTGGCCGCGTCGGTCGTCGCCGCCTGCTGGGTCAGCGCCGTGTCCAGCGTGCTCGTCGGCAGCCGGTAGGCGTTGGCCAGCTTGGTGGAGTACAGGGTGCGCAGGATGTCCGGGTCGGCCCGGGTCAGGTTGCCCCAGAGCCCGTCGAAGTCACCGCTCTGCTGCGTGGTCGCCACCTGGGAGATCTGCAGTTCCTTCAGCACCAGGTCGATACCGACCGCCTTGAGCTGCTGTTGGATCAGCTCCAGAGCGGGCTGGTTCGTGGCGGAGTTCGCGAACCACTTGACGGTCAGGCTCAGCTTCTTGCCGTCCTTGGTCCGGATGCCGTCACCGCTCGCCTTCCAACCGGCCGCGTCCAGCAGGGACTTCGCCTTGTCCGCGGCGAAGCCCAGATCGGAGCCGACGTCGAGGTAGTCCGGCGTGGTGTGCGCGAGGATGCTGGTCGCGGCCCGGGTACCGGTGGGGAACACGGTCTCGGCTATCTGCTGCCGGTCGATGGCGTACTCGATCGCCTGGCGTACCTTGACGTCCTTGAGGACCGGCCGGGAGTTGTTCAGCCCCAGGTTGAACACCGCACCGGGATTGGCCCGCCGCGCCAGGGTGACCTGTCCGCCCTTGAGCGCGGCCTCGTTGGCCTTGCCGACGCTGCTGATCGCGTCGACCTGCCCGGACTGGAGGCTGCCGGCCCGCACACCCGCCTCGGGCACCACCTTGAACACCAGCTTGTCCAGGTACGCCTCGCCCTTCTTGCTCCACAGGGACGAACCCCAGTCGTAGCCGGTGCGCTTGGCCAGCGTGATCGACTGGTTCTGCACATAGCCCTTCAGCGTGAAGGGCCCGGAGCCGACCACGCCCTGGCTGCACTTCTGCTGCGGGGTCTTCTTCACGCTCGCCGACGACTCGATGCCCAGCGAGTGCGTCGAAGTGGCTTGCAGGAACTGGGCGTTGGGCTGCCGGAAGGTCACCTTGACGGTGAGCGGGTCGACCACGGTGGTGCTCTTGACGCCGCTCAGATAGCCCTCGGCGAGGGTTCCCAGCGCACCGAGGTTCGGCACCGCGTCGAAGTTGTCCTTGACCACCTGCGCGGTCAGCGCGGACCCGTCGCTGAAGGTGACGCCCGAGCGCAGGTGGAAGGTGAACGTCGTCGCGTCGGAGCTGATGTCCCAGCTCTTCGCCAGCCACGGCACGATCTTGCCGGTCTCGGGGTCCTGGTCGGTGAGGGAGTCCACGATCTGCCGCACCGAGTAGATGGTGTCGTTGCTGCCGACCTGCTGCGGGTCGACGCAGCCGGTGTCGGAACCCACCGCGAAGGTCAGGGTGCCACCGGACTTCGCCGGGCCGCTGCCGCTGCCGCTGTCCGAGTCGCCCCCACCGGAGCCGCAGGCGGTCAGCAGGACGCTGGTGGTCAGGAGGGCGGCCAGGGCCGTCCATCGGGTGGGCCGGATTTCCGGATGTGGTCTCACGGAGGGTGCTCCTACTCGTGTCACTACGCGCGTGATGCCCTGCGGCTCGCGACCGCGCGCGGGCGTGCGACCCCGCTCGGCGCGACGCCGACGACGGGGCAGTGCGGATCAGGGGGTCAGGCAGGAAGGGTGGCGCGGGGCGGCCGCGGAACAGGTCCGTGCGCACGGACAACACCGCGAGAGGCTCCGGGAGATCGCCTACAGGCCGCGACAGACGTCAGACGGACGTGGTCAAGGCGGTCAGGCGCGACACAGACAACTGGTGAAGCGCTGGAGGTCGATGTGACGGCGGCGCGAGAACCGGGAGAACACCGTCGCGGCCGTCGGACAGGAGGTCGAGGCACGCTGGTCACTGCTGTGTCGCACGACCGTCCTCCACATCTCCGGCCCCGGCAACGGGGCTCCGCCTGTACAGAGATCGTCGGTGATCGGTCGTGATCGTACGGAGCGTCGTCGTCGTACGTCAATGGCGTCTCCGGGAGGCACACCGGCGCCCTGCGGGGGTCGCCGAGGCCACGGCCGACCGCCGCTCTCATGCCTACACACAGGCGCAACAGAGCCTTCGCAGGGCGCAACAGAGTCTTCGCAATCGGAGCCGATCATTGATCGGACGGGACCATGTCGACCTGGCGTGTCCGGAGACGAGAGGGACGAGTCATGAGCGCGAAGCAGCCCAGGACGCTGAAAACCGTCACCGGAGCCGGCGGCACGTCGGAGACGTACGACCTCGCTGTCGATCCGACCCGGTCCACGCTGGACACCGCGGTGCGGGTGGCGAAGCTCGCGGAGGCGGCGAGCATCGACGCGCTGTTCACCGCCGATCTGCTCAGCTTCGACGCCCAGGGCGCGATCGGGTCGCAGGAACCACTGGTCTTCGTGTCGGCCCTGAGCCAGGTGACGTCGAGGATCGGTCTGATCGCGACGGTCTCGACGACGTTCCACCACCCGTTCAACCTGGCCCGGCTGTTCGGCACGCTCGACCACGTGAGCAACGGACGAGCGGCCTGGAACCTGGTGACCTCCTCGATCGGCGAGGAGAACTTCGGCCCCGGCGAACTGCCCAGCCCCGAGGAGCGCTACGCGCGCGCCGCGGAGTCGCTGGAGGTGGTCAACGCGCTGTGGGACAGCTGGGAACCCGGGGCGCTGACCGTCGGCGCGGACGGCAGGGCGGTGCTGCACCGCGACCGGGTGCACCCGATCCACCACTCCGGCCGCTTCTTCGACGTGGCCGGTCCCTTGAACATCCCGCCGCTGCCGCAGCGGCGCCCGGTGCAGATCCAGGCCGGACAGTCCGAAGCGGGCACGGCCCTGGGTGCCCGCTACGCCGAGATCGTCTTCACCTCGCTGCCCACCCTCGATCACGCGGTGGGCTTCACCCGGAAGATCCGCGGTCAGGCCGAGCGGTTGGGCAGGGCCGACGGACTGCCGCTGATCTTCAGCTCGTTCCACGCCACCTACGGCGCCACGGAGGAGGAGGCCCAACGGCTCGTACGGGAGAGGCGTGAGTCGATCGACTTCGAACGCGGCCGCGCCCAGGTGGCCGACATGCTCGGCGGCGGCGTCGACCTGTCGGAGGTCTCTCTCGACTCGAAGCTCCCCGAGAGCCTGCTGCCCGACGTCGGCTCGGTGAACCGCCGGCGCGGCCGGGTCGACATCTTCACCGGCTACGCCCGACAGGGCTACACACTGCGGGAGTTGATCGTCGCGGCCCAGGACACCGGACACTGGGCCGCAGCGGGCACCCCAGAGCAACTCGCCGACGCGGTCGAGGAACGGTTCCGGGCAGGCGTGCTGGACGTGATCTCCCTGAGCGGTCTCGCCGACCCGCGGCAGCACGACTTCGTCGTCAACGGCCTGCTGCACGAACTGCGCAAGCGGAAGATCGTCGCCGCCGACTACACCGGACTCACCCTGCGCGAGAACCTCGGCCTCGAACTGCCCGCCCGATCCGGGGCGACGCGCACGCTTCGTTGACACCTTCCGCTCCGCGTGTTTGCATCCGGCCATGCCGTTGCCGCAGCCCCTGACCCGCCGCCGCGCCGTGGACCTCGTCCGCGTGGCCGCCGCGCTGTGTCGACCGACCGGCTGATCGAGCGCCTTCTCACCTCAACGCCAACAGCCGTGCCGCACAAGCCGGTTGGGCACGCGCCGGCACTTCTCGCGACCTTCCGCGCCGCCCCGCACTCTTCGCTCAGACATGACGAGGACACGCCATGCCGATCCCCGCCACCCCTCCCGGCCACCGCCTCGAAACCGCATACGACCACCGCAGACTGCGCCAGTGGCTGGCCGGTGAGGCCAGAGCCGACGGCGTCACCCGCCGACGGCTGCTCACCCTGCTCGCCGCCACCGCCGCCGGGACCGCGCTCGGCGGCACCCGGCCCGCCCGCGCCGCCGTCCCCGGAATCGTCAAACCCCTGCCGCCCGAGTGGTTCGTCGAGCGCGGCACCAACGCCGAGACCCGCTGGGAGGCGCTGCGCGGAATCGGCCACCACACCCCCAACGACCTGTTCTTCGTACGCAATCACACCGCCACGCCCGTCCTGGACGCCGACGACTGGCGGCTGCGGCTGTGGGGGAGCGGACTGCGGGGCGCCCCCGGCGAGGACCGCCCGGTGGAGTTCGGATACGACGATCTGCGCGCCCTGCCCGCCGTCACCCGCACCGCGTTCGTCGAGTGCGCCGGAAACGGCCGCTCCTACTACACGACCCAGCAGGGCGAGACGGTCACCGGCACCGCGTGGACCCTGGGGGCGATCGGCGTCGCGCGCTGGCGCGGGGTGCGCCTGGCCGACGTACTGCGCAGGGCCGGACTGTCCCGGAACGCCGTGGACGTGCAACCGCGCGGCCTGGACGCCGAGTACGTCAGCGGCGGCGAGAGCCTGGGCCGGGTGCGCCGTCCGCTCCCGCTGGCCAAGGCGCTGGACGACGTGCTGCTCGCCTACGAGATGAACGGCGAGCCGCTGCCGTACGACCACGGGTATCCGGTGCGGGTGCTGGTGCCCTCGTGGGTAGGGATCGCGTCGATCAAGTGGGTCGGTGACATCGAGGTGTCCGCGCAGCCGCTCCTCTCGCCCTGGAACACCACGTTCTACCGCCTGTTCGGCCCCTCCTACCCGGAGGGCGGCAGCGCGCCGCTCACCCGGCAGGCCACCAAGAGCGCCTTCGAGCTGGCGAGCGGGGCCACGTTCGCGGCGGGCCGCCGGCATGTGCTGCACGGGCGGTCGTGGTCGGGCGCGGGCGCCGTCGACCGCGTCGCCATCAGCACCGACGGCGGCGCGCACTGGCGGCCCGCCCACCTGCACGACCGGCCCCGCACCGGCACATGGACCCGCTGGTCCGTCGACTGGCGCCCCGAGGCGGCCGGTGCCACCCAACTGCTGGCCCGCGCCACGGACACGGCCGGCCGTACGCAACCGGACCTCGCCGTGCCCAACACGCAGGGGTACCTGTTCGACGCGGTAGTACGGCATCCGGTGAACGTGGTGTGACGGACCGGCGTACCCGTCCCACACCGGTTGACGCGCTGCAGGTAACGACCTCGATCTCGCCCTCTCCCCGCCCGCCCGCTCTCGGCGCATCCCACCGCTCTGTCGTCGACCGACCGTCCCCGTACGGCCGTTGGCGCGCGGTTCGCCGTGTCCGGGTCCGCTGCCTTCACGAAGGGAATCCCATGGCACAACCCACTGTTCTGCCCGCCATCGACATCCTCAGGGCGGGCCCACACTTCGGCGCCGAAGTCGGCGGTGTGGAACCGGACGAGGGCAGCACGCAGCGGCCCGCCTGAATGCTCCCGGGAGAAGACCGCGCCACCCGGCGCGTACTGCTGGTGTGCATGGCCGCAGGGGCAACCACCCTGCTGGACCAGGCAGTTCTGAACATCGCCGTCCCGAGCATGCGGCACTCGCTCGGGGCCGGGGCGTCGGACGTCCAGTGGATCGTGGCCGGTTACTCACTCACCTTCGGACTGGCCCTCGTGCCCGGCGGCAGTCTCGGCGATCTGCACGGCCGCAAGCGGCTCTTCCTCGTCGGCATGGCCGCCTTCCTCCTGGCGGGGGTGACGGCCGCGACCGGTGGCGGTCCGGGCATCGTGATCGGTGCGCGGCTGGTGCAGGGCGCGGCGGCGGGACTCGTCAACTCCCAGGTGATCGGCACCATTCAGGACGTGTTCCACGGGCTCGACCGCGGCCGGGCGCTCGGGCTGTACGCGGTGACGGGCGGTGTCGCCGCGGCACTCGGGCCGCCGCTCGGCGGCGTGCTGGTCGCCGGCCTCGGACCCGGGGCCGGCTGGCGGTACTGCTTCCTGCTCAGCGCACCGTGCGCGGTGGTCACCCTGGCCCTCGCGGCCCGCTGGCTGCCACCGCCCCGGCGCACCGCCCGCGACTCCCGGCTGGACCTCCTCGGCCTCGTCCTGGCCTGCGGCTGCACGCTGACGCTGATGGTGCCGTTCATCAGCACACCGGACAGCGGGGGACAGGCACTCCTGTGGGCCGCCGGGGTATCCGCCCTGGCCTGCGCGTTCGCCGTGCACCAGCGGCTACGGGTACGCAGGGACCGGGTGCCGCTGGTCCATCCGGCGCTCGCGTCGTCGAAGCCGTACATGCTGGGCACGGCCGTCGCCATGGCCCAGTTCGGCTCCTCCCTCGCCGCGTCCCTCGTGCTCACCGTCTTCCTCCAGGACGGACTCGGCCTGTCAGCCCTGCTCACGGCGGCCGTCTCGCTGCCCTCGGCCATCGCGATGGGTGTCTCCTCGGCACTCGCGTGGCGGCTGGTGCGACGGATCGGACCCCGCACGGTCGACGTCGGCCTGGCGCTGGGCATCGGCGCCGCTCTGGCCGGCGGGGTGGCCGCGCTCCTCGCACCGTCCGCCGCGCTGCCGATCCTCCTCGCCGTGACGCAGCTGGTGTCCGGCGCGGCCGGCGGGCTGGCCGTCTCGCCCAACCAGACCCAGGTCCTCCAGCACGCGCCGGCCGAGGCCGCCGGAGTGGGCGGCGGCATCCTGCAGATGGCCCAGCGCATCGCGGCGGCGGTCTGCCTCAGCGCCGTGTCGGCGGTCTACCTGCACTCCGCCAACGGCTCGTCCGCGGGCAGCGGCCCGCGAGCCGCGTACGCGCTGGCCTCCTGCGTCTGCGCCGGGCTGCTCGCCACGGCGCTGGTGCTGTCGCGACTGCGCGGGGCCGCCGCACCCCCTTCACCGAGATCCCGGTTCCTGACCATGAGGCGTCCCCGAGGTGACCGGCACCACGACGATCGCAGCCCGCAGGAACGGTAGGAGACGGATACGGATACGGAGACGGACACGGCCGTCGTTCGAGCCGTCACGGCCGGCCGAGAGTCCGCTGGGCCAGGCGCGTGCGCAGACCCGTCAGACGGTCGATCTCGGCGTCGAGGGCCGCGATCCTGCGGTCCACGATCCCGGAGCCGGGGACTTCGGAGTCGGGCTGCCCGCATCGCCGTCGGGGGTTCTCGACCAGTACGTCGATCCGGTCGGCGACGCTGCGCAGGTCCTCGACGGTGAGTCCGAGCGCCAGCAGCTCACGGATGACGCGGACTCTGGCCACCTCGCCCGGTCCGTACTCGCGCTGCCCGGTGGCGGTGCGCGGCGGTGGTGCCAGCAGGCCGCGCTCCTCGTAGAAGCGCAGTGCCCGTGGGGTGGTCCCGGCCGCTGCCGCCGCGTCCCCGATCCTCATCCTCGACCTCGCGCTTCAGCCCAGGTCGCCGCGACAGCGCGCGACGACGTCTCATCGTGGCGGCAACTCCACGACGACGGTTCCGAAGTGCCGCCCCTCGAACAGTTCCTGCAACGCCCGCGGAGCGTGATCCATGCCCGCGATCCGGACGTGCGGGAAGGCGATCTCGCCGGAGCGCAGCCAGCCACCGAAGCGCTCGGTCCACTCCTTCGCCACCTCGGGATGGTCCGGGCCGCTGTAACCGTGCAGCGAGACGCCCAGGTTGACGAGCCGGAACGTGTCGATCTCGGCGAGGGCGCTGCCTCCGTCCCGGTCCGGCGACAGCTGTCCCGAGAGCGCGCCGACCAGAGCGAAGCGGGCGCCGCGGCGCGCGAGGCGGACCGCCGCCGCCAACTGCTCGCCGCCGACGGTGTCCACCAGCACGTCGATGCCGTCCGGCGCGGCCGCGGCCAGTTGCTCGTCGAGCGGTCCGGTGCCCGGCACCACGACCGCGTCGTAGCCCAGTTCGGCCCGCAGCCGCTCGGCCTTGGCCGGCGAGCGGGTGCTCCCGACGACCCTCGTGGCGCCCAACAGCCGTGCGACGGGGCCCGTCAGCGTCCCCACGGCACCCGCGGCGCCGGTGACGAACACGGTGTCCCCGGGCCGGACTTGAGCGAGTCGGGTCAGTGCTCCGTAGGCGGCCGAACCCGATGAAAGATGGGCGACGGGATCGGGCAGTACGTTGCCGACGGGAGCGCAGTCGGCCTCCGCCGGCAGCGCGTGCTCGCGCCACCCGAGCAGATGCGTGACCGTGTCCCCGACGCGCAACGCACTGCCCGGGCCGGTCGCGACGACCTCCCCGACGGCAGGACCGAACAGGGTGTCGCCCGCGTGGATGCGGGGCAGCGGCACGCCGTCGGCCTGGCCGCCGATCAGCGTGCGCAGCCCGGGAAACACGAGGAAGTACCGGTTGCGGACGAGGACTTGTCCCACACCGGGGGCGGTGATCGGCTCCCGTGCGACCGTGAAGTGCTCGGGCCCGGGCAGCCCTTGAGGGGTTTGGGCCAGTCGGATCTCGCGGGTCGTGGACGGCAGGACAGTGGCCATGTCAGGACTCCTGAACGGGTCGGAGACGGGTCGGAAGATGCGCGCGTGGACGCTAATCCCTGACGTACGCGTCAAAGGCAAGCCGCGATGTTCCGGCGAGGCCAGGACGCCGGCCGGTGAGTCACTCTGTGTGAACCGTGTAGAACCTGGTGCAATCGCGCACGACCGCCACTTCTCATCCGTGGAAAAGCATCTAGGCTTGCCGCATGAGCAATGGGACCCCTTTGGGTGATTTCCTCCGGGCCCGTCGCGAGGCCCTCAAGCCTCAGGACGTCGGTCTGCCGGAATACGGTCGCCGGCGGGTGCCCGGACTGCGCAGGGAGGAAGTCGCGCTGCTCGCGGGAGTCAGTTCCGACTACTACATCAGGCTGGAGCAGGGACGCGAGAGCAGCCCGTCCCCGCAGGTCCTGGAAGCCGTGGCGCAGGCGCTGAAGCTGGACGCGGAGTCCGCCGACCACCTCAACCGCCTCTGCCTGGCGCCCTCGCAGCGTCCGCACGACCGAGGCGGAGCCGACGTCAGCCCGCAGTTGTTGCAGCTGATGGACGGCTGGGAACACACCCCGGCGTTCGTCCTGAGCCCGGCCCTGGACATCCTGGCGGGCAATTCCCTCGCCACGGCGCTGCACAGCGGATTCGACGCCTTCGACAATCTCGCCCGCAATGTGTTCGTCGATCCGGCGGGTCGCGAGTTCTACCAGGAATGGGACCGGGCCGCGCATTCCTGTGTCGCCGAACTCAGGGCTGCCTACGGCCACGATCCCGAATCCGTCCGTATCGCCGAAGTGGTCGCCGAACTCTCCGAGGAGAGCGAGGAGTTCGCCGGTATCTGGCAACTCCACGACGTCAAAAGCAAGTCCCAGGAAAGCAAGCACCTCAAGCACCCCGAAGTCGGCGACCTGCACATCGCGTTCGCCGCCTTCACGGTCAACGGCGCCCCGCATCAACAACTGGTCGTCTACCAGGCCGAACCGGCGAGCCCGACAGCGACCGCGTTCGAGACGTTGAAGTCGATGGCCACCGAGCCGAAGCGGGCCCAGGCGAACGCGAGCACGTGACCCGGGACGGGGCGAACACGTAACCCGCGATGCCCGCTGGACGACCGTGACCTGCTCGATGTCGCGGAGCGCAACGCCGTCACCCCCTTCCAGGTGGCCCTCACCCGGCGATTGCCCTTCGCCGCGCGAGTGTGCGGTCGGTCTACGCCTGAACCGTGCGACGGCGTCCGGTGACCTTGGAGGTCGGCAGTCGTCCGGCCTTGGAAGTACCGGTGAGTGTGTCGCCGTCGACGGTCAGGGCGAAGACGAGGTTCAGGCGCATCGGCTTGGTGATGGCCTGCTTCCAGGTCAACCGGTCGCCGTCGAGGGCGACTTCGTCGAGCGGGACGCGCTCTCCCGCCCCGTGGGCGGCCCCGGTCAGGACATCGTCCCGTCGGCTGAGTTCGACCACGGACTTGATCCTGCCGATGGGGGTGGAGATGGACAGGTCCCAAGTGCCTTCGACGGGCGTGGTGTTGTTCATGCTCACGGCCTCTTCCTCACAACTTCTTCCTCACGACTTCTCCCTCATGACGTCCTCTTTCTGGCGTCTACCTCGCGGTGCTTCCGATCAGAGCGCGGCGGGCACCAGGCCCTCGTGACGCCAGACCGTGCCGCGGCGCTCATGGGCGAACAACTCCTCGACCGCGTGGGCGATTTGGGGCCCCACCTCGCGCTCCAGCAGATACAGCCCCAGGTCGAGTCCGGACGTGACACCGGCACCGGTGACGAGGTCGCCGTCGTCGACGACACGGGCGTGGACCGCGTGGACGCCGGTGGCGTCGAGCATGTCCAGGCCCAGGTGATGGGTCGTGGCGTGACGGCCCTCCAGCAGACCGGCCATGGCCAGGACGAGCGAACCACCGCACACCGCCGCGACCGTCACCTCCGGGTTGTCCAGCGCCGCCTTCATGAGCGCGGGCAGCTCGGTGGTCAGGGTGCGGCCCAGCAGTACGGGGATGTACTCGTCCTGTCGCCACTCGCCGGCCCCGACCTCCTGATCGGGGACCTCGCCGGGCTGCCCGACCCGCCCCGAGGCGCCGGGGACGAGGACGATCCCCGCGCGCCCGGGGTCGAGTGCGGCGGTGGCACGCAGGGCCAGTCCGCCCGTGCCGCTGACCACCTCACGTACCCCTTCCGCGGAGACCAGTTCCACGGTCACCGCGCCCCCGGAGGCGGTGCCGCCGGCGTACAGCACCTCGTAGGGGGCGATGACATCCAACGGGTCGAAGCCGTCGAACAAGACGATCTGGGCGTGCATGGCAGGTCCTTCGGACGGGGGGCGGAGCCGGTCTCAGCGCCGGACGCTCCCGACGCTAACCGGCCTCCTAGCCGCCTCCCAGTGGCATTAGTGACACCTTCCGGCGGAATATTGCCAAGCGTGTACGAGTGGCCTCTGACCTGGCATGACTGTGTGGACAGACCTCACCTCGACCGAAATCGACAGTCGGCGGAGAGGTATCTTGCTGCCATGCACACCGTCGCCGTCCTCGCGCTCGACCGGGTGATCCCGTTCGACCTGTCCACCCCGATCGAGGTCTTCACCCGCACCCGCCTCCCGGACGGGCGCCCCGGCTACCAGATCCGGGTGTGCGCGGAGAAGCCGGAGATCGACGCGGGTGCCTTCACCCTGCGCGCGCCCTGGGGGCTGGAGGGGCTCAAGGGCGCGGACACGATCATCGTGCCCGGTACGGCCGACATCGCGGCTCCCCTCGACCCGGCCGTCCGTGACGCGCTGCGGTCGGCCGCCGCCGACGGCACACGCATCGCCTCCATCTGCTCGGGCACCTTCCCGCTGGCCGCCACCGGTCTGCTCGACGGCCTGCGCGCGACCACGCACTGGATCGCGGCCGCCGAACTCGCCGCCGCCTACCCGGAGATCGACGTCGACCCGGACGTCCTGTACGTCGACAACGGTCAGTTCCTCACCTCCGCCGGTGCCGCCGCCGGCCTGGACCTGTGCCTGCACATGATCCGGCGCGACTACGGTTCGGCCGTCGCCGCCGATGCCGCCCGGCTGTCCGTCATGCCGCTGGAACGCGAGGGCGGACAGGCGCAGTTCATCGTCCACGACCGCACACCCACCCCGCAGGGCTCCGTCCTCGAACCCCTCCTCACCTGGTTGCAGGACAACCTCGCCCGCGACCTCACGCTCGCCGACATCGCCGCCTACGACGGCACCAGCACCCGCACCCTGATCCGCCGCTTCCGCGAACAGACCGGCACCACCCCGCTCCAGTGGCTGCACCGCGCCCGCATCCGCCAGGCCCAGCACCTCCTGGAGACGACGAGCCATCCCGTCGAACGCATCGGCACCCAGGTCGGCTTCGGCTCACCCACCGCCTTCCGCGACCGCTTCAAGCGCACCACCGGCGTCAGCCCGCATGCCTACCGCCGCGCCTTCAGCTGAGCCGCCCGCATGGTCTCGGCGAAGAAGTCCCAGATGGCCGCCGGGGAGTTGAAGGTGGCGTCGGTCCTTCCCATGAGCCGGGGGAAGCGGTAATCGGGGTTGGGGATCGTGTGGCCGCCGCCGGAGACCGTGATCGCCACGACAGGCTCCTTGCCGGGCCCGCTGTAGCGGGTCTCGATCACCGACGGGGTGTGCCGCGTGTCGATCGGGGGTCCGGTGATGCCGTTGACCTCGGCGAAGACGCGGGCGGTGGCCTCGGCGGACAGCACGGTGCCGCGCTTCTGGAAGCCGAAGATGCTCGCCTCGCCGCCTTCGTACGGCATGATCGGGTCGCTCGTGCCGGCGATCAGCAGGACCGGCAGCGGGTGCTTGTGCTCCGTGACGGCCCACTGGTCCGGGGTGGGCAGGCCCGCCCCGATCACCGCGATGCCGGCGATCCGTTCCGGCGTCCGCGCGGCGAGACGGAACGCCAGCTGGCCGCCGTTGGAGAAACCGGTGACGAACACCCGGGCGGGATCGATGCCGTGGCGTCGGCCGAACCGCTCGACGAGCGCGGCGATCAGACCCTCGTCGTCGATCTCCTCCTTGCGGGCGGGGGTGACCGCGGAGGTACGGCCGTCGTTCCAGCCGCGCTTGTAGCCGTCCGGGTAGACCACCGCGAACCCGTGCCGCTCGGCCAGCTGGTCGAAGCCGTACCCGGTGGCCTTGCGGACGGCCCTCCCGTCCTGCTGCGAGCCGTGCAGGACGAACAGAAGTGGCGCGCCGGGCGGGAGATCCGCGGGTACGAAGGCCCGGTACGAGCGTGTCCGGCCGTCCACCGTGATCGTGTCCTCCGTCACCGGGGCGCCGAGCCGCGGCTCGGCAGGCTTGGGGCTGCGCAGGAAATACCCGTACGCGACGGCGCACGCCAACGCCACCCCTCCGATCGTGACCAGTGCCGTCATCGACCCCGTCAGTGCTGCTTGCATGGCCTTGCCCTCGCTTCGTTCCACATGCTTCTACGTGATTCCACGTCGTCCTGCCTGCGCCTTCACCCTGCGGTCGTGGCCCCGGCGGTATCCAGGGACCGACAGTCCGTGGCTGACCGGTGGGCCCCGCCGTACCGTGGTGACCATGGACAAGCACGCCCTCGCGGAGTTCCTGCGCGGCAAGCGGGAACGCGTACGCCCTGAGGACGTCGGCCTGCCGCACGGGCCCAGGCGGCGCACTCCCGGGCTGCGCCGCGAGGAGGTCGCGCAGCTCGCGCACATCTCCGTGGACCACTACAGCCGGCTGGAACAGGCCCGCGGGCGCCATCCCTCGCACGCCGTCCTGACCGGCATCGCCCGTGCGCTGCGCCTGTCCGACCAGGAGCGCACCCACCTCTTCCGGCTCGCCGGCGAGGCCGCGCCCGAGGCCGCCCAGGGACCCTCCCGCGAGGTGGACCCCGGCACGCTGAACCTGCTGGAGCGGCTGACCGACGCCGGCGCCCTCGTGCTCGACAACACCTGCCGGGTACTGGCCTGGAATCCCCTGGCGGCCGCCCTGTTCGAGGACTTCTCCGCACTCACCGGCCCGGACCGCAACGTCATCCGGCGCTACTTCCTGCACCCCGAGCGGCACGCCTACGGCATGACCCGACCCCACCGGTTCGTGACCGCCGCCGTCAGCTATCTGCGCGTCGCCTCCGCCCGGTACCCGGACAACGACGAACTCCGCGCCCTCATCGAGGAGTTGCTGGCCGGCAGCGAGGACTTCGCGGCTCTGTGGAACTCCCACGAGCTGCGCATCGAACACCACAACCACCAGCGGGTCCAGCACCCCCAAGTCGGCCCGATCGACCTGGACTTCGACGTCCTGACCGTGCCAGGTCAGGACCAGCAGCTCGTCATCTTCACCGCCGAACCCGACTCCCGCGCCTACCGGACCCTGCAACTGCTCAAGGTCATCGGCACACAGCGCATGGACATCCCCACCTGACCCCCACGGTCCGGCTTCACCCGCACTCCGGCACGAAGTCCTGTCAGAAGTCTTGACCGACGGCGGAGGAGCGCCCACAGTACTCATTCATACGCATAACTAATACGCATTAATGATACGCATGAACGGCCCGCACACCGGTCGTGTCCGGTCAGGTGAGGAGCATGGTGGAGCAGCCCAAGAAGCGGTCCCGGCGCGGTCGTACCCCCGCGGCAGCGGGCCGCACGCCCCGGCCGCGGCAGGCCGAGGTGGCCCGGCTGGCCGGGGTCTCCCAGGCCACGGTGTCGCTCGTGCTGTCGGACAAGACCACGGGCGCGACGATCTCGGACGAGACCCGGCAGCGGGTGCTCGACGCGGCCCGCAGCCTCGGCTACGTACCGGACCCCGCCGCGCAGCGGCTGGCCGCGGCCCGCAACAACCTGCTCGGCGTCTTCAGCTTCACGGCCACCTTCCCCACCGACGTGCAGCACTCGTACTACCCCTTCCTCATCGGCGTGGAGCAGGAGGCCGCCGCGCGCGGCTACGACCTGGTGCTCTTCACGGGGTCGAGTTCCGGCGGCGCCGGGGCGTCCCGGCCCGACGCGCTGAGCAGGGTGCGGCTCGCCGACGGCTGTCTCTTCCTCGGTAGGCACGCTCCGGTCGCGGAGTTGAAGCGGATGGTCGCCGACGGCTTCCCGGTCGTGCACCTCGGGCGGCGCGACGAACTCGAAGGGCTGCCGTGGGTGGGCGCCGACTACGTCAGCGCGAGCGCCGAGGTCGTCGGCCATCTGGCGGCCCTGGGGCACCGGCGGATCGTGCTGGTCCGCGAGGACGACGACGCCCCGGCCTCGACGGACCGGCAACAGGGCTTCCTGGAAGGGCTGTTGGCGGCCGGGCTCGACGGCGGGCCCGAGGCCGTCTTCCGCTCGGCCGACCCCGTGCGTGACCTCAGCCCCGAGCGACTGCGCCAGTGGCTGACCGAGGGCGTCACCGCGTTCGTCGCCGAGGAGACCGACACCGGGGCCGCCTGGCGTGCCCTGTGCGGGGCCGTCGAGGAGGCCGGCCTCAGCTGCCCCGACGACCTGTCGCTCGCCCTGCTCGGCAGTCCGCCCGGCGATCTCCTCGCCGGCCCGCGGGCCACCGGATTCGACATCCCTCGGCCCGAGTTGGGCGCCGCGGCGGTCCGGCTGCTCGCCGCCCGGGTCGCCGGGGAGGAGGCCGAAGAGCCCCTGGTCGCCTGTGTGTTCCGGCCCGGTGACACCTCGGGCAGGCCGCCGGAGCAGCACTGATCACGGCGACCGATCACCGTACGACCGCATCCTCCGGGGACGACAACTACCAGCAAGGAGAAGCGTGATACCGGAAGCCGACATCCTCATCGTGGGCGGTGGCCTTGGCGGTGTGGCCGCCGCACTCGCCGCCTGCCGGGCCGGACGCAGCGTCGTGCTCACCGAGGAGACCGACTGGGTCGGCGGACAGCTCACCTCGCAGGCCGTGCCGCCCGACGAGCACCCGTGGGTCGAGCAGTTCGGGACGACGGCCTCGTACCGTCAACTGCGCGAGGGCATCAGGCAGTTCTACCGGCAGTGGTACCCGCTGCGGGCGGAGGCGCTCGCGCTCACCGACCTCAACCCGGGTGCCGGACGGGTGAGCAAGCTCTGCCACGAGCCGCGCGTGGCGCTGGCCGTCCTCGAGGCCATGCTCGCGCCCCACCGGGCGGCCGGACGCCTGACCGTCCTCACCGAGCACCGGCCCGTCGCGGCCGAGGCCGACAACGATGTCGTACGGTCCGTCACGCTGGAACACCGCCCCGACGGCCGCCGCGTCACCGTCCCGGCCCGCTATGTCATCGACGCCACCGAGACGGGCGAATTCCTGGAACTGGCGGGTGTCGAGCATGTCTGCGGCGCCGAGGCGCGGTCCGAGTTCGACGAGCCGCACGCCCCGGACCGGGCCGAGCCGCTCAACCAGCAGGGCATCACCGTGTGCTTCGCGCTCTCCCACCACGAGGGCGAGGACCACACCGTTGCCCGCCCGGAAGACTACGACTTCTGGCGGGCGTACCGGCCCGACTTCTGGCCCGGCCCGCTGCTCGGCTTCCAGGCGCCCGACCCGCG
Source organism: Streptomyces sp. NPDC002499 (assembly GCF_053595415.1). Classification (NCBI taxonomy): domain Bacteria; kingdom Bacillati; phylum Actinomycetota; class Actinomycetes; order Kitasatosporales; family Streptomycetaceae; genus Streptomyces; species Streptomyces sp. NPDC002499. Next base: position 287,685 of record NZ_JBSFXO010000012.1, read on the forward strand.
TTCGCTGGAACCCGTCCCGCGCACCTTCGTCCCCAATCCCGACCTCGACCCGCTCGCCGTGAGCGCCGACCAGAGCGCCGACGCCGGCGACAAGGAACTGTGGGGCTTCCGCCGCATCCTGGCCCGCAAGCTGCACAGTCCCGGCGCCTTCGACTCCGACATCACGCTTGTCAACTGGCCCCTCAACGACTACTGGTTGAAGCCGCTGATCGGAGCTGGCGCGGAGACGGGAGCCCAAGCCGTCGCCGAGGCACGGCAGTTGTCGCTGTCGGTCCTGTACTGGCTCCAGACCGAGGCACCCCGCCCCGACGGCGGCACCGGCTTCCCCGGTCTCCGGCCGCGTCCCGACGTGACCGGTACCGCGGACGGCCTGGCGAAGGCGCCGTACGTCCGCGAGTCCCGCCGTATCAAGGCCGTCACCACCGTCACCGAACGCGATGTGGCGATCGACCTGGTGGGCCCGTACGGGGGCACCAAGTACCGCGACTCCGTGGGCATCGGCAGTTATCGCATCGACCTGCACCCCTCGACCGGGGGCGACTCCTACATCGACATCGGGTCGGTGCCCTTCGAGATCCCGCTCGGGGCGCTGGTGCCCCGGCGGGTCCGCAATCTGCTGCCCGCCGGCAAGAACATCGGAACGACCCACATCACCAACGGCTGTTACCGGCTCCACCCGGTGGAGTGGAACATCGGCGAGGTCGCCGGCGCGCTCGCCGCCCACTGCCTGGCCGAGGACCTCGAACCGCACCAAGTGCAGGCCGAGGACAAGCGGTTCGAGGAGTTCGCGCGGCTCCTCGACCGCGCCGGAGTGCAGCGCCACTGGCCCGACGTACGCGGCTACTGACCGCGTCGGGGCGACCGCCCGCGCACGAGCGACACAGCACAAGGAGGTGCTCCAGACATGACCACCGACCGGATCCGCGTCGGCATCGACGTGGGCGGAACCTTTACCGACGCCGTGGCCGTGGACGCCACGACCCTGCGGCTGCTGGGACAGGTCAAGGTCCCCACCAGCCACCACCACGAGGACGGAGTCGCCCACGGCATCGTCGAAGCCCTGGACCGGCTGCTGCGCGAGGTCGAACGGGCCCCCGGCGACATCGCGTTCCTCGCGCACGGCACGACCCAGGCCACCAACGCCCTGCTGGAGGGCGATGTCGCCACCGTCGGCCTGATCGGCATCGGCACCGGACCCGGCGCCGTCCTCACCCGCCGGCTCGCCGCGCTCGGCAGACTCGAACTCGCCCCCGGCAAACGGCTGCCGCTCGCCTACGCCCATGTCGCCGACCCGGACGACCCGGCGGCCGTACACGCCGCGGTCGCGGAGTTGACGGCCGCGGGCGCCCAAGTCCTCGTCGCCACCGAGCCGTTCGCCGTCGACCGGCCCGAGGGCGAGCAGGCCGTGCTCGAAGCCGCCCGGTCCGCAGGCCTGCCGATGACGGCCGCACACGAGATCACCTCGCTGTACGGACTGCACAAGCGGACCCGCACCGCGGTCGTCAACGCGGCCATCCTGCCGCGCATGCTCGCCACCGCCGACCTCGTCGACGCGTCCATCACCAAGGCCGGCGTCGCCGCACCGCTGATGGTCATGCGCTGCGACGGCGGGGTCATGGCCCTGGACGAGATGCGCCGGCGCCCGCTGCTCACCGTCCTGTCCGGACCGGCCGCCGGAGTCGCCGGCGCCCTCATGCAGGAACGGATCAGCGAGGGCGTCTTCCTCGAGACCGGCGGCACCTCCACCGACATCAGCGTCGTCCGGCGCGGCAAGGTCGCCGTCCGCCACGCCACGATGCTCGGCAGGACGTCGTACCTCAACGCGCTCGACGTGCGCACGGTCGGCGTCGGCGGCGGCTCGATGGTCCGTGTCACCCAGGGCCGCGTCACCGCCGTGGGTCCGCGCAGCGCCCACATCGCGGGACTGCCCTACGCCTGCTTCGCCGACCTCGACGACCTGCGGGACGCGACCCTCGCCACCGTGCGGCCGATGCCGGACGACCCCGACGACTACGTGGTGTTGGACGCGGCGGGCGGACGGTTCGCGCTCACCATGACGTGCGCCGCCAACGCGCTCGGCCGGGTCCCCGACGGGGACTTCGCTCGCTGCGACCCGGAAGTGGCGAGGGCCGCGCTCGCGCCGCTCGCCGCCGAGTCGGGCGTGGATGTGCCGACCGCGGCCGCCCGTGTCCTCGACGCCGGCGTCGCCCGCGTGCGGGAGATCGTGGACTCGCTCGTCCGCGACTACCGCCTCGACCCGGACACGGCGGTCCTCGTCGGCGGTGGCGGCGGGGCGGCCTCCGTCACCCCGCACCTGGCCGCGCTCACCGGCATGAGCGGCACGATCGCCCGGCACAGCGAGGTCATCAGCCCCATCGGCGTGGCCCTCGCGCTGGTGCGGGAACAGATCGAACGGATCATCCCGGGCGCAGGGCAGGAACAGATCCTCGCCGTCCGGGCCGAGGCCGAGCGGGCGGTCGTCGCCCAGGGCGCCGCGCCCGACGGCGTCGAGGTCGAGGTGACCGTCGACCCGCAGACGAGCACCGTGCGCGCCACGGCCACCGGCGCCACGGAACTGCGTACCCAGGACCGCTCGCACAGCGCCGACGACACCGAACGCCTCACCGCGGCCGCCACCAGCCTCAAGACCGACCCCGCCGAGGTCCGCGTCCTCGCCGAGACACCCGCCCACACGGTCTACGGCACCGAGGTACGCCGTCGGCTGCGCTCCGTCCGGCGTCCCGTACGGGTCGTCGACGCCGACGGTGTCGTACGCCTGCACGCCTCGGACGCGAGCGTGACCGCCACCACCGTGGGCGCCGCGCCCGAACTCCTCGCCCACCTCGTGCGCGAGGGCACGTCCTACGGCGACGGCGGCGTCCGAGCCCCCGCGCTGCGGCTCCTGCTCGGCTCCCGCATCGCCGACCTCTCCGGTGTCCTCGACCCGCAGCCCCTGCTCGCGCTGGCCCGCAGCGAGATGCGGGACCGCGCCCTGGACGAACCGGTGGTCGCCGTGGTGGAAGTGCGGTCATGAGCGGCCCTGCCGGTTCGGCCGCCGTGGCTGCCATCGTGGCCGCCGCCGCTTCCGCCGTCGATCCGGCGACGGACGATCTGGCCCTCGCCGTACGGCTGTTGGCGACCACGCCCACCCACGAGAACCGCACCACCGCCGAACTGCGCCGATGGGCCCTGGCCGCCGACGCGTTCGGCGCCGCACTCGCCCCCGGGCCGCCGTGCCGCGCCCGGATCGTGGAACGTGCCGACGGGCTCGGCCAGTTGCTGCTCGCGCGCTACACCTCGCGGCCCGCCACCGTCGAGCTCTACACCGACACCATCGACCGGGCCGAGACGCTGATCGACGAACTCGGCTGGCGCTCCTGGTATCCCGCCGGATCCGTGCGCGCCGCGGCCCTCGCCCACGAGAGCGCACACGCCCTGCTGCACCGCAGGGAGACGCGGGCCGCGCTCAAGGAGGCGCTCGGACACACCGCCCTGCGACTGGGCCGCCACCGGGTCCTCGGCCATGTGGCCGGTGCCGACGAACTCGCCGCGCACGCCTACGCCCGTACCGTCTGCGGCCTGGGTCGCAGCCCCCTCCTGCTCACCGCCGCGCTCGCCGCCGCGGTGGACACACCCGGAAGACAGAGGTGACCCATGGGTGTCGTCATCCTGCTCGTCATGGCGGCCGGAGTCGCCGCCATGCTCACCCGCAAACTGCCCACGGCCTTCGCGCTCGTCATCCTCGCCGTCGCCATCGCCTTCCTCGCCGGCGCACCCCTGACCGGCAAGAACAGCGTGCTGGACACCGTCCTCCAGGAGGGCGCGCCCACCCTGGCCGCCACGATGATCGCGATCGTGCTGGGTTCCTGGCTCGGCAAGCTCCTCGAGGAGACGGGCATCGCGGGCACCATCGTCCGCAAGATCGTCGAGTTCGGCGGTGACCGCCCGGTCGTCGTGGCCCTCGGCGTGCTGGCCGTGTCCGCGCTGGTCGGTACCGTCACCGGATCGGCACCGGCCGCGATGCTCGCCGGGCTCATCGGCATCCCGGCCATGATTGCGGTCGGCATCCCGAAGGTGACCGCCGCCGGGACCGTCCTCATGGGCATCGCCGTGGGCATCCCCTTCGAACTGCCCCTGTGGCAGTTCTTCTCCACGGCCCTGGACCTGCCCGTACCGACCGTGCGCGGCTTCATGGTGAAGCTGTTCCCCTTCGCCCTGGTCGCCGCCGTCCTCTACGTCCTCGTCGAGTCCCGCCGACGCGGCGTGGAACACACCTGGTCCCTCAAGTCCGTGCAGGACAAGCCGAGTTCGACGAGTCGCCGCAAGCGGCTCGGTGACGCTCCCTGGTACGCGCTGCTCACCCCCGCCGTGCCCCTGATCCTCGCCCTGGGCTTCGAACTCGCCATCATTCCCTCCCTGTTGGCGGGTGTGCTGTACGCCCTGGTCACCACCACGGGACCGCGCGAGATGAACAAGCGGCTGCTGCGCACCCTGTACGGCGCGTTCGAGGTGGCCGCCCCGCCGATCGCCCTGTTCATCGCCATCGGCATCCTGCTGGCGGCGGTCAAACTGCCCGGCGCCGTCGACGCGTTGGAGCCGCTGATGAAGGCGGTCAGCCCGCACAACGCCGTGGTGTTCGTCCTCGTCTTCACCCTGCTCGTGCCGCTCTGCCTCTACCGCGGACCGCTGAACGTCTTCGGGCTCGGCGCCGGGATCGCCGGCGTCCTGATCGCCACGGGCATCTACCCGGCCGCCGTCGTCCTCGGCATGGCCACCTCGTACAACCAGGTCTTCGGCGTCGCCGACCCCACCAGCACGCAGACGGTCTGGGCCGCCCAGTACGCCGGAGTCTCCCCGCAGCAGGTCATGGTGCGCACCCTCCCGTACGTGTGGGCCGTCGCCCTGGGCGGGCTGTGCGTCACCGCGGCCACCTATCTCTGACCTTCACCGTCTTTCTGTCACCCCTCTTGGACCGACCTCCACCCCCTTGGAGCCGACCATGCCTCAACCGCGTTTCGACCGACGCCTGTTCCTGCGCGCCACGGCCGCCACCGGCGCCGCCGTCACCGTCGGCGGCCTCTCCGCCCCGGCCGCGTCCGCCGCCCCCGGCGGATTCCCCGACTACACCTACGTCCGCACCCTGCTCACCCCGTCGCAGCTGAAGTACAACCCGACCGGCGAGATCATCTTCCCGTGTGTCAGGGGTGTTTACGACAAGCTGAGCGCCCCTCTCGGCCGCTACTACCTGTACTACGGGCCGCACGACGCGCCCGGCGGGATCTGCCTGGCCTACGGCAACTCCCTGGAAGGGCCGTTCACCGAGTACCCGAACAACCCGATCGTCGCCAACAGTTGGCAGCCCCACTACTCCGTCAGCCACGTCGCCTCCCCGCACGTCATGTGGCACGCGAGCACGAAGGAGCTGTGGCTGTACTTCCACGGCGAGAACACGACCACGCGCCTGGCCCGCTCCAAGGACGGCATCAACTTCACCTACGACAAGGTCGTCCTGTCCACGTCGATGCTGCCGAGCGGCACCACCGAGACGTCGTACGCCCGGGTCTTCCCGCACGAGCTGCCCTCGCGCGGTGCCCACTACGTCATGGTCTTCATGCTGAACAACACCACCAACCACCGTGACATCCACTGGGGTTGGTCGGCCGACGGACGCACCTGGACCTACGACCAGCAGCCCCTGATCCGCCACACCGACGTCGGCGCCGTCAACGTCGGCGGGCCGCACCTGCTGTACCGCAACAACAGCACGTACGTCGTCTACAACAAGGACAAGGAGAGCGGCGGCGACCTGATGATCACGGAGGTGGGCAACGACTTCAGCAAGCGCGGCCACCTCGGGGTCTTCTACAACTCCCGCAGCGGCGCCCCCGAGAACGGCCGGTCCGCCGCCCCGTCGTTCGGCACCGACGGGGGAGTGCCGTACATGATTTACGAAGCGGGGGAGCGGCTCGCGGGCTCCATCGCGATGGCCCGCGGCTGACCGGGCCGTTCGCCCGTCATGACCCGGCGGGCCGCCCGGGGCGTCGGGTGAACCGGCGCAGTCCTCGTCGCGCGGGCTTGAGGGGCTTGTCCTCGGGGGCGACGGGACCGCCGCCCGCAGTCAGGGCCGGTGCCGAGGACGAGGTCGGTACGGACCGGTCGCCCCGTGCGAGTCGGCTCCGGACGGCCTGGGCCAGGGCCTGGTGGGACGGTTCCACCAGCAGGTCCGCCGCCGACAGCCGCTCCCACATGTGCAGCAACTCCGAGCCCCGGGTGGCCACTTGGCCCTCGTCCAGCAGCCGCTGCCAGGCGGCGGTGGCGCGGGCCACCTCGGGTGCCGCCCGGGTCAGGTCGGTACGGCAGCGGATGCGGGCGACGGTCAGCGCGAGGACGGTGGAGAGCATGTAGTCGCCGCGCAGATAGGCGAGGTACGCCTCGATCGCCCGTGCCTCCAGGGAGAGTTCGTCCTCCGCTCCCCGGCGCAGGGTGAGGTGTTCCCGAAGGGCGCTGGCGAGGACGAACGCGGCGTGCAGCTCCTCGCGCTGGGCGTGCTGAAGGATGCGCTCGACGCGGGCGAGCGGCGGGAACGCCTCCTCCTCCGCGGCGGTCCGCTCACGCCCGGGCGGCAGGTCCTCCTCGTCGGCGATGGTCCGGCTCGAACCGTCGGGGTACACCCGCAGGCGCGCCACCTGCTGCACGGTGCGGTCGATGACGGTGGCCGCCACCGGGGCCCGCAGGGTGCGGGCGAACATGGCGATCGCGTCGAGGATCGCCTCGTTGGGCTGCCGCATGCCGGCCATCTCCAGCAGATGGCCGTTGACCACCGTCGACCCGTCCTCGGCCACGTAGGCGTCGAGACGGATCAGCGGGTGTGCGGCGAGCGCGGGCAGGTTGTGCCCCTCGTCGCGAGGTGTCAGCGCGTGGTTCATCGGCTCAGGCTCCGGGTCGGACGACACCGACGATGGGCATGGAGGCGGCCGGCGCGATCGTGACCGTGCGCCCGGGCCGCGGGGCGTGGACGATCTGCCCGTTCCCGATGTACATGCCCACGTGCGTGGCGTCGTAGTAGATGATCAGGTCCCCTGGCCGGGCGGAGGCCAGGGGGACGCGGGTCAGTCCCTGCCACTGGGCCTGCGAGGTACGGGGGATGGGGTGCCCGGCCGCCGCCCATGCCGTGGAGGTGAGCCCCGAGCAGTCGTACGACGAGGGGCCCACCGCGCCCCACACGTACGGCTTGCCCAACTGCGCCTTCGCGAAGGCGACGGCCCGCCCGGCCGCTCCGCTCACCTGCGTGTTGCCGCCCGAGCCGGTCCCGGTCGAGGTGCCGCCGCCCGAACCGGAGCCGGTCCAGCGGGACTTGGCCTCCTGCGCCTGCTCCTTCTCCAACTGGGCCAGCTTGCGGGTCTGTTCCTTCCGGAGCCCCGCCTCGATCTGCTCGGCCTGCGCGATCTTCCCCTCGATCTTCTGCTTCGACTCGGCCTTGTCCGCACGGGTGTTGTTCAGCTCCCGCAGCTCCTTGGCGGCGGCGTCGGTCTGCCGGCTCAGCTCCGTGCGGGCGGTCTTCTGCGACTCGGAGACCGTGATCAGGTTCCGCATGGCCTGGCGGGCCTGGGACGCCTCGTCCAGGGCCTCGTCGGGATGGTCGCCGAGCAGCAACTGGATGCCCGTGGCGGCGAGATCACCCCCGTGGTATTGCGTCCGGGCCGCCGCTCCCGCGAGGTCGTGCAGATCGTCCACCCGGTCCTCGGTACGGGCCAGGTCCTTGCGGAGCGACTTCAGCCGCTTCTCCTGCTCGGTGGCCTTCACGTCCGCGGTGTTGTACGCCTCGGTGGCCACCTCCGCCGCGCGGTAGAGGCCGTTCAGCTCGTCGTGGATGCCCTCGATCGTCTTGTCGTCCCGCGGGCCGGGCTCGCCGGGCACCGCGTAACTCGGCCCGGACACAAGGGCGATCGCGCACGCGAGGGTTGCCAAGGAGGCCCGACTCTGCAAGCGTCTGGCGCCGGTCGACAGGTTCATCAGCTCCACGACAGGTTCATCAGCTCCGCTTTCAGAGGTCGGTTCCACACAACCGCGGCACGGCATCCCGACCAAGGGCCGCAGGGGCACCTGTGAGGGAACCCAAGTGACCCTCGGGTATGCCCTTTTGTGCGGGGGGCCGGTCCCGGTCATGAGCCGCGACGCGCCGACAAGCCCCTGGGGGCGTTCGGGTGCCCACGGCATGATGACGGGCATGCGTTTTCGACTGCTCGGCCGCCTGGAGTTGGTGAACGGCGAGGGCGCGGTCACCCTTCCCGGCGCCATGTCCCGGGCGATCGTGGGACGGCTGCTGCTCGCCCACGGGACGGTCGTGCGGCGCGACACCCTCATCGGTGAACTGTGGGAGGAGCGCGAGGCGAAGGACCCGGTCAACGCGCTGCAGGTCCAGATGGCCAAGGTGCGCGCCGCCTTCGCGGCGCGGGGCGAGGACGCCCGCCTGCTGTTCGGCCACGGCGGGTACCGGATCGTGCTGGGACCGGAGGACGAGGTCGATGTGCCCGCCTTCGAGACCGCGGTCCGGGAAGGCCGGGAGCACCTCGCGGCGGCGGAGTACGAAAAGGCCGAGAGCCGGCTGCGGTTGGGGCTGTCGCTGTGGCGCGGCCGCGCCCTGGACGGCCTGGAGCGGCGGGTCTTCGAGACCGAGCGGGCGCGTCTTGAGGATCTGCGGCTGGGCGCTCTGGAGGACGCGGCCACCGCGGGCCTCGAACTCGGGCGTGCGGGGGAGCTGGTCCCCGAGCTGAAGGCCCTGGTGTCCCTCGCGCCCTTGCGCGAGCGGTCCCGGGCCCGTCTGATGCTCGCGCTGTACCAGTGCGGGCGGTTCGCGGAGGCCCTGGAGGTCTACGAGACGGGCCGACGGCTGCTGAAGTCCGAACTGGGGGTCGTCCCGTCGCCGGAGCTGCGCTCCCTGCACGCGGCGATGATCCGCCACGAGCCGTCCCTACGGGGGCCGGCTTCAGCCTCGTACCGCCTGTCCTCGACGCGCACCGATGTCCGGCCGACACCCGGCGAGGGCGATCCGATCCGACCGCTCGGCCCGTTCGTCGGCAGGCGCAAGGAGCTCGACGCGCTGCGCGAAGTCGTCGACCGCGAGCGGCTGGTGACCGTACTGGGACCGGGTGGCGTCGGCAAGACGCGTCTGGCGCTGGAGGTCTGCGCGCTGGTCCCGCCCTCCCGCGGCAAAGTCTGGTGGGTAGACCTGGCTACGGCCGACGACGCGAACGTCCTCGCGGTGGTCGCCTCCGCGCTCGGCCTGTCCGACACCTCCGTCCGCCCCGACCAGCCCCCGCACGACTACGTGCACCGCCTCACCTCGTTCCTGGCCGGACGGCCGGCCGTGCTCGCGCTCGACAACTGCGAGCACCTGCTCGACGCCGTCGCCCCGCTCGTGGCGACCCTGCTGGGCCGGTGCCCCGCACTGACCGTCCTGACCACCAGCAGATCACCACTGGAGGTCCCCGCCGAGGTGCTCTACCCCTTGGCGCCGATGCCGGACGACGAGGCCGCGGACCTGTTCGGCGCCCGTGCCGCGATGATCGACCCGTCCTTCGCCCCGGACGAGGCGGCGCTGCGCGACATCCGCTCCCTGTGCCGCAGGCTCGACGGGCTGCCGCTGGCGGTCGAACTCGCCGCCGCGCACGTCCGGTTGCTGTCCGTCCGGCAGATCGAGGCCCGCCTCGACAACCGCTTCACCCTGCTGACCAAGGGAGAGCGCACTGCACCGGCCAGACACCGCACCCTGCGCGCCGTCCTCGACTGGAGCTACGCCCTCCTCGACACCACCGAGCAGCGACTGCTGACGGAACTGGCCCTCTACGTAGGCGGCGTCACCCTCGACCTCGTCGAAGCGGTGGCCCCGCTGCCCGGGGCGGACAGTGCCGAACTGCTGCACGTACTGGGGCAGTTGGTCGACAAGTCCCTCCTCGTCCTCGTCTCCACGCCCAACGGGCCCCGGCTGCGGATGCTGGAGACGGTCCGCGCGTACGCGCTCGCCCGGCTCCGCGAGGAGGGCTGGGCGCCGGCGGCCGAAGAGCGCCTCATGACGTGGGCCGCGCGCTTCGTCCAGGACGGCAGTGCGGGCATCTCGTCCCGCGACCAGAAGGAGTGGGCCAGGCGGCTCACCGAGGAGTCCGCCAACATCAGGGCGGCGGCGGACGTGATGCCGACCAGGTCCAGGGAGGCCGAGGCCCTGCTGCTCGAGGCTCGGCTGGGCTACTTCTGGTTCATCAGCGGCCGCGAGGAAGAGGGCATCGACCGCCTCCGCCGCAGCCTGCGGGCGTACGAGGCGACGGCAGGACAGCGGACCGCGGAGCCCACCGAGGAGGACGAGTGGGCGCTGTTCCACACGATCGCCTGGCTCACCTGGCTCCATCACGTCGCCGGACATCACGCCGAAGCCGGTTCCTTCGCGGCCCGGCACAAGGCGGCCTGGCAGCACGCGAAGAACCCCGACCTCGCGGTCCTGGGCCTCTGCTACGACGCACTGCACGCGATGCTCAACGGGCGCGACGACGTGGAGGACCTCTTCGCCGCGGCGGAGGAGGCCGTGGTCGGTACCGAACTCCACTGGGACCGGGCGGTCCTGCAGACGAACTGGTCCACCTACTGCCTGCAACGCGGCGACACCGAAGGGGCCCGCCGGCACGGCCTGATCGCCGTGGCGGCCTCACGCGCGGCCGACGACGACTTCGCCCGGGTCTTCTCCCTCACCCTCTGCGGCGACGCGGACGAGAGTGACGGGCTCCGCGCCCGGGCCCGCGCGCAGTGGACCGAGGCGGCCGGGATCCTCCATGCCGTCGGGGCGCGCACCCGTTGGGCGTACGCCGTGCTCAGGCTGGCCTGCCTGGACCTCGCCGAGGGCGAATCCACCCTGGCCGAGCGGCGGTTGGCGGACGTGAGCCGGCTCGCGGACGAAGTGAGCGCGGACGACCTCCAGTCCGCCGTGGCCAATCTGCGCGGAATGCTGGCGTTCCACGACGGCCGCTTCGCGGACGCGGAGCGGATCTTCAGCGGGGTCTGGAGCTGCCCGGGGGCGCCGTCCGACCGCAGAGCGGTCTCCGCGGTCGGCCTGGCGGTCCTGGCGACGTTCGACCCGTCGACCCCCACCGCCTCGGCCGACGCGCAGGCGTGGATCATCCGGGCCCGTCAGACGCACACCGGACTGCTGGAGCCGCTCGCCCGGCACGCGGTGGGCGTGCTGCTGGACCGGCTGGACGCCCACCACCGGTCAGGGGCGGACGGGGCAGGGGCGTACGGGCGGGGCGGGACGGACCAGGTGCGTGACTGGCTCGCGGGCAGCCCTTCGGTACTGGCCGCCTTCTGCTGAACCGCCCCGGCCGGCGGATCGTGAACCTCTTCGGGGTGTGCGCCGTAGCAGCCATCGGACGGCACCCGGTCGTGCCGAGGAGCCGTTTCCTTCACTTCTCACGTGGCCGTCCGCTTCCCACGTGGCCCTCGCCGACGAAAGGCACAGCACCATGACCCAGTACCAGGGGTGGACCGATCTCGGAGAGGACGCCGTCACCGAACTGGCCGACCGGATCGACGGATCCGTGTTCACCCCGGACGCCACGGGCTGCGCGGGAGCGATCGCTCCGGAACAGCACCACGCCGAGCCGTCGGGACACCGACCTGATTCCAGGAGGCCGCACGGTGACATGCGAGCAGGAGACAACCGCACTGGCCGCCTACGCCATGGCGGCCCTCGACCCCGCTGAGACCGTGCGCGTCGACAGACACGTACGGGAGTGCCCGGTCTGCGCGGGTGACGTGGACGGGATCCGCACCACGCTCGCCGCGGTCCGCGGACTGCCGGACGAGGACTTGCTGGGCGACTGGTCCGGCAGGCTCGCCGACCTGCGGGAGACAGCGGTCCGAGCGGCCCGGGCCCAGGTCCCCGACCAAGGGTGAACACGGCTGTCCGACCACGGTTGAACAGCGCCCTTTCCGCTGCCTTTCCTGCGCCTGTCCTCGCGGACGCGGGAAGGGCAAGCGGACATCAAGCGGTCCGCAAGAGGTCCCCCCGAAGGTTTCCCCGTTCAGCTTTCAACGAGTGAGTGCGCCGTGCCTCGATCCACGGCTCACCGGGGGAACGTGGCGATGAGGCACAGCACAGGAGTCCGGGACACCGAGGCGGACCTGGCCGGCGGGACGTGTGGCAGGGGGCGCGACGACGCGTTCATCCGTGCCGTCTACGACAAGCACGGGGTGTTCCTGCTGAGAGTGACCACCGGACTGCTCCTGGGCGACAGCCATCAGGCCCAGGACCTGGTCCAGGAGGCCGTCCTGCGTGCCTGGCAGAACGCCGACATCCTCGATCCCGACGCCGAGGGCATCCGGCCGTGGCTCATCACGGTCGTCCGCAACCTCGTCATCGACGGCTACCGCGCCCGCAAGGCCCGTCCGCCGGAGACGGTCGACACCGCGCTGAACGACATGCCCGGTCCGGAGTCCATGGACCCGGCCCTCACCAGGAAGCTGGTGCGCGAGGCTTTGGGGGACCTGACGTTGCAGCACCGCGAGATCCTCGTCCACGTCGAGTTCCTGGACCGGTCCGTGGCCCGGACGGCGAAAGCACTGGGCATACCGCCGGGCACGGTCAAGTCCCGGACCCATCTGGCCCTCAAGGCCCTGCGCGCCGCCCTGGTCGAACGGGGCTACACCCCGTGAGGGGGCTACACCCCGTGAGGGGTACACGCCGTGCGCGCGCCCCGTGGAGCGACGATCCGATTCCGAGGGACGGCGAATGCGGAAAACGGCGGACGCGTATACGTCGCTAGCGCGCTCCACGATTCGCAGCGGGCTCGCGCCGATTCGCCCGCCGGCGCGCCGCGTCCACCATGTTCCTTTCCTCCTGGGTCAGCAGATTCATGAGTCTCTCGTTGTTGACCCAGTCATTCAGCAGGGCGTGCGAGCCTCCCAGACTCAGGGAGTACGCCCACATGCTCCGCCCTCGCCTCGTTCCGTCCCATTCGGCTGCCCAGCGGAGCAGATGACCCATTCGCTGCTCCGGCGTGAACCTCGTCAATCGCATGCTCGTCACGTTTCCATGGTTACGAGAAGGCCTGTTCTTCTTCCGGTCTGTAGACGGCGCGCAGAACAAGGAGGTTCACGAAAGGCTCAGAATCCGGTGAGCGTCACCTTGCCGATGGTGCTGCCGGACTCCAGGATCCGGTGCGCCTCGCGCAGATGGGCCGCGTTGATCGTGCCGAGGTCCTGGGTGGCCGTGGTCCGCAGGGCACCCTCGTCCACGAGCTGGGCGATCCGGTCGAGGATGTGGTGCTGCGTCACCTCGTCCGGGGTGTGGAACAGCGAGCGCGTGAACATGAGTTCCCAGTGAAAGGAGATGCTCTTCGCCTTCAGCAGGCCGATCTCCACGGGACCGAAGTCGTCGATGGCGAGCAACTGCCCGAACGGCTTGAGCATGTCGGCGTACGCGCCGAGGTTCCGGTCCGTGCCCGCGGTGCCGAAGATGTGGTCCACCCCGCCGGGCGCCACCTCGGCCACCTGCGCCGGCAGCGGGCGATGGTGGTCGACCACGTGCGTCACGCCCATCCGACGCGCGAACTCGACGGTCTCCGGGCGGGAGGCGGTGCCGATCACGGTCAGACCGGTGAGGGCGCGGGCCAGTTGAGCCACCATGGCCCCGACGCCGCCCGCCGCCGCGGTCACCAGCAGGGTGCCGGTCTCGGCCGAAGCGCCCTCGCGCAGACCGAGCCGCTCGAACAGGCCCTCCCAGGCGGTGAGGGAGGTCAGCGGCAGCGCCGCCGCCTCGGCGAAGGAGAGCGTGCGGGGCTTGTGGCCGACGATGCGCTCATCGACCGCGTGGAAGCGGGAGTTGGTGCCCGGCCGGTCGAGCGCGCCGGCGTAGAAGACCTCGTCGCCGACCTCGAACAGCTCCACTTCCGCACCGACCGCGACGACCCGCCCTGCGGCGTCCCAGCCGAGCACCTTGGGCTCGCCGCCCGGGTCGTTGTTCTGCCGGATCTTGTAGTCGACGGGGTTGACCGCGATGGCCTCCACCTGGACCAGCAGATCGTGCGGACCCGGCTGGGGCACGGGCAGTTCGACGTCGACCAGGCTCTCGGTGTCGTCGATCGGCAGGCTCTTGCGGTAGGCGACGGCGGGCATGGTCGTCGTCTTCCAGGTCTCACTCATGGGGGTCTCCTCGACAGATGCGGTGGGCCGACGAGGACCGGCGGCCACGACTCGCACGGTACCTATCAGGAGGTAGTAACCATCAAGGGAGCCTACTTCCCAATGGGAACTATTGAGGTGAGGTCACCGAAAGGAGTCCAGGATGTCGAGGGGTCAGGCGGATTCCGGGAACCGGTCGATGTTCTGCTCCACCCAGGTGCGCAGATGGGAGAGCGGCGCGCAGGCGTCCTTGCCGAGCGGGGTCAGGCTGTACTCCACGCGCGGCGGCACTTCCGCGTAGATCTGCCGGTCGACCAGGCCGTAGTCCTCCAGGCGGCGCAGCGTCTGGGTGAGCACCTTGGGGCTCACGCCCTGCAACCGGCCGCGCAGTGCTCCGAAGCGCTGGGGCCCTTCCTCCAGCGCGCCCAGTGCGAGAGCGCTCCACTTGTTGGCGAGCAGGTCCAGCATGTCGCGGCAGGGGCAGGCGGCCGAGTAGACGCTCTTGGGGTCGTCGCAGAGGCCCGATGTCTTCGTCATACGGCAAAAGTACCCAACGGGTACCAATGTGCCTTGCCGGTAACCACACCCCTCCTCGTACGGTCACGGGCAGGTTCGGAGACCCGGGATTCGAACATCGGAACCGCTGATGAAGGCTGACGCATGAACGATGACGCCCTGCACCTCCGACTGCTCGGCCGCCTGGAGCTGGCCGACGGGAGCGGTGCCATCGCGCTGCCGGGCGCCGTCTCCCGGGCGATCGTCGGCCGGCTGCTGCTGGCCGGCGGAGCGGTCGTGCGCCGCGACACCCTCATCGACGAGCTCTGGGAGGACCGCGACGCCAAGGACCCGGTCAACGCGCTCCAGGTCCAGGTGGCCAAGCTGCGCGCGGCACTCGCGACCCGCGGCCAGGAGGGGCGGCTCCAGTCGCGGCACGGCGGATACCGCTTCGCCCTGGGACCGGACGACGAACTCGACACGGTCCGTTTCGAGGCGGCGGTCCACGACGGTCGCGAACACCTGGCGGCCGGGTCGCACCGGCGGGCGGAGGACGTTCTCCGCCGGGGACTCGAGCTGTGGCAGGGCCGCGCGCTGGACGGCCTGAAGGGCCGGGTCTTCGACGCCGAGCGGCTGCGCCTCGAGGAACTGCGCCGCAGCGCACAGGAGGACGCCGGCGCCGCGGGCCTCGAACTCGGCCGCGCGGAGGAACTGATCCCCGAACTGACCGCGCTCGTCTCCGCCGCACCCCTGCGCGAGCGCTCCCGGGCCCGCCTGATGCTCGCGCTCCACCGCTGCGGACGCCACGCCGAGGCGCTGGACGTCTACGAAGCGGGCTGCAGACTGCTGAGATCCGAGCTGGGCGTCGACCCGTCACCCGAACTGCGGTCCCTGCACGCGGAGTTGCTGACAGCCGACCCGCGCCCCGGTACGGCGACCTCGGACTCCGTACGGTTGTCCCCGGCGCCCCCCGATTCCCACGCGACGCCCGCCGACTCCCGCCCGACGCCCGCCGAAGGCGGCCCGGACCACCCGCTCGGCCCGTTCGTCGGACGCGGCGCGGAACTCGACCGACTGCGTGCGGTCCTCGACCGCGAGCGGCTGGTCACCGTCGTAGGACCGGGCGGTGTCGGCAAGACCCGCCTCGTCCTCGAGGCCTGCGTGCTGACGGAGCCTTCGTACGACGGTGTGTGGTGGGTCGATCTGGCCGCAGCCGAAGGCGTGGGCGTCCTCCCGGCGATCGCCGCGGCCCTGGGCCTCTCGGACGCGTCGGTCCGCCCCGACCAGCCCCCGCACGACTACGTGCACCGGCTCACCTCGTTCCTCGCCGGACGCCGGGCGCTCCTTGTGCTCGACAACTGCGAGCACCTGCTCGACGCGCTCGCCCCGCTCGTGGCCGTCCTGCTCGGCCGGTGCCCCGCGCTGACCGTCCTGGCGACCAGCAGAGCACCGCTGGCCGTCGCCGGCGAGACGCTGTACCCGCTGGCGCCGCTGCCCGACGGCGAAGCCGCGGAACTCTTCCTCACCCGAGCCGTCATGATCGACCCGTCCTTCACCGCGGACGAGACGGCGATGGACGACATCCGCTCACTGTGCCGCAGACTGGACGGCCTGCCGCTCGCGGTCGAACTCGCCGCCGCGCACGTGCGGTTGCTGCCGGTACGCGAGATCGAACTCCGCCTCGACAACCGCTTCGCCCTGCTGGCCAAGGGGAAGCGGACCGCTCCCGCCCGGCACCGCACCCTGCGTGCCGTCCTCGACTGGAGCTACACCCTCCTGGACACCACCGAGCAGCGGGTACTGACCGAACTCGCCCTGTACGTCGGCGGCTGCTCCCTCGACATCGCCGAGACGGCGATCCCGCTGCCCGGCCCGTACCACCACGAGATCCTGCACGTGCTGGCCCAACTCGTCGACAAATCCCTGCTGTTCACCGTCTCGACGCCCGACGGGAGCCGGCTGCGGATGCTGGAGACGGTCCGCGAGTACGCGCTGGACCGGCTCCGGGAGGAAGGACGGGCGGCCGAGGCGGAGGAACGCTTCATGGCCTGGGCCCTGAGTTCCGTACCCGAGAGCACGGACGGGATCGCGCCCGGCGACCAGGGCGAGTGGAACAGACGGCACACCGCGGAATCCGCCAACATCCGGGCGGCCTCCGATCTCATGATGGCCCGGTCGAGAACGGCTCAGGCGCTGCGGCTGGAAGCACGCCGGGGCAGCTACTGGATCATCAGCGGCCGCGAGGAAGAAGGGATCGACCGGCTCCGGCGCAGCCTGCGGGCGTACGACACCGCGGCCGAACAACGGATCGCGGCACCCACCGAAGAGGACGAACGAGCGCTCTTCTACGCCCTCGCGTGGCTCGTCTGGCTCAACCACGTGATCGGCCGGCACGCGGAGGGCAGCTACTTCATCGGCCGGTACAGGACGGCCTGGCGCCAGGCGAAGAACCCCGACCTCGCCGTCCTGGGGCCTTGCTACGAGCCGCTCCACGCCATGCTGAAGGGGCAGGCCGACGTGGCGGAACTCTTCGTACGGGCCGAACAGGGCCTAGCGGGCACCGAGTTCCACTGGGAGCGAGCGATCCTCCTGACCAACTGGACGACGTACTGCCTCCAGGTCGGCGACATCGACGGCGCCCGAGGCCATGGCCGGGCCGCCGTCTCGTCGGCGCGCGCCTCCGGCGACGACTTCGCCACGGCATGCTCCCTCACGCTCCTCGGCGACGCCGACGAGAGCGCCGGCCTCCGCGATCACGCCCGCGCGCACTGGACCGAGGCGGCCCGCATCCTCCGTTCCATCGGCGCGCGCGGCCAGTACGCGTACGCCGCCCTCAGGAACGTGTGCCTGGACATCGCGGAGGGAGCGGTCGAGAGGGCGGAGATCCGGCTCTCCGAGGTGATCCGGCTCGCCGACGACCTGAGTGCCGACGACCTTCGGGCGGCGGCAGCCATCCTGCGCGGAGCGCTGGCCTTCCACGCGGGCCGCTTCCCGGACGCGCAGGCGATCTTCACCGGCGTCTGGGACAGCCCTACGGCACCCCTAGACCGCCGAGCGATGTCCGCCGTCGGCCTGGTGGCGGTGGCGACGTTCGGCCCACCCACCCCCTCGGCCGCCACCGACGCCCGGCGGTGGATGGACCGCGCCCGCGAGGCACTCGACCGAGTCCGTGAGCCGCTGGCCCGCCGCGCGGTGGGCGCCCTGCTGGACCAGCTGGACGCCTACTTCGAGTCCGGCCCCAGCGGCGAGATCGGAGCGGACCGGGTCCAGGCCTGGCTGGCCGGCAACCCGTCCGTACTGGCCGGCTTCACCGGCGTACTGAACGGCCCGGGCCGGCACCGCTGACCTGTCCTTCTCGCTCGGATCTCAGGTGGTGTGTGCCGGGGCGGGCGAGATCTGCTGCATGAGGCTGATCATGTCCGGGGCGACCCACTCCTCGGCGATCCTGTCGCCTTCGATGCGGTAGATCTCGACGCTGCGGAAACTGACCTCACGGTCCGTCGCCGCGACCCCCTGGAAGGTGCCTCGGTGCGTGCCACGAAAGTGGACCCGTACTGCCACCTTGTCCTCGGCGCCGAACATGTCCTCGACGTTGATCCGCAGGTCGGGGAAGCCTTCCCACATGGCCTGAGCCCCCAGCCGCCAGACCTCCGGACCGTGCAGCGGGTCGGGCACTCCGGGGACGTTGGCGATGAAGTTCTCCGTCAGCATCGCCACGCACGCGTCCAACTCACCGAGCTCCAGCGACTTGTAGGCCGACCGCAGCAGGGCCAGGTTCTTCTCAGGGGTGGTGTTCATCCCGGTGTCCTTTCCGGAGGGATCGCTCTGATCCGCCTTGCCCCGAGTAGAAACGCTGCCGCCGCGTCAAGGTCAAGAGTGAACCGGGGCACGCGGCGGCTCGTAGACCGCGTGCGGCGAGAACCGCGAACGGCTTGTCAGACGCAGTCACAACCAATACGCGAACCTCCTTGATGCGTAAGCCGTTTGACGTGTCGCCAGGACAATGCCCCCACCCTTCGGGGGCCCGACGAATGGACGGTCTTGAACAAGCAGACCAAGAGATCCCCCGGCCGGCGCGGCCTGCTGCGCGGCGCCCTCGTGGCGAGTTGTGCGATGGCCCTGTCCGCCGCGGGCGCGACAGCGGCGAGCGCCTCGATACCCGCCCCACGCACCGTCGACTACGTCGCGCTGGGCGACTCGTACGCCTCCGGCCCCGGCATCCCGACCCAGGTCGACACCGCGTGCGCGCGGTCCGACCAGAACTATCCGTCGCTCCTCGCGGCGGCACGGAACTGGCGGCTGACCGACGTCAGTTGCTCGGGCGCCACGACCACCGCCCTTGCCGGGCCCCAGGGTGCGCAGCCGCCGCAGCTCGACGCACTCGGCGCGGACACCGACCTGGTCACCCTGACCATCGGAGGCAACGACCTCGGCTTCTCCAACAACCTGGCCACCTGCGCCGGCCTGACGTCCAAGGACCCGACGGGCCACCCCTGCCAGACCTTCTTCACGAGCGACGGCACCGACCGGCTGGCGCAGCGGGTCAACGACATCGCCCCCAGGATCACCGCCGCGCTGGACGCCGTACGGGAGCGGGCTCCCTACGCCAAGGTCGTGGTGGTCGGCTATCCGGACCTGTTCCCGGACGACGGGGTTGGCTGCACCAGTTCCGCCGTACCGCTCGCGGCCGGTGACTTCGCCTACCTGCGGGACACCGAGAAGAAGCTCAACGCGATGCTCGCGAGCCAGGCGTCGGCGAACGGCGCGGGCTACGTCGACACCTACACGCCCACGGTGGGACACGACATGTGCCGACCGGCCGGAGAGCGCTGGATCGAACCTCTGGTCGCGACGGCTCCGGCCGCACCCGCGCACCCCAACGCCCAGGGCCAGCAGGCCATGGCCGCCGCGGTCGAGCACGCCCTCCACTGCCGCGCATACCGCCGCTGATCCGCAGGGGAGAGGGAAGGGGGTGTCGGCTGTCCCGAAAGAGCCGACACCCCCAACTCCCGTAATGTCGCGGTCTCGTGAACCTCTTCGTGGCCACGCCCGTAGCCAGTGCAGTGCCCGCGGCGATCCCGTGGGCCACCGATCGTCGACGCACAGGAACGGATGAACTCAACAATGAGATCCAGGACCGCGATGCGCTTCCCGCTCGACCGTCCCGCCCTCTCTCTCGGCAGCCGCGCGCGCACGCTGGGCGTCTCGCTCGCTCTCGGCGCGTTGCTGGCGTCGGGCACGGCAATCTCCCTCGCCGCTCCGGCCGTTGCCGCGACTGGAGACGTCAAGTGCCCGTCCACGGCGTGTGTGCAGGTGGCGCCGGGAGCCGGTTCCCCGGTGGGCATCGCTCCCGACAACGCCGGGTCGTTGTACCTGGCGTACTCCGGAGGCGATCTGCTCAAGCTCGAGCTGGCCACCGGAGCCCTCAGCACGATCACCACCGGCCTGGGCAACCTCCGCGGGGTGGCCGTCGCCGACGGCAACGCGTACATCACCAACTTCGAGGGCACGCTTCAGCAGGTCTCCCTCGCCACCGGCAGTCGCCGTACCCTGGCCGCCGGCCTGCCCTCGCTCTTCGGCGTGACGCGCGTCGGCACCACCACCTATGTCACCGACGGCAACGGGGAGATCGTCGCGGTCCCGGACGGCGGGGCGGCGCACGTGGTGGCCACGGGTCTCGGGTTCTCGTACGGCATCGCGTTCGACAAGGCGGGGCTCGCCTACACCGCGGACATGATGACCGGCCGCATCCTGCAGACGGACGTGACCACCGGTACGACCCGCACGCTGGTCACCCAGGCCTACGAACCCACGTCGATCTCGGTGGGCCCCGACGGCCTGGTCTACTTCCAGGTGGTCCACGAGGTGAAGCGCGTGAACCCCGTCACCGGGGTCCAGTCCCACGTCACCAACCTCGTCGGGGTCAACAGCTTCAGCTTCTCGCTGGCGGCGTCCGGGGACGCGTACACCGCCGGCAGCAGCAACGACGGGCTGTGGCGAATCATCGGCCTGACGGCGCGCTGAGCCGCCAGGACCCGTTCGGAGTCACCCCTGGTCCTGGCGCTCTCCGGTCACGTCACGCGTTCGTACCGGTGAGCCGCGCCGTCAGGAACCGTCCGGCGCTGTCCAGCGCGGCGATCGCTTCGTCGAGGAGCGGACCGTAGGCCTGGAAGACGTGCGGTACCCCAGGGGTGACCTCCAACGTGACCTGTACGAGGCTCAGCCGCGGCCGTTCGACAGCAGTCGCAGCTCCCGGCCGCGCTGCACCGCCGAGGACCGGTCGCCGGCGCCGAGCTTGGCGTAGATCCGGCGGATGTGGGTGTTGACGGTGTTGGGCGAGACCGACAGCTCGGCGGCGATCTCGGGCCGGGTGAGATTGGTCGGCAGGTAGCGCAGGACGCGCAGCTCGCTCGGGCTGAGTTCCTCGGCCGGTTCCGCGGCCGGTCGGTCCCGTCCCGTCGGCGCGTCGCCGTGGACGGCGTCGAGGATGTCGGAGACCAGCGCGGCATGCGAAGTCCTGTGCTGTACGGCGTCGAGCAGTTCCCACGCGCCGGTCGTCGCGAAGGGCAGGATCGTCCGGTCCGGCTCGGCGAGGTGCAGGGCCTGTTCGACGGCCGCCCTCGCCGCGTGATCGTCGCCCAGGTCGCGGCAGGCGAGCGCGTCCAGGAGTTGGGCCTCGATCGGGGTGAGGAAGGAGTTGACGGGGGCGGTGCCGTCGAGGACGGACCGCAGTTCGTGGCGGGCGGCGACGGGGTCCTTCTCGGCGAGGCGGATCACCGCGGCCGCGGTGCGGATCTCGCCGGCCGCGGCCTGCCGGTCGTCGAGACCGGCGAGGAGCCTCCGCGCCTGGTCGACCATCCCGAGGCGGGCCTGCGTGGCGATCGTCCAGGCGGTCACCCGGGACGACAGCCCGTGCCGGCCCACCATGTGCGCCTGCACCTGCTCGGCGGCGGTCAACTCGGCCAGCGCCTCCCGGTGTTGGCCGCGCGCCGCCGGAAGCATCGCGGAGATCAGCCGCACCAGCAGCCGGACTCCGGGTTCGCCCTCGGACCGGGTGACGCGCCGTGCGCGCTCCAGCCACCGTTCCCCTTCGTCGAACTCGCCCGTGCAGATCAACGCCCCGGCGAGGGACGCCTGCGCGGGGGCGATCACCGGCTCGGC
Organism: Streptomyces sp. NPDC002499; assembly: GCF_053595415.1. Classification (NCBI taxonomy): domain Bacteria; kingdom Bacillati; phylum Actinomycetota; class Actinomycetes; order Kitasatosporales; family Streptomycetaceae; genus Streptomyces; species Streptomyces sp. NPDC002499. The sequence goes on from NZ_JBSFXO010000012.1 coordinate 309,507, forward strand.
GTCCCAGCCGTACCGCGCGGCCAGCGCGATGGCCTCCTCGCAGCGCTGCCGGACCAGCGCGAAGGAACGGTTGCCGGAGACGAATCCCAAGTGGGCACGGCAGGCCACCTCCAGATAGGGGCGGCCGATGTCGCGGGCGAGCGCGGCGCCCTCCAGAAGGTGCCGCTCGCTGTCGTCGAGCCGCAGCGACCAGGCCTCGGTGACCCCCAGATTCAGCAGCGCGAGGGCCCGCAGGTCACCGGCGAGCGCGACCTCGGTGTGTGACTGGCCGGCCGCGGGGGAGGGCAGCGCGTCGGCCTGCTCGAACACGGCGTCGAAGTGCCCGCGCAGCCGGGCCAGCAGCAGCTCCAGGGACGCGATCGCCGTCCGCAGCCGGGGCCGGCGGTCGGGCGGTGTCGTAGCGGCGTACGACCTGGCGATCTCCAAGTGCGCCTGGGCTTCGGCGAGTCGGTGCCGGTGGAGGTCGGCGTTGGCGTGCACCAGCGCCAGCTCCGGGGAGTCCTCGTAGGCGCCGGACCGGAAGGCGCGCAGCAGCGCGACCACGGTTCCGGCCTGTCCGTCGAGCGTGAGGCTGACGGTGTGATCGGTGAGCAGGTGGGCCGCCTCGGCCCAGTCGCCGGCGGCCTGCAGATGTCGTACGGCATCGGCGGCCTGGGCGTGTTCGGCGAACCAGCGCGCGGCCAGCCGGTGCAGTTCCGGGATGGCCTCCGGGAGGGTGCGGCGCAGTTCCAGCCGGAGCAGGTCCGCGAACAGGCGGTGGTAGCGGAACCACGTGCGGCCAGGATCCAGGGACACGACGAACGCGTTGGCGTCCTCCAGATCCAACAGGATGCGTTCCGAACCGGCCGCCCCCGTGAGCAGATCGGCCAGCTCGCCGTTGATCCGGTCGGTCAGGGAGGTGCGGAGCAACAGCCTTTGCACATGGGCGGGTTGCCGCTCCAGCATCTCGGCCAGCAGATACTCGGCGACCGTACGGTGACTGCCGGAGAACTCGGCGACGAAGCGTTCGGGATCCGGGTGCCCGGTCAGGGAGAGCACCGCGAGCCGCAGTCCGGCCGCCCAGCCCTCGGCACGCAGATGCAGCACGCCGGCCACGTCGTCGGACAGCGCGACTCCGGAAGCGGCGAGGAGTTCACGGGTCTCGGCCGCGGTGAAGCGCAGCTCGGCGGCGCGGATCTCGGCCAGTTCCCCGTTCAGCCGCAGCTTGTGCAGCCGCAACGGCAGGTCGTGCCGGGTGGCCACGATCACGTGCGCGCCCTCGGGGAGATGCGTCAGCAGGTCCGAGAACTGCTCGGTGGCCTCTACGGAGTCGAGTTCGTGCAGGTCGTCGACGGCGAGGAAGAAGGTGCCGCCGGACGCCGTGAGCTCGGACAGCACCTTGTCCAGCAGGGTGGCGCCGTTGAATCCGGGGGCCACGGGCGGCGGTTCAGCGGTTCCCTCGGCGCCGGCCGCGACGCGGACCGCGTCCAGCAGGGCGAGCCAGAACAGTTGAGCGTCCTGCTGGCTCGGCCGTACCGACACGAACGCGATACGGCGGTCCTGTCCCGGCCGGTCGGCGGCCCAGGCGCGCAAGAGTGAGGTCTTTCCGCTGCCGGCCGGCGCGGAGATCATCGTCACCGGCTTCTCGGCCGCGCGGTCCAGGGCGGCGACCAGCTCGCGGCGGTCGATGAGACCGGGTCTGCCCCGGCCCGGACCCGGGCCTGGTGCGCGGCCCGAACCCGCTGCGGCCGGCAGGTGGGGCTTCGAGCCATGTCCATGAGCCACGCGGTCAGCGTAGCCGAGCCGAATCACCGCATCCCGGCGGCGACCGAGGCCGTCGGAGGAGCAGGCACGGACTACGTGCCTTCGACGCGGGCGTTCCGCATAGTCTCGCGGACATGACAGATACGTTCGCGGGTGTCCGCCTCCTCGGCCCGCCGGAGACCGACGGCGAGTACATCGTGCTGAGCGAGCACGAGACGGTGCACCTGCACGAGTACACGCGGATCTACGCCGTGCCGGGCCTGTACGAGCATGTCGTCCAGGAACGCCTGCGGTGCACGTCGCCGCAGGTCGCGGCCGAGGGCTTCCTGCGCGCGGCCGAGCGCCTCGGGCTGGATCCGGGCTCGACGACGGTCCTCGACGTCGGCTCCGGCACGGGCCTGGTCGGCGAACTCGTGCGCCGCGGTGGCGTGGCCCGGGTCGTCGGAGTGGACGCACTGCCCGCGGCACGCGAGGCGTGTCTGCGCGACCGGCCGGGCGTCTACGCCGACTACCTGGTCGGCGACTTCCTGCACCCCGACGCACTCCGCGCGGCGCTACGCCCGTACGCGCTCGGCGGGTTGGTGTCGGCGGGGGCGTTCGGCGGCACGCACGCCACACCTCAGGCACTCGACAACGCACTCGAACTCCTGCCGCCCGGCGCTCCCGTGGCCTTCACGATCGACGAGCGGTGGATGGACGAGTCCGATCCGGACGGGTTCGGTGCCGCCGTCGAGCGCCTGGTGGCCGACGGCGGTCTCACGGTGCTGGAACGAACCCGCTTCCAGCACCGGGTGACGACGACCGGCGAGCCGATCTTCTACCAACTCGTGGTGGGGCGGACGGGTTGAGGTGAACGACCGCACTGGACCCGCGAGTTGATGTCAGGATGCGCGTCGCGAACTCCTTCGATCAGGCATGGACCGATCAGGCATGGACCGATCAGGCATGGACCGATCAGGCATGGACCTGCGAGTCGAGACCGAGGTCGAGGCGGAGGGATTCGAGGATGATGAACGTCGTACTGGCCGTGTACACATCTGCCGCGGCGAGGACGCCGGTGTACTTCTTGATGACCGGCCCGGCCGCGTAGGCGACCTGGGCGGCCTGGTACTCCTTGACCGCGCCCCACACGTTGTTGCCGTACTTCACGAAGTACGGCGTGGGGTCGACCGTCACGAGCGCCTTCTTGACGTTCTCGACGATGTCGTCCACGTACTGCTGGTACACGACCATGTCCTGGCGGGAGCCCAGCCTGCCGATGTGGCCGCCGATGAAGTGCTTCCACGGGTAGCTCAGGGCCTTGGCGGGGGCGGCGATGGAGCCGGGGACGTCCTCGTTGAGGTTGAAGCTGTCGAAGGGGACCCAGCCGGGCAGCAGGACGTCGACGAGCATCAGGGTGTTGTGGTTCGGCAGGTGGATGTAGACGTTGTCGGGGGTGTGGTTGGTGCCGTGCCAGGCGAGTTCGACGCGCTCGCCGCCGACGCGCAGCGTGAACCGCTTGTCGAAGGTGATGTCGGGCACCGGCCGGGTCGGGTCGTTGTCGCGGGCCAGGAGCTTCTTGGCCTCGGAGTGGCCGATCCGCACCACGTGCCGGCCGAACAGCGACGAGGCGCCGAGGTGGTCGGCGTGGTGGTGGGAGTAGACCAGGTGGGTCACTCTGTTGGAGACGCCGTTGGCTGAGGCGATCTCGTCGATGGCGCGCTGGAGGTTGTGCCCGATGGACGGCGGCGCGTCGAACAGCACGACACCCTCACGGGTCGTCAGGAACGCCGCCTGGTAGGTGCCGTCGGTGACCCAGTACAGGTTCTTCTCGATCCGACCGACGTAGTAGCCCTGCGCGTTGACGGCGGGCCCGAGCGCGGACGGCGGTATCGGCGCGTAGTCGGGCAACGTGGCTGTCTGCCCGGCGGCGGACGCCTGACCGGCGAGCGCGCCGTCGGCCAGCACGGCGACCGTGGGCACGGTCGCCAGCGCCGCGCTGCGGGCGAGGAAGGAACGGCGGTTCGTCGAAGACATGGTGATCCCCTTCGGGCAGTCGTGCCCTACGTGATCTGGATGTGGGTGTGGACGTGAATGGGGGTGGGGGCTGGGATGGGGTGCGGGGCGGGTGTGGCGTCGGACCGGTCCGCACTACGCGCCGTACGCCGGCACGATCGCGGTGTCCGCGAGTACCACCGCCGTGGCCGGGCCCAGGCCTCCGCCCGCGCCGACCACCACCGCCACACGTTCGCTCATGAGCCCGCCTCCTTGCCGGCGTCGCGCTCCGGCCGCTTGCCAGGGTCGCCGCGGGAGAGGTGAGCGGTCCTCACCGGATTCCGGTGATCTCACGGCCCCAAGTGCCGGGTGCCTCCTGCTCGTTCAGCGGTCCTGACGCGGGCGGCCCAGCACCCGGAGCAGGCCCGCCTCGATGTCCGGCGCGCCGATCGCGCCGTAGCCGAGGACGAGGCCCGGTCGCGCGGAGCGGTGCGCGGCGACCTCCGCCAGCGTGTGGACCGCCACACCGGACGCGCGGGCGTGGCGAACCTGGGCCAACAGGGCGTCGGGGTCGGCGAGTCGGCCCCGGGTGAAGGCGGTCACGTGCAGGCCCGCGGCGGACGGCACCAGCTCGACCAGGTCCCCGTGGTCCCCCGTGAGCGCGCGAGTGACGACCTGGTGCCGGGTCGCGTAGACGTGCTGCATCCGGCGCACGTGCCGGGCCAGCCGCCCGTCGTCGATGAAGCGGGCGAGCGCCGCCTGCGTGGGAACCGTCGTGTGCCAGTCGGCGGTGTACTTGGCGGTGCGCAGTGCCGTGCGCAGCGGGGCGGGCGCGACCAGGAAGCCGACGCGCAGGGACGGCAGCATCACCTTGGAGAACGACCCCACGTAGATGACATGACCGTCCCGGTCCAGACTGTGCAGCGTCTCGACCGGCCGGCCGCCGAACCGGAACTCGCTGTCGTAGTCGTCCTCGATCACCGCCGCGCCGTGCCGTCGAGCCCACCCCAGCAACGCGGTTCGGCGCCGCAGGGACATCGGCATGCCGAGCGGGAACTGGTGGGCGGGGGTGACGTACACGGCACGGGTGTCCGCCGGCAGGGCGTCCACCACGAGACCTTCGTCGTCCACCGGTACGTCCGTGACCTGGGCACCCTGCGCCAGGAACGGCAGCCGGGCCGGTGGATAGCCGGGTTCTTCCACGGCCACCCGGTCGCCCGGTTCGAGCAGCACCCGCCCGATGAGATCCAGGGCCTGCTGAGTGCCGGTGGTCACCAACACACCGTCGGGGTCGGCCCGTACGCCACGGGAGAGTCCGATGTGCCGGGCGAGTGCGGCCCGCAATCCGGCGTGGCCCGCCGGATCGCCGTACCCGGCCGACCCGGACGCCGAGAGGCGCAGTTCCCGCGCGATCAGGGGCCGCCAGGCGTCGTACGGGAAGAGCCGGGCGTCGGGCAGGCCGACCCGGAAGTCGTGGCTCGCCGGGGTCGGTCCGGTGGTCGGCGGGATCGACCACGGGGACAGGCCCGACCACAGGGCGCGCGGACGCAGTCCCGGGCCGATGGGTTCAACGGCCGTCTCAGGCGCGCCCGTTGGCAGCCCGGCCGACCGCACATAGGTCCCGGAGCCGACCCTGCTGTCCGCGTAGCCCTCGGCGACGAGTCGTTCGTAGGCGACGCCGACGGTGTTGCGGGCCACCGCAAGGCGACGGCTCAACTCCCGGGTCGGAGGCAGCGGTTCACCGGGCCGCAGCAGTCCGTCGTGGATCGCGGCGCGCAGTTGGCGGTAGATCTGACCGGACAGATCGCGCTGCCCGTCGAGCCTGACGTGCACGTCCATCTCGGGTGTCCGCTCCCGGGGTTGGGCCGTTGTCGACCACCGGCCGTCGATTGGCCCAATCAGTTGGTGCCTTATTGGCTCTGGGGCTGGGCCTCTGGCGATTTTACGCTCCGGCCATGGACATACGACGACTGGACCGCCAAGCACTGTCACTGACCGGGGAGTTGGTCTCCCAGGTGAAGACCGATCAACTGAGGCTGGCGACGCCGTGCCCGGACTGGACCCTGTACGGACTGCTGCGCCATCTGGTCTGCCAGAACGAGGGCTTCGCCGCCTCCGCGCGCGGCGCGGGGGAGCCGTGGGCCGTCTGGCGCGACGGCGACCTCGGCGACGACCCGGCGGGAGCGTACGAGGCCTCGGTGCAGGAGGTCACGGCGGCGTTCGCCGAACTCGACGTGCTGGAGCGGCGGTTTGCGCTCCCGGAGGTGGGCGAGGGCTTCGCCGTCCCCGGGCGACTGGCGCTCGGCTTCCACCTGCTCGACTACGTGGTGCATGCCTGGGACATCGCGGTGACGATCGGCGTCCCGTGGGAGCCCGCCGCCGAACTCAATGCCGCCGCGCTGGACATCGCCGCCCTGGTCCCGGACGAGGGCCGCGGCGCCGGAGCCGCGTTCCGCCGCCGGCTTCCCGTCCCGGACGACACCGAGGAGAGCGACCGCCTGCTCGCCCTGCTCGGCCGTGACCCGTCCTGGATCTCCCGGGTCTAGAGGAAGCCGAGCTTCTTCGGCGAGGACGACACCAGGAGGTTCTCCGTCTGCTGGTGGTACACAGCCTCATCCACCCCTGACCTGCGGCAGATGACGGAATCCTCTGCTGTGAAACCGGGTTGGTCCGCGTCTGGTCCGGATCTCGGCACGCGGACCGCCGTGTTGGCGTGTGAGTCCTCCAGTGCGACATGGCCCATGTAGTTCTCCCCGCTGGCTCGCGCCAGCCTGCGGTGCGCGAGGTCGAGCCGGGTCGCGTCCGGGCGGTGGCCTGCAGATCCGAGAATCCGTCCGCACCGTAGGTGCAGGAATCGCCCCGTACCTTTGCGGCCATGAGCGCCACGCCATCCCTCCCGTGATCTCGCTCCAAGGGCTGACGCGCAGCTCGGCGTCGGTTGGAGTGCAGCGCGGCGAGGATTGCAGCACCGCAGGGTGCGACTTCACACGGAGGGCAGCTCGGGCTCGGACGCCGAGCTCTGTGTTCCCTCCAAGACCTGGTGCCTGCCGAGCTGTTGAAGGACGACGCACAGTTGGTCTGCCGCGGCGCTATTCCCCGCGTCAGCTGCCAGCCTCAACCAGGGCTCCGCATCCTCTGGGCGTCCCACCGCGCGCAGATAGTCTCCGTAAAGGAAGGTAGCGGGATCGGTGCCGGATTCTGCGGCCCGGCGCAGCAACTCCGCACCCTCAGAGGCATGTTCAGGGCCCAGTCCGATCAGCACTACGCCGAGCCATGTCCTTGCTTGCGGGACATGAGCTGAGGCCACACGTAGCCACCGTTCCGCTTCGTCGAGGCGATCATCAGCCAGGAAACAGTGAAACCCCAGTTCGCATGCGGCTTCCATGTCGCCGGCCTCCGCAGCTCGCCGTAGCCAGTGCTCTGCCCCGTCCTGCCCTTGCTGAAGGAGCATGGAGCCCAAGTGGAGGGCCGCCTTCATATAACCTCGGTCCACGGCGGCCCGCAGCCAGGAGGCAGCTTCATCGACCCGGCCGAGGCATTGCAGGACTTCTCCGAGAATGCCTGCAAGGGTTCCGTCGTCTGAGGGAACGTCTGCCTCAGCGGCTCGGCGGAGCCATGGCTCCGCCTCTTCGAACTGGTGCTGGGAGACGAGGAACAGCCCTAGTTCCCCTGCCCACTCGTCGCTTTGCTCAGCCAGGAGCCGCAGCGTCGGCTCAGCCTCGTCCCGCAAAAAGCTCAGGAACATAGTCCCCTTGGTGTTGTTGGCATCCGCTGCGTGACGCAACAGGGGTTCGGCCTCCCGTAGGCGTAGTTGACCGGTCAAGACGGCTCCCAGGGTGGCGACCGCTTCTACGTCACCACTGGCAGCAGCTTTGCGTGCCCAAGGTTCGGCCTCCTGGAAACGGCCTTGGCCCACAAGGAGCATGGCCAAGGCAACGGCAGCGTCAACACCAGCGTACGCAGCAACGCGCAGCCACTTCTCTGCCAACTCAGGGTGCCCCTGCTCGTCGAGCGACTGGCCGACATCGACGAAGTTTGCGGTGACGCCGGCGTCGAGAGCTACCTGAAGCCACTCTTCGGCTTCGTTCGAACGGCCCAGGCGAATGAGGGCGAGCGCGAGCCTCGACGCCCCGCCTCCGTCGCCTGCCTTCGCAGCCTTTCGTAGCCACGGTTCGGCCTCATCGCACCTGTCCAGCGCGAGAAGGCAACTGCCCAAAGCACGCGGCGCGTAAGGAGAACCCTCTGCAGCAGCTATCCGAAAGTGCTCCTCTGCCTCCGAAGCACGCCCTTGTTGGCCCAGAATGTCGCCGAGTAGCAGCGATACATTTCCTTTGTCGGCCAGTCCATTCTCTATTTCCCAGCGCAGTAGAGGTTCCGCCTCGTCAATACGGCCGAGCTGGGTCAGCAGGAGACCGTAAGCGCCTGGGGCGATGATGTCACCTTCCTCCACGGCTGTGCGCAGGAGCGGTTCTGCCTCCGCGTACCTGTTCTGCTGGGCGAGAATCACCCCCAGGGTGCGACCGCTTTCCTCGCCGTTTTTCCACATCGACCGAAAAAGCCTCTCGGCAGTCCGTTTTCGGCCGGCATAGTGAGCGGAGAATGCCACTCCTCGACGTTGGGATCCTGTGGCTTCGCGCTCTGCGATCTCCCACACCAGCTCGGGTACTGCAGGGAAATCTTGCTTCCTCTCTGCTTCATCGACGAGGTAGTCGAAGACCTTCCAGGTTCCCGCTGCTGCGTTGGGAACGAGGAGACTTGTGGACCCGAGTCGGACGACCGTTGCCCATTGCGCGGCCTGGTCCAGTGTCTCCTCTTCCGGCCGGAGATGAGCGGCGATCTGAAGGTAGCTGTAATGAGCCTCGATAACGACCCAATGCGGTAAGGGTCCAATCATCCCGGCTCGGGCCAGGTCGATGGCCGCAGCAACAAGCGCATGGCCGCGGGGCCGTCCGCCGACGCGCAATGCCCCACGCCATTCCTGCCAGAGGAGTGGGCCGGCCGCAAGGTATTCGGCGACGCCGAAAGGGCCGTGATTCACTAGTGCATCCTGAAGCCGCGCGTCCGACGCGTGGGCCGTGCGACGGAGTTCATCAGCACTCCAAGTGCGCTCGATCGCCACCTGCATGGCCATATTCAATACGCGGGAGCCGACTTGTGTGACCAGCTGTGCCTGAAAGTCCCTCTCCCTGATGGCCGCACGTTCACTGCCCGGTCGATACAGGTCGTAGAGGCTCTCGCGAAGTGTCGCCAGCACGACGACGCGGGCTGCCGACAACCGAGCCAGAAGGTTGGGTTCCAGCCCGTGGGAGTGCATGTACCCCTCTAGGTCATCCAGCCACAGCAGGAGTCCGTTTCCCTGCCGGCCCCCGACAATCGCAGGAAGTTCCCGCAGATCGGCCCCACGAGGTGGCGCCCACAGGAGATGACTGGGCAGAACACGCCGCATCGCCTCGTAGGCAGTTCGCGTCTTGCCGGCCGTTGAATCACCTGTCAGCAAAACCATGCCACCGTTCTCGCCGGCCTCCGCCAGGACGCGGCTCAGCACGTCATCGATATCGCGTGCAACATAGGGGGGCAGGCTGTCCATGCCCCAGGCCGACCTCGGTCGGTGCACACCGAGTGCTATCGGGTCGGCCTCAGCAACAGGAAGCCAGGCTTGGGGAGAGAGCGTCAGTTGATGCGTCGGGGTTTCCTCGCCATGCTGCCTACCGTCCGCAGCGCCCTTCGCGGCCTGGGCTACGCGCCCGCGAGCCTGGATCCAAGGCTTTGGATCTTGCGTACATGCTTGCACGAACGCCCGCAGGGTTTCGGTACGAGGCAGGCCTGTGGAACCACTCAGGATTCCCTGCACAGTGGCTGGACTTAGATCTGCCGCCCCAGCCAGACGGTGCACGCTCCATCCCCCTGCGTGGAAAACGGCCACCAGTTGTGCGCGGAGGTCGTCTCGTGTGCGGATCCGGGAAGGATCTATCCGCCCCAACGGAGTTCTCCCGACGTATCGGTTTCGTTCGCTTGCGTACAGGTTCTCAGTACGCGACGGAGCCGTCCATCAGGGCAGTTGAGCAATTTCGCCGCACAGGCCCATATCTGCTCGAAAGTGAACACCAATCTCCCACAGGATTTCCGGGCGAACGCTGCACTTCTGCAACCTGGAAGGAAGGGAGTCTGATCGTGCAACTGTCGTCCCACCAAGCCACTCAGACAACAGATCACCCTGAAAGTCAAGCGCGGGTTCGCGAGGGAGATCGCTTCTATCTCATCCACTGCGGGCGGTTCGCGCGCCGACTTGCATATGGGGCAATGCTTGCCGGAGTCAATGGAATGGCGCACGTCATTGGTACCACCGCAGGCAAGGCGATCGTCGGGCTGGCCTGGGAGTGGATCAATCACCGCTGATATCTGTCACCTCAAGCCCCGGAGACAGAAATGTTTCCGGGGCCAACAGTGTGTGCAGGGCTCCGTGAGAGTCAGCGGTGTGGCCGCGGTCCTCGCACAGAACGTCGCCCAAATCCTCTTCCCCTGCGCCGTTTTGGTCAGCCGGCTGCACACCACATCATCATCGAGCAGCTCAGTGGCCGTCAGTATGTCTCTGACCAGCGGCGATGCGGGACACGGGAGGTGGGCGGCAGACGTCGGCCCGGGATGGTCCGGATCTTGATCGTCTCTTCGGCGCCCGCGTGATGGCCCTTGCCCCCGAGCCATGCGACGACGGCGAACGCACGGACACGCATGGGAACCCCCGCGGGTCGGAGGTGGGTCGCGTGGACGGTTGTCCTGGCCGCAGGTCCCCCTCATCCGTCAATGCGGACGGTAGGGGGTCGACGCAAGCCACTGATCTCAGGTCAGGAAGACATGGACGTTTGCGATTGATGCGCCGATTCGCATGCCCCGGGTCCAGCGCGGACGGTGCTGTGCTGCGCTGTTGCCTCGGTTCGGTCGACCGGATCAAAAGGGATGGTCGGCCTGGCTCGAACCTGGGATCGGTAGGAGTCCCGGCGGCGAGAGCCTCGCCGTATGGACCTGCAGACGATGCTCGGGCTGTGGTGGACGGTGCCCGCAGGGCTGGCGTTGGCCGGTTACGCGTGTTCGCTGGCCGGGCTGACCCGGCCGCAGCGGGCGGTGTGGGTGACGGCTCGGGTCGTGGAGGTGCACGCGCCGGGACACGGTGAGCCGGGGCACGACGGGATACCGGTGACGATCGAGTACCAGGACCCGGGCACCGGGCGGGAGTTCAGGCTGCGGCACGAGAACAAACGGGGCGACCGGGTGCTGGTGGCCTGGGTTGGGCAGGAGTTCCCGGTCCGGTTTCCGCGGCGGCGGCCGGAGCGGTTCTACCTCATGCTGGACAGCGAGGGGCGGACCTCCGGGACCGGCGGGCCGAACTGCATGGTGATCCTGCTGGTGTTGGGGCTGGTCGTCCAGTCGTTCTTCGCGTGGGGCTGGCAGTGGGGGCTGATCTGCGTCGGTGGACTGCTGTTGCTCGTCGCCGCGTTGAGCCGGGACGGCGAGTACGCCCGCGCCCGTGCCGCCCAACTGGCCGCCGGCGTCACCGTCCAGGGCCGCGTGGTCGCCGTCACCAGGGATCTTTACTCCGACGGCGAAGGCGGCGAGAGCGTCAGCCACGCCTCCGTCGTCGCCTTCACCACCCACGAGGGCGTCGAGGTCACCGCACTGTGCACGCAGGGCATCCGGAACATCGCCAGGTCCCTCGGCCGTGACATCCCCCTCCGTTACGCGCCCGCCGACCCGTCCCTCCTCACCGCCGACCCCGACCACGAACGCCATGAGCGCGCGTCGAACATCAAGTTCATCGCCGCCCTGCTGGTCACCGGGACCGCCGCGATCGGGTTGGGCGCGTACTGCCTCCACCACCCCTGGCCCCTCACCTGACGATGCAGGTCAGGGCCGCCCAGAGGAGGGGCGAGTGCTCGATCCGGCCGTCGGCGCGCCACTGGTCGAGCAACTGTCGTTGCCAGGCGCCGAGATGGCGGACCGGGTCGTGGTCCTCGTGGGCCGCGTCCACGGCGACCACGGCCTCCGTGAGCGGCCGTACGGACTCCGGCAGACCGGCCAGGCGGTGGAAGGCGAAGCTGGTGGGGAGCACCCAGCGGGTGGCGGTGACCAGGTGGGCGCCGTTGTGGATCATCGCTGTCGCCAGGCCGAAGGACTCCGCGAAGCGCAGATCGCCGCCGCTCTCGCAGGCGATCAGCGCGACGCGCGGCGGTGCGGGCCAGAGGTGAGCGCCCGGCACACCGTCCGCGCGCAGCGGGAGCGTGCCCAGGAGAAGGTCCTTGGCGGACAACGGGCGGTGGGTGCGCACCGGTTCGGCCATCCCCGTGGTCTCAGGGCCGCAGCACAGGTGAAGGGTGACGTCCTCGCTCTGCCCGCCCTCGACCGGGGCGCCGCTGACGTGACCGACGTACATCAGGCGACGGGCACCCTTGCGCAGTGCCTCGCCCAGCCAGTCACGGTCGAGGTCGGTGCGACGGAAGGCCTCGGCGGGGGTGGCGACGGACGGTACGACGGTGCTCGCGTCGAGCCTCCGCCGCACCAGGGACAGCAGCGCCGGGTCCGAGCCGGGCTGCCCCAGGACCGAGCCGAGCGGGGAGTCGGCGCGGAAGCCGGGGACACGGGGGTCCAGGACGAGAACCACGGCGTCCGAGTCCGAGGCAGGGTCCTGATCGGTCGGGGTGGTGCCCGTCCGTCGTAGCGATGCCGGTGCCGTGGTGGCGATGTCCACGAGGTCGATCAGCCGTACCTCGCTGTCGTCACCGTCCACGGCCAGCAGCTCCCACGGGACCTGGGCGACCCGGGGCGACGGCTGGAGCCGCATCAGCGGACGGCCCAGCTGGGCCGACACCTGGCGGATCTGGTCGGTCAGGCCCGGCGGCCACAGCACCTCGGCCAGCATGCGGGCGAGGCGGAGCTCCCCTTCGTACGTGGCCAGCGCGCCGGACGCGAACACGCGCCGCATGCCCTCCGTGCCGCCGCCCGGCAGTTCGGCGGCCAGCGCGCGGATCGCCTCGTCCACGTCCGCCCCCGGGGCGTACCCGGTGCCGAAGCCCTGCGCCCCGCGGGTCCACGTCCAGGTCATGTGCAGATCACCGGCATCGGCGAGGCGGACCTGGACCACCGGACGGTTCGGGTCGGTCAGATCGTCGGCGGACAGAACGGCACCTCTTCCTCGCTCACGATCCGCCGGTGATAGCGGAACTCGGCTGCCTGGACGTACTCCTGGAGCGCGGTACGGCCGCCCGCCTCCGCCGACATCACGATCTTCGGCGGCGGTGCGACCCGCAGACCGACGGAGGCGGCGGCGTCGGCGGCGATGCCGCCCAGCGTCAGCGGAGCGCCGTCATCGGGGGCGTACGTCTTCATGGCGGCGTCCGTTTTCATGGCTGCGTCCGGGAAGACCGCCGTCGCCTTGCCGGTGGTGGACGTACGGCTCAGTGCCAGGGAGGCGCCCGCGCACCGATGTTCCACCAGCTCGAAGATCAGCCCTTGGTCGTTGCTGCGGAGGGCCAGTCGGAAGACCAACTGCATGGCTTCGTCGGCCAGTTGGAGCCACTGGCTGCGGGCGTGGGCGGTGGCGAAGTCGTAGCGGGCCGCTTCCAGCGTCAGGGCGGCGGGCAGGGCGAGGGAGAGCGCGTTGGCGAGCGAGGTGCGTTCGTGGACGCCGTGGTCGGTCCGGTTCAGGTTGTCCTCAAGGGTGCGCGCGAGCATCAGGTCCACCTGGGCGCACCGCTCGTACACCCCGCGCTCCTGATACACGTCCCGCGCGCCCTGCGCCAGCCGCTTCATCTCGTCGATGTCGCCCCGCTCGTACGCGTGCCGGGCGCCCAGCAGCATGGTGTCGGCGGCGGCGATCGAGGCACCGACCTGCTGGAAGCGGGCCAGGCTGGACGCCGTCAGAGCGGCGGCGTCGGCCGCGTCCCCGCGGTGTGCGGCGATGGCGGCACGGGCCTGTTCGCAGACCGCCAAGTCCTCGGCCTGGCCCTGCCGTTCGAAGATCTCGGCGGCCGCCGCGTACAACTCCTCCGCGCGGTCGAGGTCCCCGGCCCGCAGCGCCGCGTACGCCCGGTGGGAGAGCACCTGTTGGCGCCCCGCGTGGTGACCCAGCGCCAGATAGGCCTCCTCCGCGCGGGCGAAGTAGTCCTCCGCTTGCTCGAACCGAACCGTCGAGGCGCAGACGACCCCCAGACAGTCCAGCAGATACGGCTCGGCCGACGGCGCGTCGGCCAGCAGCGCGGAGGCCAGTTCCTCGGCCGCGCCCCACGCACTGCGGTCGATCAGCAGATGCACCCGGCCCAGGCCGATCTCGGCGGTACGCAGCCCCTCGGGGTCGTCGAACTCCGACAACAGGGCCGTCGCCTCGTCCATCGCTTCCTGCGCCTCGTCGAACTGCCCGGTCCTGCGCAGCAGTTCGACTCTGGCCAGGAGTGTCTTCAGCAGGACTTCCAGCCACAGCCGGCGGCCGTTCGGTCCCATCGGCACGGACGCGATGCCCCGCACCAGATCGAGGGACTGCCCGATGGACAGGCCCGCCCCGGGCAGATCCGTGGCCGCGAGCTGAACCGTCCCGATGTCGGACAACAGATGCCCGCGCAGGAGCTGTACGTCGGGCGAGTCCTCGAACGACTCGGCCACGGCGAGGAGGTCCCCGTAGACGGCCAGCGCGGCCGGGAGATCCGGGGCGAGTTGATGGCGCTCGGCGAGCGCGAAGCCGCTGTCGAAGGGCTCGCCGTAGCTGAGCGTCGCTGCCTGCTCTTCGTGTTCCGCCGCGTCTTGCGGGCCTTGAGGGGCTTGCGGGCCTTGAGGGTCTTGATGGTCTTCTGGCTCTTCCGGCATGGGCTAGAAGTCCTCCTCCATGGCAGTGGCGGCCACGATCTCCGCGAGGAAGGGGTGGTCCGGGTGTGCGGCCTCGCCGTCGTGCGGTGCCGCCGCGAGGCCGAGCCGGTGCCGGGCCAGGGCTCGTACCGCCTCACGTGCCGCACGATCATCGGCGGCGCCCGGTCCCGGGTCGAACCCCGGCAGCAGGATGCCGACTTCGATGCCCGGTGTCGTCGAGGCCGGGATGTCCAGGTCAGCCCGGCCAGCCCACGTGTCCTCCTGTCTGGCCAGCAGCACGCGGTTCGGGGGGCTGTCGTCCACGCGGACCTCCGCCGCGAGGTGCACCCCGCCCATGGGAGCCGCGCTGTCGGCGACGACCTCGACCTCGATCCGCCGCTCGGCGCCGAGCGCGTACGCCGTCCAGGACACGGCGTTCTCGGCGGCGTCGACGAAGCCGGGCGGATAGCGGCACCAATCGTTTGTCCCCGAGCCCCGGGCGACCACGCGGCCGGTCGCGGTGTGGAGACTGCCTGCCGCGAGGGCGAACTCCTGCTGCGGTACGAAGAGTTCGGCGAGGTCGAGCGTCGTGGCGGTTGTGGCGGCCGGCCTGTGGTCCTGTTCCAGGGCCGACCGGAGGTGCCGTAGCGCCTCCCCGTCCAGCCCGGCGTTGTCGGCTGCGTCGTCGATCAGCCCTAGGACACGGTCCAGTTGGCGAGGCGGGGTCGCCGACCGTCGCCAACGGATCAATGGGTCGAGCGCGGCCAGGTGCTCCTCCAGCAGTTCGGCACCCTCCAACTCGCCTGGTGCATCGAAGAGTTGCTGGCACTCGTGGGTCAGTGCGGCCAACTCGAGGCCCAGTACGTCCGGTTCGAGCGCGGGAATCCCCTCCAGGTGCGACGTCGGCCACCAGCGGGCCGCCCAGTGCCCGAGGGCGAGGCGGGCGGCAGCCTCGGCGAGGGCGGTGGGCTGCTCGGGCAGCGTCGGCTCGGCGGCCGGGGCCCCCGACGCGAAGGCGTCGACAGCGGCGGCCGTACCCTCGCCGTAGACCGCCCACAGCCACTGCTGGGCCTGCCCCACGTCGTGGATCTCCGCTGTCGGCAGGCCTGTCGGGTCGAGGACGGGCCAGGTCAGGACGGCGCCCGCGACATCGAGAACGGCCCGGGTGAAGGCGGGCCCGGCGGCCGGGCCGTCGATCCGTATGACGCCGTCCTCGGCCCGCGTGATGGCACTGCGCCGTTCAGGCATCATGCGCTCCTCGGCTCGGCGGAGTGTGCGGCGTTCGCGGAGGTCGCCGACAGGGTGCGCAGTGCCGTACGGACTCGTGCGCGGTGGTCCATCATCACCGAGCGGGCGACCCCGTCGAGCACACCCCAGGCTGATGCCGCGTCGGGCAGTGCCGCGTCGCGGACGTCGCGCCCGTGCAGCCGTACCCAGAGGCGCCGCATGTACGCGGTCCACGGGGTGCGCAGGTCCTGGGCGAGGGCGTTCAGCACACCGCCGTCCGGGTCGGGGCGAGGAGAGACGGTCATCCTGCGGGCCCGGAGGACCGAAGCCTCCCGTTGCCAACGGCTGTTGACGATGCGGTGTGCCGCCGTCGACCCCGCCACGGAGGTCCCGGTGCCCAGCGGATCGAGGCCCACCGCGAGTCGGCCGCCGAGTACGACGGTGACGCGCAGGCTCTCGTCGTACAGGCCGAGCGGGGCGCAGCTGCGGCCGGCTTCTCGCCGAACGAGTTCGGGCACGGTCGGCAGTTGCTCGCGGTGGGCCGATGCCTGGAGCACGGTGAAGAGCCGTTCGAAGAGCGTGCGGTCGAACGGCGCGGGGAGTGTGGCGGTCGAGGCGCTCCGGCCGACCTCGGGGCGCGGGGGCACGCGGTGCGCGGTCAGTCCGAGGTGCGGGGGTACGTCGGCGCGGTCCCAGACGTCGGCCGGGTGCGCCGCCCACAGGGCCCGCCCGACCAGGCTTCCGTGCCCGGCCCGGACCATGGCGGCGAAGGCGGGCGCATCAGCTCCCGCCGTCCCCGCCGCACCGCAGGCTTCGAGAACCTCGGCCGCCAGGCCCGTATCGAAGGAGTCCGATACTGCTTCGCGTCCGTCCCACGCCGTCGCCAGCTCGGCGTCGAGCCGGGTGCGCCGGGCGGCGTCCGCCAGATGCTCCCTCAGCGCCTCCACGGTCCGTCCGCCGGAAGCGTCCACGACGTCTTCGAGTACCGCCCTCGCCACCGCGTCCGCGCCGGGCCCCGGCGCCCCGTGCTCGGTCGCCAGCTCGAAGCACCGCTGGAAGTACAGGTCCTGGGGGTTGCCCGCCACGATCCCCAGGGCCCGGCGGGTCTTCTTCAGCAGCGTGAACCACCGTGCCGTCGCCTCCAGAACCGCACCGGACTCCCGTATCAGCGCGTCGAGTCGCTCCGCCTCCCGCGCGTCGAGGAAGTCGGCGGCGAGCTCCGGCCGCAGCGCGGGCCGGACGATCAGCGGCAGCACGATCAGCTTGACCGTCCGGGTCAGCGGCGCGCCACCGGGCCCGCTCAGCGCCTCGGGACCCGGCCCGAGGCCGCGCCAGGCCCTGTCGATGACCATGGCGCGCGGACGGCGCTCGCCGGTCGACGGCCGGCTCGGGGACGACATGATCAGAGCGTACGTCCTGGGGGAACTGGTGGTCGAACCTGGGATCGGTAGGCGCTGCCCGCCTCCTAGTGTCCACATCACCAGGCAGAACGGACCGGAAGGGCAGGCACAGCATGGGAATCTTCGGCAAGGGCAAGAGCCGCGAGGAGAAGGCCGCCAAGATCGCGGAGCAGATGGCGAGCGGCAAGGGTTTCTACGGCCGTATGACGCGCGCGACGCTCGCCAGTGAGGACTACGCCAAGCTCCAGCAGTCGCTCGGCGCGTACCACTCCGGTGCCACCGCGCAGCAGTTGCTCGCCATGGGCGCGCCGACGGTACCCGCCGTAGTCGTGTCGATCAGCGACACCGGCAAGATGGTCAACTTCGACCCGGTCGTCGACCTGGTCCTCCAGCTGACCGGGGTCACCGCCGACCCGATCAGGCTCCAGACCCTCGTCTCGAAACTGCGCATCCCCCGCGCCGGTGACCAGATCCTTCTGATCGCGGACCCCGCCAACCCCGGCGCTTACCTCTACGCGGGAGACGGAACAACGCCGTGACGCCAGCGCCGTCGGCCGAGAGACGGCGGCTCTGACGTGACCGACGGGGAGAACGGTCCCGCGCCGACACAGGTGTCGAAGGTCGGTCCCTGGGCGGCTGCCTGGATGTACCTCTTTCTCGTGGCGCTCGGGCTGCTGGGGCCGGTCCTGATGGACCTCGGTGTCTTCGCCGGCCAGGGCCTGGTGATCACCGGCATGGTGTGCACGGTGGTCCTCGTCCCCCTGGGCTTCGTGCTTGGGCTCACCGTCGCTGCCGAACGGAGGCACAACCGGCGGCTCGACGCCTTCGGGGTTCCGGCGACGGCGGAGATCACCGAGCTGACCGAATGGGACATCGGGGACGACGGCGGTGCCGTGGTCGTCCTGCGGGTCAGTGGGCCGGGCTTCCAGACGTTCGAGGCCACCTGGAAGCGCTCGCAGCATCCCGTCCTGCGTGTGGGCCTCCGCCTCGACGCCGTGGTCGACCCGTCCGCGAACCTGTTCCGTGTCGTGCTGTGATCAAATATGAGAAACGGACCTCTCGGGTGGCAGGGCCCGAATTCCGGCAACCGGGTTTCCTTAAGGAAAGTAGTTTCCCTTGCGGGTAACTAGCGCCTGCCGGATACGTTCTTGCCATGTCGATCTCCAGGTGCACATTCGGTGCGTTGGCCGCCGCCGCACTCTCCGCCGGTTCCGTCGCACTGACTGCCCCGGCCGAAGCCAGAAGCGGGCCGCTGCAGCCGGTCGCGCGGAGCGAGGGCATGGTCTGGAACGCTGTAGCGGTCGACCGGGGCCGGATCTTTGTGGCGGGTCCGCGCTGGGCAGGGTCCGCCGGGCCGGCACTGGGTCTGGTCACCGCCGACGGCGGAGTCGTGCCGTACCCGGACCCCGTCTAGAGCACTTGCTGTCTGGGGGACGCGGTGGACACCGCTTTCGTCAACGTCAACGCGATCCATCTGGACGGTCGAGGCGGCCTGTGGGTGGTTGGCACCGGCGCGCCCGCCTTCGGCGGGGACCCGCTGCCCGGCAGTGCCAAGCGACCGCGTCAGCAGGGTGTACCCCTTGGACGACGCGGTCCTGCCGAGCAGCTATGTCGACGATGTCCGGTTCAACGGCCGCACCGCCTATCTGACCGACGCGGGGCGCCCCGGATTGATCGTGCTGGACCTGCGCACGGGCACGGCCCGGCGGGTGCTGGAGGACCACCCGTCGACCACGGCCCCTGCGAAGCGGCCGATCGTGGTCGACGGCACCGTGGTGAGCAGCGACGGCAAGCACCTGAAAGTCAACACCGACCCGCTCGAACTGTCGCCGGACCGGCGGTGGCTCTACTACGGCCCGCTGCCGGGGCCGTGGTCACAAGTGCCCACTCGGGCCCTGGACGACCCCGGGCTGAGTCCGGCCCGCCTGGCGCCCAGGTGCGACCCTGGGCGGATCTGCCGCCGACCGGCGACACGGCCATGGACCGCAAGGGCAACCTCTACTTCTCCGATCTGGCGCGCAACTCGATTCAGCCCTTGTGCGTTGATGAGCTCGTCCATCTACTCGACACCTTCATTGCCGAGGTGTATGGCGTCCAGCTGCCCGACGGCGTCCGGATCGATGCGGGACAGCGCGGCGCGCCGGATCACCGTGTTCGCCACATCCACCCCGCCCGAAAGCGCCTTCGGGTCCGCCAGCGCACGCAGTCCGTGGCGACGGTTGAGGTACTGGGGTCGCCACTGGGGAATGACGAACCACTCCCGCGCCGCGAGGCTCCGCTCCACATGCCGGATGAAGCTCTACTCGGTACCTGGGGCGAAGGCGTACCCGAGGCGGTCGAGTCCGTAGGTCCCGACCATGCGGGCCGAGAAGCGGCTGATGCCGGCTCCCGGGTTGATGCCTTGAATGGTTCGCGCTATCCGTTCGGCCACCTCGGGACGTGTCAGGTCGGCGACTTCGCTGACCGGATCGGCGGGCACGTAGGGCGGCACGGCCCAGATGCAGTACGGCTCGTAGTCCGGGCTGAGGACCCGCACGTGTTCACGGTAGGCGTCCAGATGGGTAGCGTGGCTGGCCGGCAGCCACGCGGAGACGAGAAGGTCGGTCCGTCCCGCCGCCTGCCGACCGAACATCTCCTCGTGCGGAGCCTCGACGCCGGTCACCTGGTGGCCGTGGGCCTCCAGGACGTGCCCGGTGACTGGGCGACCGCGCAATGGAACGACAGCGCGATGTTGCCGACGGTCAGTGGAACGGTGACGGTGTGGGCCATAGCAACTCCTGGCAGCGGAAATAGGGCTGTTGATCACGCACTGGAAACTAGCCGAGGGGTGGTAGCAACCTCTAAGAGAAGTAACTTTCTATCGGAAAGTTAAGCGGTGAGGTTGGATCGGCCATGGTCATGAGCTGTGCGACGAACGGGCACCATCACCACGACGTGTACGCGGCCCAGTGCCGTGCCGTGACGTGCTCGACCTGTTGGCGAACAAGTGGTCTGCTCTCGCCATCGGCGCGATGGAGGAAGGCCCGAAGCGTTTCGGGGCGCTGCAGCGATGACTGGAGGGGATCAGCCCCAAGGTGCTGACCAACACCTTGCGTCGTCTGGAGGAGATGAGGTTCGTCGACCGCACCGTCTACCCGGCGGTGCCGCTGCATGTCGAGTACGCGCTGACCGAACTCCGCTGCAGCGTCGCGGAGCCGCTGGCCGGGCTGCGCTATTGGGTCGAGGACAACCTCGACAACATCCGCACCGCGGAGCCGGCCTAGGACCTGTCGACTTCCCTGCTCCCTGCCCTCTGTCGGCCAACTTGTGAGCTTTCTCTGCAGGTTGAGCTCCTTGGAGATTCTGACGAGCTTCCGCAGCCTTGATTGGGCGAGGCGATGGTGTAGAGCGCGTCTGGGAAAGCCTCAGAATCATATGGATATGTGCCGCGACGACCGGTTGCCGTCGCGGCACATGTCGTGTGTGCCTCACGCGGTGAAGATGAACGGCTCGCTCTTCGCGTTGGACACGTCCGTCAGCACCCCGGCGGTGACCTTGAGCGTGGCGACCGCTTGGAGGAGGTCGCCGTCGCCGACGCCGACGCCGGTGAGAGCGTTGAACGGGATGCGAACCTGTTCGCTGCGCGGCCCGTTTACCGGCGTCGCGGGCTGGTCGTACGTCTGGAGGTCGACCCGCGTGAGCTGACTCAGGTCGCCGACCGACACCCAGATCTGGATGCGGGTGATCACCGCGTTCAGTGACGCCCCCACCTCGATGTCCGCGAGGACGTCGAAGTCACCGGCGGTGGCAAGGGTGTCCACCGTGAAGGACGTCCCCTTCTCGACCACCGACAGATCCTTGATCCTCGCGTCGTACTCTCCGGGCATAACCGAATCTCCTTCCCCGTTAGTGTTGAATCCCTTCACCGTAAAATCGCCGTCCGGCTGGCCGCCTCGGGGGAATCCCCAGGGTTGTCAGGACGGATGGGCGGGCCGGAGCGAGTTCATAACCCCAGAACACCGCCCCGACCAAGGCCGTGCTGGCGTTCACCGGGGGAGTCCGTGTGTGACCCGGCTGGGCCTGCGGTACGCGGTCAGGACACAGGATCGGTACGACGCGCTGTACGCCGTGCGGGTTCGGTTCAGGGAGGGCGGCGAACCTCCTCAGCCCTAGGCGCCAGACCTGGCCCGTCGCTCAACAGACGCCCCGCGCCCGGGACTTGGCCGTCCTACCCTGAGCCATGCTTTTCGGACGGCACGCACAGGCCGAGCGGATCGGTCTGCTGGTACAGGACGCCCGCCAGGGCAGAAGCCGGGTGCTCGTGCTGCGGGGCGAGGCCGGTATCGGGAAGACCGCGTTGCTGCGACTCGGCGCCGATGCGGCACGGGAACAGGGCATGCGGGTGCTGTGGCTACGCGGCTGGGAGCCGGAGAAGCAGCTCGCGTTCGCCGGGCTCTCGCAGCTCGTGCGGCCCGCCGCCCATCTCATCGACCGGCTTCCGCCACCCCAGGCCGAGGCACTGAGAGGAGCCGTCGCGCTCGGGCCGACCCGGCCCGCCGACCGGTTCGAGGTCTGTGCCGCCACGCTGAGCCTGCTGGCCGAACTCGCCGAGGAACGGCCGCTGTTGGTCGCCGTCGATGACGTACACGCTTTGGATCCGTCCTCCGCCGAGGCGCTCGCGTTCGCGGCCCGGCGGCTGATGGCCGAGGACATCGGCATGCTGGTCACGACCCGGCCGGATCCGGCGGCCGACTCGCTCACGGTCGCACTGCCTGTACTCGAAGTGGCCGGGCTGGAGGAGAGCGCGGTCGGCGAACTCGTCGCCGACCGCACCGGGATGAGCCCTCATGAGGACGTACGCCGTCAGCTCGCACTCCGCAGTGCAGGAAACCCGATGGCGCTGATCGAGCTGGTGCACGGGCTCACCGGATCCCAACTGAGCGGGCACGGCCCGATGCCGCGCACCCTGCCGACTGGGGCCGCGGGTGCGCTGTTCGCCGACCGGGTCGCGACGGTGGGGCTCGCCGCCCGGATCCTGCTGCTCCTCATGGCCGCGAGCACCTCGACCGAGACGGGGGACCTGACCCGCGCCGCTCGGCAACTCGGCGTACCGCGGACGGCGTTCACCGATGTCGAGGGCAGCGGACTGGCGTCCTTCGCCTCGAACGCGTACCACTTCGCTCATCCGCTGGTCCCTTCCGCAGTGCTGGCCGCCGCGTCCTCCGAGGAGGTCAGGGCCGCCCATCTGGCGCTCGCTGCAGCCTGCTCGCGGCCCGGGCGCGCCGGGGAGCGGGCCTGGCATCTGGCCGAGGCGGCCCTCGGCCCCGACGAACAGGTGGCGGCGGCGCTGGAGGAGCTGGCCCGCACCACCGAGTCCCGCAGCGGGTACGTGGCGGCCGCCGCCGCGTGGGAGCGGTCGGCGGCACTCAGCGTCAGCGAACCCGACCGTGCCCGACGCCTTACCGCGGCGGCCAAGGACGCACTCCTCGGCGGGCGCAACACCCATGCTCGGGAACTCCTCGCCCGAGCCGACGAGTTGGTCGAGGATGCCGGACTGCGCGCCGAGATAGCGGCCGGCCGGGGTCGCGTCGAACTGTTTACCGGGCATCCCGCCCTCGCCCACCGGTTCGTGTTCCGCGCGGCCGAGGAACTCCGCGACACCGACCCGCGGCGCGGCTCCCAACTGTTCGCCGACGCCGCGATGGCCTCGCTGCTGTCCGGCGACCCCGCCGGCGCCTTCGATGCGGCGATGCGGACGGAGAAGCTGCTCGACGGGGCGCAGGCCCCCGCGACCCTGGTCGCCGGCCTGATCCGGGGCATCACGATGCTGCACCTGGGAGAGGGCTCAGCGGGGAGGGAACAACTGCGACGCTGCCTGGAGGCGGTGCGCACCCGGGGTGACGAACTGCCGACCGAGTACGTCGTGCTGGCCGCCGCGACCATGAACTGGACCGGGGAGCACGAACTGGGCCGACGCGCCGTCAACTCGCTGCTGGAACGGCTGCGGGTCTCCGGAGCCCTGGGCATGCTGCCCTTCGCGCTGTACGTGTCCTCCTACGCCAACGTGTTCACGGGTCGTACGGAAGCGGCACGGGCGGCTGCGACCGAGGCCGTCGAACTGTCCGGCTTCACGGACAACGAGTTCTGGCAGTACCTGTCCCTGTCCGCCCTGGCCCACGTCGAGGCGGTACGAGGTGACGCCGAGGCGTGCAGGCGGCACGGGCAGCGGGCGCTGGCGCTGCGGCGCGCGGACACCGACTACCCGCGGGACGCGAGCGAGGCCCTCGGACTGCTCGAACTGAGCTTCGGCGACTACCCGGAGGCGCTGCGCCGATTACGCGAGGGCGCGATGTCCACCTCCGTGGACGATCCCGACAGCCTCCTCGACAGCTGTTTCGACGCGATGGAGGCACGCATCCGCTGCGGACTGCCCCTGTCGCCGGGGGCGTTGGCGTCCTTGGCGCAGCACGCGGGGCAGGTGCACATTCCCCTGCACGCCGCGATCGCCCTCAGGGTGCGCGCACTGGCCGCCGAGGAGGGCGCGGAGGACTGCTTCGAGCAGGCCCTGGCCCTGCACGCACAAGTCTCCTGCCCGCTGGAGACTGCCCGGACACGGCTCGGCTACGGGGAACGGCTGCGCCGCGCGGGGTGGCGAGTGCGGGCGCGGGAGCAACTGCGGGGCGCGCTGGAGGCGTTCGAGCGACTGGGCGCCGTGGTCTGGGCGGAGCGCTGCCGCAGGGAACTGACGGCGACTGGGGAGACCGTCCGAGCCCGGTCAGAGCCGTCCGGTTCCGAGGACCTGACGCCGCAGGAGTTCCAGGTCGCCCAGGCGGTCGCACGGGGAGCCACGAACAAGCAGGCGGCCTCCGCGCTGTTCCTCAGCCCGAAGACGGTGGAGTTCCACCTCGGCAACGTCTACCGGAAGCTGGGCGTCCGCAACCGTACGGAACTCGCTCACCGCCATCCGGGGCTGCGCGAGTGACGTTGCCCTCGGAGGCAGGGGATTTCCTGGAAGCGGGCCGCCGCCGGCTCTTCCTAGCGTCAAAAGCCCCGCGTACGAGGAGGAACCGGCCGTGACCAGCGACGAGACGTGGGATGTCACCGCGCGGCTGACCGCACTGCGGGAACAGGCGCTGCGGCTGCTGGAGGAGCTGGAGCAGCGAGCGGAACCCCAGCCGCCCGCCGCACAGGACATCCGGCCCGCACAGGACACCACGCCAGCGGCCACCGGTTCGCCCATGGTCGCCGGAGCGAGCAACTCGGCCACCGACACGACGTACCTGGACGCGAGCGGCGCCAGCGGCGCCCTGTACGTGGTCGGCGACCCGGGCGGCGTCACGGGGGTCGGCTTCAGCCAGCCCGGCCTGCGCGGCTACGGCTACGGCAGCAACGCCGTGCACGGGTACGCCGCACCGCCGAACGCCCAGGCCGGCGTACGCGGAGAGAGCCCGTCCGGGGACGGCGTGTATGGGTACAGCACCCAGGGGCGGGGCACCCTCGGGGTCAGTCTGCGCGGGATCGGCGTCCTGGCCTTCAGCCGGGACCGGGAGGCCCTCGACGCGTACAGCGTCGACGGCGACGGCATCCGCGCGGCGACCCGCTCGGGCGCGGCGGCGGCGGTCCTGGCGGAGAACGGTTCGGAGTCCCCGGGCGGCGTCGCGGTGGTCTGCCTCGGCGGATACGGCACCGGGATGTACGCGTCGGGGGCTCATGCGGCGATCCGGCTCGGCCGCTCGCAAGCGGTCGGCGCGCCCACCGCTGGCTTCCACAACGCGGGGGAGTTGGTGCTGGACGCGAATGCCGATCTTTACCTCTGCAAGACCACCGGGGTGCCCGGTGTCTGGAAGTTCGTGGCCTGACGGCAAGTTCGTGGCCTGACAGCGAGTTCGTGGTTTGACAGCAAGGGGGAGTCGGAGAATGACAGTCGCCATATGTCTCAGCGGTGGAGGAGCCCGAGGGGATTTCGAGGTCGGGGCGCTGCGCCTGCTCTACGACCGGGGCATCCGCCCCGACATCCTGGTGAGCACATCAGTCGGGTCGGTGAACGCAGTCAAACTCGCGGAGGGTGAGGATCCGGCACACCCCGAGCGGGGACTGAGCGGCCTGGAACGACTGTGGGCGTCGCTGCGGACCAACGCGGATATGTATCTGGAGGAGCCCTGGCTGTCCCACCCGGACATGGACGACCGGGTCCGTGATCTGCTGACAGGGCGGTCCGCCGACCTCGGCATCCCGGGATCCGCGTCGGACGCCGACGCGTGGGGCGACCTCGCGGCCATCGGAAAGTTCATCGGCAGTGTCGTGTTCTTCCTCGGGGACGGAATAGCGCTGCTCAAATCGCTCCGCCTGGTGGCGGAGGCGAAAAGCCTCTATAACCTCACGCCCATCCGCGACCGCCTCTACTCTCAGCTGGACCTCGACGCCATCGCGGCGTGGGCGGCGGCGGGGGGGAAACTGCGGATGGCCACGGTCGCCCTGGAAAGCGGCAGTCTGCGATACGTGACAGAGAGCGGCGCGGTGCTGGAGCGCGACGGCTCACCGGCCGAGTGGGCGGGAAGGCTGACGGGCGCTTGTCGCGCGTTGGAGAAGGAGGTCGAGGCCCGGGAGCGAGATCTCCGCGAACAACAGGCTTTGCTGCGGACGGCCGCGCCGCGCGAGAAGCAGGACGTCATCGAGAACGGTGTCGAGCCGGCCCAGGAAGCACTCGCCAGCGCCCGGCAGGCCCTCGCGGACTGCGTGGCCGCTCGGCCTCGGGTACCGCTCGTGATCGACATCCGCGAGGGCGTCCTCGCCTCGGCGAGTATCCCGGCCATGTTCCCTGCCGTGCCCCTGGCCGACGAGAACTACGTCGACGGCGGGGTGCGCGAGATCGTCCCGGTGCAGGCGGCCGCGGACGCGGGGGCCGAGGAGATCTATGCGGTGAGCGCGTCACGGCTGACCGTCGAGCCCGAGAAGCCGCGCACCTTCGCGAGTGCGGGATTCGCCGACGTGCTCAGCAGGGCCATGGTCACCATCGCCCTCAACGAGATCACCGTGGATGATCTGTCCGTGCGCCCGAAGGCCGGCGGGGGCGCACCCCGTACCGTGGTGATAGCCCCGGACGTCGATATCCACGACCTGACCACGATCGACCCCGGGCTGATCCGGATCAATCGGGACTACGGCTGGATGCGCGCGGCGGACACCCTCGACGGGGACGCTCACGACAGCGCACGCTGGCGGAGCGCGACCGACATCGCGAAGACGCGGCTCGGCACATGGCGCGACGAGAACGTCCGGTACGGACAGCCCGACCCCACCCGCCCTGCCGCCGGCACTCCCACTCCGCGCGCCGACGCCCAGGCCTGGATCGATGTCGGGAAGCAACGGCTCAAGGAACTGCTGGCCGCCCGCCGCGCCGCCGGGGGTCCCGTACCCGACGGCATCGACCGTTGGAGCGTGACTCTGGAACTGCACCCCTGGGCGGGCGAGTTGAACGACGCCGTGTTCGTCACGCACACGGTGCCGGCGAGTGTCGGCGCCCATGACGGGTTCTCCGCGACGTTCACGATGCGCAACACGGGTACCACGACGTGGCGGCCCGAGGAGCAGTACCGACTCGGCACCCAGTCGCCGCAGGACAACACCACCTGGGGAACCGGCCGGGTCGAACTGCCTACGCCTGTCGCACCTGGTGAGGAAGTGACCTTCGCCGTCGACCTCAAGGCACCCGCGGCCTCCACGACCGTCCTGCAGTGGCGCATGGTGCGGGACGGCGTGGAATGGTTCGGTGCGGCCACCCCGCCCGTCGCGGTCACCGTGACCGAACCCGCCGCATGCGGGAAGCTGCGAGCCGACATCGCCGCGGCCGACCGGGAGATCGACGGCCTACGACGGCTCCGGGACAGCCTGGACCCGAAGGACCCCGAGGACCGGGCCGAGCTGAAGGAACTCGTCGAGCAGATCGCCGAGATACGGAAGAGGCTGACGGAACTCCGCACGTCGCAGGCTCAGATGGGATGCCGGTAGGACCCGAGAGCAGGGATAGGGAATCCACCTCATCGTCGTCCACCAGGGCCTGTCCCTGTCTGTCGGCATCTGCGCCGCCGACCTCCGGGTGCCGACGCCTTCAAGAAACCCACGTGCCGCAGCCTGCGGCATTGATCCTCGCCGAACTCCACCCAGCGGTCGAAGCTTGCGCCCGCCTGTACGAGGGGACAATGCGTCAACGGATCCAGGAGGCCGGAGGCCGGACTAATGGTGTCAGAGGCGGTGACCGATGCCCTGGACTGAGCAGTCGTTGAAGTCGAGCCTGATGCTGTGGGTCAAGTCTTAGAGTGTAGGGGATAATTGGATGCATGCGGAGAAGACTGCTGTGTTGGATTTCAGGTCACGTCACAGTTCTCACATGCGGAATGAGTGTGCTTCTCATCGCTGTATTCATCGGTCTGTACTCTCAGGGGCCCTGGTGGCTCGACGGCGATCGTCTGCGCGTGCTCGGTGAGCTGCAACCGTCGGCACAACATGCCGCGTTGGATCGAGATCGGTCGCAGATCCTAAAGATTGCGGCGGGGGTGGGTGCTTTCGTGGCCCTTATCTATACGGCTCGGAAGCATGCGCTCGACCGTCTGTCTCACGCTCTCAAGGAGCAGGAGCAGATAACTGACCGATACATAAAAGCAGTTGAACAGCTGGCCTCAGAGGCTGCCGATGTGCGATTGGGTGGCATATACGCGCTGGGCAGGATAATTGCCGATTCACCGGCAGATCGCCTGATGGTTCGGGAGGTGCTTGCCGCCTACCTCCGACACCACTCACCAACGTCGATCCTTGGCGAGGACGTGCCCCGCACTCCTGATCCACATCATGCGCGCTCCGTTGACATCGGTGCATCCCTAACCGTGCTCACTCGTGACGCAGGCGATAGTGAAGACTTCCGGCTGGATTTACGGCGCACCGACCTAGCTGGAATCGAGATCATTGAGGGCGACGGTCTAAGTCGCGCCAACGTCGCCCTCTCGCGCCTTTATGATGTCAATTGGGTCAAGCTGTCGCTCAAGAACACCAACTTCTACCGCTGTAACCTAGTCCGGGCGGGCATCTTGGGCTGTGACCTCAGCGAGGCACACCTGGTGGAAGTGAACTTGGAGCGAGCAATACTGCACGGAAGTACGTACGACGGGACCCGATTTCGGAATGTCAACCTAACGGGAACGAATCTGTTAGAGGTCGACCTCTCCGGCGCCCTCCATCTAACGGCGGAACAGATATCTGCCGCAGGCATTGGTCCTTCCACAAAGCTGCCTGCCTCTCTTCAGGAGGATCCGTGGGTGTGCGCACGTCTCGCCGAATGTGCAACCTGGGCCTCCCAGTGGAACTGGGATGGTCTACGCCCCCCCGCCCCCCACGCCGCGCCCCAGTTGACTGCAGCGCCGCCACTCCGGCATGTCCTACTTCGCAGGGAGGTGTCATGCCCGTCCGTCAGAAGGTCGCTGCGCTGTCCATCACCACGGACAAGTTGAACCTTCTGTCTGTGACGGCGGACAAGATCGCGGTCAACTCCGCAGCGGCAACGAAGATATCGGCGGGCGCGATCGAAGCGACCCACGTCAAGGCCGGAGCGATCACAGCGGACAAACCCGAGTCGGATGCCATCAACGGCAAGACGGGCAACGGAGCCGTCTTAGCTGGCGGTTCTCTCCAAACTGCGCCGACGACCACAACCGGCCAGGCCATCACGTGACCGCCCCGAGAGTGGTAGGCGTGTCGCCGAACAGTTCAGGATGCTCGGGAAGGTGACTCCCCGCCGCTGACCACGTCAAGCCGGTTGATCATTGCGGGACAGCCTTTGGACGTCATTTTAGTTGATGAGTCGGCGGTGGTACATGAGGGTCGCGGCGATGGCAGTGAAGGCGAGGAAGTGTTCCGGCTTGCGCTCATGGCGGCGGTGGAGGCGCCGGCAGCCGAACAGCCAGGACACCGTCCGTTCCACGACCCAGCGGTGCCAGCCCAGGCGCCGGGACGACTCGATACCCTTGCGCGCTAGACGGTGGCGAATGCTGCGGGAGGGCTGCCAGCAGCGCAGGTGGCGGTAGTCGTATCCCTTGTCCCCGTGCAGCTTGTCGGGCCTGCGGCGTCGTGGGCTGCTGTGTGAGCGGACGGGGGATGCCACAGGCAAGCGGGATCAGCGCCTGGCCGTCATGGAGGTTCGCCGAGGAAGTCCGATCGACAGCGGCAGCCTGCGACGGTCCACGATGAGGTGAATTTCGAACCGTTCTTGCCGCGGCTGGTCGGATTCGGTCCCGTCGGCTTCCCCCTCTGAGGGCCCGGACGCTGACCGAGTCGAGCACACAACGCGACCAATCCAGCTCGCCAAGAGAGCCGAGTTCGTCAGGGACCAGACGGCAGTTGGTTCTAGGCGGAGCCCGAAGTAGCCACGAAGACGGTCGCGGCCAGCACCACACGGTCCCCTCGCCGACGATGTCCACCACCCCGCGGGCGTTTCGGGGCCGGCGGCACCACCCGCTGGAAGAGCTCCCGCAGGTCTTCCGGCGCCAACTGTTCGACAAGCGCAGCAGCCATCAGCCCAGGCTGCCGCAAGATCCCCATTCCACCGGTGCTCGTGCGCATGCTCCGGGACCCCATCGCCCGTTTCGGCGTCGCCACCGACGGAAATGTCTTCGAGAATGCGGCTGGTTACATCGACACCTCGGCGTACAACATCAATTGGGGTGCTCCAGAGAACTCGCGCTCACCTTGGATGAGCGTGTACTGGATCTCGCCAAGCGGTCTGACGACCTGCGGCAGGTTGGCATCTCCTTCTGGCTCGCCTCGGGTGTAGACCCCGCCGAGTGCGAACCGAGGGGAGGGTAGACGCTAGTTATTGAGGTGGGTGCCTGACGGGAGTCTCTCCAGATCAGGCACCCTTTCGTGTGCCTCTAGAAGAAGCCGAGCTTCTTCGGCGAGTACGACACCAAGAGATTCTTCGTCTGCTGGTAGTGCTCCAGCATCATCTTGTGGTTCTCGCGTCCGATGCCCGACTGCTTGTAGCCGCCGAACGCCGCGTGCGCCGGGTACGCGTGGTAGCAGTTGGTCCAGACGCGGCCCGCCTGGATCGAACGACCCGCGCGGTACGCCGTGTTGATGTCCCGCGTCCAGACACCGGCACCGAGGCCGTACAGCGTGTCGTTGGCGAGCTTGATGGCGTCGTCGAAGTCGTCGAAGGACGTCACGGAGACGACCGGACCGAAGATCTCCTCCTGGAAGATCCGCATGCGGTTGTCGCCCTCGAAGATGGTCGGCTGGACGTAGTAGCCGCCCTTCAACTCACCGTCGTGGTCGATGCGTTCGCCGCCGGTGAGGACGCGCGCACCCTCCTGCTTGCCGATGTCCAGGTAGGAGAGGATCTTCTCCAGCTGGTCGTTGGAGGCCTGGGCGCCGATCATCGTGTCGGTGTCCAGCGGGTGGCCCGACTTGATCAGCTCGGTGCGGGCGACGGCCGCCTCCATGAACTCGGCGTAGTGGCCGCGCTGGACGAGCGCCCGGGAGGGGCACGTGCACACCTCGCCCTGGTTGAGCGCGAACATCGTGAAGCCTTCGAGCGCCTTGTCGCGGAAGTCGTCGTTCTGCGCCCACACGTCGTCGAAGAAGATGTTCGGCGACTTGCCGCCGAGCTCCAGCGTGACCGGCTTGATGTTCTCGGAGGCGTACTGCATGATCAGCCGCCCCGTCGTGGTCTCACCCGTGAACGCCACCTTCGCCACCCGCGCGCTCGACGCGAGCGGCTTGCCCGCCTCGACACCGAATCCGTTGACGATGTTCACCACACCCGGCGGCAGCAGGTCGGCGATCAGGCTCATCCAGTAGTGGATGGACGCCGGGGTCTGCTCGGCCGGTTTGAGGACGACCGCGTTGCCCGCGGCGAGGGCGGGCGCCAGCTTCCATGTGGCCATCAGGATGGGGAAGTTCCACGGGATGATCTGCGCGACCACACCCAGCGGCTCGTGGAAGTGGTACGCCACCGTGTCGTCGTCGAGCTCGCCGACCGAGCCCTCCTGCGCGCGGATCGCGCCCGCGAAGTACCGGAAGTGGTCGATGGCCAGCGGGATGTCGGCCGCCAGCGTCTCGCGCACCGGCTTGCCGTTCTCCCAGCTCTCGGCGACCGCCAGCGATTCGAGGTTCGCCTCCATCCGGTCGGCGATCTTCAGCAGGATGTCCGCGCGTGCCGTCACCGACGTACGGCCCCAGCCCGGCGCGGCCGCGTGCGCCGCGTCCAGGGCTCGCTCCACGTCCTCGGCCGTGCCGCGCGCGATCTCGGTGAAGGACTGCCCGTTCACCGGTGACGGGTTCTCGAAGTACTGCCCCCGCGCCGGCGGCACGTACTCGCCGCCGATGAAATGGTCGTAGCGCGCCTGGTAGGAGACGATCGCGCCCTCGGTACCGGGCGCCGCGTAACGGGTCATGCTGGTCGGCCTCCTTCAGCACCGCCGCCCGCCGTTGGGCAGCGTTCCTCGGGACGCTAGGAGCGAGGACGTTGCAACTACGTTGCCGTGCCGCAGGGCAGCATGCCCCTACGGAACCCCCGTTCCAGGACGCCGCACATGTCCTACGGGGCCCAACCGCCCCGGCGCGACGAGGTTCCCGTCCAGTCGGCCGGCGCCGCCAACTCGGACTCCAGCGCCGCGAGTCGGGATCGGACCGCCGCCGTCGGCCGGACCACGGACAGCGCCCGCCACACGTCGAGGTCGTCCTCGCCCCACGGCGCGTGCGCCCAGTCGGACAGCAGGTCGGGATCGCGGCGGGCGATCAACGCCGTACGCAGTCCGTCGGCGAGGCGGTGCCTGAGCCGCACCACCGCCGGGGCCCGGGACCCGGGCAACAGCGGCCCGGTGTACGCCGTCGCGGCTGCGGTGACCGCCCCCGTCTCCAGCCTCCGCTCGACGACGGCGACGTCACTCTCCACGGGCACGGTGAGCCGGTACGGCCGCGAATCGAGCAGCCCCGGGCCCAGCACCCTGCGCAACCGGGCCAGTTCGGCACGCAGCGTCACCGGCGTCACCGACTCGTCCTCGTACAGCGCGCACAGCAACTCGTCGCCGGTCAGCCCCTCGGGATGACGGGCGAGCAGCACGAGGATCTCGCTGTGCCGCCGGCTGAGCCTGATCGCGTGCCCGCCCGTGACCAGGTGCGCCTCGTCCCGGCCCAGCACCGTCAGCTCCAGCGTGTCCGCGGCCGGCCACTCCGGCGCGAGCAGCGCCAACTGGCTCTCCGCCGCCCGCGCGACCGCCTGCACGAAGCCCAGGCTGTGCGGATGCGCCAGCCCGTCCCCGCCGGTGATGTCCACGGCACCGAGCACCCGCCCGGTGCGCGGATCGTGCACCGGAGCCGCCGCGCACGTCCAGGGCTGCACCCGCCGGGTGAAGTGCTCGGCGGCGAAGACCTGTACCGGCCGGTCGACCGCCACCGCCGTCCCCGGCGCGTTCGTCCCCATCGCCGTCTCCGCCCAACGGGCACCCGGCACGAAGTTCATCAGCCCGGCCTCACGCCGGGTCGACGCATGGCCCTCGACCCACAGCAGCCTGCCCTGCGCGTCGCACACCGCGAGCAGATGCTCGCCGTCGGCCGCGAACGTCCCCATGAGCTCACGGAACAGCGGCATCACCCGCGCCAGCGGATGCTCGGCCCGGTAGGCGCCGAGGTCACCGTCCGTGAGATCCACACTCGCCGTGCCGTCGGGTCCCACGCCCGCCCGCCTGGAACGCCGCCACGACTCGGCCACCACCGAACGCACCGGCCGAGGCACCGTGCCCTTCTCGGTGAACGTCTCGTGCGCGCGACGCAGCATCCGCGCGTGCTCGGCAGGGTCGGCCCCCGGTTCGAGGGCCACCCACGGATCGGTCAACTGGGCCTCCTCGAAGGGCGATGCGGTTGGGGACATCGTCACTCCGGGTACGCGCGCCGACAACCTTTTCGACCGGGCTCACCGCAACGATGCGCGTCGGTTCGCCGTCAGGCGAAGTTGACCAGCCTTATGTAGCGCGTCCAGTCCCAGTTGGGCCCGGGATCGGTGTGGTCCGTCCCCGGCACCTCGTAGTGCCCGATGATGTGCGCCCGGTCCTTGACGATGCCGTACTTGGCGCAGATCGCCGCCGTGAGCCTCGCGGACTGTTCATACAGGGCGTCCGTGAAGTAGGCCGGTTTGTCCACCCACCCTTCGTGCTCGATGCCGATGCTGTGTGTGTTGTAGCTCCAGTTCCCCGCGTGCCAGGCGACATTGGCCTCCCGGACGCACTGCGCCACATGACCGTCGGCGGACCGCACCAGGTAGTGCGCGGACACTTTCTTCTGCGGGTTCTTGAAGATGCCGATCGTGTCCGTGTACGTCTCCTGCGTGACGTGGATGACCACGCGGTTCACGGCGTAGGAGGCGGGGCGGTCGGACACCGTGTAGTTGGAGGTGCTCGCCGGCTGCCATTCGGCGCCCGGATAGTCGACGGCCAGGGGCTGCGCGCCGGCCCGTGTGTCGGGGAGTAACGCGTACGGGACGGCGGCGAGTGCGGTGCCCTTCAGGAACCGTCGCCGGGTGGTGTTCGGTCTCGCTTGCTCCATCGAGCCGCGCCTTTCGGTCGTGACGTGTCTTTCGGCCGTGGGGTGTGGCGGGCCGCTCAGCCCAACAGCGTGGCGGGCCGCTCAGCGCAGCAGCGTGGCCGCGGTCTCCCGCAGCCGCGCATGCACTCCGCGGTGAGTCTCGCGCGCCGGCAGCCACTGCTTGCGGAGCTTGGCCACGCACGTGTAGTTCGTGTCGCACACGTTGGCCAACGGCGACTCCACGGCCTGGGTCGCGAACTGGTACGCGTCCAGCTCGCTGAACCCGTAGTCGCGCACCAGCCACTGCACCAGGTCGAGCTGGGATATCCGGAACGCGTCCTCCAACGGACGAGCCGAGCCAGTCGAGATGATGTGCGTGTCGGACTCGATGCGCGGCCACGGGGTGGCGATCCCCTTGAGCAGCTCGACGATCACCATGGTGTTCATCGCGCACTCGACGGCGACGCCACAGGTCTCGCCCTCGCCCTGCCTCGCGTGCCCGTCACCCAGGCTGAGCAGCGCGCCCTCCACGTTCACCCCGAGGTAGCAGGTCACGCCCGCCCGCATCTCCGGTGTGTCCATGTTGCCGCCGTGCGCGTCGGGCACCAGGGCCGAGCGCACCTCCAGATTCGCGGGCGCCACACCGACCGTGCCGTGCATGGGGTCCATCGGCAGCTCGGCCTCGAAGTCGCTGTCGTGCGCCCGGAACAACGCCGTGCGCCGCGTCCGGTCCAACTGCCAGATCCAGACGGTCTCCGGCAACGGCGGCTGGAGCGTGGCCGTGGTGTGCGTGGAGGTCAGCGCGCCGAACAGCGGGACCGTGGTCGACGCCGCCCAGTCCCGGGCCGGCTCGATCGACACGAAGTGCACGGCGACCGTGTCACCCGGTTCCGCGCCCTCGACGTGGAAAGGGCCGGTCTGCGGGTTGAGGAACGGGAACTCGCACACCTCGGACACCAGGTCCTTCTCGGACCGCACCCGCCCCGCGAAGCAGTCCTCGGTGTACAGGTCGAGAACAGTGCCGGGCGCGATCCGGGCGACGGGCGGCGCGCCGCCGAACGTCCAGGCGTACTCGCCCGGTTCGGGCCGTACGGTCAGGATCCGGGGGCCGTTCATCGCTGTGCTGCTCCGTTCTGCGGAAGGCCGCTCGGGGTGGGGTCGTCGAGGTGGACACGGGCGGTCTCGGATATGCGCTCGGGATGGCGCCGCATCAGCACGACCAGGACCACGATCCCGGCCGCCATCCACACCCCGACGACCGGGCCCGCGTAGGACACCGGGGCGGTCAGCTCGGAGACGAAGTCGAAGACGGGCAGGCCCGCGGCGGTCAGCAGGGCCGGCACGAACGCGACGATGCCGAGGACGGGCAGCACCAGGTGGCGTACCGGTTTGAGCCTCGCCCGCCCGCGGCGCAGGAAGTAGCCGGCGCAGGCCAGGTTCACGACGATGTACACGCCGATCACGACCGTGACGATCACCGTGGCCAGCAGCAGGAACGCGGTCACCGGGTCGTAGCCGAACCCCAGCCCGAGCACCGCGCCGACCGCCACCACCATCTGCACGGCGATCCCGGCGACGGGGGAGCGGTACCGGGGATGGAGCGAGGCGAAGAGGCCGGGCAGGACACGGATGCGGGCCAGCGCGAAGGCCGTCCGCGTCGAGACATTGGCACACGCGTTGGCGTTGGCGATCGTGGAGTTGACCACCGCGAGGAACACCAGCACCCAGAAGAAGCCGAAGGATGCCCGTGCGACTCCCTCCCAGGACGCGTCTCCGGATGCGCCGAAGGTCGCGAAGCGGTCCGGCCCGAAGTACACCGTCATCGCATACGTCGTGACCACGTAGAACAGGCCGATCGACAGAGCGGCGCCGAGCACCGCGCGGTGCATCGTGCGGCGCGGGTTCCTCGTCTCCTCCGCGAGCGGTGCCGCGGCCTCGAATCCGGCGAAGGCCAGCACCGTGTACACCGACCCGGCGAATACCCCGCTGATGCCCTCATGGTCCGCGGGCGTGTGGGACGTACCGAACACCGACAGGGTGTTGTCTCCGCCGGCCTTGCCGATCAGCCAGACGGCGAAGACGAGGAAGACGAGCACCTCGAAGACGCCGAGGACCGTGCCGAACCGGGCCGACGCGCGCACTCCGAAGTAGCCGGCGGCCGCGATGATCGCCGCGCCCGCGAGCGCCCACGGCCACCACAGGTCGGCCGGATACGAGGACCACTCCTGGTGCAGCGTCCCCGCGGTGGTGAAGCCCAGTTGAAGTAGCAGCAGCGGCGGGATCAGCGCCTCGACGAACACGTAACCCCAGCCGACGAGGAAGCCCACGGTGGGGTGCAGGCCCTGCGCCGCGTAGGTGGCGACCGAGCCCGCGCTCGGGAGTTCCCGCGCCAGCTCGGCCACGCAGGACGCGGTGAACAGACAGGCCACGAGCGCGATCAGTACCGCGAGCGGCAGGCTGCCGCCCGCGAAGGCGGCACCGGACGGAATGGACGCGGCGACCGCCGCGGCCGGTGCCATGGCCGTGATGCTCTGGAACAGGACCTCGCGCAGTCCGATCGCGTCCGGCCTGAGGCCCGCTTTCGCTTCCCCCGACATGTGAATCCCCCTCAATCCACGCCGACTTGCTCGGCATCGCCCGTCGGAACGGGTGTGCCTCGCGTGAATCACGGTACGGCGCTCGTGGGTCGGGCAGAAGGGCACAGCGTGGTTCGGTGGACGGCGCCCCGACTGTGGACAACTCGCTCACCCACAGGGGTGAACAGCCGGGGATTCAGCGGAGATTGGGGCCGGAGTCAGGCCCGTCCCGCCACCGCCGTCGGGTCGTCGAGGACCGCCCGAACCACCGAGTGCGCGGCGCCCAGCAACGGCCCGTCGGACCCCAGCCGCGACACCGACACCGGACAGGCCGGCCCCGCGGTGCGCCGGTCCAACTCCGCCTCCAGCGAGGGCAACAGCCAGGGCGCGAGCCCGGCCAGCGCGCCGCCGAGCACCACACTCTCGGGGTCCAGCAGATTGACCGCACCGGTCAGCGCGATGCCGAGCGCCGTTCCCGCGTCCTGCAGCGCACGCCGTACGTCCTCGTCGCCCGCCGCCGCCCGGTGCGCGAGCAGCCCGACCCGGTCCTCGCCCGGCTCCAGGCCCGCCGCGCGCAACACCGCCTCCTCACCGGCGTACTGCTCCAGACATCCGCGCCCGCCGCACGCGCACCCGGGTCCGTCCGGCCACACCGGCACATGCCCCAACTCGCCCGCGAAACCGCGCGTTCCGCGCAGCAGCCCACCGGCCACGACGACCGCCGCGCCGATGCCGATCTCCGCCGACACGTGCAGGAAGTCCAGCGGAGTGTCCTGGCCGAGCCAGAGTTCGGCGAGCGCGCCGAAATTGGCCTCGTTGTCGACGGTCAGCGGGAAGTCCGTGGGCAGCAGCGCGCCGAGATCGGTGTCGTGCCAGTCGAGGTTCGGGGCTCGCATGACCGTGCGGGCGTCGCGCGCCACCAAGCCCGGGACGGCCACCGCCAGACCCGCGGGCCACAACCCCTCGCGCTCCGCCTCGGCGACGACCCGGCGGACCAGTTCGGTGAGTTCCTCGATCACAGGGCCGGGGGAGCGGCCGCGGTTGGCGCCGTGCAGCACGGCTCTCGCGCGGACCTGCCCGCGCAGATCGACCGCGCACACCGCGAGATGGTCGACGCCGACCTCGGCGCCGATCCCGGCGGGACCGTGCCCGCTGACGGCGAGTGCCGAGCCGGGACGGCCCACTCGGCCTGGCCGCTCGGGGCCCAGCTCTTCGAGCAGGCCCGAGCGGATGAGCTCGTCGACAAGGGTCGACACGGCCGCCCGGGTCAGACCGATGCGCGAGGCCACGGCGGCCCGGGAGAGCGGCCCCTCGGCGCTGACGGCGTGCATGACCCGGGCGAGATTGCGGCGGCGCATGCCCTGCTGTGTGTCGGGCAGGGCCCGCGCGGTGCCGACCGGACGGGCCTCGTGCGACGGCCGCCCCGGGCCGTCGGGGTGGGCCTCGTGCAGCGGTGCGGTCATGCCTGGGTCAGTCCTCGGTCGCCGTCCGTCGGGGAGTTCAGTCGGTCCCCCGTTCCAGCAGCGGGGCCGCGTCGGAGAGTACTCCGGCGATCCTGGCCAGCGTCGCCTCGTCCCGTTCCACCGCTTCGAGGACCGGTCCCGCGGCCGTGTTCCAGCGCCGGGCGACGGCGGCCGGGTCCTCGCCGGTCAGCACGCCCGCCGCCTGCGCCGCGGCGCCGAGCGCGACCAACTCCTTGGCCTCGGGCACCTGGACGGGCCTGCCCGACAACCGGCGTACGGTCTGCTGCCAGGCCGCGCCCCGGGCGCCGCCGCCGATCAGCAGCAGGGGAGCCGAGCGGTCCGCGTCCTCGTCGAGGACCAGGTCCAGTGCCCCGAGCAGGGAGTGCACCGCGCCGTCGTAGGCGGCCTGCAACAGCTGGCCCCCGGTGGTGTCGTGGCGCAGCCCGTGCAGCAGGCCCGAGGCGTTCGGCAGGTTCGGGGTGCGTTCGCCGTCCAGGTAGGGCAGGAGCGTGACGCCGGTGACGGGTTCGACGGCCTCGCGGTCCAGGCCCAGCAGGGCGGCCACGCGGTCGACGGCGAGCGTGCAGTTCAGCGTGCAGGCCAGCGGCAGCCAGTCCCCGTGGGCGTCGGCGAAGCCGGCCACCGTGCCCGTCGGATCGGCGGGCCGCCGCTTGGAGACGGCGTACACCGTGCCCGAGGTGCCGAGACTGAGCACCGGTGTGCCGGGACGCAGCCCGAGGCCGAGCGCGGCGGCGGCGTTGTCACCGGTGCCGGGAGCCACCAACGTGCCCTTGGAGAAGGGCAGTTCGTGGCTGTCGCGCACGGTTCCCGCCACCTCGCCGGGTCGCACCACGCGCGGCAGCAGTGCCGGATCGAGGCCTACGTGCGCGAGGGTCTCCTGGTCGTACGACTCCGTCCCGGCCGCCCACCAGCCCGTGCCGGAGGCGTCACCGCGGTCGGTCGTGCCCTGTCCCGTGAGGCGCTCGGTGAGGTAGTCGTGGGGGAGACGCACCGCCTTCGTGGCACGGACCGCCTCCGGTTCGTGCTCGGCCAGCCAGGCCCACTTCGTGACAGTGAAGGACGCGCCGGGCACACTCCCGGTGCGCTCCGCCCATGCCTTCGGGCCGCCCAGCTCCTCGATCAGGCGGCGGGCCTGCGGCGCCGAGCGCACGTCGTTCCACAGCAGGGCCGGGCGCACCGGCTCGCCCCGCTCGTCCAGCGTCACCAGACCGTGCTGCTGGCCGCCGATCGACACCGCCGTCGCCTCGTGCGCCGCGTCACCGCACTGGCGCAAGGCCTCGCACAGCGCGTCCCACCACTGACGGGGGTCGCTCTCGCGGCCCGCCCCCGAGGAGACGGTGTGCGGCGCCTGACCGCTCGCGACGATCCGACCGGTGGCCGCGTCGACGACGAGCGCCTTGGTGGACTGGGTGGACGTGTCCACGCCGACGACGAGCGGACCCTCGGCTGCTGACATCGGGCTCTCCCTTTTTCCGCGGCTCTGCGGGCTCTGACCTGCTGTTTCGAGGGTGCCAAGGCCTGGGCGACCCGGACCGCACCCCTTCGGGGACATCTTGTCCCTTCCCAGGGATGCGTCCGCATACTAATTTGTAAACCGCCATGACGAAATAGTCGCAAGCGAGCAGTCACCGGCAATCAGTGAGCAGTCGCAAGCAATCAAGGAGCCGCGGCATGAGCTACCAGCCCACCCCCGACGACAGGTTCACCTTCGGGCTGTGGACCGTCGGCTGGCAGGGAAGGGACCCGTTCGGCGACGCCACGCGGCGTGCCCTCGACCCCGTAGAGTCCGTGCAGCGCCTGGCCGAGCTCGGCGCCCACGGTGTCACCTTCCACGACGACGACCTCATCCCCTTCGGGTCCTCGGACAGCGAGCGCGAGTCCCACATCAAGCGCTTCCGCCAGGCACTCGACGCCACCGGCATGAAGGTGCCGATGGCCACCACCAACCTCTTCACCCACCCGGTCTTCAAGGACGGCGCGTTCACCGCCAACGACCGCGACGTGCGCCGCTACGCGCTGCGCAAGACCATCCGCAACATCGACCTGGCGGTCGAACTCGGCGCGCAGACCTACGTCGCCTGGGGCGGCCGCGAGGGCGCCGAGTCCGGCGCCGCCAAGGACGTACGCGTGGCCCTCGACCGCATGAAGGAGGCCTTCGACCTCCTCGGCGAGTACGTCGTCTCCCAGGGCTACGATCTGCGCTTCGCGATCGAGCCCAAGCCGAACGAGCCGCGCGGCGACATCCTCCTGCCGACCGTCGGCCACGCCCTCGCGTTCATCGAGCGCCTGGAGCGCCCCGAGATGTACGGGGTCAACCCCGAGGTCGGTCACGAGCAGATGGCCGGGTTGAACTTCCCGCACGGCATCGCGCAGGCCCTGTGGGCGGGCAAGCTCTTCCACATCGACCTCAACGGCCAGTCCGGCATCAAGTACGACCAGGACCTGCGCTTCGGCGCCGGCGACCTGCGTGCCGCCTTCTGGCTGGTCGACCTCCTGGAGACCGCCGGTTACGTCGGTCCCCGGCACTTCGACTTCAAGCCGCCGCGGACCGAGGACCTCGACGGCGTATGGGCCTCGGCGGCCGGCTGCATGCGCAACTACCTCATCCTCAAGGACCGCGCCGCCGCCTTCCGCGCCGACCCGGAGGTCCAGGAGGCCCTTAAGGCCTCGCGCCTGGACGAACTCGCCCAGCCGACCGCCGCGGACGGTCTGCAGGCGCTGCTCGCGGACCGCGGCGCGTTCGAGGAGTTCGACGTCGAGGCGACCGCCGCGCGCGGGATGGCCTTCGAGCACCTCGACCAGCTGGCCATGGACCACCTGCTGGGGGCTCGCGGCTGACACCGTCGGCACCTTTCGCACGCGCACGCGTGTGTGGCTGACACCGCTCGTACACGCGTGCACGCGTGTGTGCTTGCGGCGATGCACACACGCGTGCGTGCGTTTGCTGCGGAATCGTGCGGTCCACGGCATGGGCCCGTATCAACTTCCGCGTGGGGGTCGCCTGATGTCCGTTCCGAGGCGACTCTGGACGGTATGGCCATGCCGCCCGTACCGCCTCAGCCGCCCGGACCGCCGGGTGGCCCGCCGCCCTCGGGCGGTGGCTTCGGACCGCCCTCGGACGACTTCGGCCCCGGTTACGGGGCCTATGGGAACGGAGGAGGACACGAGCCGCCGACCCAGGCGGGTTGGCAGCCGCCACCGGAGCCGCCCGGAA
Organism: Streptomyces sp. NPDC002499; assembly: GCF_053595415.1. Taxonomy (NCBI): domain Bacteria; kingdom Bacillati; phylum Actinomycetota; class Actinomycetes; order Kitasatosporales; family Streptomycetaceae; genus Streptomyces; species Streptomyces sp. NPDC002499. Next base: position 350,497 of record NZ_JBSFXO010000012.1, read on the forward strand.
GGCGTCGGAACCCGCCCTTCCTCCTCCTGGTCGGCATCGCGGCGGTCGCGGCCGTCGTCGCCGTCTTCGTGTGGATGGCCTCCGGCAACGACGACTCGCCCGACAAGAAGTCACCCGCCGAGAGCAGCGCGAGCTCCAGCGGCTCGCCCAAGCCGTCCTTCAGCATTCCGACCACCCTGCCGAGCGAGTTGCCCAGCGGTCTCCCCACGAAGCTGCCCACCGAGCTGCCGAGCGGCATCCCGAGCGAGATCGAATCGCTGATCCCGTCCCTGGGGGACATCGACCTGCCGTGACGTCGGCTCAGATGCCGTGCGGCAACCGCACGTAGGTGACCGTCGTCTCGATCCCGCTGTCGACCAGCCGGCCCTGTGCGTCGAAGGCCTCCCCGCCGTCCGTCATACCGAAGTCGTTGTCATTGATGAGGGCGATCGTGTCGCAGTCCACGCGCGCGACGCCCTCGATCTTCTGGGGCACACCGGCGACCGTGCCCAGGTCGACGACCAGCTTCTTGGCGAGCACCGGGACACCGGCGGCGGCCGGGTCGTCGAGCTCCTCCAAGGAGGGCGACGTCGAGTCGTCGTCGTAGGCGCCGCCCAGGATGTTCGCGCTCCGCCCGAGCTTGACCACCTGGAGCCGCGCGGCCTTGTCGGTGCGCTCCTCGACCAGCAGCCGGTCGTTGGCCAGGGCGACGACGGAGGAGATCTTCAGCTCGGAGGTGTCGTCCTCGCTCGGGTCCACGACGTTCACCGGGTCGAAGCGGTACGCGTACTCGGCGATGACCGCCTTCTTCTTGGGCGAGAAGCGCAGCAGGCGGGTGTTGAGGGAGCCCTTGGCGGTGTCGTCGTCCGGCACCGACAGCGGGCTCTGCAGGGCGATCACCAGGTCGCCGCCGGGCAGTTGGGCGAGTCCCTCGAAGCCGCGGTTGATCTGCCGGTGCAGATAGACGGCCGGCAGGGCCTCCACCACCGGGTAGTCGGCGCCGCTGAGGTGCAGCCCCTTGGGGACGTACCGCGTGAGCACCTTCCCGCGCGCGGAGACGTGGACGATCGAGGGCCCGTACTCGTCGACGAGCCAGAAGGTCCCGTCCGCGGCACGCACGATGCCCTCGGTGTCCAGCCCGTTCGGGTTGTACGACAAGGGGGTCTGGGCGTCGTAGGAGTACGGCGCCTCGTCGCGTCCCTCCTGGTTCGACAGCCCGGTGACGGCCTTCCCCGAAGACGTGGTGATCGGGAGCGCGTCGAGCACCTTCACGGAGCTGCCGGACACCCGGATCTTCACGATCGCCGGATCGAACCCGGGCACCGGGAACGTACGGCGCTTCTTGCCGGACACCTTGATCTGGCCGTTCGGCCCGCGGTCCGTGACCGTCCAGAACTCGCCCTTGCGGCCCGCCGGGTAGATGTCGCTGCCGATGCCGCCGAGGTCGACGCCCCGGTCATTGGCCACGGTGCCGGGCAGCAGGGAGTTGCTGAACGGCCCGAGCGGGATGTCGCCGAGCGTGGCCGTGTGGATGACGTGCGCGGTCCGCGACGGGGTGCCTGCGGCCGGGCCGGCCGCCACGAGGGCCGCGATCACGGCGAGCGGAACACCTGCCGCGACGGAACGTCTGATGCGGTGCGGGCCGGTGGCGTGCGGGGACATCGGGCCTCCTGAGTGACAACTTCGTAGACAGCGGCCAGATTTCGGCCCTCCGGCGAACGCGCCGCTACCAAGAGGTGAACTGGGGGCGTCGGCTGACCGAGCACACGGGCCGACCGTGTCGCTGGTGAGGGCCCTGGTGGGCGCATCCTGCTCGCGGATCCGGTGTCGCCCATGTGTCGAGGCGACGCCCGTCTCAGGAGCCCGCCTCCCCGGGCGTCGGCTCCAAAGCGGCCAAGGCGGTCGCCGGATCCCTGGACGTGCCCGAGACGGGCACCCAGCGCCCCTGCTGCCTGCGATACGGCCACCAGCGGCCGTCCCGCCCCAGGCGCAGTTGATTCGGCGAGCCGACGACGGTCCATCGGTTGCCCCGCATCCGAAGTGCCGGACGTTCGTCCTCGTCCCAGGCCGACTCGAGAGCCGCACGCGCGCGTGTGAGCGTTTCGCCGGAGACGGACCACTCCTCCTCCAGCACGGACAGCGAGGTGGTACCACCCACGTGCCAGGCCTCTACGGCCGCGGTCAATTCCTCCTGGCTGCGCCCCGATCCGACGGCGAGCCGGTCCAGGACCTCCTCGTCCTGGGCATCCACGGCCAGCCGAACGGCATCCTGGGCGACCGTCAACTCCGGCTCGAAGCCCGGCAGTTCCGATCCGGCGCGGAGCACGTCGGCAAGCAGCCGACGTGCTTCCACCGCCGTACGGGCGATCAGATGGCGCAGGGCGGCCGGATCGACGCCCGGTCCGGGTGGGACCTCGGTGTCCAGCGAGGGCGGCACGCCGGGCGACGCGGGCAGCTCGGGCGGGTCGGGCAGGGGCGGCAGGATGTCGCCGGCCGCGTACGCCTCGGCGGCGTCCACTCCCGGTGGCCCGGCGGGAGCCTCGGTGGAGGCGGCGCTGCGGGCCTGGAGGTCGTCCAGGAGGGCCCGTTCGCCTCGTCCGCGTATCAGCAGCAGGACGAAGGGGTCCTCGTCCAAGAGCCGCGCCAACTGGTAGCAGAGGGCCGCCGTGTGCCCGCAGTGGTCCCAGGCGCCGCAGTCGCACTCCGGCTCCAACTCGCCCATGCCCGGCAGCAGTTCGACGCCGGCGGCCGACGCATCCTCGACCAGGTGCGGGGGCATCTCCCGGTCGAGGAGGGCCGCGACGTGCCCGGCCCGCTCGACGGTCATCCCGAGTAGACGGTCCCACTGCTCCTCGGAGAGTTTCGCCAGGAGGACGTCGGCCCGGTGAGCTGTGCGGTCCCGGCCCTGGACCACGGCCGTGATCCGCCCCGGCCGCACGGACACGGCACCCACCGCTCCGGCGCGCGCGAGCCTGCGACCCGCCTTGAGCTGCTGCGAGTCCAGCGTCGCGTCCTCCAGCGCCTTCAGCCACGCCTGGCCCCACCACGTCCGTGCGAAACCTCGCCCCTGTGCGGGCGGCAGCGCGGCGAACGTCCGCTCCATGTCGCCGTCGTACGCATCGCCGTCGTACGCGTTCATCGCCCGCCCCCTCGCAGCTCGACCAGAGCTGCCAGCTCCGTGTCCGTCAGTTCGGTGAGCGCCGCCTCGCCGGTGCCCAGCACCGCGTCGGCCAGTTCCCTCTTGCGGTCGAGCATCTCGGCGATGCGGTCCTCGATGGTTCCCTCGGCGATCAGGCGGTGCACCTGCACGGGCCTGGTCTGGCCGATCCGGTACGCGCGATCCGTGGCCTGCGCCTCGACGGCCGGGTTCCACCAGCGGTCGTAGTGCACGACGTGCTCGGCCCGGGTGAGGTTCAACCCGGTGCCCGCGGCCTTCAACGACAGCAGGAAGACCGGCACTTCACCCTCCTGGAAGCGCCGCACCATCGACTCGCGCTCGGCGACGGGCGTCCCGCCGTGCAGGAACTGCGTGCCGATGCCACGGGCCGCCAGATGCCGCTCCAGGAGACGTGCCATCTGCACGTACTGGGTGAACACCAGGATCGACGCGCCCTCGGAGAGGATGGTGTCGAGCAACTCGTCGAGCAGTTCCAGCTTTCCGGAGCGTCCGACGATCTTCGGCCGCTCCTCCTTGAGGAACTGCGCCGGGTGGTTGCAGATCTGCTTCAGCCCGGTCAGCAGCTTCACCACGAGTCCGCGCCGCACCATGCTGTCGGCGGCCGCGATCTCCGCGAGCGTCTCGCGCACCACCGCCTCGTACAGACCGGCCTGTTCCGTCGTCAGCGACACGGCACGGTCGGTCTCGGTCTTCGGCGGCAGTTCGGGGGCGATCCCCGGATCCGACTTGCGGCGCCTCAGCAGGAACGGCTGGACGAGGCGCGCGAGCCGCTCGCCGGCCGCCGGGTCCTGGCCGCCCTCGACCGCCTGCGCGTACCGGGCGCGGAAGGTCCCGAGCCGGCCCAGCAGCCCCGGGGTCGTCCAGTCGAGGATCGCCCACAGCTCCGAGAGGTTGTTCTCCACCGGGGTGCCGGTGAGCGCCACGCGTGCGCGCGCGCCGATGGAACGCAGCTGCCGCGCGGTCGACGAGTACGGGTTCTTCACATGCTGCGCCTCGTCCGCCACGACCATGCCCCACGGCACCTCGGCGAGCCGGGCCGTGTCCAGGCGCATCGTCCCGTACGTGGTGAGCACGAACTCCCCGTCGGCCACCCCCTCCAGGCTGCGCCGCGCCCCATGGAAGCGGCGCACCGGCGTGCCCGGCGCGAACCTCTCGATCTCGCGCTGCCAGTTGCCCAGCAGGGACGTCGGGCACACCACGAGCGTGGGACCGGCCGACGGCTCTTCCGTCTGCCGGTGCAGATGGAGCGCGATCAGCGTGATCGTCTTGCCGAGCCCCATGTCGTCCGCCAGACAGCAGCCGAGCCCCAAGGACGTCATGCGGGCCAGCCAGCTCAGCCCCCGCCGCTGGTAGTCGCGCAGCGTGGCCGAGAGCGCGGCGGGCTGTGCCACGGGCTCCTGCGCCTCGGGATCCGCGAGCCGCTCCCGAAGGGCCGCCAGCCACCCCGTGGGCTGTACGTCGACCAACTGACCGTCCGCCTCCGCGGAGCCCGTCAGAGCGGCGCCCAGCGCCTCCACGGGCGTGATCTTGCGTTCCTGCCGACCGCGGGCGCGGCGGACCTCACGGGGGTCCACGAGCACCCACTGGTCGCGCAGCCGCACGACGGGACGGTTCGCTTCGGCGAGTCGGTCCAGTTCCTCGCGCGTGAGCTGGTGATCGCCCAGCGCGAACGACCAGTCGAAGGCGAGCAGCGCGTCGGCGGACAGGAACGACGGCGTGTCCGAGGCCAACCGCCCGGTCTTCGGCGCGTCGTCCGGCGGGCCGATCACGGCACGAGTGGTCAGCTCGCGGGCGAGCTCCCTGGGCCAGTGCACGTCGACACCGGCCGCGGCGAGCGCCTGGGCGCCCGCTCCGAGAAGCTCGGTGACCTCCTCGTCGGCCAGCTCGACCGCGTCCGGCACGCTCGCCGACAGCAACGGCGCGAGCGGCGGCCAGGCCCGCGCCGCGCGACGGAGAGCGAGCAGGGCGTCCATGCGCGCGCGTGGACCGAAGACGCCGGATCCGCCCCACACTTCGGTGGCATCGGCCACGAGACCCGGATCGGTCACGCCGTGCACCTGGGGAACGGCCCGGAAGGTCAGCGTCCCCTCGTCCAGGGCAGGGTCCGCGAGGCCGTGCACCTCGATCCGCAGCGAGATCCGTACGCCGGCGTCGTGGCCGGCGGAGACATCGGCGGCCCAGGCGCGCTGCTCGGGCATGTGCCGCGGCTCGCGCGCCGCGTAGGCGGGTCCGCCCGTCACGAGCGGGGCGGCGGGTGAGCGGGGGAGGGTGTCGGCCACCGCGTCGAGGAAAGCGCGCAGCAACTGCTCTGGATCGGGCAGCCGTGGCGGCGCCGAATCGTCGACCGCAGCGGCGTGGGCCTCGACCGGCACGGCGTGGGCCTCGGGCGGCATCGTGGCGGCCAGTCGGCGGACGCGGTCGACGTCCTCCGTGGACAGCGGGCCCACCCGCCACGCGTCGTGGTCTGCGGGGGACAGACCCGGCAGCAGCAACCCCCGTGCCACGAACTGCAGGGCCAGCACGGAAGCGGCGCCCCAGAACACGCTTCCGCGGTGTCCGTTCGCGTCGGTACGCGCACGCGTGAGCACCGGCAGCGCCGCCCGCACGGGCAGGACGACGGCGCGCACACTCCTCGGCAGGACCCCGTCGTCGCCCGGCACGGCGACGGTCAGGTCTTCGGCGGACCCGGCCGTGACGAGCGGCGGCGCGGTGCCGTCGGGCCGCCAGAAGGCGACGCTGCCGGTACGGGCCGGATCGCCCGGGACGAAGACGGCGCAGCAGCGGGCCAGTTCGGAGATCTCGGACGGTGTTGCCGCAGGGACACTCTGCACAGCGATACCGAACTCCTCAAATTTGACTACCAGGCCCTGAGGTCGCCGAGGGTACAGCATGGGAACGATCCACCGGAGCGGCCGATCCGTGACCTGGCCGAGTCCGGGATTGGGTAGGAGGGTCTCAGGGACGAGTAGGGGTCGCGCCTCAGGGATGTCTCAGGGTCGCCGTTCGGAACTGTGCGCGGCGCGGACCCGTTTTCAGGACAGAGAGCGGCCCCGGCCGCGAAGGAGGCGACGTACATGTCGAAGAAGGCGAAGATCGCCGCAGGGGGTGTGGCGGTCGGGCTCATCCTGTTGATCTGGTTGCCGTGGTGGGCGACGCTCCTGATCATCCTGGGAGTCCCGACCGCCGCGTACCTCACGTTGGACCCTTCCCAGCGGCGCAGGCTGCGCCGGGTCAGCCGCAAGGAGCTGGGTCGCTGACCGGACCGGCACGGAGAGACACCGACGCAGAAAGACACCGGCACGGAGAGGTACCGACGCGCGGCGGCCGCGAGGCCGGCGTGGGCACAGACGTCGGTCACATCGCCGTCCGCGGGCTGTGGGACGTACGGTCCGCGGACGGCGAGTGGCGTGTACTCAAAATCGTTTGCGTGCCTTGCGCGCGGCACCTCACCATGACCGCATGAAGCATGGAAAGGAGGCCCAGCGACTCCACGGTGAGCGCTGATGGCCCGATACGAGGCGTCCCCGACGCCGTCCGGACAGCCCCAGACCCCGCCGGCGCCCCTGACGCCCGCCTGGCTGAGGACCCACTTCGACCCTTTGCCGTTCCCGGCACGCATGAGCGCATTGGCGCGCTATGCCCGCACGCTCACGCCACACGCGTACGAGACCCTGCACCACGCCCTCGACACCGGCGACGGGGACGAGCGGCACACCGCCCTCTTCCTGGCCGTCGTCCGCCGCGATCTGGAACGCGTGGCCAAGGCTCTCGCCGACCCGCTGCTGGGCCGCCGCGCGCGTGCTGCGGCCATCCGACTCCCGATACCCGAACAGGCCCTGGAACGACTGGCGTCGAGTGACATCAGGGCCATTCGCCTCGACACCTACCGGCTGCTCAGGCGCAGCCGCCGCCACACCCTGGCCGCCGGACTGCTGCCCGGCGTCTTCGAACGCCACGGGCCTCGGGAAGCTGCCGAGCTTCTGCCCGCATGTCCTCCGGAGACCGTGACGGCCTGGTTGCCCCGACTCGAACCGTCCGCCGGCACGATCAACTCCCTTGCGCGCACGGCACCCCAGGCCCTCGCCGCGTATCTCGCGGCACAGAGCGACCAACAGGCGCGGGAGGCGTCGTACGCCTTCGACCGCAGCCATCGCGGGGCCGCGACGGTCGCCGCGCGCCGTGACCCGGACGCGGCGGTCCTGCTCCTGGAACGGGCCCCCGATCTGCTCACCGCGCGTGGAGTCCTCTCCGCGCTGTACCGGCCCGTGAAGGCGGCAGCCGTTCTGCGAGCGGCTCCGCCGCGCGAGGACGGGCGTCATCGCGAACGGCCCGTGCCCGGGGGACCGTTGCCGCCCTCCCTGCGACGGATCCTCGTCGAATCGCCCCCGGCGGATCTCCTGGTGCTCGCCGAGCACTGTCCCGCCACCGGCAGCCGGTACGCCGGGCCCGGCCGCCAAGAGGTGGCCCCCGACGCTCTGTTGCTGCTCCTTCCGCCCGTCGAACGGCGGCGGATCGCGGAGCTCCGCCTCTCGCGCCACCGATTGAGTGCCGCCTTGGCCCCAGCGCTCGCAGCGCTGGACCCCGCCGACCGCGCGGCCTTGATCGAACCCCGGCTGAAGCACTCACGCAGGCCCTGGTACTCGGCCCGATGGGCCATGACCCTCCCACTGGCCGACGGCGAACCGCTGCTGCGGGAACTCGCCGAGAACCACCGCGTCCACCATCGCGCCCATGCCTGGCCCGCCCTGCTGGCCTGCGCGGAACTCCAAGGCGACCCCGCGGAGTTCGCACGGGTCGCCGCCGGCTGCGAACGGGCCTGGCACGACCGGGACGAGGTGCGCCGCCCGGCACTGCAACAACTCGCCGGCACCGCACCCCACCTGCTCGCCGCGCTGCCCGAACAGGTGCTGCGCGACGCCGTCCGCACCACCGTCCAGTCACGCGACTCGACGGCCGACACCCTCGACGCGGCCCGAACGCTGCTCCACCGCGTCGTCGAACGAGCCGCGGCAGTCGGTGACATCGCACGCGCGGCGCTGGCCGTCGCCCTCCTGGGCGAGGTCGCGTCCGCGCCGCGGCACACCGGCCCGCTGACCCCCGTGCGCGTCGACGAGGCGGCCGCCCGCGCCATCTGGGCCACCACGGCCCGGAGCGCACCGCAGCGGCCCGAGGCGGGCACGGCCTACGCCGAACTCCTCAGGACACACCTGACCGAGCTGCCCGACCTCGACGCGCAGACGCGGCGCATCGCTGTCGAGGGCGACGACCCGGTGCTCGCGGCCCGCGCCGCGGCTGCCTGGGTGTGGCCGCCACGGCTGCGGGAACAGCGCTGCGCCGAACTGATCGCCTTGGACGCCACTTTCGCCACCGTGCCCCTCGTCCTGCGAACCGTGGCGGAACGCCGGACGACCCTCCTGGATCCCGTCCTGGCAGCCGCCGGCGGGGAGTTCAAGGGCCGTCTGCGCAGCCGTGCCACGCCTTGGACACCTCGGCTGCACCCCGGAGTGATCGGCCGATGGCTGCCGCGGCAACGAGACGCGTGGAGCGAGCATCACGCGCGTGTGGCCGCCGACGAGACGGCTTCCCTGCACGTCCGCACGGACGCGGCACAACTCCTCGGAGATCCCGTGCGGTTGACCGCGCTCGCCGAGCAGGCGCCACAGCCCGTGGCTGCCGCGGCGCTCACCGCTCTGGGCGAGTTCCCCGGACGGGCGGCCGAGGACGCGCCCGAGGCGTCGGCCCTGCGTGACCTCCTGCTGCGGCACGCGGCGACCGGCGGCGTGCGGGGGCGGGCCGCGATGGCCGCGATCCGGCGCCTTCTCGCGCGCCTGCCCGACGACGAGGCAGTGCGCCTGCTCGCCCCGGTGGCCCGTGCGGCCGACGCCCCGGTGGGCACCCGTAAGGAGGCCGCCCGAGCACTGGGTTCCCTGCCGGGCGACGACGCCTTCGAGGCGCTCGTCGAGGCCTGGGACCAGCCCGACGGGCACCCCGATGTCCGGGCCGTGCTGGCACGCGCGTTGCTGCCCGCCGTCGACCGGCCCGGTGTGACCGACCGCCTTCTCGGCGCGGTCCACGAACCTGCCGTACGCGAAGCCGTCGTGCACGCACGCGTACGTGCGGTGCCCACCTCCAAGAGGCTGCCGTACACGGCCTTCCTGGTGCGGATCGTCGAGGAGGGCGACGACGAGTCGGCGGCGGCCACGTGCGGTGTCCTGCCGTCGTGGCTCGGCGCGGACACGCCGGACGGGATCCGCGTGCTCGCGGACACCGTGGCGGACCCGGAGCGATCCGGCCGGGTGTGGCACGCCGCTGCCCGTCACCTGCTGCGCCTGCCACCCGGACCGGAGTCGGAGACCGCCGTCCGCCACGCGTTCGGCCTGCTGGAGGAGCGGGCCCGCGCGCGGGACCCCCTGGTGCGTACCGACGCCCTGCGCAGGCTGCACGCGATCGCGGACGACGTGCGGCCGGGTGTCGGCGGTCCGCAGGCGCTGCGCCTTCTGGACGCGCTGATCGACACCCTGGAGGCGGTCGGCCTGTCGGCCGACGCCGCGCGCCTCACCTGGGACGCCGCCCTGCACGACATCGGCCGCGGCAGATACGTGGCGGACCACTGGACGAGGCTGGCGCGACTGTGCGAAGCGGCACCGACACGCCTGCCGGTGCCCACGTACCTGACCGTCGACCTGGGGCGGGCACCCGCGCGAGAGGTCGCCCTCGCCGCGGCACGCACACTGGGCGCCCACGACACGGCCCTCTCAGGTCAGTTGGCCCTGGCGTTCGTCCGGGCCGGCGGCCGAGCCGCACAGTGGGAGGAACCCTGGAGGGCCGAACTCGAAGCGCTGCGGGCCCACCAGGATCCGGACACGGCGATGGGCGCGCTCCTCGTCGACCCGGACGCGGGACGGTGAGCCGGGTCAGACCGCACGCGCGCGTGACGCGGCCCCGTTGCGCCGAGCCGCGTGGGCTCTTGGCGCGCGTGAGCGTGACGCCAATTTGATGTAGGACGGCGTGCGCAAGGCAGTGGGCCTCCCGCGCGCGTGGGCGTCACTGTCGCCCCTACGCGCGGGAGCTCCCTACACGCGTGAAGCAGCCGTTCAACTGGGCCGTACGGCCATCTTGTCGAGCGCTTCCAGAAGACCCGGCAGCTCCGGTCCGCGGCCCACCGGCAGGACCTCGCCCGGTTCCTCGTCGAGCAGTACGAACGCGATGTCGTCGGTCCTGGCCACGAGCGACCAGCCGGGACCGTCGGCACGCAGCGTCCGTGCCTCGCCCGGGGCGAAGGACGATCGCACGCGGCCGAGCGGCGGCGGGGACTCCACGTATCCCCGTGCCTCCGAGAGGACGCGTCGGATGCCGCTGTGGCCAGGCTTCTTCTCGGTGCCCTCGTCCGGGCCCTGATCGGCCTTCTCGGCCCCGTCGGGGTCCGTGGTGGCCTCCGGGACCCGGAAGTCGGCGTCGTCGATCTGCTCGCGCCACACGGCCCACTGGAGGGCGATCTCGTCGGCGCCCAGCCGTCGTTGGGCCGGCCCCCACGTCGTCGTGTCCGGCGGCGACAGCGTGGGACCGTCCACGACGTCGGGACCCGGGTCGTGCGGATCCGGCACGCCGGGAGCCGCGACGGCGACCGCCAGGGGCCAGCCGGGCAGGGCGGCGACGACCGTGCGCTCGGTGGGCGAGAGGTCGTACTCCATGCCGCAGTCCCAGGACGCGATGGCCACGGCGACCAGGGAGACGTCGTCGACGACGACGGTCCACCGGGCGCCGTCGCCGTCCTGGCCGAGCACCAGGCCGTATCCGTCGGCGAGCGGCGCGAGGCCGAGCGCCGCGCAGGCCTCCGGATAGTCGTCGCCCAGCACGCTCGGGAACTTCGCCGGCGTCAGCAGTACCGCCGTGAGCACATAGAGCGCGTCGTCCTCGGCGGCGACGGCGTCCTCGTCCGTCCCGGCCATCCCAGCCTCCCCATCGGTTCGTCCAACGGCGCGCACCCTAATGCGACCGGAAGCAGCTTGTCACGACTGCCCGGCGACGCGGACCTGCAGTTTTCCGGGTGCACGGGGCGAATCGACCGCGCAATGCCCCGCGCGTCAGTCCGCGGGGAGCCCGAGGAGCGCGCGGGCCACGTTCTGCGGGGACTCGTCGCGCTCCCGCGCGAGCGCGACGACGGCCCTGCACGCGAGCTCGCTGACACCGAAGGACAGCGCCTCAGGCGACACCCAGCCGGCCGCCTCGTCGATCCGGTCCTGGTCGTCCTCCGCGCGGGCCGAGACGTATGTCGCCGCGGCCTCGAAGAGATTGTGCGGATGTTTGTCCCGGCCAGGGTCCACCTCCACGCGCAACGCGTTGCGGACTCTGGAACCGGACCTGCGCACCCTGCCCCACATGTGAACCACCTTCCCCCTACGTGGTCGACTTTGCTCAACGTTCATCTCCTGCTACTCAACGTAGAGTTGGAGTTCCCCCAGCAGAAGGGTCCATGGCGATCCGCCGCTGTGACGTCAGCCTTCCCGCACGGCCAGTGCCAGGAAACGGGCGTCCTCGTCGACGTAGGAGATCATGCGCCAGCCCGAACCGACCAGCAGGGAACGAAGGTTGGGTTCGGCGCGCAGGTCCTCCGGGGTGATCTGCCGGCCCTGGCGCGCCGCGAGCGCGGCCCGGCCGATCGGGTGGAACAGCGCGAGCCTGCCGCCGGAGCGCACGGCGCGTGCCAACTCCCGCAGATTCTCGGTGGGATGCGGCAGGTGGGCGATGAGCCCGGCCGCGAACACCGCGTCGAGCGACCCCGACCGCACCGGCAGCGCGGACACGTCGGCGAGCAGCAACCGCCCCTGACGGTCCCTGCCGGCGGCCACGGCGGCCCGGAGCATGGCAGGTGTCAGATCGGCGCCCAGGACCACTCCGGAGGGCCCCACGGCCGTCCGCAGCGGCGGCAGGGCCCGCCCCGTGCCGCAGCCCGCGTCCAGCACGCGGTCGCCCGCGCGCAGTCCCAGCTCGGCGACCGCCGCCGCGTAGGCGGGACCGTCATCGGGGAACCGGCTGTCCCAGTCCGCGGCGCGCGGGGTGAAGAACTCCCGGACATGCGTGTGGTCGTCGCTCATGTTCCGCATGATCCCTCACCGACACGGATGATGCCGCAGCGCGCACGTTCGAGCTGGACACGATCGTTCAGGGGTACCGCTGTGTCATATTTCAATACCTTTCGAAATGCGCCCTCATTGCGCGCCCCTGCCCCGACTAGCGTCCCGGGGTCATGGGACACCTGGACCACGCAACCTTCGGTTGGCTGACCCCCGCGCTGTCGTACGTGATGGCCTGCATCGGCTCCGCCCTCGGGCTGCGCTGCACCGTCCGCGCGCTCGGCGCCACCGGACGGTCGCGCCGCAACTGGCTCATCACCGCGGCCTCGGCGATCGGCACCGGCATCTGGACCATGCACTTCGTGGCCATGCTCGGGTTCGGCGTCAGCGGCACCGACATCCGCTACGACGTGCCGCTCACCATCGCCAGCCTGCTCGTCGCCATGGTCGTCGTCTGCGCCGGCGTGTTCGCCGTCGGCTACGGCAAGGACCGCACCCGCTCGCTCCTGCTCGGCGGCCTCACCACCGGGCTCGGGGTCGCGAGCATGCACTACATGGGCATGGCGGCCGTACGGCTGCACGGCGCCGTCCACTACGACCCGGCGCTCGTCGGCCTGTCCGTCCTGATCGCCGTCGTCGCCGCGACGGCAGCCCTGTGGGCGGGGCTCAACATCAAGTCGCCCGTCGCCGTCTTCGGCGCCTCGCTCATCATGGGGGCCGCGGTCGCCAGCATGCACTACACCGGCATGTTCGCGGTGAGCGTCGACGTCACCCCTTCCGGCACGGCCCTGCCCGGGGCCACCGCGATGCAGTTCATCTTCCCCCTCGCCGTCGGCCTCGGGTCCTACCTGTTCCTGACCTCGGCCTTCGTCGCGCTGTCGCCGACCAGCGGGGAGCGCGAGGCATCCGCCTCCGCCCAGCGGCCGGTCGAGGGCGCCTTCGGCTAGCGACCACCGGATCGACGGCATGCCCCGAGGCACCGTCGCGAGCGCGTCGCCGACCCCGACGGCCGCGGCCCGACGGCCCGCCCCCGAACCACTTCCGAGCGAGGAGGCCATGCGTACACCCCGTAGGACGCCCGCACTTGGCGCCGAGACGCCGAACACATCTCCCGCGCGCGGTCGTCGCGCGCACGCAGGACCGCCTGCCGACGAACACCCGGAGGACCCCGCGGGTGCGCTGCCGGACGAGGCACCCGAGCGTGACGGGGGCTGGCGAATAAGGCCGCGGACCGTAAGAGCCAAGATCGTCTGTCTGCTGATGGTGCCGGTCGTCTCGCTGCTGGCCCTGTGGGCCTTCGCCACCGTCAGCACCGCTCAGGACATCGCCAGGCTGCGGCAGTTGCAGCGCGTCGACTCCGAGATCCGCACACCCGTCGCGTCGGCCGTCACCGCCCTCCAGGCCGAGCGCACGGCCGCCGTGCGGTACGCGACCCGCCCGTCCGCCGCAGCGAGCGGCGACTACAAGAAACTCGCGGACCGCACCGACCGGGCCGTGGCCGAGCTCCGGCTCGGCGGCGACAACACCGTCGCCGACAGCGAGGAACTGCCCCCAGGAGTGGCCCGACGGCTCGACGCGTTCGTCACCGGCGTCGAACGGCTGCGCACGCTGCGCGCCGCGGTGCTCGACCGGCGCACGGGCTGGGACGAGACCTACGGGCAGTACACCGGCACCATCGCCACCGCCTTCGCGGTCGGCGGCGCCCTCACCAGCATCCAGGACGCCGACCTCGGCTCCGACGCACGCGTACTGCTCGAATTCTCCCGCGCGGGAGAGGCGTTGGCCCAGGAGGACGCACTGGTGGCCGGCGCGCGCCTCGCCGGCGGCCTGCACGGCGAGCGGCTGCGGCTGTTCACCGGCGCCGTCGACACACGCCGCGCCCTCACCGACTCGGCCGTCGCCGACCTGCGCGGCCCGGAAGGCAGCGCCTGGCGGCACCTCGCCGCAGGCAGCGCCTACGAGGCCCTGGGCACCGCGGAGGACAAGGCCATCGCCGGCACTCCCGGCCCGCTCACCGCAGCGCCCTCGAATACCTGGGACACACCCCACGCACGCGTGCAGAACGGCATGCGGACGATCGAGGAACGGGCGGGGCAGGACGTCGCGAACCGGGCCGACCCGTTCACCCGCGGTCTGCTCACCCCGGCCGGCGCCGCGGTCCTCTTCGGCCTCGCCGCCGTCGCCGCGTCGCTCGTCATCTCCGTACGCATCGGCCGCGGCCTCGTCGTCGAACTGGTCGGGCTGCGCAACAGCGCCCTGGAGATCGCCCGGCGCAAGCTCCCCGAGGCGATGCGGCGGCTGCGCGCGGGCGAGGAGATCGACGTCCACGTGGAGGCCCCGCCGGGACCGCCCGCCGAGGACGAGGCGGGCCAGGTCGCCGAGGCCCTCGGCACCGTGCACCGCGCCGCCCTGCGCGCCGCCGTCGAACGCGCCGAACTCGCCAGCGGCATCTCCGGAGTGTTCGTCAACCTCGCCCGTCGCAGCCAGGTTCTCGTGCACCGCCAACTGAGCCTGCTGGACAGCATGGAACGCCGCTCCGACGACCCGAACGAACTGAGCGACCTGTTCCGGCTCGACCACCTCACCACCCGTATGCGGCGCCACGCCGAGAGCCTCATCATCCTGTCCGGAGCCGCGCCGGGCCGGGCCTGGCGCATGCCGGTCTCGCTGACCAACGTGGTGCGCGCGGCCGTCTCCGAGGTCGAGGACTACGCACGCGTGGAGGTACGACAACTCCCCGAGGCGTCCGTCCTCGGCACGGCCGTCGCCGACCTCACCCACCTCCTGGCCGAGATCGTCGAGAACGCCGCCCAGTTCTCGCCGCCCCACACACGCGTGCGCGTCAGCGGGGAACCCGTCGGCAACGGCTACGCGATCGAGGTCGAGGACCGCGGCCTCGGCATGGGCAGCGAGACGCTCGCCGAGGCCAACCGCCGCATCGAGCAGTCCGAGGCACTGGACCTCTTCGACAGCGACCGGCTCGGTCTCTTCGTCGTCAGCAGGCTCGCCGCCCGGCACGACATCAAGGTGCATCTGCGCACCTCGCCCTACGGCGGCACCACCGCGGTCGTCCTGCTGCCCACCCCGCTGCTGCACGGTGGTGCTGCGGAACGGTCAGCGGCGGAACGGCCAGCGGCGGAACGTTCATCCGAGAGGGCGGCCGCAGGCAGGGAACGGTTCGCGGAACGCGAGTACGCGCGCGTGCCGGGCGCCGCCCTTCGCCAGGAGTCCGTCCCGGCGCCGGCCGAACGGCCCGCGCTGGTGCCCAACGCGCCGGCCGCGGTGGAGGAGACGGCGCCCGAAACCCCACCACCCGGAGTCACCACCTTGCGCCTGCACCGTCCCCCGGACGACGTCGAGGAGTCCGACGACCTCCCGCGCCGCGTACGCCAGGCGAACCTCGCCCCGCAACTGCGCAGGCAGCGCCCCGAAGAGCCCGACCGGGCCCCCGCGTCCCACCACGACGACGGACGCACCCCCGAAGTCGTACGGGAACGCATGGCGGCGTACCGCGACGGCTGGGCCCGCGGCGGCGGCAGGCAGCCCGGGCGCGGCGCCACTCCGCATTCCACAGCGCGCAGGGACAGTGAAGGAGATCCCGCATGATCAAGGACCCGAGCATGAGGGCCGCCACGCAGTCGGGTGAACTCGACTGGCTGCTGGACGACATGGTGCTGCGCGTGAGCGAGGTACGGCACGCCGTGGTGCTGTCCAACGACGGCCTGGCCGTGGGCGCCTCGACCGACCTGCACCGCGAGGACGCCGAACACCTCGCGGCGGTCGCCTCCGGCTTCAACAGTCTGGCCAAGGGAGCCGGCCGCCACTTCGGCGCCGGAGGCGTGCGCCAGACCATGGTGGAGATGGACGACGGCTTCCTGTTCGTGGCCGCGGCGGGCGACGGCTCCTGCCTCGCCCTCATCACCGACGTGACCGCCGACATCGGCCTGGTCGCCTACGAGATGGCACGGCTGGTCAAACGCGTCGGCGAGCATCTGTACACGGCACCGCGCGTCGCCGCGCGGCCCCCGGCCGCCGGATAGGGCGAGGGCGGTTCGCGCACATGATCGAGGACAGGACAGGCACCCCGCACGAGCCGGGCAGCCAGTGGTACGACGGTGAGGCCGGGCCGCTGGTCCGTCCGTACGCCATGACGGGCGGGCGCACCAGGTCAGGACCCGCGGGGGTCCGCTTCGACCTGATCGCCCTCGTCACCCTGGACGCGAGTGCTCGCGGCATCGACGACGACCCCGCGCTCGGGCCGGAACACCGGGCCCTGATCGACCTGTGCCGCACGGAGACGCAGTCGGTCGCGGAACTCGGCGCGGGCGCCGATCTGCCCGTCGGCGTGGTCAGGGTGCTCCTGGGCGACCTGCTGGAGCGCGGCTGCGTCACCGTCAGCCGCCCGGTGCCCCCCGCGCAGCTTCCTGACGAACGGATTCTGCGCGAGGTGATCGAAGGGCTGCGGGCGCTGTAGCCGAAGTGCACGACCATCCGACGGAGAGTTCACCCCCATCCGACGTTGCCGGTACTCCCGTCCTCCCGAGAGAAGTGATCAATGGACTCCGAGCACTCCGATGCCGCGGGCGGCGAGACGGCCGCCCTGGCGCTGAAGATTCTGGTCGCCGGCGGATTCGGCGTGGGCAAGACCACCCTGGTGGGCGCGGTCAGCGAGATCAAACCGCTGCGCACCGAGGAACTGCTCAGCGAGGCGGGCCAGTTGGTGGACGACACCGACGGCGTCGACCAGAAGGTCACGACCACCGTCGCCATGGATTTCGGCCGCATCACCATCCGGTCGGGCCTGTCCCTGTATCTCTTCGGCACGCCGGGCCAGGACCGCTTCTGGTTCCTGTGGGACGAGTTGTCGCAGGGAGCCCTCGGCGCGGTCGTCCTGGCGGACACCAGGCGCCTTGAGGACTGTTTCCCCGCGGTGGACTACTTCGAGCACCGGCACATCCCGTTCGTGGTGGCCGTCAACTGCTTCATGGGCTCCCGCAGGTACGGCCCGCAGGACGTCTCGCGCGCCCTCGACCTCGACCGGGGAACCCCGGTGGTGCTCTGCGACGCCCGTGACCGCGACTCCGGGAAGGAGGTGCTGATCCGGCTCGTCGAGTACGCCGGGCGGATGCACACCGCCCGGCTGCTCGACTCGGTCGGCTGACGCGGCCGCGATACGGCCGTGAAGTCAGCTCGCGACGGCCTTCTCCGCCAGGATCTTGTCGACCGCGATCCGGACGAGGAGTTCCCCGGGCACGCCGTTGCGCTCCCCGAACTCCGCGGCGCGCTCCTCACCCATGTAGCGCGCGCCGATACGGCCGGCCCAGTGCCGCAACTCGTCGAGATCCTCCGAGATCCTGGCGCGGCCCTGCAGCACCACGTAGTCGAACGGCGGCCGGTCGTCGTCCACACACAGCGCGGCCCGACCGTCACGGGCCAGATTCCGGCCCTTCACACTGGTCTTCGCGGTGTTGAACACGATGTCGTCCCCGTCGAGCAGGAACCAGATCGGCGTCACATGCGGGCTGCCGTCGGCCCGGACGGTGGAGAGTTTCGCGGTGCGGGTGCCGTGCGAGACGAAGGCCCGCCATTCCTCATCGGTCATCTTCTGTGCCATGCCCCCATCCTCCTTGCTCGTGCGCCGGTGGTGGGGAAGGCTGGCGAGGGATCCTCCCACGAGGGGGAGTCGGCACACGGGGAGTCGGAGACATGGGGCAGAACGAGGGACTCGGCTGGCTGCTGGACGACCTCACCGAGCGGGTCGAGCACGTACGCCACGCGCTGGTCCTGTCCAACGACGGCCTGGTGACGGGTGCGAGTACGGGACTGCGCCGCGAGGACGCGGAGCATCTCGCCGCCGTCTCGTCCGGACTGCACAGCCTCGCCAAGGGCTCGGGGCGCCACTTCAGCGCGGGCGGGGTACGCCAGACCATGGTCGAGTTCGACGACGCGGTGCTGTTCGTCACCGCGGCCGGCTCCGGCAGCTGTCTGTGCGTACTCAGCGGGGCCGACGCGGACATCGGCCAGATCGCGTACGAGATGACCCTGCTCGTCAATCGAGTCGGCGAGCATCTCGGCGTGGAGGCCCGGCAGCCCGAGCGATCACCGGCCACAGAGGCCTGACCTGCACGTTCGCTACCTCCCGCAGAGTTATCCA
This sequence comes from Streptomyces sp. NPDC002499, assembly GCF_053595415.1. NCBI lineage: Bacteria > Bacillati > Actinomycetota > Actinomycetes > Kitasatosporales > Streptomycetaceae > Streptomyces > Streptomyces sp. NPDC002499. The sequence continues at coordinate 368,882 of NZ_JBSFXO010000012.1, forward strand.
CAGGCTCGCCACGAAGTCAGCGGAATTGGCTACGGTTTTTTCCGAGGCCACGCGGACGGCGCGGGCCCCGCACTCCACGGGGGAGACGAGCATGTCAGGCAACACCGTCACGAAACCGCAGTCCCTGTCCTTCGCACCGAGTCGCGCGGCCAGGGAACTGGAGCTCAGGCGAGGCGAGTTCGACCTCGCCGTACACCTCGGCTGCGTCAGGACCGTGCCCGACGAAGGGGGCGGAGGCCGGCGGGTCGCCCGCACCGAGATCGACCGGCTGCGCACGGAGGAGGGCTATCCCGAGGCGTTGCGGAAGCGCGTCGAAACGGTGGGCACGAAGCAGGGAGCGGACCTGCTGGAGGTGACGCCCGCCAGGTTCACCCGACTGGCCAGGCTCGGCGTGGTCGTGCCGGTCACCTTCTATCTCAACCGCTACCGGGCCGTGGTCTGGCTGTATCTGGCCGAGGAACTAAGGCAGTTCGCCGCCGACGGGGACAGCACGGGCCTGCTCAGCGGGACGACGCCGTCCGGACTGCGCGAGCAGCTGGAGGCGGGGCTGGATCTACGGGCCCGGAACTGGCGAGGACGGCACCTCGGGTTCCTGCTCCGGCAGGCCGACGGCCACCCCTGGGCACGCGCGGCGGCCGTGGCGTCCCTGCTCGATCCCGTCCAGGTCGCGGAGATCGTCCAGGATCCCTACGAGCGCTCCCACTTGAACCGATTCCGGCCCAGGCCCGTGACGAACGGAGCTCCCGGCTCGCCCTCGGCACAACTCGCCGAGCGGATCATGACCGCGGACCATCCGGACGAGATCGGCTGGCTGCGCGCCGACCTCGCACAGGCGGTGAGCGAGGCCCGCACGGACCACCCGGCACCGCGACCCGCACCGAATGCGACGGGAGAGCGGCCGACACCGCATCTCGCGGCGCCCCGACAGACTTCCCGGCCGACGGCACCGCCACCGCTCGCGCAACACCACGACCCCGCACACCAGGAGCCGGAGCGCTCCCGTGGTCTGCTGAGCCGGCTGCTGCGCAGAAACCCGTGAACTACAGCGCCCTGAACAGCCCTTCCTGGACCACGGACACCAGCAGCCGTCCCTCGATGTCGTAGATCCGCCCACGGGCCAGACCCCGGCCACCCGTGGCGATCGGCGACTCCTGGTCGTACAGGAACCACTCGTCCGCGCGGAACGGCCGGTGGAACCACATGGCGTGGTCCAGTGACGCCATGTCGAAGCTCCGTGGACCCCACAGAGGTTCGACCGGGATGCGGACGGCGTCCAGGAGGGTCATGTCGCTGGCGTAGGTGAGCGCGCAGGTGTGCACCAGCGGGTCGTCACCCAGCGGCCCGACCGCGCGCATCCACACGGCACTGCGCGCCTCGGCGCCCTCCAGGTCCTCGGCGCTCCAGCGCAGCCGGTCCACATAGCGGATGTCGAAGGGCTGACGGCGCGCCATCCGCTCCAACTGCTCGGGCAGCGCGCCCAGATGGGCCCGTACCTCTTCCGCGACGGTCGGCAGGGACTCCGGATCCGGGACCTTGCGGGCGGGCGGCAGTTGGTGCTCGAAGGGTCCTTCCTCAGGCTTGTGAAAGGAGGCGGTGAGATTGAAGATCGTGCGGCCCTGCTGCACGGCGGTGACCCGGCGGGTCGTGAACGACCTGCCGTCACGCACCCGTTCGACCTCGTACACGATCGGCACGCCCGGCCGGCCCGGGCGCAGGAAGTACGCGTGCAGGGAGTGCACCGGACGGTCGCCCTCCGTGGTGCGGCCGGCGGCGACCATGGCCTGGCCCGCCACCTGGCCGCCGAAGACCCGCTGCAGAGACTCCTGCGGGCTGCGGCCACGGAAGATGTTGACCTCGATCTGCTCCAGGTCGAGCAGGTCGACCAGTCTCTCGGCCGGGTTCGTCATGCGTGGAGTTCTCCTTGGCTCACGGCTGTCCGACGGCTCACAGCTGACCGACGTCGGTGACACGGACGACCGCGTGGCCCTCCGCGTCGGAGGCCGTGAGGTCGATCTCCGCGCTGATGCCCCAGTCGTGGTCGTCGTTCGGGTCGTCGAAGATCTGGCGGACGCGCCAGAGGCCGTTCTGCGGCTCCTCCTTGATCACGAGGAGCTTGGGGCCGCGGGCGTCGGGACCGGTGCCGAGGTCGTCGTACTCGTCCCAGTACTTGTCCATCGCCTCGCCCCAGGCGTCCGCGTCCCACCCGTGGTCGCCGTCCAACTCGCCCAGCTCGTCGACGTGATCGAGGGCGGCCAGCTCCACGCGGCGGAACATGGCGTTGCGGACCAGGACGCGGAAGGCACGCGCGTTGGCCGTGACGGGCTTGACCTCGTCGGCCTTCTCCTGGGCCTCCTCCGCGGTCATCACTTCCGGATTCGCGAGCTGTTCCCACTCGTCGAGCAGGCTGGAGTCGACCTGGCGGACCATCTCGCCGAGCCACTCGATCAGGTCCTGAAGGTCCTCGGACTTGAGGTCGTCCGGGATGTTGTGGTCCAGCGCCTTGTACGCGCTCGCGAGGTAGCGCAGCACGATGCCCTCGGTGCGGGCCAGCTCGTAGTGGGACACCAACTCCGTGAAGGACATGGCCCGTTCGTACATGTCACGGATGACGGACTTCGGCGACAGCGGATGGTCGCCCACCCACGGGTGGCTCTTGCGGTACGTGTCGTACGCGTGGAAGAGCAGCTCCTCCAGGGGCTTCGGGTACGAGATGTCCTGGAGCCGCTCCATGCGCTCCTCGTACTCGACGCCGTCCGCCTTCATCGCGGCGACGGCCTCGCCCTTCGCCTTGTTCTGCTGGGCGGCGAGGATCTGCCGCGGGTCGTCCAGGGTCGACTCGACGACGGACACCATGTCCAGGGCGTAGGACGGCGACTCCGGGTCCAGGAGCTCGAACGCGGCGAGGGCGAACGTGGACAGCGGCTGGTTCAGAGCGAAGTCCTGCTGGAGGTCCACGGTGAGGCGGACGATGCGGCCCGAGGCGTCCGGCGTGTCCAGCTTCTCGACGATGCCGCCGTCCAGCAGCGAGCGGTAGATGGCGATCGCGCGCCGGATGTGCCGCAGTTGCTGCTTGCGCGGCTCGTGGTTGTCCTCCAGCAGATGACGCATCGCGTCGAAGGCGTTGCCCGGCCGGGCGATCACCGACAGCAGCATCGTGTGCGTCACCCGGAAGCGGGACATCAGCGGTTCCGGCTCGGAGGTGATGAGCTTCTCGAAGGTGGCGTCCGTCCACCCGACGAAGCCTTCCGGCGCCTTCTTGCGGACCACCTTGCGGCGCTTCTTCGGGTCGTCGCCCGCCTTCGCGAGCGCCTTCTCGTTCTCGATCACGTGCTCGGGGGCCTGCGCGACGACGAAGCCCGCCGTGTCGAAGCCGGCCCGCCCGGCGCGTCCGGCGATCTGGTGGAACTCACGGGCGCGCAGGGTGCGGACGCGATTGCCGTCGTACTTGGCCAGGGCGGTGAACAGCACTGTGCGGATGGGGACGTTCACGCCCACACCGAGCGTGTCCGTACCGCAGATGACCTTGAGGAGACCGGCCTGCGCGAGCTTCTCCACCAGCCGGCGGTACTTGGGCAGCATGCCGGCGTGGTGGACGCCGATGCCGTGCCGGACGTAGCGGGAGAGGTTGCGGCCGAACTTGGTGGTGAAGCGGAAGTTGCCGATCAGCTCGGCGATCTGGTCCTTCTCCTCGCGCGTGCACATGTTGATGCTCATCAGCGCCTGCGCCCGCTCCACGGCCTGCGCCTGGGTGAAGTGGACGATGTAGACCGGGGCCTGCCGGGTCTCCAGCAACTCGGTGAGGGTGTCGGTGAGCGGGGTGAGCCGGTACTCGTAGGACAGCGGCACGGGCCGGGTCGCCGAGCGGACCACCGAGGTCGGGCGGCCGGTGCGCCGGGTGAGGTCCTCCTCGAACATCGAGACGTCGCCGAGCGTGGCGGACATCAGGATGAACTGCGCCTGGGGCAGCTCCAGGATCGGGATCTGCCAGGCCCAGCCGCGGTCCCCCTCCGCGTAGAAGTGGAACTCGTCCATGACGACCTGGCCGACGTCCGCGCCCTTGCCGTCGCGCAGCGCGATCGACGCGAGCACCTCGGCCGTGCAGCAGATGACGGGCGCGTCGGCGTTCACGGACGCGTCGCCGGTCAGCATGCCGACGTTCTCGGTGCCGAACATCTTGCACAGCTCGAAGAACTTCTCCGAGACCAGCGCCTTGATCGGAGCCGTGTAGAAGGTGACCTCGTCCCGGGCCAGCGCGGCGAAGTGCGCGCCCGCCGCGATCATGCTCTTGCCGGAGCCGGTGGGCGTCGACACGATCACGTTCGCACCGGAGACCACCTCGATCAGCGCCTCCTCCTGATGGGAGTAGAGCGTGAGACCGCGTTCCTGGGCCCACGACTCAAAGGCTTCGTAGAGGGCGTCGGGGTCGGCGGTCGCAGGGAGCTGATCGATGAGGGTCACGGACCCATCTTGCCTGGCCTCCTCCCTCAGGGGGGAATCGGATGTCCGCCCGAAGATCACGACCTATACGCTGTGTCGCCGACGGAGCGTCAGCGAACTCGGTCAACTGGACAGCGGTACACGAGGAATGGGGCGGGCAACGGCCATGATGGGACCAGCACACTCACTGTCGGGCGCCGCGGCCTGGCTCGGTGTCGGAGCCGCGGCCGCCGCGGCCGGGCACACGATGCCCTGGCCGGTCCTCCTGGTCGGCGCCTTGATCTGCGCCGGCGCCGCGCTCGCCCCGGACCTGGACCACAAGGCCGCGACCATCTCCCGAGCCTTCGGTCCCATCTCGCGCGGGTTGTGCGAGATCGTGGACAAGCTCTCCTACTCCGTCTACAAGGCGACGAGGAAGCAGGGCGACCCGCGCCGCTCCGGGGGCCACCGCACGCTCACGCACACCTGGCTGTGGGCGGTCATGATCGGGGCCGGGGCGTCGGCGCTGGCCATCATGGGTGGCCGCTGGGCGGTCCTCGCCCTCCTCTTCGTCCACATGGTGCTGGCCATCGAAGGCCTGCTGTGGCGGGCGGCCCGAGGCTCCAGCAGCGATGTCCTGGTGTGGCTCCTCGCGGCGACCAGCGCGTGGATCCTGGCCGGTGTCCTGGACAAGCCGGGCAACGGCGCGGACTGGCTCTTCACGGCTCCCGGGCAGGAGTACCTGTGGCTGGGGCTGCCGATCGTGTTGGGCGCGCTGGTGCACGACATCGGCGACGCGCTGACGGTCTCCGGCTGCCCGGTCCTGTGGCCGATCCCGATCGGCCGCAAGCGCTGGTACCCGATCGGCCCGCCGAAGATCATGCGCTTCCGGGCGGGCAGCTGGGTCGAGCTGAAGGTGCTGATGCCGGTGTTCATGCTGCTCGGCGGGGTGGGCTGCGCGGCCGCGCTGAACTTCATCTGAGGGGCGGGCCCCTCCGGGCGGGGCACGGCGGTCGTGCCCTCACCCGTGAGAGGCCCAGGCTGTCAGTCCCGCCACTGCTCGCTGGGCGCCACTCCGGGCAGCGGCCGGCCGATGGTGGCGAGGGGGAGGAAGAACAGTCCCTGGCCGATCGCGAACGTCAACGTGGTCAGGGCCTTCTCGTCGTAGTGCTCGGACACCTGCGTGTAGAGGTCCGCCGGGACCCGTTCACCGCGCGGGTTCGGGGTGAGCACGGCCTCGATCAGGGCGAGCGCGGCGCGCTCGGCGTCCGTGAAGCAGGGTGCGTCGTGCCAGGACGACACGGCCGTGATCCGCTCCTCGGACTCCCCGGCCCTGCGCAGGGCACCGGTGTGCATGACGGTCAGGTAGGTGTTGCCGACCAGCTGGCCGAGGCGCAGATGGATCAGGCTGACCGTGGTCTGCGGCACCGAACCGTTGCCGACGGCCGTGAAAAGAGCCTCGGCGACCGGTGCGAGCTCGGGGACGGTCTTGAGCGGGTTGGGCAGGCGCGACTCGGTGGTCACTGCGTTCTGGGTGGTCATGGCGTTCTGTTCTCCGGATCCTCGACATCATCGGTACGGGCGAAGGCAGCTTCGGTAAATGCGAAGTGCCTCTGTCGCACTGACGGATGTCGAGGTCCGGATGTGACCGCCGAACGCCATGGATCTACGGTCGGCCGTGCGGCTGCGGCGCCGCGAGCCGGTTCAGCCGGTGGATCCGCCCGTGGAACCCTGGCCCGCTCCGCCGCCGTAGCGACGCTCGAACTGGGCGATGCGGCCCTCGGTGTCCACCGTTCGCGCCTTGCCGGTGTAGAACGGGTGGCTCTCCGAGGAGATCTCCACGTCCACGACCGGGTAGGTCTCGCCGTCGTCCCACTCGATGGTCTGCTCGCTGGTCGCGGTGGAGCGGGTGAGGAAGGCGTAGCCTGCGGCGCGGTCACGGAAGACGACCGGGTGGTAGTCGGGCTGCTTGTCGTTCTGCATGCGTGCTCCTCTGCAGGTCGGCCAGGCGACGGTTCAGCCGGACAGGGTGTCCTCGTCGACGATGTGCATGGCGGCCTCCTCGGCGGAGGCCGCGGCGCCGTCGATCCCCACGTCCGTGGCGATCAGCGCGCTCTCCTCGTCCTCGTGCGCGCCTTCGTCGGGCGCCACGAGCCGGCCGGAGCGGAAGTCGCCGACCTCGTTGTCCAGGAGTTCCCCGTCGGAGTCCTCCGAGTCGCCGAGGCCGTCGCCGTCGTAGGCGCCGAGGTCGGGAACCTCCTCGGCGAGCCGCTGGTCCAGCGTCTCCCCACGCTGCCCCTCGGCCGCCGTCACACCGTCGTGCTCCACCGCCCAGGGCCGCTCCGGCGGGGACCAGCCCCGGTCGAGGGGGTCACCGACACCGTCGTCGTCCAGGGTGTCCTCCGGGTCGAGCAGACCCGAGTCCTCCTGGATCTCGGATCCGTCGGGCTGGTAGACGTCGTCTCCCCATCCGTCGGCGCTGGTCACGGGTACCTCCAGGTGATGGGGACAGTCCCGCGGTGGATGGCGGGTCGCCGGCACGCGGCGCGAACCGGTACCGGTGCCCAGCCTTCCACCCCCTTTCGGGACCGCGCAACGGCACAGGGCGACGAGCCGGCCGGGCCACGAGCCCGACCGGCGTCCGAGACCAGGGCCCCGCTCACCGGGTCACCCCCGCCCCGGCCCATCGCCTCACCCGTGCCAGGACCGCCACAGCGCCGCGTACGCACCGTCCGCGGCGACCAGCTCGCCATGGCTGCCGAGCTCGCTGATGCGGCCGTTCTCCACGACGGCGATGACATCCGCGTCGTGGGCGGTGTGCAGCCTGTGCGCGATGGCGACGACCGTGCGGCCGTCCAGGACCCGGGCCAGGGACCGCTCCAGATGGCGGGCCGCACGCGGGTCCAGCAGGGACGTCGCCTCGTCCAGGACCAGCGTGTGCGGATCGGCCAGCACCAGCCGGGCCAGCGCGATCTGCTGCGCCTGGGCCGGGGTGAGCGTGAGCCCGCCCGAGCCGACCTCCGTGTCCAGACCCTCGTCCAGCGCCCGTGCCCACCCGTCCGCGTCGACCGCGCCCAGCGCTGCCCAGAGCTCGGCGTCGTCGGCGCCCGTCCGGGCGAGCAGCAGGTTGTCGCGCAGGGAGCCCACGAAGACGTGGTGCTCCTGGTTGACGAGGGCCACGTGCGAGCGGACCCGCTCGGCCGGCATCCGGGAGAGCTCGGCGCCGCCGAGGGTGATGTGACCGTCCCGGGGCGCGTAGATGCCGGCGAGCAGCCTGCCCAGCGTGGACTTGCCCGCGCCCGACGGCCCGACCAGCGCGAGGCGGGTGCCGGGCGCGACCTCCAGGGACACCTTGCGCAGGACGTCCACGCCCTCGCGGTAGCCGAAGTGCACCCGGTCCGCGTGCACGTCACGCCCGTCCGGCGCCAGCGACTCCTCACCGGCCTCCGGTTCGATGTCCCGCACCCCGACGAGGCGGGCCAGCGACACCTGGGCCACCTGGAGCTCGTCGTACCAGCGCAGGATCAGGTTCACCGGATCCACGAGCATCTGCGCGATGAGCGCGCCCGTGGTCAGCTGGCCGACCCCGATCCAGCCGTGCAGGACGAACACGCCGCCGATCATCAACACGGAGGCGAGCACCGTGACATGGGTGAGGTTGATGACGGGGAAGAGCACGGACCGCAGCCACAGTGTGTAGCGCTCCCATGCAGTCCACTCCTGGACCCGGCGCTCCGAGAGTTCGACGCGGCGGGCACCCAGGCGCTGGGCCTCGACGGTGCGGCCGGCGTCGACGGTCTCGGCGAGGGCGGCGGCCACGGCCGCGTACCCCGCGGCCTCCGAGCGGTAGCCGGACGGCGCCCGCTTGAAGTACCAGCGACAGCCGATCACCAGCAGTGGCACGGCGATCAGCACGGCGGGTGCCAGCGGCGGCACGGTGACGACGAGCCCGCCGATCAGCAGCACCACCCACACCACGCCGATCGACAGCTGTGGCACGGCCTCGCGCATCGCGTTGGCCAGCCGGTCGACGTCCGTCGTGATCCGGGACAGCAGGTCGCCGGTGCCCGCCCGCTCCAGGACACCCGGCGGCAGCCCGACCGACCGCACCAGGAAGTCCTCGCGCAGGTCGGCCAGCATCCGCTCGCCGAGCATCGCCCCGCGCAGCCGCACCTCGCGCACGAACACGGCCTGGACGACCAGCGCGAGCACGAACAGCGAGACGGTGAACGGCATATGGAGCTCCCGCGCACCGTCCGACACCCGCTGCACGAGGTCGCCGAGCAGCCACGGGCCGACCAGCGAGGCGATCACGGACACCGTGTTGACGGTGATCAGGATCAGGAAGGCACGGCGGTGCCGTCGGAACAGTTCGGCCACGTAGGCGCGTACGGTCGCGGGGGCACCGACCGGCAGGGTGTTCGCCGTGGTCGGGGCCGCCGGGTCGTAGTCCGGTGGCGCCACGCCGATCATGCTGTCTCCTCGATCTCTTCCAGTTCCTTCAGTACGCCGGTGAGGGCCGACTCTCCCTCTTCCTCGAGTACGCCGGTCAGGGCGGCCTCTTCCTCGGTCTCCCGGGTCACCACGGCCCGGTACCGGGGCTCGGTGTGCACCAGGTCGCGGTGGACGCCGACCGCGGCGACCTCGCCCTCGTGCACCAGCACGACCCGGTCCGCGTGGTCCAGGAGCAGCGGCGACGAGGTGAACACCACCGTCGTCCGCCCCTCCCGCAGTCCGCGCAGTCCCTCCGCGATCCGCGCCTCGGTGTGCGAGTCGACGGCCGAGGTCGGCTCGTCCAGGACGAGCACCTCGGGGTCGGTGATCAGCGAGCGGGCCAGGGCGAGCCGCTGCCGCTGCCCGCCGGACAGCGACCGTCCGCGTTCGGTGATCCGCGTGTCCATCGGGTCCGCCGCATCCAGCGACCCCTGGGCGAGCGCTTCCAGGACGTCCCCGCACTGGGCGGCCGCCAGGGCGTCGGACGCGGTGACGTCACCCGAAGCCGGCACGTCGAGCAGTTCGCGCAGGGAACCGGACAGCAGCACCGGGTCCTTGTCCTGGACCAGCACGGCCGTGCGGGCGGTGGCCAGCGGCAGCTCGTCGAGAGGGACACCGCCCAGCAGGACGGACGTGCCCTCCTCGGCCGGGTGGCCACCCAGTCGTTCGGCGAGCAGGCCCGCCGCGTCCGGGTCGCCGCACACCACGGCGGTGAGCCGTCCGGCGGGGGCCAGCAGACCGGTGGCCGGGTCGTACAGATCGCCGGCCGGTGGGTCGGCCTCGCGCACGCCGTCGGCGTCCGTGGCCCGTTCCAGCGACAGCACGCGCGCGGCCCGCTTGGCGGAGGGACGCGAGAAGGAGTACGCCATGGCGATCTCGTGAAAGTGCTGGAGCGGGTAGCTCAGGACCATCACCGAGCTGTAGACGGTGACCAGTTCGCCGATGCTGATCCGGCCCTGGCGGGCCAGGTGGACGCCGTACCAGACGACCGCGATCATCAGCGCGCCCGGCAGCAGCACCTGGATCGCGGCGATCAGGGACCACATGCGGGCACTGCGTACGGCGGCCCGGCGGACCTCCTGGGAGGCGCGGCGGTAGCGGTCGAGGAACAGTTCCTCGCCGCCGATGCCGCGCAGCACGCGCAGTCCGGCGACGGTGTCGGAGGCGAGTTCGGTGGCCCGGCCCGCCTTCTCGCGCTGGAAGTCGGCCCGGCGGGTCGCCCGCGGCAGCAGCGGCAGGACCGCCAGTGCCACCACCGGCAGACCGGCGGCGACGAGCACGCCGAGCGCCGGCTGGTAGACGACCAGGGCGACGCAGACCAGAACGGCGGTGAGGGCTGCCGCGGTGAACCGGGAGACGGCCTCCACGAACCAGCCGATCTTCTCGACGTCACCGGTCGACACGGCCACCACCTCGCCGGCCGCGACCCGCCGGGTCAGTGCCGAGCCCAGCTGTGAGGCCTTGCGGGCGAGCAGTTGCTGGACGCGGGCGGCGGCGGTGATCCAGTTGGTGACGGCGGTCCGGTGCAGGAAGGTGTCGCCGAGCGCGACGCCGATCCCGCACAGCGCCAACAGGCCGCCGGCCAGCGCCAGTCGGGTGCCGGAACGATCCACCACGGCCTGAATGGAGAGGCCCACGCAGAACGGCAGCGCGGAGACGCACAGGAAGTGCAACAGCCCCCAGGCAAGGGACTTGAACTGTCCGCCCAGCTGATTCCGGCCCAGCCACCACAGGAATCGGGGGCCCGAGCGCGCGTCCGGCGTGCCCGGGTCGGCATAGGGAAGGTCTTGGATCTGCATGACGGATGAGGTCCCAGTGGCTCGTGTCAGGGAGGGGAGGAGAGGCCGCGAGCGGCGACAGCAAACCGTGAAAGGTTCGCGTCACTCCGTGGTCGAGGGCAACCGGTTTTCCACGTAGCCCGCACAGAACCGGCATCTTTCCGGTCTGCCCCCTATCTCCCGAACCGCAGGTAAGCGCCCGGGACGTGCTGTCACCATGAGTCGATGCAACACGTACGAAGTGTGACGATCGCGACAGTCCTTCTGATGGCTCTGTCCGCGTGCGGCGGCACGCACCACACCGGGGGAGAGGGAACAGGACCGAAGGAGAAGACGGCGATCACGACTGCACCGACCCACGGTCTCCCGGGCGTCGGTGACGCCCTGCGTCGCCAGATCCCCGCCGCCACCCGCCAGGCCGTCGTCGTCTACGGCGACGGAAAGGACTCCCCGGATGCCACCGTCGCCCTCTACACGAGACACGTGAAACGCGCGGAGCACGGCTCCGGCTGGGAACGGACGCGCGCATGGCCCGCGCACAACGGCAAGAAGGGCTGGACCGCCGACCATCACGAGGGCGACAAGCGCAGCCCCGTAGGCGTGTTCACCCTCAGCGACTCCGGCGGGGTACTGCCCGACCCTGGTGCCCACCTCCCGTACACGCGCTCCGCCGCCTTCGCCGCGCCGCGCTGGTGGGCCGAGTCGCACTGGCATGACTTCGACTACGTCATCGCCATCGACTACAACCGCGTCAAGGGCACCCCGCCCAACGACCCGACCCGGCCCGAAGGCGAGTCCAGGGGTGGCGGCATCTGGCTGCACATGGACCACGGCAGCGGGACGTCGGGCTGCGTCAGTCTGCCGAAGGCGGCGATGGAGTACCTGCTGCGCACGCTCGATCCGAACCGGCATCCCGTGGTGGTGATGGGGGACAGGGCTGACCTGAAGACCTAGCTTCCTCGCCGGAGGCGTCATTGCCAGAACGTCCCGACTCCCCGTAGAACACCGGCCATGAAGAGACGGATCATCATGTCCATGCTCGCCGGGGCGACCCTCGTGGCGAGCACCCTTCTCGGGGCGGGCCCGGCCCAATCCGCCCAGATCCAGGGTCAGTCCACCGAAGCGCGCACCCAACCCACAGACGTGCCGGCGGAGTTCGGCTCCGACTGGCACGACCCGGTCACCGCGGTCCCGCCCGTCGATAAGCCTTCCGGCAAGTCCTGCCGAGTCACCCTCGCCGAGGCGCAGTTCCGAGACTTCACGCCCTATCGGGGCACCTACACCCCGCCCACCGGCTGTGGCGACCGCTGGAGCAAAGTGGTGCTGCGCCTCGACGGCAAGGTCGCGGGACGGCAGTACGACCGGCTCGGCTATGTGCACGTCGGCGGGGTCGAGGTCCTCCGTACGTCGACGCCCGAGCCCTCGCCCGACGGCATCACGTGGTCCGTGGAGAAGGACGTCACGCGCTACAGCGACACCTTCCGCCGCGCCCAGGACGTCGAGATGCTCATCGGGAACGTCGTCGACGACACCTACACCGGCGTCCTCGACGTCAAGGTCACGCTGACCTTCTACGCGGCCCGCCCGGCCGTGACTCCCGACAGGACCCGCACCCCCGACAGGGTCCTCACCCTCGCCGACGGCGACACCCTCACCACCCCGCGCAACAGCGAACGCATCCTCGCCGAGGTGTACGCCACCGGATCGGGCGGCGGCTGCGAGGAGTTCTGGTACCTCAGCGTGCCCGACTCCGCGCCCTACTCCTGCCAGTCCGACGGCGGCCCGTACCGCGAGGTGCAGATCAAGGTGGACGGCCAACTCGCCGGAATCGCCGCCCCGTTCCCGACCGTGTGGACCGGCGGCTGGTCGAATCCCTTCCTCTGGTACGTGATTCCCGGCCCGCGCGCCTTCGACGTCAAGCCGATCGAATACGACCTGACGCCCTACGCCGGTCTCCTCAACGACGGCCGCCCGCACCGCGTCGAGGTCTCCGTCGTCGGCGTCCCCGAAGGGCAGAGCGGCTGGAGCACTCCCGTCAACGTTCTCGTCTGGCAGGACGCCAAGCGGGCGCGCGTCACCGGCAAGGTCACCGCGCACGAGGTCGGCGACCTCGCCAACTCCTCGACGTACACGCCCGGTTCACCGCACCACGTGGACACCGAGGGCGGCCACGAGCTGACCGTCGCCGGCTACGTCGACACCTCGCACGGCCGCGTCACGACCACCGTCCGACGCACCCTCGCCAACACCTCCACGCACCACTGGACCGACGGCGAGAACGTCGACGGACTCGACGCGACCTGGTCCGACGACGAGTCGGTCACCGTCGACGGACGCGGACCGGCCCGCACGACGCACACGCGACGGACGTACACGATGAACGGCACGACCAGCGTCGGCGACGACGCCCGGCTGCGCACCGTGCTGACCATGGGTGACCGTGCCTCGGTGGTCGAGTCGCGCGGCGGACGGCGTACCGCGTGGTCGCGGTTCGACGACACGTACACCGGCGACGCCACGTATCTCACCGGTGTGCCCCGTGACCAGCGGCACGCGGTCGGCACGACGAGCGAGCGCTACCGGCTGTACGGATCCGACGGCTGCTACGACCGCTCGCTGACCACCGTGCAGGGGGTGCTCACGGAGGAACGCGACCGCTGCTGAGCGCAGTTGTGTGCGACGCGTCACACGGGTCGTGATTTACGTGTCTGCAACACGGAGGTCTTCGGTGCGATCAACAAAGCCCTGAAAGTGATCGTCACGGAAGCCGCTTTCCGTATCGCAGAAGTCGCCCCGGACCTCTGCGGCAGACGTCCCCCACAAGGAGTGCCCGTGCCGCCGTCCGTCCCGTCTCTGCCGCGACGCGTCGCACGCATATTGCGTACCTCTCTCTTCGCGCAGGTCGCCTGCGCGCTCGTACTCGGCATCGTCGTAGGGAAGTTGTGGCCTGATGTGGCCACGGATCTCCAGCCGCTCGGCGACGGTTTCACCCGGCTGATCAAGACGATCATCTCGCCGCTGGTGTTCTGCGTGGTCGTCGTCGGCATCGCCAAGGCCGGTGATCTGAAGGCGTTCGGGCGGATCGGGCTCAAGGCCCTGATCTGGTTCGAGGTCGCGAGCACGCTCGCCCTGATCATCGGTCTGGTCGCCGCCAACGTCGTCCAGCCCGGCTCCGGGATGCACGTCGACCCGTCGACGCTGGACGCCTCGGCGGTCGACGCGAAGACGGGCGGCGGCTCGCTGCCGTCGACGACCGAGTTCGTGCTGAACGCCCTGCCCACCAGTTTCATCGGCGCCTTCGCCGAGAACTCGCTCCTTCAAGTCCTCGTATTGGCCTGTCTGGTGGGTGCCGCGCTGCTTCATCTCGGCCGCACGAAGGTGCCGCAGGTGCTGCCCGCCATCGAGCAGGCGCAGGAGATCATCTTCGCGATCGTCGGCTTCGTGATGCGCCTCGCGCCGATCGCCGTCTTCGGCGCGATGGCCGTCCTGATCGGGCAGTACGGGCTCGGTGTGATCGAGACCTACGCCAAGCTGATCATCCTGTGCTACGCGGCCGCCGCGGCGTTCGTCGTGCTGCTCGCCGTCGCCCTGCGCATGGTCACCGGGCTCAGCCTCTGGAAGTTCCTGCGCTACATCCGCGAGGAGATGCTGCTCGCACTCGGCACCGCGTCCACCGAGTCCGTCCTGCCGCGCGTGATGCAGAAGCTGCGCAAGGCCGGCGCCCGCGACGACGCCGTGGGCCTGGTGCTGCCCACCGGCTACTCCTTCAACCTCGACGGTGCCTCGCTCTACCTCTCCATCGGCACGCTGTTCATCGCGCAGGCCGTGGGCGTCGACCTCAGCCTGAGCGACCAGATCACCGTCGTCCTGGTCCTGATGCTGACCAGCAAGGGCATGGCGGGCATCCCCGGCTCCGCCTTCCTCGCCCTGTCCGCGACCGCCTCCTCGCTGGGCGCGATCCCGGCCGGCGCGGTCGCCCTGCTGCTCGGCGTGGACCGCATCATGGACTCGATGCGTGTCGTCACCAACCTGCTCGGCAACTGCGTCGCCGTCTTCGCGGTGTCCCGCTGGGAGGGGGCGCTGGATGTGGAGCGGGCGAAGAAGGTGCTGGACGGCGAGGTCGTGGCCGTAGCGGAAGAGCCCGGAGAAGAAGCGGACGGATCCGTCGAGCTTCCTGGCCAGGCCGTCAAGGAACCAGCTTCCGAGGCCGGCTGATCCCGCCGGGACGCCTGATCGGGCCGTGTGCCGCAGCTCCAGTCGTACGGAGCGGCGGCACACAGCCCGATCCGTCTTGTTCAGCAGGCGTGCCCGTGCTTCTCGTGGACGCCGGACGTCCCGTCCGTGAGGGTCCCGTCCACCAGACCCCCGTCCAGCAATGTGTCCAGCAGCGTGCCGAACACCTCCCGCTGCTCGCCCGTGAGGGGCCCCAGGATCTCCTCGGCCGCCGACCTGCGTGACCTGTGCAGGCCGCGCAGCGCCTCGCGGCCGTCGTCCGTCAGCTCGATCCGGATCACCCGGCGGTTGGTCGGATCGGGGACCCGGCGCACCTTGCCGTTCGCCTCAAGGCCGTCGACCAGCGTCGTCACCGCTCGCGGGACCACCTCGAGGCGCTCGGCGAGATCCGCCATGCGCGGTGGCGAGCCCCAGTGCGACAGCGTGCGCAGCAGCCGGGACTGGGCGGGGGTGACGCCCAGTCCCGCCAGCTCGATGTGCCGCTTCTGGATGCGGTGCACACGGCGGGTGAACCGCAGCAACTGCTCCGCGAGCAGGCCGTCGGAATCTGGCGTGGTCATGCGGGAACAATATCAGGATGAAGTTCATTGTGAGCATAGGTAACAATGAGCTAAGCTCCGTCAGTCCTCACTACCTCACCCTCCGTAGGAGCCATGCCCCGAGACGACATCAACTGGACCCCCGCCCCCGGCACCTCGACCGACGAACCCCGGCAGGTGCGCCGAATCCTCCGACTCTTCAAGCCCTACCGAGCCCGGCTCGCCGTCGTCGGCGTGCTGGTCGGTGCCGCGTCCGTGGTCACCGTGGCCACCCCGTTCCTGCTCAAGGAAACGCTGGACGTGGCCATCCCCCAGGGCCGCACCGGGCTGCTCAGCCTGCTCGCCCTGGGCATGATCCTGAGCGCCGTCCTCACCAGCGTCTTCGGCGTGCTGCAGACCCTCATCTCCACGACGGTCGGTCAGCGCGTCATGCACGACCTGCGCACCGCGGTCTACGGCCGCCTGCAGCGCATGTCGCTCGCCTTCTTCACCCGCACCCGCACCGGCGAGGTGCAGTCCCGCATCGCCAACGACATCGGCGGCATGCAGGCCACCGTGACCTCCACGGCCACGTCCCTGGTCTCCAACCTGACCAGCGTGGTCGCCACGATCATCGCGATGGTCGCCCTCGACTGGCGACTGACCGCCGTCTCCCTGGTCCTGCTCCCGTTCTTCGTGTGGATCAGCCGTCGCGTCGGCAACGAACGCAAGAAGATCACCACCCAGCGCCAGAAGCAGATGGCCGCGATGGCCGCGACCGTCACCGAGTCGCTGTCGGTCAGCGGCATCCTGCTCGGCCGCACGATGGGCCGCTCCGACTCGCTGACCCACGCCTTCTCGGAGGAGTCCGAGGGCCTGGTCGACCTCGAGGTCCGCTCGAACATGGCCGGCCGCTGGCGCATGGCCGTCATCACGATCGTCATGGCCGCGATGCCGGCGGTCATCTACTGGACAGCCGGTCTCGCGCTGCAATCGGGCGGCCCGGACATCTCCATCGGCACCATCGTCGCCTTCGTCTCGCTCCAGCAGGGCCTGTTCCGCCCGGCCGTGAGCCTGCTGGCCACCGGCGTCCAGATCCAGACCTCGCTCGCGCTCTTCCAGCGCATCTTCGAGTACCTCGACCTGCCGATCGACATCACCGAACGCGACAACCCCGTCCACCTCGACCGCGTCAAGGGCGAGGTCGCCTTCGAGAACGTCGAGTTCCGTTACGACGACAAGGGCGCCCCGATCCTCGACGCCATCGACGTCACGGTCCCCGCGGGCAGCAGCCTCGCGGTCGTCGGCCCGACCGGCGCCGGAAAGTCGACGCTCGGCTATCTGGTCCCGCGGCTGTACGACGTGACGGGCGGCCGGGTCACCCTCGACGGGGTCGACGTGCGCGACCTCGACTTCGACACCCTCGCGCGCGCGGTCGGCGTCGTCTCGCAGGAGACGTACCTCTTCCATGCGACGGTCGCCGACAACCTGCGCTTCGCGAAGCCGGACGCCACCGACGAGGAGCTGTACGCGGCGGCCCGGGCGGCCCAGATCCATGAGCACATCGCGGGCCTGCCCGACGGGTACGACACCGTCGTGGGCGAGCGCGGCCACCGGTTCTCCGGCGGCGAGAAGCAGCGCCTGGCCATCGCCCGCACGATCCTGCGCGACCCGCCGGTGCTGATCCTCGACGAGGCGACCAGCGCCCTGGACACCCGCACCGAGCACGCCGTGCAGGAGGCCATCGACGCGCTGTCGGCCAACCGTACGACGCTCACCATCGCGCACCGCCTGTCCACCGTCCGCGACGCCGACCAGATCGTGGTCCTCGACTCCGGACACGTCGCCGAGCGGGGTACGCACGAGGAGCTGCTGGAACAGGACGGGCGGTACGCGGCCCTCGTACGCCGGGATGCCCAACTGGAACCGACAAGCTGAAAATATGCCGGGTTTGTGACGATATGCGGGTTAACGTGCCCGCATGTACCTCAACACTCCGCCACGGAGAACGATTCGACTGACGCGCAGGGGCCGGCTCGTCCTCATCGCGACCGGCGCCGTCGTGGCCGGCACCGCCGTGGCGGTGCCGCTGCTGAGCCTGGACAGCGAAGGGGAGTCGGCCAAGCCCACCGCGCTGGTCATCCCGGAGGGCTGGCGCGCCGGCCAGATCTACGACGCCGTCGACAAGGCCCTCACCCTGCCGCCGGGCAGCGCCAAGAAGTCCCTTGCCAAGGCGAACCTCAAGCTGCCGAACGACGCGGAGGGCAACCCCGAGGGCTACCTCTTCCCGGCGACGTACCCGCTGGCCGAGAAGGCGACTCCGGAGTCACTGCTGTCGTACATGGTCGACACGGCCAACAAGAAGTTCAACGGGGCGCCCATCGCGGCGGGCGCCCAGCGCAACTCGATGAACGTCTACCAGGCGGTCACCATCGCGAGCATCGTCCAGGCCGAGGCGGCCACCAAGGCGGACATGGGCAAGGTGGCCCGGGTCGTCTTCAACCGGCTCGAGCGGGGGATGCCGCTCCAGATGGACTCCACGCTCAACTACGCCCTGAACCGCTCGACGCTGCGTACGACCAGCGACGACACGCGGATCGACAACCCCTACAACTCGTACATGCGCATGGGCCTGCCGCCCACGCCGATCGACAACCCCGGCGAGGACGCCATGCGCGCGGCCCTCAGCCCGACGCCGGGCGACTGGCTGTACTTCGTCACGGTCAAGCCCGGTGACACCCGCTTCACCGCCGACTTCGCCCAACACCAGCGCAATGTGGCGCAGTTCAACGCGCAGCAGAAGGGCGGGGCGGGCGCGCAGACCAAGCCTGCGAGGTGACCGGGCGGGGCGTCATGCGGCGGCCGACCCGGCAGGCTCGACCGATTCGGCGGGCTTGCCGGGTTCGCGCGACCGGGCCGGGTCGGTCGGCTGTTCGCCCGGCGATTCGGCCAGCAGTCGTCTGATGTCCCGTACGGCCGCGCGGCCCGCCCGGTTGGCGCCGATGGTGCTGGCCGAGGGGCCGTAGCCGACCAGGTGGATGCGTGGGTCGGCTACCGTGCGGGTGCCGTCGACCCTGATCCCGCCGCCCGCCTCGCGCAGCCGCAGGGGCGCCAGGTGGTCGATGGCGGCGCGGAATCCGGTGGCCCAGAGGATCACGTCGGCGGCCACGCGCCGCCCGTCGTTCCACTCCACGCCCTCGGGCGTGATGCGGTCGAACATCGGCTGCCGGTCGAGGACACCGTCGTCGATGCCCTGCCGGATCGCGTCGTTGAGCGGCAGCCCGGTCACCGACACGACACTCTTCGGCGGCAGCCCCTGCCGCACGCGCTCCTCGACGAGCGCGACGGCCGACCGGCCCACGTCCTCGCTGAAGGGACCCTCGCGGAAGACGGGCGGGCGCCGGGTGACCCAGGTCGTGGAAGCCGCGTAGGGGGCGAGCTCCAGCAGATGCTGGGTGCCGGAGGCGCCGCCGCCCACCACGATCACCCGCTGCCCGGCGAACTCCTCGGGGCCGCGGTACTGCGCGGTGTGCAACTGCCGCCCACGGAAAGTCTCTTGGCCCTTGTAGCGCGGCCAGAACGGCCGGTCCCAGGTGCCGGTCGCGTTGATCAGCGCCCGCGTCGACCAGGTGCCGTCCGAGGTCTCGACGAACAGCCGCCCGCCGACGCCCTCGCGCACCGCATGCACGTCCACGGGACGTCGTACCCGCAGGTCGAAGGCGCGCTCGTATGCGGTGAAGTACTCCGCGACGACCTCGGCGGAGGGGCGTGCCGGGTCGGCGTCCGTGAGTTCCATGCCCGGCAGGGAATGCATGCCGTGCACCTTGCCGTACGTCAATGAGGGCCAGCGGAACTGCCAGGCGCCGCCCGGGGCGGGAGCGTGGTCGAGCACCACGAAGTCGCGCTCCGGCTCGAAACCGGTGCGGCGCAGGTGGTAGGCGCTGGACAGACCCGCCTGCCCGGCGCCTACGACGACGACCTCGACCTCACGCGTGTTGTTCACGCTTCTACCAACGGTGTCGGGGTCACCGATCTTCCCGGTCCCGTGTGCGGCCCTGCCCGTACCGTGTCCGGCCCTCCCCGCGCTGTCCTTCGGCTCACCGCCCGCCGGCGACCAGGAGGGGCACGGCGCCACCGACGACCGTGTCCTCCAGCAGCCCGCGCGCCGACAGCTCGGGGATCACGCCCTCGCCGAACCAGTACGCCTCCTCCAGATGCGGATACCCGGAGAGGACGAAGTGCTCGACGCCCAGCGCGTGGTACTCCTCGATCAGGTCGGCCACCTCGGCATGGCTGCCGACCAGAGCGGTCCCCGCGCCACCGCGTACCAGACCCACCCCGGCCCACAGGTTCGGGTGGATCTCCAGCTCACTGCGCGAGCCGCCGTGCAGGGCGAGCATCCGCTGCTGGCCCACCGACTCGCTGCGCCCGAGCGCGGTCTGCGCGGCGGCGATCGTGTCGGCGTCGAGGTCGTCGAGCAGCCGGTTCGCGGTCGCCCAGGCCTCGGCGGAGGAGTCGCGCGAGATGGTGTGCAGCCGCACCCCGAAGCGCACGGTCCGGCCCTCCCGCTCGGCCAGCGACCGGATCCAGTCGATCTTCTCCTTGACCTGCGCGGGCGGCTCGCCCCAGGTCAGATAGACGTCCGAGTGCCGCGCGGCGACCGGCCCGGCGGCCGGTGACGACCCACCGAAGAAGATCTGCGGCAACGGGTCGGGCGGCAGCGCGGTCAGCCCGCCCTCCACCTGGTAGTGCTCGCCGTCGAAGTCGTACGGCTGCCCCCGCCACACCCCGCGTACGACCGACAGGAACTCGTCCGTGCGCGCGTACCGCCGGTCGTGGTCGAGCCGGTCGCCGAAGCGCCGCTGCTCGGCCGAGTCGCCGCCGGTGACGACGTTCAGCAGCAACCGTCCCCGAGTGACCCGCTGATAGGTCGCCGCCATCTGCGCGGCGAGCGTCGGTGAGATGAGCCCCGGCCTGAACGCGACCAGGAACTTGAGCCGTTGGGTGTGCTGCGCGAGCGCCACCGTCGTCAGCCAGGCGTCCTCGCACCACGTACCGGTCGGCGTCAGTACTGCTTCGAAGCCCAACTGCTCGGCGGCCTTGGCGATTTGGGCGAGGTACTCGATGTCCGGCGGGCGCACCCCACGAACCGGCGAACCGGCCTGGTTCGACCCGTAGGCGTGCCGGTCGACGAGCGTACGGCCGTCACCGCCCGTCGGCAGGAACCAGTGCAGGTGGACGGACATGTCACGAACCCCCGGAGGTACGGGCCGGAGTGGAGGACGGGGGCAGGTCGCCGTTGTAGCGGGCGTCCACGAAGTCGGCGAAGTCGACCTTCTTCGGGATGAGCTTCAACTCGGTGAAGGTGTCCGCGATTTCCTGCTCCGAGGCCACGACTCCCTTGTCGACAGCGACCGTCACCCGCGTGGAGTTGGTGCGCTTCACCGAGGCCAGCGCCGTCTCATAGGGCAGCCCGGTGTCCTTCGCCCACACCTTGGCCCACTCCTCCTGATGGCTGTAGACCCACTCGGTCGCCCGGTCGAGGCGCGCCAGATAGTCCTTGATCGCGGCGGCCTTCTCCTTGTTCCCCAGCGCGCTCGGCGCCGCCACCTGGAAGGTCAGACCGTTGGTCACGCCCTGCCCGGTGGTCAGGACACGCCCCTGCTTGGCCTGGAGTACCTGAGAGGTGTACGGGTCCCACACCGCCCACGCGTCCACCTTGCCGGACGTGAACGCGGCGAGCGCGTCGGCGGGTTGGAGGTACTTGACCTTCACGTCGCTCAGCGTCAGCCCGGCCGCCTTGAGGGAGGCGACCAACTGGTAGTGCGCGGACGAACCCTGCGCCACAGCGACCGACTTCCCCTTCAGCTCCTGGGGTTTGGCCAGCTTCGAATCGTTCGGTACGAGGATGGCGTCGCCCTCGGACGTGCCGTGCCAGGCGGCCACCACCGAGATCTTCGAACCGGCGCCGGCCGCGAAGACCGGCGGAGTGTTACCGACGCCGCCGATGTCGACGGCCTTGGCGTTGACGGCCTCCAGGAGCGGCGGGCCAGAGGTGAAGGTGGACCACTTGATCTTGTACTTGAGGTTCTTGAGCTCTCCGGCGGCCCGCAGGATGGCCTCCGAACCACCCTTCTGGTCACCGACGTTGAGCGTGACGGAGCCCGAGCCGTCGGTGTCGGTCCCCGTGCTGGCGGACGAGTCCCCACCGCAGGCGGTGAGCAGGAGGGCGAAGGGGAGAAGCAGTGCGGCGGGGACGAGGCGACGTCGCATGGGGGTCTGTTCCGTTCATCTGGGTGTGGAGAGGAGCAACGGGGTTGTTCGGTGGGGGAGTTCAGGCGGCTTCGGCGGCGGTGTCGACGCCGAGCCGTTCCAGCAGGCCGGCGCGGAGTTCGGCGAACCGGGGGTCGGTGATGTCGCGCGGGCGGTCGAGGTCGATGCGCTGCTCGTGCGCGATGACGCCGTCGTCCATCACCAGGACGCGGTCGGCGAGCAGGACGGCCTCCTCGACGTCGTGCGTGACCAACAGGACGGCGCAGCCACGCCGTTGCCACAGTTCGCCGACCAGTCGCTGGGCCTTGATGCGGGTCAGCGCGTCGAGTGCGCCGAACGGCTCGTCGAGCAGCAGCAGATCGGGCTCGCGGACCAACGCCCGTGCCAGGGAGGCGCGTTGGGCCTCGCCGCCGGAGAGGGTCTTGGGCCAGGCGTCGGAGCGGTGGCTCAGGCCGACTTCGGTGAGGGCCTGTTCGGCGACGGAGCGGGTCGGCTTGCCGGGGAGTCCCAGCAGCACGTTGCGCCAGACCTTCTTCCACGGCATCAGGCGCGGTGCCTGGAAGGCGACGGCCTTGCGGCGCGGGACCAGGACCGTGCCCTGGATGTCGCGGTCGAGGCCGGCGAGGATCCGCAGCAGCGTGGACTTGCCGCAGCCGCTGCGACCGAGCAGGGCGACGAACTCGCCCGGCCGGACGTCGAGCCGGAGGTCGTCGATGACGGCACGGCCGTCGAAGGAGCGGGTCAGCCCCTCGACCTGGACGGCGTGCGTGGCGGTGGGGCTCACCGGCCGGTGAACGTCGGTCGCCATTGCAGCAGCACCTTTTCGAGGGAGCGGACGATGAAGTCGGCCAGCAGGCCGAGGAAGGCGTAGACGATCAGGCAGACCACGATCACGTCGGTCTGCAGGAAGTCCCGTGCCTGCACCATGAGGAAGCCGATGCCCGCGTCGGCGTTGATCTGCTCGGCGAAGACGAGCGCGAGCCAGGCGATGCCGAGGGAGTAGCGCAGTCCCGTGAGGGCGCCGGGCAGCGCCCCCGGCAGGACGACGTGCCGGACCAGTCCCCACCGGGACAGCCCCAACGACTCGCCGGCCTCGATGAGTTGGGTGTCCACACCGCGGATGCCGGCGTAGACGTTGAGGTAGAGCGGGAAGGTCACGCCTAGCGTGATGATGGCGACCTTCGGGGCCTCGCCGATGCCGAACCAGATGATGAACAGCGGGATGAGACCGACGAACGGCACGGTCCGCAGCATCTGCACCGGCGCGTCCACCAGATCCTCGCCGATCCTGAACAGCCCGGAGACCAGGGCGAGTCCGGTACCGATCAGAGTGCCGAGCAGCAGCCCGAAGGCCACGCGCTGGAGCGAGGTGCCCATGGCCGAGGTGAGCGAACCGTTGCCGATCAGATCCCCGGCGACCTGCGCGATCCGCCCCGGGGATGCGAGCACGTCGGAGGTCAACACACCGGTGCTGCTGAGGAGTTGCCAGAGCGCGAGCAACAGGACGGGTCCGGAAGTACGGCGCAGCCAGCGTGGGACGCGGGTGCGTCGGGAGGAGGCGGGGGTGATGGGAACGAGGTCGAGGTCGGCGCCCGGACCGCCGCTGACCACATTGTCCTTCGCTGTGGATATAGGCGATATATCGGGTTCGGAGGCGCCGGGCGGCGCATGGCTGATGCTCATGGGGACTCCACGGGGAGGAGAGCGGCCGGTGGGGGCGGGCCTCGGTGCCGCCACACCGGCTGAACCGACGCCGATCAACATCGATCAGTACGGATCAGTGGGCGTGCGGGCATGCGGCGTACGAAGGCCGAAAGGCGAGAGCCGGAGAAACGAGGGGGGAGAAAAGGGCGTCAGCAGCCGCGGCGACACGCGGCGGAGGCCACCCGCAGCAGGTCGATGTGACCGCGCGTGGTGAGCAGAACTGAACGCAACATGCGGCGAAAGTAGTCAGATCGTCGGGTCACGGTCAATGGCGTCTCGCGGACTGGACCCCTCGTATCAACCGGCGGTCGCCCGCTCGCGTGTCCGACTGGACGTATGGGTCAGGATGGGGGCATGTCAGATGCCTTCACCACGCGCGTCCTGAACGTCACCACGGGTTCGAGGGAGCGGGTCGTCGACCTGACGGGCGACTGCGAGGCGTTCCTGAGGGAGGTGGCCGCCGACCGCGACGGCCTCCTCAACCTCTTCGTCCCGCACGCCACGGCCGGAATCGCGATCATCGAAACGGGCGCCGGCAGCGACAACGACCTCCTCGCCGCCCTGCACACCCTCCTCCCGGCCGACGACCGCTGGCAACACCGCCACGGCACTCCGGGCCACGGCCGCGACCACGTCCTCCCGGCGTTCGTGCCACCGCATGCGACGTTGCCGGTGGTGGGTGGGCGGTTGGAGCTGGGGACTTGGCAGTCGGTGTGTCTGGTGGACACGAACCGGGACAACCCCAATCGCCAGGTACGGCTGAGCTTCTTGGGGTGAGGAGTGGAGTCCTGAGGGCGACCTGGCTCTTGGGCAGCAGTTCTTCGCGTACACCGAATACCCGGGAGCCCAGCCGCGGCCAAGCGCGCACGGCGTCGTCAGGCGTGCTCCATCGGCCGGCGCAGCTTCGTAGAGGCAAATGGTCGTGTCGGGAACAGCCGGTCCTGCCGGGACGGTTGCATCGAGCGGGAGATCGGCACCGCACGGGTGGGGGCACGGGGGCCGCAAGGTCGTCCGCCCCGCCAGCCCGGTGGCGCCGGGTATCGGCACGTCCGCCGATCTCTCGAACCACGACGTACTTCTGCAGAAGGACTGTTTTCATGGCTGACCGACCCTTGACGCTCATGGCGGTACACGCACACCCCGACGACGAGGCCACCGGAACCGGAGGGGTTCTCGCTCGGTACGCGGCGGAAGGCATCCGCACGGTTCTCGTGACCTGTACCGACGGCGGCTGCGGCGACGGGCCGGGGGGTGTCAAGCCGGGCGAGCCCGGCCACGATCCGGCGGCCGTCGCCCTGATGCGCCGCCAGGAACTCGAAGCGAGCTGTGGCGTCCTGAAGATCAGCGATCTGGAAATGCTCGACTACGCCGACTCCGGGATGATGGGCTGGCCCAGCAACGACGCCCCCGGAGCCTTCTGGCGGACCCCCGTGCAGGAAAGCGCGGCACGCCTTGCGGACCTGATGCGGCACTACCGACCCGATGTGGTCGTCACGTACGACGAGAACGGCTTCTATGGCCACCCCGACCACATCCAGGCCCACCGCATCACGATGGCGGCGCTGGAGATGACCGAGCTGACGCCGAAGGTGTACTGGACCACGATGCCCCGCTCGATGATGCGGCGGTTCGGCGAGATCATGCGTGAGTTCCAGGAGGACATGCCGGCGCCGGATCCCGAGGAGGCCGCCGAGATGGCCAAGATCGGTCTCCCCGACGACGAGATCACCACGTGGGTGGACGCCACCGCGTACAGCGACCAGAAGTTCGACGCGCTGGCCGCGCACGCCAGTCAGGGCGACAACATCTTCTTTCTCAAGCTGGGCAAGGAGCGGTTCGGCGAACTGATGGGCACGGAGACCTTCGTACGCGTCCAGGACCCCACCGGCACGGCCCTACCGGAGAGCGACCTCTTCGCCGGACTGCGCTGATCCGAACGGACCAGATCCTGAGGGAAGTGAACCCCGGGAGGCCAGTTCCGCAGAGTGCGACGAAAGGCCTACGGGCTGCGATGGATTGTGGCTACTATCGGCCAACCAGTCGCCGGGATTTGGCGATTTTTCCTCATGGATGCGCAGAACGGTGGGGGGAGTGTCACCAAAGTGACCGGATTGGGAAGGTTCGGGGGTAGACGAACCAGAATCATGGCCGTCGACGACCAGCCCTCGGCTGCTGCTTCGACGTCAACCGACCTTCCCCCGGCGGCAGTCGGGTCAGGTTCCAGTCCCCGTCGACTGCCTCTACGTACTGTTCTGATCATTCTTGTGGTCGTGCCGAGCTTCGCACTCGCACCCCTGTGGGGTCTGAGCACGTATCAACTGGCCACCCGCTGGCAGGCGGAGCGAACGCAGGGGGACCTGACCACGTCGTTGAGTCCGCCTTCGTTCGCTCTCTTCCAGGCCCTCCAGAAGGAGCGACGGCTCACCGCTGAGGCACAGGCCGACCCCGGCGGCACCACCCGGGGTCGGCTGGTCGCCGCGCGCAGAGTGACGGACAAGGCGGTGGCGGACTTCCGTCCGGTGGCGGCCGAGAGCACCTCGCACGGGCAGGAGGGACTGAGTGGGGCCCTCGCCGGTACCACGGACGACCTCGACCAGATCTCCATGCAGCGCAAGGCAGTTGACACCGGGTCGGTCGACGCGAAGGCGGCATTCGACTACTACAACGGGACCGTCGACTCCCTGATCACCGTCTTCACCGCGCTGGGCCGCACCAGCAACGCCGACGTGACTCTCCTGGCGCACACGAGCGTCGATCTCTACGGCGCCATCGACATGATCGGGCGCGAGGACGCCCTGCTCGGCCGCGACTGGGACACGACTGGGCATCTGTCGGTCCCCGAGTACGACGTGTTCGTCGATGCCGTCGGCGCTCAGAACTACCTGCTCCAACGCGTCGCCCTCAGCCTCACCGGCGATGAACGCGACACGTACAAGAAGCTGACGAGCGCCAAGTCCTGGGCGGTTCAGCAGGATCTGGAGAAACAGATCATCGTCGCCGGCCCCCACCACTCGCAGGGCGAGTTGGTGCTCGGCCAGATCCACGCTCAATGGCGCAGTTCGGTGGACGCCAACTACCCGCTGCTGCGGAGCCTGGTCGACGTGCGGGCCGCGAACGTCGACAAGGCCTCCGCCGACAGTGTCGGCCGACTCCTGCAAACTCTCATCATCGTCAGCGCCTTCAACCTGCTCGCCGTGATCCTGGTCATCATCACCAGCTGGCGTCTGACCGTCATGCTGCGCCGACGTATCCACGGCCTGCGCGAGGAAGCCGTGGAACTCCAGCAGCGACTGCCCGACGTGGTGGCCCGGTTGGAGCGCGGCGAGAACGTCGACGTGGACCGCGAGGTCCGGCTGGTCGAGTCCACCCCCGATGAACTCGGCGAACTCGGACAGGCTTTGAACGCCGCCAGCCGCAGCGCGGTGTCCACGGCAGTGCGCCAGGCCGAACAGCACCGCGGCTTCGAGCGCCTGCTCCAGCGGATCGCCCGCCGCACCCAACTCCTCATCGGCCTCCAGCTGCGCAAGCTGGACGAGCTGGAACGCACCCACGAGGACCCGGAGTTGTTGACCGGCCTGTTCGCTCTGGACCACCTCACCGCCCGGCTCCGCCGCTACGAGGAGAACCTGGTCATTCTCGGCGGTGGCCAGCCGCAGCGCCGCTGGCGCAAGCCGGTCCGGCTGATCGACGTGCTGCGCGCCGCGCAGAGCGAGGTGAGCGACTACGACCGGATCTCGATCGACGTCGAGGGCGAGCCCTGGGTGTCCGAGCGGGCGGTGGGCCCGCTCGCGCACATATTGGCGGAGCTGATGGAGAACGCCGCCGTCTTCTCGAAGCCGCCAACTCCGGTCGAGGTACGGGCCGTTCTGGTCAGCAGGGGCATCGCGGTCGAGATCGAGGACCGCGGCCTGGGCATGGAATCCGAGGAGTACGCCGCCGCCAACGCCTTGATGGAGGCGCCGCCGCAGCTCGATGTGATGACCCAGGCCGATGACGTACGGCTCGGTCTGTACGTGGTCGCCCGGCTGTCGGCGAGCCTGGGCCTGCGGGTGGAACTGCGGCCGTCCGCATTCGGCGGCACCCGGGTGATCGTACTGCTGCCGGAACAAGTGGTGGTGGAACAGCCCGGCACGGAGCCGGAGCCGGTAGCGCTCCCCGCTGATGCTCCGCCACTCCCGACGGGTCCGAGGCCGCACCCGCACGACGCCGGCATCGGTCGGCAGGTGCCGTACCGGGAAGGGCAGTTGCCCTTCCGCGCCAGGGGACACGCGATGGCGAACGTCACCGCCTCCGGTCTCCGTGCTCCGGTCGAGAGCGAGCCATCCCCGTCCACGCCCGCCAGCGCGGACCCGCTGCCCCAGCGGGTCCGACAGGCCAGTCTGGCGCCCGAACTCCAGATCCCGGCGGAGCCGGAGAGTCCGGACGAGCAGACTCCCTGGGCGATCCCCGACCGGCCCAGCAGGTCAGGGGCCACTATCGGTGCGTTCCAGCGGCAGTCCCGGCTGGCCCGGAGCGGGAACAGCTCGGACGGCGGCACCACAGGCGGATTCGGCAACGGCTTCGGCAACGACTTCGGCAGCGGTGGGGTCCACCGGGGCTTCGGCGACGGCGCCGGTGACAGCGGCGGTTACGCCACGGGCTACGACACCGGCCACGGTTACGGCAGTGGCTATGGCAACAGCAATGGTGATGGCTACGGCGACGGCAGCGGTGAAGGGCCCACCTCGCCCGACCGGCCCGGCTCTTCTAGGACGGATGATCGAGAATGACGCAGCGAACGACGGCCACCAACGTGGACCTGGACTGGCTTCTGGACGGTCTGGTCGACCAGGTGACGGGTACCCGGCACGCCATCTTGCTCTCGGACGACGGCCTGGTGATGAGTCGTTCGCAGACCGTCGAACGCTCGGACGCGGAGCGGCTCGCCGCGATCGCCACCGGTCAGCAGAGCCTCGCCCGCGGCGCCGGTCAGCTCTTCGGCGGCGGCCCGGTGCACCAGGTCATCGTCGAGATGGCCGGCCTGTGGCTGTTCGTCATCGCCGCGGGCCGCGGTACCCACCTGGCGGTGGTCGCCTCCCAGGAGGTCGACGCCGAGCTGATGAGCGTCGCGATGCACACCCTGGTCCAGCAGGTCGGTCGGCGGCTGGGCGCCGACGCGCGTACTCCGCCGGCCGATGACGCCGGGAGAGCCGGATGAGGCACTGGACCGAGGTGTTCGACGACGGCGACGCCGACGAACAACTGGTCCGTCCCTACACCATCACCAGCGGACGTACGAGCCCCGAACGGGCGGATCTGACACTGATCACCCTGGTGACCACGGTGCCCGAGGGCACCACGCGGACAACGCTCGCGCTACGCAGGATGCAACCGGAGCACCGGACGATCCTCGCGCTGTGCCGGGAGTCCAAAGCGGTCGTGGAAGTCTCCGCCGAACTGGGCCTCCCGGTGGTGCTGACCAAGATCCTCATCGGCGATCTGGTCGACTCGGGGCAGGTGTGGGCCCGTTCGCCACGGCCGTTCACACAGCGGGGCGAACTTTCTGACATGGCTGTTCTCGAGGCGGTGAGAGATGGACTACGCAAGCTCTGAGCACACGGCCGGCCGTGCTTCGGACCGGATGGCCGACCACAAGGACACTGCCCCGCTGGCGGTGAAGATTCTGGTCGCCGGCGGGTTCGGCGTCGGGAAGACGACTCTGGTCGGTTCAGTGAGCGAGGTCGCGCCGCTGCACACCGAGGAGTACCTGACCCGGGCCAGCGTCGGTGTCGACGACCTGGACGGTCTGAACAGCAAGTTCACGACCACCGTCGCCCTCGACTTCGGGCGGATCACCATCAGTGGCGACCTCGTGGTCTACCTCTTCGGCACCCCCGGGCAGGAACGCTTCTGGTTCATGTGGAACGACCTGGTCAACGGGGCGATGGGCGCGGTGGTCCTGGTCGACACCCGGCGGCTGGACGCGAGCTTCGCCTCGATCGACTTCTTCGAGAGCCGCGGTATCCCCTTCATCGTCGGCGTCAACTGCTTCCACGGTGTCCGGGACAGGACCACGGAGGAGATCCGCAGGGCACTCGCTCTCGACTCCCAGGTGCCGCTGGTGCTCTGCGACGCCCGGGACCGGACGGACAGCCGTGATGTGCTGTTGGCGCTCGTCGAACACCTGATGGCCCGTCAGTCCGCAACGCCCCTTTGACGGCCCACCCCTTGGCAGGCGGCCCGGCGCGGTCGGCTCTGAACGGCCGCCGCCGGTGACTCACTCGGCGCCGATCGGGCCGCACATCAGGTTGCCGGGTTCGGCAGGGTCGTCGCTGGTCCAGAACTGGGTCCACAGCGCGGCGAACTCGGGGCGGCTGAGGTAGCCGTCGGCGTCCTGGTCGAGCCGGTCGAAGGCGCCGCCGGTCTGCACGGGCCGCCCGTGCCAGGTGTCGACGAGGCGCTGGTGCTCGCCGCGCGAGATGCGCCCGTCGGCGTTCTCGTCGACCGCGTCGAAGATGGTGTCGGCGGTGGCGGTGACCGCCTCGGGGATGGTCGGCAGCAGGTCCACCATGGTGAGGAGGTCGTCCATGTCGATCCGGCCGTCCCGGTCCGTGTCCACGGTCTCCGCCAGCTGCTGCCACCAGCCCTTCAGCACGCCGTCCACGCGCGCGGCCAGTTCCGATCCCTCTCTCACCCGCGGCAGCCGGCCCCAGCGGTCCGCCAGGGCCACGAAGTCCGCCTCCTCCAGATAGCCGTTGCCGTCCGCGTCGAACGCCTCGAACATGGCCTGGAGCTTGGTCCGCTGGAACTCGCTGGACATCACACGCCTCCTCACTCGCAGCACTGAGGTCACTCGCAGTACTGAGGACATGCTTTCCGTGGTCGGGCGCCCTGCAACGGCGCTCGCGCTCACCGCGCCGGGTGTCCGCGCGCCCACGAGCCCGCCCGGTGCGCCGGGCGCCGGTTTACCCGCGGGGGATGGCGGGCCGTGCCCCGGCAACCGTCCGTGCCCGCCGAGGGCCGCTGCCGATTCCGTACCCTTGCGGCATGCGCATGCGCCCCACCCTGAGCTGGACCCCCGCGGCGGGGGATCTGCTGCCGGGCACCACCGACCTGGAGCCGGTCGTCGACGCGCTGAGCACCGGCGGAGTGCTGGTGCTCAGCGGGGCGGGCATCTCCACGGAGTCGGGCATCCCCGACTACCGGGGCGAGGGCGGGAGCCTGAGCCGGCACACCCCGATGACCTACCAGGACTTCACCGGGAGCGCGCAGGCGCGGCGACGGTACTGGGCGCGCAGCCACCTCGGCTGGCGCACCTTCGGGCGGGCCCGCCCCAACGCGGGACATCTGGCGGTGGCCGCCTTCGCCCGGGACGCCCGCGTCTCGGGCGTGATCACCCAGAACGTCGACGGCCTGCACCAGGCCGCGGGCAGCGAGGGCGTCGTGGAACTCCACGGCAGCCTGGACCGGGTCGTCTGCCTCTCCTGCCGCGAGATCAGCCCGCGCCGCGAACTCGCCCGGCGCCTGGAGGCCGAGAACCCGGGCTTCGACCCGGTCGCCGCCGGTATCAACCCGGACGGTGACGCGGACCTCACCGACGCGCAGGTCGGGGACTTCCGCGTCGTGCCGTGCGCCGACTGCGAGGGCGTCCTCAAGCCGGACGTGGTGTTCTTCGGCGAGACGGTTCCGCCGCAGCGCGTCGAGCACTGCCGGCGGCTGGTCCGCGAGTCGACCGCGCTGCTGGTCCTCGGCTCGTCGCTGACGGTGATGTCGGGGCTGCGGTTCGTCCGTCAGGCGGCGCAGGAGGGCAAGCCGGTGCTGATCGTCAACCGGGACCCCACCCGGGGCGACCCGCACGCCCGCACCCGGATCGCGCTCCCGCTGGGAACGGCCCTGACGACCGTCGCCGACCGACTCGGCATCCCGGTCGGCGGGCAGGCGGACTGACGAAGAGGCCTCTCGTGTGACCGTGGCGTCCGCGAGTCAGCCGGCGAGGGGGGAGCGGTCCGTTGCGGTGTGGGGCACGCGGAGGTGCTCCAGCAGGAGTCCTTCGCGGGTGGACCAGGGGCAGATCTCGACGCTCTTGGCGCCGCAGGCCTCCATGAGGGCCTGCGCGATCAGGGCTCCGGCCAGGGACTGTTCGGCGCGGTGTCGGGAGATGCCCGGCAGCTTGCCACGACGGGACGGCTTCGCGCCGGCCAACAGGGCAGTCGCGGAACGGAGTTGGGGCAGGGTCAGCTGTCGTCCCGCTCGTGGCGCCTTGCCCCGGGCTGCGGCGAGCCGGGCGAGCTGTTCGAAGGTCTTGGAGCAGGCCAGCACCCGCACACCGGGTTCGGCGAGCGGCAGGTCCGGGACGGCTTCCAGGGACTGGCGCAGGTGCTCGCGGATCTCGACCAGGCGGCGTCTGGACGGTGCCGAGCCGCCGGGCAGCCAGTCCCGGGTGATCCTGCGCGCGCCCAGCGGCAGCGAGTGGACGGAGCGGGGCCGGTCCTTGGTGCCGGAGGCGATCTCCACGGTTCCGCCGCCGATGTCCAGGACGAGCAGGCGTCCGGCCGCCGGGCCCGCCCACTGGCGGGCGGCCACGTAGGCCAGCCGTGCTTCCTCCTCGCCGGTCAGCACCCGCAGGTGGGTGCCCGTGGCGCGGGCCACATGCGCGATGATCGCGTCCCGGTTGGGCGCGTCCCGGATGACCGAGGTGGCGAACGCGAAGACCTCCGGTCCGCGCAGGCGCGGGTCGGCGGCGACGGCCTCGGCCACTGCCCGCTCGATGCTCTTCACGCCGGCTCTCTCCAGCCGTCCCTTGTGGTCGAGGGTCTCGTGCAGTCTCAGCCGCACCTTGCGGGAGAACACCGGCTCCAGCACCGCACCCGGGCTCCGCCGCACGACCGTCAGCAGAGCACTGTGGCACCCGACATCGAGCACGCCTGCCTGCCGCACTTCATCGCCTCCTCAAGGCTCGCGCTCGACCCGACCGCCTTCTTCTTCGGTCCTCCGACAGCCGAGACGACGGCGTGTCGGGTTTCCGGCCCAGCGTGTGAGCATATCGTCACCGCCCACGCACCCTCCGACCTTTCCCTGGAGCAGCCGTCCTGGCTGTCGTACGACACCGATCAGGTCGCCGGGTCGGGCGGTGGCTTCGCGAAGTGCCTTTCGTCTTGCGATGGACGCGGTGCTGGAAGTGGCTGTCGATCTCTGGTGGCAACGGGGTTCGCCGTGTAGCGTCGCTCTCAGATGTCGTGGTTCGCAGTACCTGCCCGCGCTGTTGCGCGGGCATTTTTCTGTGCGGTAGCTGGACCAGGGCGATCACCTCCGGGGCCGCGCGGTGCGGTCCCAGACAGCGAATGAGAGGGACCGGCATGGCCAGCGGAACCGTCAAGTGGTTCAACGCCGAAAAGGGCTTCGGCTTCATCGAGCAGGACGGTGGCGGGGCGGACGTCTTCGCGCACTACTCCAACATCAACGCCTCCGGCTTCCGTGAACTGCAGGAAGGCCAGAAGGTGACCTTTGACATCACCCAGGGGCAGAAGGGCCCGCAGGCGGAGAACATCACTCCTGCCTGACCCCTCGCCAGCAGGGCCCGGAAGCAGCCGCTTCCGGGCCCTGTTCTGATACCGCACCGCCGGGCCGGCTCGGACGGCGGCCCTCAGCCCGTACCCGATCGTCCGGTGATGAGTTTTCGTCTGCGCACCCGTCACACCTACGACGGGACACGGCGAGGCGGAAGGCGGACGTGATGGGTGCGGAGACGGGGCTGGAGGAGCTGGGCGTGAGCGGGCTGGGTGAGGTCGACGAGCCGGGGTTCTCGGGGCTGGCGGAGCGGCACCGGCGGGAGCTGCACGTGCACTGCTACCGGATGCTCGGGTCGTTCGAGGACGCCGAGGACACCGTGCAGGAGACGTTCCTGCGGGCCTGGCGGCGCCGGGAGACCTTCGAGGGGCGGTCCTCGTTCCGGGCCTGGCTGTACGGGATCGCCACCAACGCCTGCCTCGACCTGCTCGCCAAGCGCCGCCCGGAGCCTGCGACCGGCGGGGAGGTGCTGTGGCTGCAGCCCTACCCGGACCTGCTGCTCGACCAGCTGCCCGCGGGCGACGCGGACGAGCCGGAGACCCTCGCCGTCGCGCGGGAGACGATCGAGCTGGCGTACCTGGTCGCCGTCCAGCACCTCGCGCCGCGTCCACGGGCGGTGCTGATCCTGCGGGACGTGCTCGGCCGGCCGGCGAAGGAGGTCGCCGCGCTCCTCGGGGACTCCGTCAACTCCGTGAACAGCGCGCTGCAGCGGGCCCGCGCCGGCATGCGGGAGCATCTGCCCGCCGAGCGGCAGGACTGGACCGGCGGCGAACAGGACGCCGGGACCCGCGAGTTGGTGCGCCGCTACACCGACGCCAGTGTGGCCACGGACGTCGAGAGCCTCGCCGCACTGCTGCGGGACGACGTCCGCTGCTCGATGCCGCCCACGCCGGGCCTGTACCTCGGTCGCGACGCGGTGGTGAAGGACTGGGTCGAAGGCGGCTTCGAGGGCATGAAGGGCCTGCGCGCCGTCTCCACCTCCGTGAACCGGCAGCCCGCCGTCGCCTTCTACCTCTGGAGTCGGCCGGAGGGCGCGTATCTGCCGCTGACGATCGATGTCCTGCGCGTCACCGGCGGGGCGATCACCGAGATCATCACGTTCCACGACGACCGGTTCCCGCGGCTGGAGCTGCCGGAGCGCCTGCCGGCGGACGGCACTGAGTAGTCCCGCGCCGCGCTCGACGAGGCAGGCGGCTGCCGATCGACCGATCCGGACGTCCGCCCGCAGCCCACACGGGCCGCGGGCGGACGCGCCGGATCACCTGGTGCGGTAGGCGTCCACGATCGTCTGGCTGAACGTGTTGCCGTGACGGTCCTTCACCTCGGCGCGCAGCGACACCGTGCCGCCCGCGGGCGGGTTGGTGATGGTGACCGCGTTGTGCCGGACGGTCGCGCGGTGCCAGGTCTTCCCGGCGTCGTACGACACGGACACCTTCAGTGCGGCCAGGCCCTTGCCTGCGGCCGAACCCTGCACGGTGACCGGCACCTTCTGCCGCTTGCCCGCCACCGCCGTTGAGTCCAGGGCGAGTTCGGGCGTGTAGCGGACCACACTCGACGGGACGGCGGTCGCCGACGATGTACGGGACGAGGTGAACTCGGCCTTCCAGGTGACCGCGGAGGTGACCGACGAGACACCGGTCGCCCGGTGGACGGTCGTCAGCAGCGTGTAGCGGGCCCTGTCCGGCGGCAGGGTGAAGCTCGTGGCGTCGAGCAGCCCGTCGGCGGTGGCATAGGGCTTGCCGTCGCGGAGGAGCGTGGTGGTCGTCGACGTCGGGTCGTACAGGCTGGCGCCCGTGTGTCCCGCGCCGTCGGTGAACGGGGCGATTCTTCCGGTGAGTTGGTCACCGTTTCTGATGAGTCCGCCGCCGGCGGCGAGCGCGGGTCCGAACACGCCCACGCCGACCGTCTCGGTGCGGCTCGTGCCGGCGGGGTAGGCGCGGGCCGGTATCTCGTACCGCGTCTGGACGCTGCCGTTGGTCGGATTGACCTGACTGGAGATCTCCGACCAGGTGTAGCCGCCCTGGACGTACACGGTCCGGGTGCCGGGCAGGTCGCTGTAGTGGCCGATGGCCACGCCGCCGGGACCCGACTGCACCGTGTAGTTCACGCCGAGGGCCCCGGGTACCGAGGCACCCTGATGGAGTGTCAGTCTGGCCAACTGGCGTGCGGTGACGTGCTGGACGTGGCCGGAGTAGAAGGCATCGCGCAGTGTGTCGGCGACGTGGTACTCGGTCGCGCCGTTGTACCAGTTGGAGCGGAGGTACGAGGTGACCTCGCCCGGTGCCGGTGCGGGGCCGAAGGTGCCGACGCGGGCGCCCTGGAGACTTGCGGCCAGCCCGACGCCGAGGGAGCTCTCGGCCTTGCCCGAGCGGACCACGGTCGTCAGGAGCGTGGAGTAGCCGACGGCCGCCGGGTCCGGCACGGTCACCTCGACGGGCCGGGCGTCGCGCGCGTCGAAGGCGAGGGTCATGTCGTGGTCGACCGTCACCTTGGGGGCGACGAGGGTGTCGATGCCGCCGCCGTCGGCGAAGTTGCGGCCGGCGACGATGTAGTCACCGGCGGGCAGTTCCACCGTGGCGGTGCCGTCCTCGCCCCTGATCACCTCGAAGACATCGTTGCCGATGCCGGTGAACCAGGCGGCCCAGCTGAAGGCGTCGGGCCGCCCGCCGTCGCGGTCGGTCGCCTGGACGGTGACCTCGAAGGTGTTCGCGGACCGCTCCAGACCGCCGGTGCTGCGGACGGTCGCACCGCCGTCGGTGGCCACGAGCGTGATGCTGTACGCGCCGGTCGCGTCGCCGCCGACGCGGGTGTCCGCGGTGACGTCGACGCCCGCGGTGCCGCCCGCGGGGACGGTGATCCGCTGGGCGCCGAGCGTGAACAGCCCCGCGGGGGCGGGGCCGCCGTCCGGGGCGGTGGTGGTGGCGGTCAGGTCCAGGGTGACCGGCTGGTCGCCGAGGTTGCGGTACGAGACCGTGCGGGTCTGCAGCTCGTCGTCGGTGTGCGGCCACTCCGCCTCACCGAAGTTCAGCGAACCGGGCTCGGCCACGACGGTCTGCGCGGACGCCCGCGTCAGGTCGATCCGGCCGGTGCCCTGCTGGTAGGCGGTGTAGTCACCGGGCTTCGCCGAACCGGTCAGCAGGCTCTTGATCCGGCCGGGGCTCCACTCCGGGTGCTGCTGCATCAGAAGAGCAGCCGCTCCGGTCACATGCGGAGTGGCCATCGAGGTGCCGTCGAGAGTGACGTAACCGGGCGCGGGATGCGGGTCGTCGGGCCGGGTGCCGGCCGCGGCGGCCGCGGTGATGGCGACGCCGGGCGCGGTGACGTCGGGCTTGACGCCACCGTCCAGGCGCGGGCCGCGCGAGGAGAAGCCGGCCAGCCCGTCCAGCTTGTCCACGGCGCCCACGGTCAGCGCGGACTCGGCGACACCGGGGGTGCCCACGGTCCCTGAGCCGGAACCGGAGTTGCCCGCCGCGATGACGAACAGCGCCCGGTCGGAGAGCGCGTTCACGGCCTCTTCGAGCGGGTCGGTGCCCGGTTCGTCCGGTGAGCCGAGGGACATGTTGATCACGTCCGCGCCCTGCGCGACCGCCCACTCCATGCCGTCCACGATCCCGGAAGTCAGCCCGGAACCAGCGGTGTTGAGCACCTTCCCGTTGATCAGCTCGGCGCCCGGTGCCACGCCCTTGTACTTGCCGTCCGAGCCCGCCCCGGTGCCGGCGGCGGTCGACGCGACGTGCGTGCCGTGCCCGTTGCCGTCCCGGAGTTCGGTGTCCGTCGAGAAGTTCCGCTCGGCGACGACCCGCCCGGCGAAGTCGGGGTGGGTGGTGTCGATGCCGGTGTCGAGCACGGCGATCTTCACACCCTTGCCGTCGAAGCCGGACCGCCACATCCCCGGGGCGCCGATCTGCGGCACGCTCACGTCCAGGGCGGCCGTCACCACCCGGTCGAGCCTCAACTCGGCCACGCCGGGCGCCAGTTCGCTCGTACCGTCCGCGGTGTCGGTCAGCGCGGACCACGCCGTCGAGGCCTCGTCGGGCGACACGACGACGGCCTCCGCGTCCACGGAGGGCAGATCCCGAACGGCCGCATCGGTGTCCGCGTGCAACTGGCCACGGGCGGCCGGGTTCTGTGCCGAATACCGTACGAGCACGGGGGCGCCCCCGTGCGTCAGGTCCCGGTACTCGGGCCGGCTCAGCTCGGCCACGTCGAATAATCCCAAGTCCAACTTGCCCTGGCCGAGCAGGACTTCGGCGTCGGCGGGGACGACGTAGGTGTGGTCCCCGGTGCGGCTGATCTGGAGCGGGATGCCGGAGCGGCCCTTGGCCGGAGTGACCCCGACCGCATTGCCCTCCTGGTCCAGGAGGACCTGATCACCGGTGATCAACGTGACCGTTGTGTATGACCTGTTGGCCGCTGCGGGGGCGGCCGTGGGGGTGTCGGCCGCCGCGGCCGGGACGGATATCAGCCCCGTCGTGAGGGCCCCCGCCGTGAGCGCCACCGTCATGAGCAGCGCTCCGGACCGGCCGGTGGGGCGGGTGATCCGTCTCTTTTTTCTTGATCCCGACAATGTCGTCCCTGTCTGTGTGGGGAGGTGGGGGTTCACCCCGACTCGCTTCAACTGATGCAGGACCGTGCCGAGAGAGATCCTTCCCACGCCTCACCTCCTCACGACATTGGTTCGTACCTTTAGCGTTCCGGGATGCTGTTCACCGTCGCCTCCGCAAGTCCGGCGGGGGAGACCGGCCCTCCCGGAACGGAGTCCAACGTGCCCTTCTTCCGCACGCTCGCACCAGGCCAGTCCTGCCACGTCATGACCGCCGACATCGACACCGGCGACGTCCGGCTCGTCCACGCGTCGACCGACGTGCTTCTCGAGGCACCGAACTGGGTGGCGGACGACCGTCTGATCCTCAACGGTGAGGGGGTGTTGTGGCAGTTGGACAGCACCGGCCGATCCGAGCCGGCGCGCCTTTCGATCGACGGAGTCCCCGAGCTCAACAACGACCACGTACCGGCGCCCGACGGCACGACCGTCTACCTGTCGGCCGACGACGGACACCTCTACGCGGCTCCCCTGGCCGGTGGCGCCGCGCACCGCGTCACGCCGGACCACGGCCGACGCCCGCACTACCTGCACGGCGTCAGCCCGGACGGCCGCCGACTCGCGTACATCGGCTGGGATCCCGACGGTGACGACGGACGGGAGATCGCCGGCGTCCACACGATTGCGGTCGACGGTACGGACGACCGGCGCCTCACCGACGACCGCGCCCCGGCGGACGGATGTGAGTACTCGCCCGACGGGAAGTGGATCTACTTCAACACCGAGCGATTCAGCACGGAACCGGGGCACGCTCAGATCGCCCGCATGCGGGTCGACGGCACCGAGGTCGAGCAGCTCACCTTCGACCAGCGCGTCAACTGGTTCCCCCACCTGGCGCCCGACGGCGACACGGCCGTCTACCTCAGCTACCCGGCCGGCACCGTCGGCCATCCGGCCGACCGTGTCGTCGAGATCCGGGTGGTCCGCGACGGGGACTGGACAGCCGCCCGGACCATCCGCGAACTGTCGGGCGGCCAGGGCACCATCAACGTCAACAGCTGGGCCCCCGACGGGCGGAGATTCGCCTTCGTCGAGTATCCGTTCGCCGACGAGACACGGCGATGAGCACGTGACCGCCGCTGTCCGATCGTCTGACACTGACTCAAGGGCCCTGTGGAGCCCCCTAGTTGGCTCCCGCCTGAGCGCGGTCCAAGGGTGCCGGATGGTCCGCGTCATCACTCGGTGCGGCGGCACGCAGCGCTGCTTCGACCCGGCGGTTGCTGGTCATGGTCGACGTGACGGCGGTCATGGTGAGCAGGAGGCCGGCGGCGGTGTAGAGCGGGGTGCGCACGTCGTAGGTGGTGGCCAGCCAGCCGCCGAGGAAGGCACCGAACGGGGCGGCGCACATGGCGAGCATGCGGGAGGTGGAGGCGACCCGGCCCATCAGGTGTGCGGGGACGATCGACTGCCGGAGCGAGGGGCCGAGCACCATCGTGGCGCCCATGCCCGCTCCGCAGACGGCGAGCGCGAGCCCCGCGACGTACGGGTTCGGGGCGGCGGCGAGACCCAGGATGGCGAGTCCCTCCACCGCGGCCGTGCAGGTCAACGCGGTGCCGGTGCCGAGTCGTCGGCCGAGGAAGGAGGCGATGGCCGCGCCGAGCAGACCGCCGGTGGCCTCCGCCGTGAGGAGCAGGCCGAAGCCGTAGGTGTCGATGCCCAGGCGGTCGTGGGCGAAGAGGGCGAGGACGGTCTCCACGGCGAGGAAGGCGATGTTGCCGACCGCCGGGCGGAGCGCGAGCCCGAGCAGCAACCGGTCCCGGAAGACGTACGAGGCCCCGGCCCGCGCCTGCCGCAGCAGCGACTCCCGGGCCTGCGGTACGGGCCGGGGTGCGGCCGGCAGCGACCGTACGAGCAGTGCGGAGAGCGCGAAGGACACCGCGTCGGTGAGCAGGGGAACCGCCCGCCCGAGCGCGAGCAGCGCACTGCCCGCGGGCGGCCCCGCGAAGCCGGACATGGCGGTCTGGGCGCCGCGCAGACGGGAGTTGGCGCGCTCCAGGAGTGCGGGGTCGCGGCCGAGCAGATCCGGCAGGTAGGCCGTGGCGGCCGTGTCGAAGAAGAGCGCGCCGAGGCCGAGCAGGAAGGCGACGGCCGCGAGCAGCGGAATGCTCAGCACGTCGAGCGCGGCGGCCGCCGCGGGTATCGCGAGCAGCAGCGCACGCGCCGCGTCCGCCACCCACATCGTCCGCCGGCGGTCCCAACGGTCCACCAGCGCACCGCCGAGCACCCCGAAGAGCAGCCACGGCAGCGTCCCGGCGGCCGTGACGACGGCGAGCGCCATCGGATCCCGCGTCAACGTCAGCGCGAGCAGCGGCAGCGCGGCATGTGACACCCCGTCACCGAGCGAGGAGATCGTCTGCGCGGTCCACAGGCGTCCGAACCCGGTCGGCAACTTCCTTACAAAGTCGGTCACTTGGCGTCCCCTTCGGTCTTCTTGCCCTGCGTCGGGTGGAACAGGGCGAAGACGAGTGAGGCATCCGGCAACGACGGATCGGACAGCTTCCGGTACTCGTCCGCCAGCGCCTCCAGCCGCGCCCCCAGCTCCGCGAACTGCTCCTCGGTCAGCCGCAGATGCGCCATCCGCACGTGCCGCTCGCCGTCCGCCGGCGACGCCTCCAGGTCCGCCACCGCATGGCGCATCAGCACATCCGGCCCTCCCTCGCCCGGATCCGGCAGCTCGATCGACCGGGCGGCCATCGCGTAGTACCGCTCGGTGACCCCCCGCACCTTCCGTGTCCGTACGACCTTCACCAGGCCGGCCCGCTCCAGCAGTCGCACGTGATAGCTGGAACTCCCCTTCGCCAGGCCCACCCGCTCGGCGATCTGCGTGATTGTCGCCGGCTCGAAGCGGAGCACGGCCATGATCCGGTGGCGCGTGAGATTGGAGACGGCGCGCAGCTGGTCGTCCGTGGTGACGTGAAACGTCTCGGGAAGATCGTCGGTAGGCATGCGAGTAATGGTCAACGACTCTTGACCATTGCGCAAGGGGGTTGGACCCGGTTTCCCGAAATCGGCTGTGTGGCACGCGGTATCGGCTTCATCGCGCTGCACGAGAACAGAGATCTTGAGGCCACGGTCAGCCCATGGCAGGCTCATGCCGCATGATCGATGAGTTCGCGAAGGACAACCTGCACAGGAGACTGCGGCGGGACCGCGAGGCGCTGCTCT
The DNA here is from genome assembly GCF_053595415.1 of Streptomyces sp. NPDC002499. Lineage (NCBI taxonomy): Bacteria > Bacillati > Actinomycetota > Actinomycetes > Kitasatosporales > Streptomycetaceae > Streptomyces > Streptomyces sp. NPDC002499. Next base: position 409,612 of record NZ_JBSFXO010000012.1, read on the forward strand.
GGAAACTCGACGGCTTGTCCGAGTACGACGCCCGCCGACCGTTGACAGCGACCGGGACCAACCTCCTCGGCCTGGTCAAACACGTGGCCACCGTCGAGGCCCGGTACTTCGGCGAGGTCTTCGACCGCCCTTCCCCGGAGCCGCTGCCTCGGTGGCAGGACTACGACGGCGACGACCAGTGGGCGGGCGAGGACGAGACCCGCGATCAGATCGTCGCGTTCTACCGGCGCACGTGGGAACACTCGGACGCGACGATCAACGAGCTTGCCCTCGACGCCCCCGGCCACGTGCCGTGGTGGCGGGAGCCTCGACCCAACACGAACCTGTTCGCCGTCATGGTCCATGTCCTCGGCGAGACCATCCGGCATACCGGGCACGCCGACATCCTGCGCGAGGGCCTCGACGGTCGGACCGGGGTGCGCGCCGAATACGAGCAGCCGATCGACGAGGAAGCCCACGCCGCCTACCGCGCCAAGATCGAGCAGGCCGCCAGGTCGGCCGCGCCGATCAAGGCGTAGAGGCTGTCTCACGTGACGTGCGGTGAGGCGGTGTGCCTCCCCAAGCGGCTACCGCTGCGGCTGCTGAGACCAGGGCCAGGAGGGCGAACAGGGCGGGGTAGCCCCCGAGTTGTCCGGCCAAGGAGGCTCCCGCGAACGGCGCGAGGGCGGAGGCGACCGTGGCGGGTGCGGCGAGCAGCCCGGACAGACGGCCGTAGTGCGTAGTGCCCCACCGGTCGGTGACGGCGGTGGCCTGGAGGAGGGTGAGGTTGCCTCGCACCATGCCGGCCGCGATCGCGATGCCGACGAGCAGGGGGAAGGGGCCCGGCACCACTGCGAACGTGGCGGTGGTGATTCCGCCCGCGAGCATCAGGACGAAGGTGCGCGTCGTGACACCGGTGCGGCGGGCGAACGTCGCGTACAGAGTGCGGCCGAGGGTCTGTCCCGCGCCGCCCAGTCCGAGGGCCCACGCGGCAGCCGTAGGGCCGGCACCCCGTGCGATCAGCAGAGGTACAAGGGCGATGACGACCGCGTACATCGCGAAGCTGTTCAGCGTGAGCGCGGTGGCGAGCATGAAGAACGGGCGGGTGCGGACCACGGAGCCGCTGTGGGTGCCTGGTTGAGGGGGTGGCGCGGGCGCGGGGGGCCAGGGTGCTCGTAGCGCCAGGGCGTGGGCGGGGATGGTGACGACCGCCAGGATCGCGGCGAGAACCGCGTACGTGGTGCGCCAGCCGAAGTGACCCGCGAGCGTCGCGGTCAGCGGAGCGAAGACCGTGGAGGCGAGACCGCCGGCGAGGGTGACCACGGTCAGGGCCCGCACACGGTCCGCGCCCCACCAGCGGGTGAGAGCGGCGAAGGCGGGTTGGTAGAACGTGGCGGCCATCGCGACACCGGCCAGCAGTCAACCAGCCGTGAAAGCCCAGAGGTTGGGCGCGTAGGCGATGGCCAGTATGGCGAGGACGCCCAGGACGGAACCGGAGGTCATCACCGCGCGCGGTCCGCGGCGGTCGAGGACGCGGCCGACGAAGATGCCGACGACGGCGGATACGAGGAGCGCGCCGGAGAAGGCGGCGGTCGTGGCGGTCGCGGACCAGCCCGTAGCGGTGGTGATCTGCGGATTGAGGACGGGGAAGGCGTAGTAGACGATTCCCCAACTGGAGATCTGGGTGGCGCACAGCGCGGGCAGGGCGGCACGAGGCCGTGACCGGTCCGCCGTCGCGGTCACGGCCTCGCTGGAACGGAGATCGGTCATCGGCGGATCAGGACGCGAGACGCCATGGGCGAACCTCGTTGTGTGGGTGGAGAGTTCAGCAGCCGCCCGAGGTGGAGCCCGGAGCGCTGACGCCGATCTGGAGTGTGGTGGGAGCGGTACAGCATCCTCCGCCGGACTGCTCGGTGTCACCCGGTTCGTCGAACAGGCCCGCACCGCCGCAGACTCCAGTTGCCGGGAGGGTGAGTTCAACGCGCTCGGCGGCTTCGCGGTCTCCGGCGATGGCGGCGGTGACGGAACGGACCTGTTCGTAGCCGGTCATCGCGAGGAAGGTCGGAGCACGGCCGTAGGACTTCATGCCGACCAGGTAGACGTCCCGCTCCGGGTGGGAGAGCTCGTTCACGCCGTGCGGATAGACGGTGCCGCACGAGTGGACGTTCGGGTCGATCAGCGGGGCGAGGGCGGTCGGTGCCTGAAGACGCTCGTCGAGGCCCAGGCGGAGCTCCGAGAGGAACGACAGGTCGGGACGGAAGCCGGTCAGGACGATCACTTCGTCCACCGGGTCCAGGCTTCGGCCGTCGTCGGCGACCAGGATCACGCGGCCGTCGCTGTCGAACTCGACCGTCCGCGTACGGAAGCCGGTGGCGGCGCTCGCGTATCCGTTCTCGACGGCCGCCCTCGCGCGCAGTCCCAGGGCGCCGCGGGCGGGTAGTTGGTCGGCCTCGCCGCCGCCGTACGTGTTCTCGCCGATACCGCGGCGCAGAATCCACACCGCGTGCGTGCCGCCTTCCTCCTTGGCCAGGTCTGCGAGAGAGGCCAGTGCGGTGAAGGCGGAGGCTCCCGAGCCGACGACAGCGGTGCGCCTGCCTGCGTAGCGAGCGCGTACGGCTGCGTCGCGAAGATCGGGTACGCGGTAGGAGATGCGGTCGGCGACAGCCTTCTCGCCGACCGCGGGCAGGCCGTCGGCGCCAACGGGGCTGGGAGTCGACCAGGTGCCGGAGGCGTCGATGACCGCCCGCGCGCTGATCCGCTCCTCGCGTCCGTCGGCGAGCTGGACGTGGACGGTGAAGGGCTGTTCGCCGCGGCCGGAGTCGACGACGCGGTCCCTACCGGCGCGGGCGACACCGGTCACCGTGGTGCCGTAGCGGATCTTGTCGCCGAGGACATCGGCGAGCGGCTGAAGGTACTTCTCGGCCCAGTCGCCGCCGGTCGGGTAGGTGGCGCCGTCCGGGCGCGTCCAGCCGGTGGGGGACAGGAGCTTCTCGGCGGCCGGGTCGGTGACCTCCGCCCAGGGAGAGAACAACCGCACGTGCGACCAGTCCCGGACGGCGGTACCGGCGGACGGCCCGGACTCCAGGACCAGGGGCTCGATGCCGCGCTCGACGAGATGAGCGGCTGCGGCCAGACCGACCGGTCCGGCTCCGATGACCACCACGGGCAGATGGTCGTTGGTGGGCGCGTTCACGAGACTCCCCTTTGTTTCGACGTTCGTCGATAACTTGCTCGGCCAGGATGGCACCTGATTAGACAGTCGTCAACATAGACATTTATCTAATCAGTAGGGTCGCAGGGCCCTCGCCAGCTTGGTTCGACGTGTGTCAACATAGACGCATGTCGAATACGAAGGCGCTGCCGCTGTTGGAGCCCGAGTCCTCCGAGGCTGTGGCACCCTGCTGCCCTCCGCTGACCGAGCGCCCCTTCACGTCGGAGGAGGCCGAGACGGCGGCGCGCATGTTCAAGGCGCTGGGCGACCCGGTACGTCTGCGGCTCTTCTCGTTGGTGGCCTCGCACGAGGGCGGCGAGGCGTGCGTGTGCGACATCTCCGACGTCGGCGTCTCCCAGCCGACCGTCTCCCACCACCTGAAGAAGCTCAAGGAGGCCGGGCTGCTCACCTCCGAGCGGCGCGGGACCTGGGTCTACTACCGGGTCGAGCCGTCGGTGCTGGCCGCGATGGGCAAGCTGCTGACCGTCGCGCCTGCTGCTGTCTGACACGCAGGGCGGCAGAGGCCGGACTTGCTCGCCGAAGCGCTCCACTCGGCGCTACAGGCCGAAGGCACCGCCCTCGATGAGAATGAGCAGGCCGATGGTGATCAGGACCAGTGGCAAGAGGATGTGGCCCCACCGGCTGAGCGCCTTGGCGACGACGGGGCGCGTGGCGAAGTACCGGCCGGCGAAGCACCACACGCCCACGAGGATCAGAAAGACGACGGCGTACACGCTCATTCCGCCGACGCCGGCTGTGGCGAACACGGGGACGTAGACGCCGATGTTGTCACCGCCGTTGGCGAAGGTGACCGCGGCGACCTCCAACGGCGCGGGACCGTGCTCGGCCGCCTCTTGTTCGTCGTCCTCGTCACCGCGCTGTTTCCACGCCTGCCGGGCCGCCTTCAGCCCGAGTGTCAGAGGCAGTAGCCCCAGATAGGGGACGGCCGACTCGGGCAGGAAGGTCGCGCCGAAAGCGGCGGCGACGGCCACGGCGAGGATCGCGGCGAATCCGAGGTACTGGCCGATGACGATCCGACGGGCGGAGCCGGGCCGTCCAGCACCCTGGGCGAAGAACAGGGACAGGATCAGGATGTCGTCGATGTTGGTGACGGCGAACAGCCCGATCGCCTGCCCGACCATGCCCGGATTCACGGGCGCGTTCCCCTCCTGGCCGGTCGTTCGGGCAGGAAGACGAGCGCGACAAGGGCCAGCCCGACCAGCGCACCGATGAGCTGCATGCCGACGAAACCGGCGACCGACCCGGGTGCGATACCCGCGAAGGTGTCGGTGAAGGCACGACCGACCGTCACCGCCGGATTGGCGAACGACGTGGACGACGTGAACCAGTACGCGGCGCCGATGTACGAGGCGACGGCAACGGGCGCGAACCGCAGTCGGTCGGTGCGGGCCAGACCGAAGATCAGCAGGATCAGGCCCGCCGTCGCGACCACCTCGCCGAGCAGCAGGTGTCCGGCGGAGCGGTCGTGGGTCGACCATTCCACCAGCGGCCGGCCGAACATCGCGTCCGCGAGAATCGCACCGCCGATGGCGCCGGCCAGCTGAGCGGGGAGGTACGCGGCTGCCTCTCGCATCGTGACGCCGGCGCCGCCACGTCCCGCGGTCCACCACTCGGCCAGCGTCACGACCGGGTTGAAGTGGGCACCCGAGACCGGTCCGAACAGCAGGATCAGGATGCCCAGGCCGAAGACGGTGGCCGTGGAGTTGGCGAGCAGTTGCAGGCCGACGTCCTTGGTCAGTTGGGTGGCCTGGATGCCGGAGCCGACCACGATGGCCACCAGGAGCGCGGTACCTATCAGTTCGGCGGCGGCACGCGCGATCAGCGGGGTACGCGGGGGAGTGGCGTCCGGCGCGGGCTCGATGGACCTACGCGCTGAGACTGCCGGCGCGGACTCCTCAGCAGGGGTCACGGACAGGCCCTCTTGTTCTCGGCGGCGGTGCGCGCGGACTCGGCCAGCTCCGCGAACTTGCCGGCGAGCGAGGCGAGTACGTCGGGCTTGAGCCGGTAGTAGGTGTACCGGCCGCACGGCTCCGTCTCGACGACGCCGGCTTCGCGAAGCACCTTCATGTGGTTGGAGAGGTTCGTCTGCCGAGCGCCGGTCTCCTCCACCAGGTGAGTGGTGCACAGCGTCTCTTCGGCTAGCAAGGTCACGATCCGAAGCCGGAGCGGATCGGCGAGGACCCGGATCAGATCAGTGTCGACTGACGTCAGCATGGACTGATACTTTCATATCAGTGACGGCTGACACCAGCAGATGCTGATGTCATTCGTGCCTGATGTCGTCGTGAGACAAGAGAGACCTCCGATGCCCGACAAGCCCTCCGTGCTGTTCGTCTGCGTCCACAACGCCGGCCGTTCCCAGATGGCCGCCGCATGGCTGACCCATCTGGCCGGGGGTCGCGTCGAGGTCCGCTCCGCCGGCTCCGACCCTGGCGCAGGGGTCAATCCGGCCGCCGTCGAAGCGATGGCCGAAGTCGGCATCGACATCTCCGCCGAAGTCCCCAAGATGCTCACCGTCGACGCCGTCAAGGAGTCGGACGTCTGCATCACCATGGGCTGCGGCGACGCTTGCCCGGTCTTTCCCGGCAAGCGATACCTCGACTGGCAGCTCGACGACCCGGCAGGTCAGGGTGTCGAGGCCGTTCGCCCCATCCGCGACGAAATCGAGCGCCGGGTGCGCGGTCTTCTCGGCGACCTCGGTGTCTCTACACAGCACTGACGCTGGGCACCCGATCGCACGCTCAGTCACGTGTCCGACTTGGAAGGCATGCCGCTCGGCACGTCGCTTCTGCCTCCGGGGTAACTTGCCAGGAAGTTGAATCCCTCCTCGGACCGTGATCCGGGCTCCGCCACGTAGGCGAAGATCTCCACGCCGGGGTCTGCCGTTATCGCGAGGCGCTCGTACCGCAAGGTGAGTTCACCCACGAGAGGGTGGTTGAATTTCTTTTCCGCTTTTCGGTGCAGGCGCACATTGTGAGTGGCCCAGAACGCGGAAAACTCCTCGGAGTGTGTGGAGAGTTCACCGACGAGGTCGGACAGATCACGGTCGAAAGGAGTGCGCCCGGCCTGTGTTCGCAGGGCCGCGACGCATTCTTTGGCCGTCCGGTTCCAGTCGGCGAAGAATTCCTTGGCGCGCGGATCGAGATAGGTGAAACGGGCCACGTTCGCGGGCGCGCCCGACGCGAACATCGGCGCGTAGAATTCCCGTCCGAGATGGTTCACGGCGAGTACGTCCTGGCGGCTGTTGACGACGAACGCGGCCGCACCGGTCATCGCGTCGACCATCCACTCGACGCTCGGGCGCACAGTCTCCTTCGCCGGTCTGCGACGCCTGCCGGTGGTCTGCTCCTTCGAGGCGCGGGCCAGGTCGAAAAGATGCGCCCGCTCGGCCTCGTCGAGGCGCAGCGCGCTCGCGATCGCTTGGAGGATCTCCTCCGAGACGCCCGTGAGGTTGCCGCGCTCCATCCGGTTGTAGTAGTCGATGCTGACCCCTGCCAGGGCCGCGACTTCCTCTCGCCGGAGCCCGGGGACCCGTCGCGGCCCATAGGAGACCAGGCCGACCTCCTCGGGCGTGATCTTCGCTCGCCGCGAGGTGATGAAGTCCCGTATCTCGGTCTTTGCGTCCACAGCCACGAGATTACCCCCGGAGCCAGGGCCGAGGGGTGCCCTGCCAGTACATGGATAATCCTGACCTCTCACTCCTCCCCGGAACGGTGTTTTCCTGATCCCAGGCCGAATTCGAGCAAGAAGGCACGCTCGACCGGATCAGCTCGACACCAAAAATGGAGGACGACGATGAACGTCGTAAGGAATGGACTCGAAACGATGACCGGTCCCGCCGAGGGCTTTTCGGGGGACGTCTACATCGACGTCATCAGCAAGCCGCTGCCGCCCTCGCGGATCATGGGCGGAGTTGTCCACTTCACGTCCGGAGCGCGTACGGCCTGGCACAGCCACCCGCTCGGCCAGACGATTTTCGGTACCGAGGGTGTCGGTCTCGTCCAACGCGAGGGAGGACCGGTCGAAGAAATACGTCCGGGCGACCGCGTCTACATCGAGCCCGGCGAGAATCACTGGCACGGAGCCACACCCGCGTGCTTCCACGCCCAGATCGCCTACCAGGCGGCCGACGAGACCGGCAACCACACCACCTGGGGCCGCCACCTCACCGAGGACGAGTACCCCGGCTAGATCCGCCGTGGAAACCGGAGCGCTCATCTGAACGGCAAGCGCTCCGGCGGTGGTCAGGTGCCGTGGGGGCGTTCGCCGGGTTGCGGGCCGTAGCGCACCACGTGGGTCGGGACCGTGACGCGTCGGGAGGCGGGGGGCGCCGAGTCCTGGTGGCCGAGGCGGTCGATGAGGAGCCGTGCGGCCTGGCGGCCGATCTCGTCGGCGTCGTAGGAGACGAGTGTCAGGGGCAGGCCGAGGATGTCGGAGTAGTCGAAGTCGTCGAAGCCGGCCAGGGGGAGGGTGGTACCGGCCTTGTGGAGGGCGCGGATCGCTCCCTGGCTGATGCGGTTGTTCGTGCAGAACAGTGCTGTGGGGCCCTCGGGCAGGCCGAGGAGTTCGAGGACCGCTCGCTCGGCTGTCGAGGCGTCGACGAGGCCTTGCCGTATCAAGGCGTTGTCAGGCTCCACGGCGGTTTCCTCATGTGCTGCCCAGAACCCGCGGAGCCGCTCCGCCCCCGTGTACAGCGCGGGTGGATTGCCGAGGAAGGCGATGCGCGTGTGTCCCTCTGCCAGGAGGCAGGCGGTGGCCTCGCGGGCGCCGTGGAAGTCCTCGACCAGCACACAGTCCGTGTCCAGTCCGGCGGGCGGCCGTGCGGCGAGGACGACGGGGACATGGCGCATGGCGTCGGCCAGGTGCTGCTGCCGAGTGCCGGCGGGGACGACGATCAGCCCTTCGACCTGGTGGTCGATGAGGCCGTCGACCAGACCGGGTTCGAGATCTGCCTGCTCGCCGGTGTTGCTGAGCAGCATCCGGAGGTCGTGCTCGGCGAGGACTTCCTGGACCCCGAGCGCGAGACGCGAATAGAACGGGTTGGCAAGGTTGGTGACGACGAGACCGATCATCCTGCTGCCGCCGAGCCGCAGGCTGCGCGCGGTCTCGTTGCGGCGGTAGCCGAGACGGTCGACCGCGGCGAAGACCCGTTCGCGGGTCGCTTCGGAGACCGCGGGGTCGTTCTTGAGCACCCGCGAGACTGTCATGGCGCTGACCTGCGCGAGTTTCCCGACGTCGTGCATGGTCGGCCCGCCGCCTCGGCGAGCGGTCATACGCCTTCTCCTTCTTGCGTCAGCCGTGTTCTCCCTAGTGCGTCAGTCGTGGCGGTGTCCCGGACCTGCCCGGTCCTCAACGCGCCGCGTTCGACGTGTCCTGTGCCCAGTGGGCGGCTCCGATCAGAGGTGCTTCCGTCGACCGCCCGGCCGGCAGCACACGGGCGGTTGTCCCGCCGTCCAGAACCAGCCCTGCGGAGAACGCGGGGTGGATCAAGTCCCATGACTGGGCCATGGATCCACCGATCACCACCGCGCCGGCCTCGAAGCGGTCGACCCACGGGGCCAGTGCCTGGCCGAGGGCTTCGAAAGCGTAGCGGAACGCCTCCGCCGCGGCCGAGTTGCCCGTCCTGGCCAGCGCGGCGATCTCATGGACGTCCGGCAGGGAGCTATTCCCCGCGACCGCGTCGAGGCGGGCGTAGTGGGCGCGGATGGCACGGCGTGAGACGTACTCCTCCAACGGCAGGTCGTGCACGGTCAGCCGGTGCACGTGACCGCTGGGTGGCACGTGCGTGCCGTCGTGCACCGGCCGCCCGCCGCTCAGGAACGACGAGCCCACGCCCGTGCCCAGCGTCAGGCACACCACACGTTCGTGCCCCGCCGCGGCGCCCGCGTGATACTCGCCGATCGCGAAGGCGTCGGCGTCGTTGAGGAAGCGCAGGTGTTCAGCCCGGTGCGCCAGCCGCCGGCGCAGTCCGGCCCCGACGTCGACACCGGACAGGGCCTCGAACTTCCCGACGCCCGTGAAGCGGCCGATCCCGGTGTCGTAGTCGAAGGGGCCCGGTATGGCCACACCCCAGTCCGGCCGGTGCTCGGCGGGCAGTTCCAGTGCGGCCAGGGCGATCGCGTCGAGGATGCTGTCGGCCGCGGCGTCGGAGCCCAGAGGTCTGCGGCGTATGGAGGACGAGAGGGGGCGGCCGGTCGCGGGGTCGACCAGGGCGGCGGTGACATGTGTTCCGCCGATGTCGAGTACGGGGATCGGCGCACCGGCCCACCGGGTGGCACCGGCCTGCTGAGCGGCACTCGTCCGCCGAGCGGCACCGGTCACGGCTCGACCACCAGGGCCTTGACGATGTGCACTTCGTCGCCGCCCACCGCGCGGACGCGGTAGGGACCGGCTGCGGCGGGCACGGTGATCGTCTCCGCGAAGGCCAGGAAGTGGCTGCGACCGTCATGGGTCTCGATGACCGCGCCCCCGCCCGCGGAGACGTTGAGGATATGGAAGCGGCCGGCGGTGTCGTCGGCGATGCCGGCATCCGGGGCCAGGACCAGGCGGTGCACCGCGTAGAACATCTCCGGCAGTGCGCCGATGACCTCCTCGCGCCAGCCCTCGCCCGCACGCAGGGTGCGCGGCTGCTGGATCAGGTCCTTCGTCACGTCCTCTCCGCGCCGAGCGGTGTCCAGGTTGGCGAAGCCGTGTTCGTAGGGCAGCGGCCGGGACGCGCCGGCGGCATCCTTGCGGAGCCAGTCGTAGAAGCGCAGCGAGTACAGGTACGGGGTCGCGCTCACCTCCAGCACCAGGTTGCCCGCTCCGGAGGCGTGCGGGGTGCCCGCCGGAATCATGAACAGCTGACCCACGGTGGCCGGATGGACCTGGACGTGGTCCTCGACGGGCATGGGCGTGCCCTGCGCGATGGCGTCCTCCACCTGGCGGCGCATGACGTCGAGATCCGCGTGCTCGGTGAGCCCGAGGAGAACCTTGGCGCCGGGCTCGCCGGCGGTGACGTAATACGTCTCGTGCTGGGTGTAGGGCCAGCCGAAGACCTCCCGCATGTACCGCTCCTGCGGGTGGCAGTGCAGCGAGAGGTTGCCGCCCCCGACCGTGTCGAGGTAGTCGAACCGGATCGGGAAGGAGGTGCCGAAGGCGCGATGGACCTCCTCACCGAGCATGGCCTCCGGGTGCAGGACACAGAGGAGTTGGAAGGGGACCTCGACCTGCGGCCCGTCCTTGTCGCCGATGAGGACACCCGCTTCCGGGGCGATCAGTTCGTAGCCGAGGGCGGTGTTGCCGGCCTGCGGGGTGAAGCCGAGTTCGCTCGCCGCCCATTGGCCGCCCCAGGGAGTGGAGTTGAAGTAGGGGCGGGTGCGCACAGGCCCGCGCACCAGGTGGTCCAGGGTGCTGCGCAGGGCGGCGCCGTCCAGAGAGGTGGGGGTTGTCGCGTCCTGTACGTCGATCCACCGGTCGACCTGTGTCGCGTACGCGTCGCGGTGTCGGTCCAGCACGGGCCAGTCGGTGTAGAACAGCCGCACCAGGTGGCCGAGTTCGTCGGGGCGGCCGAGGTTGACGCCCACCGGCAGGTGCCCGTGTGCCACGGCGGCCTCGGCGTACCGCTTCGGCAGGTCCGCGTACCACAGCAGATCCGGCTCGCACAGCGCCGCGCCCGGGCCGGACACCAACACCACGCCGTCGTCCGGGAGTTGCCCCTCCTGAGGGACGGAGTCGAAGAGGCCCGCGACCCGTGCCTCGGACAAGGGAGTGAAGAAGGGGTCGTCGGCGGGGACGGGCCGGGCGGCGATCCGCTCGGCGGCGGCCGGTGCGTAGTGGCGGCGTACATCCACCGCCTTCACCTGCCGCCCGGCGGAGCGGATGGCCGCGGACAGGCCGTCGGCCAGCGCGTCCCAGTCCAGCGCGGCAGGGCCGTCCACCGCCAACGTGAGCGGACCGGCCGGCAGCCCGGCGACGGCGGCCGGCCAACCTGCGACCACCTGCCCGCCCACGGGCTCGTAGCTGGGGTTGGCATCGTACGAACGGGGCGCGCTCGACACATCTTCTCCTTGCTGGGCTCCGTGAGGGAAGTTAACGATAACATGAGGCGCAGAGATGTACCCCCAGATGGCAGCGCTCTGTTGTCCCATTCAGAATGTTGTCGTTAACTCACATCCTGCTCGACGACGCTGTCGAGGTCGGCCCATGTCTCATCGGTGAGATCGACTCCGGTCCAACGAGCGGCCGCTCGCACTTCGTCGGCGGAGCGGAAGCCCGCCACCACGCAGGCCACCTCAGGACTGCGCAGGGGAAAACGCAAGGCCGCGTGGGGGAGGACCATTCGGTGGCGGGCGCATACCTCGGCGAGGCGGTGCACGCGGTGCAACACCTGCTCCGGAACAGGGCCGTAGTCGAAGGTGGCGTCGGCGGCGGGGTAAGGGCGGCTCAGCAGGCCGGAGTTGAAGGGCGCCGCAGCGACGAGCGACACCCCTCGCGCGGCGCACGCGTCCAGCAGAGGTCGGGCGGTGCGGTCGAGCAGGGTCCATCGCCCGGCCACCATGACGGTGTCGATGTCGGTCTCGGTGACGGTCCGCAGCAGCGGTCCGACGGTGTTCGCACCCACTCCCACGGCGCCGATGACGCCCTGGTCCCGCAGTTCCAGCAGTGCGGGTATGGCCTCGCCGACGGCGGTGTCCAGGTGATCGTCGGGGTCGTGGACGTAGACGATGTCGACTCGGTCGAGTCCCAGGCGATCCAGGCTGGTGGCCAGACTGCGCAGCACGCCCGCACGGGAATAGTCGGGGCGGCGGATCAGGGTGTCCGGGACGGCGAAGCCTCCTGCCGACAGGTCGGATCCGGTGGGAGCGGGGTGCGGTTCCAGGAGTCGGCCGACCTTGGTGGAGACGGCGAACTCCTCCCGCGGGCGGTGGGCGAGTGCCTCACCCAAGCGCCGTTCCGACAGTCCCAGGCCGTAGTGCGGGGCGGTGTCGTAGTAGCGCAGCCCGGCATCCCAGGCGGCGTCGACGGTGGCGCGGGCCTCGTCGTCGTTGATGGCGCTGTAGAGGTTGCCGAGCGGAGCGGCGCCGAAACCCAGGGAGCTGACGTGTACCTTCGTGCGGCCGAGCCGCTCGATGTTCATGCCGCGACTCCGTACCAGTGCGCGGCAGTCGAGCCGAAGACAGCGGCGCGTTCTGCCTCGCTGAGGTCTTCGCAGAGGGCCTCGGCCGTGGTGAGGACTTCGTCGTAGCCGGCTGTCAGGAGGCAGACCGGCCAGTCCGATCCGAACATGACGCGGTCCGGGCCGAGGGTCGACCACAGCACGTCCGCGTAGGGGCGCAGCGCATCGGCCGGGTCGCATCCGGCCGGCGTCCGGGTCTGGAGACCTGACAGCTTCACGGCGATGTTGGGGCAGGGTGCCAGATTTCTCATCTCGGCGGTCCAGGCATCCAGACCCTCCTTGTTGATGAAGGGGTTGCCGACGTGGTCCAGGACGAAGCGCACGTCAGGCAGTTCGCGTACGGTCCTGACCGCGTCCGCCAACTGGTCGGGGCGCACCAGGAGGTCGTAGGTGAGGCCGGCAGCGGCGACGGCGTGAAGTCCGCGCCGGACGTCATGCCGGGACGTCCAGTCGGGCACCGGTTCGTCCTGGATCCCATGACGGATGCCCACGAGTGCGGCGCCGCCCGGAGCGTCCCGCAGCTCGGAGAGCCGGTCGGCGATCGCGGGGTCGGTCAGGCTCGTCCATCCGACGACGGCCTTCACATGCGGGTCCCTGGTGGTGAGGGCGAGCAGTTCCGGGGTCTCCTCGGGGCCGGCCATGGTCTGCACGACGACCGTCGCGTCGATGGCGTTGCGCTCCAGCAGAGGCCGCAGGTCGAACGGGTGGAAACTGCGGTCCAGTTCGGGCAGGCCGTGGACCCAGGGCTGGTCACGGACCTCCAGGTTCCACAGGTGGTGATGGGCGTCGATGCGCATGGTCCGTTCCGCGGGTGAGAGGGGGCGAGACAAGGGCGTTCGAGGGAGGGGAGAGGGTGCGGGAGAAGGAGGCGTGTGGGACAGGGGTTCGGTGCGGCACCGGGCAAGCCGAGTCGGCTAAGCCTGCTAAGCCAGATAAGTCGGCTGAGTCAGTCGAGGTGGAAGATCTCCTCGGCGCTCGCCCACAGTTCGCCCTCGGCCGCCGTGTCCAGTGGCTGCTGGCAGGGGTCGGTCAGCGCCCACCACCGTTGTGAGATCGGGTCGTTGGCGATCGCCTCGGTGTCGGCCGCGTAGTCGTCGCCGGTGTATTCGAGGTAGCTGAACAGCAACCCGTCGCGCAGGAAGATCGAGTAGTTGCCGATGTTGGCGCGCTGGAGAGCTTCCAGTACGCCGGGCCAGGCCGCGGCATGCAGTGCTCGGTACTCGGCTTCCTTCTCCGGGCGCAACCTGACGACGGCGGCGTGGCGTTCCATGGGTCACCCCTCCTTTCGCAGGCGCAGTCCGTCCATGCCACCGTCCACGGCCAGGTTGGTTCCGGTGGTGGACCCGGCCGCGGGCGAGGCCAAGTAGGCCACGGCCGCGGCGACTTCGTCCGCGGAGACGAGCCGGCCGTTCGGTTGCCTGGCCGCCAGAGCGGCGTATTCGGCGGCCGGGTCCGGAGCCCGGTCCAGGAGCCGGCCCACCCACGGGGTGTCGGCGGTGCCGGGACTGACGGCGTTGACCCTGATGCCGTCCGGCAGCAGATCGGCCGCCATGGCGCGGGTCAGCGACAGCACCGCGCCCTTGGTGGCCGAGTACAGCGCCCGTTGGGGCAGGCCCGCCGTCGCGGCGATGGAGGAGATGTTGACGACCGCCGCGTGAGCGGAGGATCGCAACGCGGGCAGCGCGCTGCGCGTGACCCGTACCAGTCCGACGACATTGATGTCCCAGACCCGGTGCCATTCGTCGTCGGGGTTGTCCGCGATGCCGCCCTGGGCGCCGATCCCGGCGTTGTTGACCAGGACGTCGAGGCCGCCGAGGGTGTCGACCGCGCTGCTCACGGCAGCTGTGACGGAGGCGTCGTCACCGATGTCGGCCCGCAGGCACACGGTGATTCCGTCGGGGGATGCCTGCGTCAGGTCGAGGATCGCGACGTGTGCTCCCTGGGCGGTGAGCAGTTGGGCGGTTGCCAGGCCGATGCCGGAGGCGCCGCCGGTGACCAGGGCGCGGAGCCCGTCGAACGCGCCCATCTCAGGCCTCCTCGTATGTCCGGTGCTGTCCGGATGTCAGGGGTGTATCGGCTCCAGCCGAGCCGTGCCGTGCCGGTCTCATAGAGATCTCTCCCGCAAGGGTGCCTTCTGAGCTTCGAAGAATCTGCTTCATCCAACGTGGAGGACCCTAAGGATGTGATTGGTCTGATGCAAGGGAGCTGGCAAACCTTGACTGACCATGGGTTCTAGCCCGTTAAGTCGGATTTTGAAACTGATCTACGTCAACATCTATCCATCACGTAACGCGGATGCCATAGTGGCCCACCAGATGAACCAGATTCATTTGACCGTCGAGAAGGAGCCATCGTGGCCGATCCGTCGCGCGTCACGGGTGGGGGAGACGATGATGCGTCACGTTCCTACCGGCCGGGGTACGAGCTGGTGGCCGAGCAGCTGCTGGAGTACATCACCGAACAGGGCCTGCGTCCCGGTGACCGGCTCCCCACCGAGCAGGGCCTCGCCGAGATCCTGGGCGCCACCCGCAACGTCACCCGGGAGGCCGTGAAGGTCCTGGCGGCCATCGGTCGGCTGAGCGTGCGGCGGGGAGCCGGCATCTTCGTCGCCGAGGGAACCGGAGGGCTGGTCGGCGACCAGATGTCACAGTTCCGGCCGACGAGCATGGAAGACGTCCTGATGCTCCTGGACTACCGGTCGGTGATCGAGTCGGAGACGGCCCGCCGCGCCGCCGGTCTGGCCACACCCATCGAGGTGCGTGCCATCAAGGACTTCGCCGAGGCCTCGTTGGACGCTGCCAGACGGAACGACGTGCACGCCTTCGCCCGGGCCGACGCGGCCTTTCACGACGCGGTCGGCGCCGCCTCGCACAACGTGTTCCTTCGCTCGAGCGTCGCGGGTGTGCGGCGGCTGGCCGGCCAGTCCGACGTGCTGCTCTTCCACGGCGACGCGCCTGGCTCGCTGGAAGTCGCCGGGCATCAGCACCTCGCCGTTGCGGAGGCGGTCGCCGCGGGGGAGGCCGCACTCGCCGAGGAACTGATGCTGAAGCACATCGCCACCACTCAGAGCCAGTTCGAGCGGAAGATCCGCGACCGGCTGTTCAACCTCGGTGACCGCCCGGTCCCCGGGGCACCGGTCGCCGACAATCCCGCGGGTTCTTCACCGCCGCACACGTCGGCCTCCTAGTACCTGCCTCGCGACTCAGTACCTGCCTCGCACCGACCCAGTACCTGCCTCGCACCCACCCAGTGCATGCCTTGCACCGGCCCGGTGCCGGCCTCACACCTGCTTCCCCGGCGGCACGCCGCCGCCCGACAGTCCAGGACGCCGTGGACGACCGGCGCCCTGGGCCACCAGCTCAGGCGATTGGATACCCATGTCTCTTCCGTCTGCTCGTAGCGGTAGCTACCTGCCGCTACGAAGAACCCTGATAGCCGCCCTGTCCGTGGCCGCGGCCTCGGTCCCCTTGAGCGCGGTGCCCGCCCAGGCATCGAAGGGACCGGCCCTGACCGTCTATGTCGCACCTGACGGCAAGGACACCGGGAAGGGCACCGCCGACCACCCCTTCAAGACCCTTGAGCACGCGCGGGATTACGTGCGCGATGCCAAGTCCAAGGTGCGCGGTGACATCCATGTCCGGCTCAAGTCGGGTACGTACCAGCTCAGTCGCACCTTCGCCCTGACTGCCAAGGATTCCGGTACGGGCGGGCAGCGGATCGTCTATGAGGCCGCGCCCGGTGCGCATCCGGTGGTCAGTGGTGGCAAGCAGGTCACCGGCTGGACGAAGGCGGATGCCGAAGGGAAGGTCTACAAGGCGAAGTTGACCGGCCTGGACACCCGGCAGCTGTATGTGAA
>NZ_JBSFXO010000013.1:0-402430 GCF_053595415.1 Streptomyces sp. NPDC002499
TCGCCGTTGCTGTCCTGGAAGGAGCGCACCAGGACCTCGTAGAAGACCGCGCGCTTGAACCAATCCGGGTCCCGGTCCTTGGCGGGCGTGTCCTCGAAGGTGTCCTGAACGGGCTCGTTGACGATCATATTGTGGGTGACCCTCCGATCTGCGGGGTGGACGGTCGCAGGACGGTGAAGACGTGCGCGGGCCGACGGCCCGGTTCGAGGCGCACATAGTTGGTCCTGCCCCAGTGATAGGTCTCGCCGGTGAGTTCGTCACGCACCGGCGCCGACTCGTGCCAATCCAGGCCGAGTTGCGGCATGTCCAACGAGACCGTGGCCTCCTGGGTGTGGTGGGGGTCGAGGTTGACGACCACCAGAACCGTGTTCGAGCCGCTCCGTTTCGAATACGCGATCACCGCGTCCTGATCCACGTGATGGAAGTGCAGATCGCGCAGCTGCTGAAGAGCCGGGCTCGCGCGGCGGATCGTGTTGAGTCGTGTGATCAGAGGGGCGAGGGTGCGTCCCTCGCGGGCCGCGGCTTTCCAGTCGCGGGGCTTGAGCTGGTACTTCTCCGAGTCGAGGTATTCCTCACTGCCCGCCCGCAACGGCACCCGCTCACACAGCTCGTACCCGCTGTACACCCCCCACGCCGGCGCCAGCGTCGCGGCCAGCACCGCCCGCAATTCGAACGCCGGACGCCCGCCCTCTTGCAGGAACTCGTGCAGGATGTCCGGGGTGTTGACGAAGAAATTCGGCCGCATGTAGGCCGCCGTCTCCGTGGACAGCTCGGTCAGATACTCCGTCAGCTCCGCCTTCGTGTTGCGCCACGTGAAGTACGTGTACGACTGCTGGAAACCGGTCTGCGCGAGCGTGCGCATCATCGCCGGCCGGGTGAACGCCTCCGCCAGGAAGATCACATCCGGGTCCGAGGCGTTGATCTCCCCGATCACCCGCTCCCAGAACATCACCGGCTTGGTGTGCGGATTGTCCACCCGGAAGATCCGCACCCCATGACCCATCCACAACCGCAGCACGCGCAGGGTCTCCGCGACCAGGCCGTCGAGGTCGGCGTCGAAGGCGATCGGGTAGATGTCCTGGTACTTCTTGGGCGGGTTCTCCGCGTACGCGATCGTCCCGTCCGGCCGGTGGTGGAACCACTCGGGGTGTTTCTGCACCCAGGGGTGGTCGGGGGAGCACTGGAGGGCGAAGTCCAGGGCGATCTCCAGGCCCAGGCGGTTCGCTTCCTGCACGAACCAGGCGAAGTCCTCGATCGTGCCCAACTGCGGGTTGACGGCGTCGTGCCCGCCCTCCGGCGAGCCGATCGCCCACGGCACCCCCACGTCCTCCGGACCGGCGGAGAGGGTGTTGTTGCGGCCCTTGCGGAACGTCGTCCCGATCGGATGGATCGGCGGGAGGTAGAGCACGTCGAAGCCCATCGCCGCGATCGCCGGCAGCCGCCGGGCCGCCGTGCGGAAGGTGCCGTGGGGCTGCTCGGGCGTGCCCTCCGAGCGCGGGAAGAACTCGTACCAGGCGCCGTACAGGGCCCGCTCCCGCTCCACCAGCAACGGCAGCGGGTCGGAGGCGGTGACGAACTCCCGCAGCGGATGCCCGGCCAGGACCGCGTCCACCTCCGGCGTCAACCCCGCCGCCAACCGGGAGGCCGCCGGGCGGTTCTCGTCGCGCAGGGCGGTGACGGCGGCCAGGAGCACCTTGCGCCCGTCGGCGGGGACGTCGGGGTCGGCGGCGGCCCGCTCGTACAGCCGCGCGCCCTCCTCCAGGACCAGTTCCGTGTCCATGCCGGCCGGGATCTTGATGCGGGCGTGGTGCCGCCAGGTCGTGACGGGGTCGCTCCACGCCTCCACGGTGTAGGTCCAGTGGCCCGGCGCGTCGGGGGTGACGGTGGCGCCCCAGCGGTCGGTGCCCGGGGCGAGTTCGCGCATCGGCGTCCACGGGCCCGGGCGGCCGTCGGGGTCGGTGAGGACGGCATTGGCGGCCACGGCGTCGTGGCCCTCGCGGAACACGGTCGCCGAGACCTGGAACGACTCGCCGGTCACGGCCTTGGCGGGGCGGCGTCCGTGCTGGATCACGGGGCCGACGTCGAGGACGGGGATACGCCCGATACCGGTCGCGGCGCCCGCGGAGGGTGGCTCCGGGGTCGGCGGGACGGTGTCGGTGGGGGGTACAGGGGCTGGGGCGGTGCTGGGCGTCGGGGGTGCTGACGAGTGGTGCGTGGCGGGCATGACCGCTCCTGTCCGCGTCAACGTGGGTGGGCGGATGGCTGTGGGGAGGTGGGTCCTGCGTGGTGTTCCGGTGGAACGCGCTGGGATGTACCGCTGGTGTACCGCTGAGAGGTATCGGGCGAGCGTGCTGGGGGTGTACCTGGGGGAGCCTTCCCACCCTAAGCGAGTGAGCAATCCGGCACTTTGTTAACTACTCAGCCGTATGTCTACACACAAGACCGGCCCCGTTCGAGGGGAACGGGGCCGATATCGGGACTCTGCCAGGACCAGCAGGGGACTTTGCCACTACGAGGGCGGCACCTGGAGAAGTTCGTCCGGTGATCCGGGACCCCGTCCGGAGACCTTTCCGGCCACCGCAAGTTTGACCAGGGCTTTGGACACCTGGGCCGGAGACGCCCTGCGATGGGCGGCCAGATAGAGCGCGGCGGCGCCCGCGGCATGGGGGGTCGCCATCGACGTACCGGAGAAGGTGGCCCGGCCGGTGTCGCTCGCGATGGACGCCGACGTGATCGAGACGCCCGGGGCGAACAGGTCCACGGCGGACCCGTAGTTGGAGAAGCCCGCCCGTGCGTCCGCCCGGTCGGTGGCGCCGACGGTGACGGCCTCCTTCACGTCGGCGGGGGAGTAGCCGGAGGCCGGCTGCCCGCCGTTGCCGGCGGCGACGGTGTACGTGACACCGGAGGCGATGGAGGTGCGTACGGCCGCGTCCAGCTGGGCGTTGCGGTAGCCGCCGAGGCTGAGGTTGGCGACCGCGGGCTTGCGGGCGTGCCGGGTGACCCAGTCGATGCCCGCGATGACCTGGGCGGTGGTGCCGGCGCCGGCGTTGTCGAGGACGCGTACGGCGACGACCTCGGCCTTCTTGGCCACGCCGTAGGTCGCGCCGGCGATGGTCCCGGCGACGTGGGTGCCGTGTCCGTTGCCGTCGTTCGCCGTGCGGTCGTCTCCGACGAAGTCCCAGCCGTAGCTCGCGCGCCCGCCGAAGTCCTTGTGCGTGACGCGGATGCCGGTGTCGATGACGTACACCGTGACGCCGTTGCCCCCGGCGGCGGGCGCGCTGTAGCCCCTGTCCAGCGGCAGGGCGGGCTGGTCGATCCGGTCCAGGCCCCAGGACGGCGGGTCGGACTGCGGGGCGCCCGGCGTGCGGTCGAGCGAGATCCGGGTGTCCTGGACGACCGAGGCGACCCCGGAGTCGGCCGCGAGCCGTCGCGCCTGTCTCTCGGTCGCCTTGATCGCGTAGCCGTTGAGGACCGTGCCGTAGGTGTGGCTTATTCTCGCCCCGTACTGCTCGGCGATGTCCTGGCCGGCGGCCGACGGGGCCTTCGTGTCCCCCCTGAGCGTCACCAGGTAGCTCCCGCTGACCGAACCGGCCTCCCCGGCGCCGAGTATCCGCCCCTGCGGAACGGCGTGCGCGGGCAGTGTGACGGCCGAGAGCGCGGCGGCACAGCTCACCGCGGTCAGGCCCCCCGCCCAGCGCAGACGCCATGTGCGCGTCCTTGCCATGATTCGAGTTCCCCTCCTCGATTCGGCGTGCGGCGAGCACGGAACGCCGGGCGCACCCGGCGGCCGGGCGGCACGCCACTTGGAGCCTCTCGTGCGGTGCGAAGGCCCACAAGGACGCCTATGGGGGCGGAATCGGCCATATCGGTTATGGGGTGAACAGGATGATGGCGGAAGGTTGCGCTCATTTTCGGTCGATGAGTGATCGACCTGGACCGGCACGCTTGATCCGGAAGGGTCCGCCACACGGACGCCGGGGTAACCATTACCGTCGTCAATGACGTCGAGACGCACACCGCCGTGCGTCCGCACAGCGATCTGCGCTGAGGTGGAATGTGAAGGCGATCCGTCGATTCACCGTCCGTCCCGTTCTCCCCGACCCCCTCCGGCCCCTGAGTGATCTGGCCCGCAATCTGCGCTGGTCCTGGCACGCCGAGACACGCGACCTGTTCCAGTCCGTCGACCCCGAGCGCTGGGCGGCCTCGGACGGTGATCCCGTACGGCTGCTCGGCAGTGTCTCCCCGACGCGGCTCGCGGAGCTGGCGGAGGACCATGGGTTCCTGCGCCGGCTGACCGAGGTCGCCGGTGACCTCGACGAGTACGTGACCGGTGAGCGCTGGTACCAGGCGCAGCCCGGTGGGCTGCCCGCCGCCATCGCCTACTTCTCGCCCGAGTTCGGGGTGACGGCCGCGCTGCCGCAGTACTCGGGCGGCCTCGGCATCCTGGCCGGCGACCATCTGAAGGCGGCCAGCGATCTCGGGGTGCCGTTGATCGGGGTCGGCCTGCTGTACCGGCACGGCTACTTCCGGCAGTCCCTGTCCCGGGACGGCTGGCAGCAGGAGACGTACCCGGTGCTCGACCCGAACGAACTGCCGGTGGCGCTGCTCAAGGAGGCCGACGGCACGCCCGCGCAGGTCTCCCTCGCGCTGCCCGGCGGCAACCGGCTGCGGGCCCGGATCTGGCTGGCCCAGGTCGGCCGGGTCCCGCTGCTGATGCTCGACTCGGACGTCGAGGAGAACGCCCTCGGCGAACGCGGCGTGACCGACGTGCTCTACGGCGGCGGCAGCGAGCACCGGCTGCTCCAGGAGATGCTGCTCGGCATAGGGGGTGTGCGGGCGGTACGGACCTACTGCCGGCTGACCGGTCACGCCGAGCCCGAGGTCTTCCACACCAACGAGGGGCACGCCGGGTTCCTCGGTCTGGAGCGGATCGCCGAACTCGGCGACCAGGGGCTGGACTTCGACGCCGCGCTGGAGGCGGTGCGGGCCGGGACCGTGTTCACCACGCACACCCCCGTGCCGGCCGGCATCGACCGCTTCGACCGTGAGCTCGTCGCCCGGCACTTCGGCCCCGACGCCGAACTCCCGCGCATCGACGTGGGCCGGATCCTGGGACTGGGCATGGAGACCTATCCCGGTGGCGAGCCCAATCTCTTCAACATGGCCGTGATGGGGCTGCGGCTCGGGCAGCGCGCCAACGGTGTGTCGCTGCTGCACGGGCAGGTCAGCCGGGAGATGTTCTCCGGGCTCTGGCCGGGGTTCGACCCCGAGGAGGTGCCGATCACCTCCGTGACCAACGGGGTGCACGCGCCGACCTGGGTCGCGCCGGAGGTGTTCCGGCTCGGTGCCCGGCAGATCGGCCCGCAGCGCACCCAGGACGCCATGACCGTCGGCGGCTCGGACCGCTGGGACGCGGTCGCCGACATCGGCGACCAGGACATCTGGGAGCTGCGTCGGGTGCTGCGCGAGCACCTGGTGGACGAGGTGCGCGAGCGGCTGCGCGCCTCCTGGCGCCAACGCGGGGCGGGGACCGCCGAGTTGGGGTGGATCGACGGGGTCCTGGACCCGGACGTCCTCACCATCGGGTTCGCGCGGCGCGTCCCCTCGTACAAGCGGCTGACGCTGATGCTGCGGGACCGGGACCGGCTGATGGACCTGCTGCTGCATCCCGAGCGGCCGATCCAGATCGTGGTGGCGGGCAAGGCGCATCCGGCGGACGACGGCGGGAAGCGGCTGGTGCAGGAGCTGGTGCGGTTCGCGGACGATCCGCGGGTGCGGCACCGGATCGTGTTCCTGCCCGACTACGGCATGGCGATGGCGCAGAAGCTCTACCCCGGCTGCGACATCTGGCTCAACAACCCGCTGCGCCCGCTGGAGGCCTGCGGCACCTCCGGCATGAAGGCCGCGCTCAACGGCTGCCTCAACCTCTCGGTCCTGGACGGCTGGTGGGACGAGTGGTTCCAGCCCGACTTCGGCTGGGCGATCCCGACGGCGGACGGCGCGGGGACCGACCCCGACCACCGGGACGACATCGAGGCCGCCGCGCTCTACGACCTGCTGGAGCAGCGGGTGACACCGCGTTTCTACGAGCGTGGGGAGCACGGCCTGCCCGACCGCTGGATCGAGATGGTCCGGCAGACCCTGACCCTGCTCGGCCCGAAGGTGCTGGCGGGGCGCATGGTCCGGGAGTACGTCGAACGCCTCTACACCCCGGCCGCCGACGCCCACCGCGCGATGGATCCGGCCTCGGCCCGTGAACTCGCCGCATGGAAGGCCCGGGTGCGGGCCGGCTGGCACGCGGTCACCGTCGACCACGTGGAGACGTCCGCCGCCACACCCACGGCGGAGTTGGGCACCACCCTCGGACTGCGCGTCCGTGTCGGCCTAGGCGACCTCGGCCCCGAGGACGTCGACGTCCAGGCCGTCTCCGGGCGCGTCGACCCCGAGGACCGCATCACCGACGCGGCGACGGTCCCCCTGAAACCGGCGGGCGGACCGGACGCGGAGGGCAAGTGGGTCTACGAAGGCCCCCTCGCCCTGGACCGCACCGGGCCCTACGGCTACACCGTCCGCATCCTGCCGACCCACCGACTCCTGGCCTCCGGCGCGGAGTTGGGCCTGGTCGCGGTGCCTTCGGAGGAAGCGGTGGAGGGGGCGGGGGTGCTGCTCAGGTAGCGGCCCGCGTCCCACGGTGAGCGGCGGTCCTGGCGGCCGTCGCTCACGCCGCGTCGAACGGCGCGCACAGCTGCTGGAGCACCTTCCCGCAGCGCCGCGCGTACGCGTTCTGCAGGCCGCGCGCCGCCGGGCCGCCCGCCCGGGCGTACCACTTGGCGCCCCGGCTGAAGGCGGAGACGGTGAGCCAGACCGTGCCGTCACCGGTGCGGTCGACCAGGAAGAGTTCTTCGCCGCACTCCGGATGGCCGGCCAGGGTGCCGTAGGCCCAGCCGGCGCGGCGGGGTTCGTCGACCGTGTAGACCACCCGGCACGGGGCCTTGATCATGCCGGCGAGGGTGACCGTGACCTCGACGTCGGGGGCCGCGCGCTCGGCGGTGGTGTCCATGCCCACGCCCATCGTGCGGTGCATCTCCCAGGTCAGGACCGCCTCGGAGGCCCGTTGGAAGACCTTCTCGCCCTCGCCGAGGCGAGTGCGGACATGCAGGGAGCGGAAGCCGGGAGGGCAGAAACCGACGCGCCGGGTGGCGCCGACGTCGTCGTACGTGAAGTCCGTCAGAGGCATGGGAACCAAGGGTAGGGCGGTACCCGGGAATGCCTTCGTCCCGGGTACCGCCCCGTGCCAACCCCCCTCGGGTCAGCTCACGTTGACCGCGGACCAGGCCGCCGCCACCGCGTTGTACTCGGTGCTGCCGGAGCCGTACAGCGCGGCCGCCGCGGAGAGCGTGCCGGTGCGGGCCGCCTTGTAGTTCGTCGTCGACGTGAAGTACGTCGTCAGCGCCTTGTACCAGATCTGCAGCGCCTTGGCGCGGCCGATGCCGGTGACCGTGGAGCCGTTCGACGTCGGCGAGTTGTAGCTGACACCGTTGATCGTCTTGGCGCCACTGCCCTCCGAGAGGAGGTAGAAGAAGTGGTTCGCGACGCCGGACGAGTAGTGGACGTCCTTGTTGCCGACGGTGGAGGACCAGGAGTCCGCCGAGCCGCCGTCCTTGCTCGGCTTGTCCATGTAGCGCAGCGGCGTGCCGTCGCCGTTGATGTTGATCTTCTCGCCGATGAGGTAGTCACCGACGTCGGAGGCGTTGCCGGCGTAGAACTCGACGCCCGTGCCGAAGATGTCGGAGGTCGCCTCGTTCAACCCGCCGGACTCACCGCTGTAGTTGAGGCCCGCGGTGTTGGCGGTGACGCCGTGGCTCATCTCGTGACCCGCCACGTCCAGCGAGGTCAGCGGGTGGGTGTTGCCCGAGCCGTCGCCGTAGGTCATGCAGAAGCAGCTGTCGTCCCAGAACGCGTTCACGTACGAACTGCCGTAGTGCACGCGGGAGTAGGCGCCGACGCCGTTGTTCTTGATGCCGCTGCGGCCGAAGGTGGACTTGTAGAAGTCCCACGTCTCCTGCGCACCGTAGGCGGCGTCCGCGGCGGCGGTCACGTCCGTGGTGGAGCTGGAGGCGGTGCCGGTGCCCCACGTGTTGGTGGTCTGCGAGAACAGGGTGCCGGTGCCGGACGTCCCGTGCTTCAGGTTGTACGTCTTGTGGTTGCCGCGCGAGGCGTCGGTCAGCGAGTACGTCGTGCCCGACAGCGTGGTGGTGAGGCTGACGGTGCCCGAGTACAGCGTCTTGCCGGTGCCGGTGGCGTTCTCGATGCCCTGGTACTCGAAGAGCTTCTTGCCGGTGGCCGCGTCGGTGATGACGTGCAGCTGGTTCGGGGTGCCGTCGTCCTGGAGGCCGCCGACGATCGTCTCGTAGGCGAGGACGGGGGTGCCGTCACCGGCCCAGATGACCTTTCTGGCACCGTCGGCCGCGGTCTTGTCCGAACCGGCGGCCTTGGCGGCGGTCAGCGCCTGCTTCTCGGCCTTGGCGGTGGTGATCTTCGGCGTGACCGAGGCCACCTTGATGGTCGCCTTGACCGCCTTGGTGACACCCTCGGCCTTGCCGGTCGGGGAGGTGTGCACCACGAGGTCGCCGCCGAGGACCGGCAGGCCCGCGTAGGTGCGCTCGTAGCGGGTGTGGACGGTGCCGTCGGCGTCCTTGACGACGTCCTTGGCGACCAGCTTCTCCTTGGTGCCGAGGCCTATCTGCTGCGCCGTCTCGGTGACGTCGGCCTGCGCCTTCTGCAGGAGCGAGGTGCGGGCGGCTGCCGTCAGCGAGGTGGGCGCGGCGGCGAGCTGTGCCGTGCCGGTGGCGTCCGCCGGGGTCTGGGCGGAGGCCGTGCCGGCGGCCAGACCGGTGCTGAGCAGCGCTCCGGCGGCGACGGCGGTGGCAATGGCGAGCGTGGTGCGCTTGTGACGCGCGTAGAGGGGGGTCACACAAGCTCCTTGTGGTGGGGGAGTCCGGCCGGCGTGGGGCGCCCGGCCGGGTTGCTGTGAAGTTGTGCGGCGGTTGTGAGGAAGAGTGACATCGGGGGCGCGTACATGTCAGGACCCCGAAGTGATGTTGGCTGAAAATCGACTGCCGGGTGAACATTGCTGGAATGTAAACGGACTTGACCTCGATAAAAGGCCAACCAGCGGTCGGTATAGGCGTGGCAAAAAGAAGGCGCCGCCCCGGTGGATCGAACCACCGGGGCGGCGCCCTGACGTCGGGCCCCCGCGGGGACCGGTCGGACCGTGCGGCCTACGGGAAGGTGAGGCTCCAGCTGTTGATGTAGCCGGTGTCCTGCGCCGCCACGTCCTGCGCCTTCAACTTCCAGACCCCGTTGGCGACTTCGGAGGACGCGTTGACCGTGTAGGTCGCCTGCACGTTGTCCGCCGAGTCGTTGGCGCTGGAGTTCTTCAGGCGGTACGTCGACCCGTCCGGGGCGACCAGGTCGAGCACCAGGTCACCGCGCCAGGTGTGCACGATGTCGACCGAAACCGAGAGGTTCGACGGGGCGTTGCCCGTCCGCCCGGACACGGTGATCGACGACGTGACGGCCGCCCCGTTGTCCGGAATCGACACGTCGGCCGTGTTCTCGAACGAGGTGCCGCCACCGCCGCCGCCACCGGAGCGCGCACCGACCGCGACGGCCGCCCACGCGTCCTGCACCGCCTTGTACTCGGTGCTCGTGGTGCCGTACAGCTCACCCGCCGCCGCGAGCGTCCCGGTGCGGGCCGCCGCGTAGTTGGTGGTGGACGTGAACTTCGTGGTCAGCGCCCGGTACCAGATCTGCAGCGCCTTGTCCCGGCCGATGCCGGTGACCGGAAGGCCGTCCGAGGTGGGCGAGTCGTAGCTGACGCCGTTGATGACCTTGGCGCCGCTGCCCTCGCTCAGCAGGTAGAAGAAGTGGTTGGCGGGGCCCGAGGAGTAGTGGACGTCGATCGAGCCGATCCCCGAGTACCAACTGTCCTTGGACGCGCCGTCCTTGCTCGGCTTGTCCTGGTAGCGCAGCGGGGTCCCGTTGCCGTTGATGTTGATCTTCTCGCCGATGAGGTAGTCACCGACGTCGGAGGCGTTGTTGGCGTAGAACTCCACGCCGGTGCCGAAGATGTCGGAGGTCGCCTCGTTCAGGCCGCCGGACTCGCCGCTGTAGACGAGGCCCGCGGTGTTGGAGGTGACACCGTGGCTCATCTCGTGGCCGGCCACGTCCAGCGAGGTCAGCGGACGGGCGTTGCCCGAGCCGTCGCCGTACGTCATGCAGAAGCAGCCGTCGTCCCAGAACGCGTTCACGTACGCGTTGCCGTAGTGGACGCGGGAGTACGCGCCGACGCCGTTGTTCTTGATGCCGCTGCGACCGAAGGTGTTCTTGTAGAAGTCCCAGGTCTCCGCGGCCCCGTAGTGCGCGTCGGCGCCCGCGGTCGCAGTGTTCGACGTGGTGCCGTTGCCCCAGGTGTCGGTGGTCTGGGAGAACAGCGTGCCGGTGCCGGACGTGCCCCGGTTGAGGTTGTACGTCTTGTGGCCGCCGCGCGCGCCGTCGGTCAGCGTGTAGTTCGACCCGGACTGGGTCGTGGTCAGCGTGACCGTGCCGCTGTACTGCGTGTTGCCGGTGCCGTTCTTGATGGCCTGGTACTCGAAGAGCTTCTTGCCGGTGGCCGCGTCGGTGATGACGTGCAGCTGGTTCGGCGTGCCGTCCTCCTGGAGACCGCCGACGACCGTCTCGTACGCCAGGACCGGGGTGCCGCTCGCCGCCCAGATCACCTTGCGCGGTGCCGCGTCGGCGCTCGCCTTGGTGCCGCCCAGCGCCTTGGCGCGGGTGACGGCCTGCTTCTCGGCGGCGGCTCTGGTGATGTCCGGGGTGACGTCGGAGACCTTGATGGTCGCGTTCGTCGCCTTGATGACGCGCTGGGTGGCGCCCGACTTGGCGGTGTCGACGACGAGGTCGCCGCCGAGCACCGGCAGGCCCGCGTAGGTGCGCTCGTAGCGGGTGTGCAGAGTGCCGTCGGCGTCCTTGACGACGTCACGCGGGACGAGGGTCTCCTTGGCGCCGAGACCGATGTCCTTGGCGGTCGCCGCACCGGCCGTGTCGGCCGCGCGTATCAACTCCGCGCGCTGGGCGGGGGTGAGCTTGACGGCCGCGTGGGCCTTGGACGCCGAGGGCGCCGGGGCCGGGGCGGCGGAGGCGGCGCCCGACTGGACGGCCGCGGCGAGCAGGGCGGTCACGCCGGCCAGAGCGACGGCGGCGACGCGACGGTGCGCCGTGGGGCGCTGTGCTGTGTGGGAGGTGCGTCTGCGAGAGGAACTGCTTCTCAACACTGACTCCTTCTGCGTGGCCGCGGGTCGCACGGCCAGGGGAGATCCGGACGATGGGTCGACCGTCCGGGCAGAACTGGGCCAAACGCGGAACCAGGTGCAGGCGGCCGCTCGACGAGACGGCACTGGTTCGTGCTGCCTGTGGGGTTGCTGTGGAGCGGCCGTGGGAAGCGTGCCAGGGGAGTGCGGTTTCTGTCAGGGGCGCGTCAGAAGGTTGGCCGGAAATCGTCCGTTGTTCGGTAGTTCATGTTCGTTATACGGAGCCGTTGTCCGGTCGGTCCGGGGAGCCGCTGTCCGCTGACCGGTGAGTCAGTGCCGGTCGGCCGCACCTACCCGCCGCCAGCGCCGATGTCACCGTGCCAGGTCCGCCACAGCGCCGCGTACGCCCCGTCCCCCGTCACCAGCTCGTCGTGCGTGCCGAGTTCGGTCAGCAGGCCGTCCTCCATCACCGCCACCCGGTCCGCGTCGTGCGCGGTGTGCAGCCGGTGCGCGATCGCGATGACCGTACGGCCTTCGAGTACGGCGGCCAGGGCGCGCTCGGTGTGCCGGGCCGTGGTCGGATCCAGCAACGCCGTCGCCTCGTCGAGGATCAGCGTGTGCGGGTCGGCCAGGACGACCCGGGCCAGGGCGAGTTGCTGCGCCTGCGAGCCGTCGGTACGGCAACCACCCTCGCCCAGCACCGTGTTCAGACCGTCGGGCAGCTCCCGCACCCAGTCGTCGGCGCCGACCGCCGCGAGGGCCGCCCACAACTCCTCGTCCGTGGCGGCCGGTTCGGCGATCAGCAGGTTGTCCCGGACCGTGCCCAGGAACACGTGGTGCTCCTGGGTGACCAGGACCACCTGGCGGCGCAGCTGCTCCGGGTCCAGGCCGACCACCGGCACCCCGCCCACCGTCACCGTGCCCTCCGTCGGCGCCTCGACGCCCGCGAGCAGCCGGCTCAGCGTGGTCTTCCCGGCACCGGACGGCCCGACCACCGCCAGCCGCTCGCCCGGCCGCACGGTCAGGTCGACCCCGCGCAGCACCTCGCCGCCGCGCTCGTAGGCGTACCGCACCCCCGTCACGTCGATACGGTCGCCGGACGGGGCCGGGGAGTCGGCCGGCACCGCCCGCGGAGCCTTCGCCAGGCCCTCCACGCGGGCGAACGAGGCGCCACCGCTCTGCAGTTGCTCGATCCGCATCAGGATCTCGTCGAGCGGGTTGCTCAGCCGTTGCAGATACAGGGCTGCCGTCACCACCGCGCCCAGGCTCAGCGTGCCCTGCCCGTGCAGCACCCCGCCGACCAGCAGGACCGTGACCACCGGGATCAGGTAGGAGACGTCCACCGACGGGAAGAACACCGAGCGCAGGAACAGCGTGTACATCCGGGTGCGCCGGGAGACCTCCAGCGCGTCCCGGCTCGCCGCGATCCGGCGCTTCTCCAGCCGCAGCGCCTCGACCGTGCGCGCCCCGGACGCCGTGGCCGCGAGGATCTCGGCGACGTCCGAGGTGGCCGCGCCCTCGGCGAGGTAACCGTCGCGGGCACGGCGCAGATACCAGCGCAGCGCGACCCACGTGCTGACCAGACCGAGCAGTCCGCACAGGCCGAGCAGCGGGTCGATCACGAACACCGCGCCGATCAGGAACAGCGCCTGCGCGCCGTTGATGAGCAGTTCGGGCCCGGCGTCGCGCAGTGTCGTGCCGACCGTCGCCACGTCCGCGGTGCCGCGCGCCGTCAGATCTCCGGTGCCGGCCCGATCCACGACCGCCGCGGGCAGGGCGAGCGCGCGGTCGACGAACTCCTCGCGGACGCGGGCGAGGACGCGTTCGCCGAAGCGGTGTCCCACGTAGCGTGCCCAGCGGGCCAGCAGGAGTTGGGCGACGGCGCAGAGCAGGATCCACACGGCCAGGCGGTCCACGGCGTGTACCCCGTCGCCGGCGCGGACGTCGTCGACGATGCGGCCGACCAGCCAGGGGCCGACGAGGCCGGCGGCTGCCGCGAGGGCGTTGAGGGCGAGGACGGCGGTGAAGGCTTTTGGGTCGCCGCGGACCAGGCGTCCGATGGCTCGGCGTACGTCTGCCGGTTCGGCGACGGGGAGTTGGCCTGTTGTCATCCGACGGTCTCCTGGGCGTCTGCGTCCCTTGCCACGAGGGCTCGGTAGCCGGGGTCCTCGGCCAGGAGGGTGTGGTGGGTTCCGGTGGCCGCGACCTTGCCGTCCACCAGGTAGTACACGGTGTCTGCGTGGTCCAGTACGAGGGGGGACGTGGTGGTGACCGCTGTCGTACGGCCTTGGCGGTCCCGCTTCAGGCGTTCTGCCACGCGTGCTTCTGTGTGGGCGTCCAGGGCCGATGTCGGTTCTACGGCGAGCAGGATCTCGGGGTTGGCCAGCAAGGCCCGTACGAGTCTGATGCGTTGGCGTTGGCCGCCGGAGAGGTTGGTGGCCTGGGCGTTGATGTGGGAGTCGAGGCCGTCGGGGAGGGCGTGGAGGATGTCGTCGGCTACCGCTGTGTGGATGGCCTGCATGATGTGCGCAGCAGGGGGTGCCTGGTCTTGTTGTTCGGCGGGTGCGGGTTTGATGTGGCTGGTCGCGCAGTTCCCCGCGCCCCTAAGGGGCATAGAGGCACCGCCGATCAGGTCGTGCAGGGCGCCTGTGAACAGGGTGGAGTCGTGGTCCGCGACCAGGATGTGCTGTCTGATCTGGGGGAGGGCGATCTGGTCCAGGGGGATGTCTCCCCAGGTTGCTCTCGATGGGGCGTAGCGGCCCAGGCGGTCGATCACTTCCGTCGCGTCGGACGGGCGGGCGCCTGCCAAGGCCGTGAAGTGGCCCGGGCGGATGCGGACGCCGGACTCCGGGTCGTGCAGGGTCGACGGTTCCGCGGGGGCGTCTCGGGTGCCGGTGTCTTCCATGGGGTCCAGGCGCAGGAAGCGGACCACTCGGCGGGCCGAGACCAGGCCGCGGCTGATCTGGTAGCCGCACTCCACCCAGAACCCCACCGGCGCCACCAGCACGGCCACATAGCCGTACACCGACACCAACTCGCCGATGCTGATGTCCCCTTGGGCGGCGAGGCGGGCCGCCAGCCAGGTCACCACGGCGAGGAAAAGGGTCGGCATGCCGACGCCGAGCGCCTGGACCCAGCTGGTCACCGCGCCGACGCGGTAGCCCTGGCGGCGCAGGTGCTGGGAGTCGGTGCGGAAGGCGTCCGCGAACAAGCCTTTGCCGCCCAGGCCGTTGAGGACGCGCAGGCCGCCGGCGAGGTCGGCGATACGGGCCGTCAGGATGCCCTGCCGGTCCCGGTACTCGGTCTCCGCGCCCTGGAGGCGGGCGAGCAACGGGCCGACGATCAGGACGATCAGCGGCATGCCGAGCAGGACGACCGCGGCGATCAACTCCGAGACGGACAGCAGGAATCCGGCGACCGCCAGATAGGCGACGACCGCACCGACCCCCGGTCCGACCGCCGTCAGCGACGTGCTGATCGTCTGGACGTCACCCACGCCGATCGTGACGACCTCCCCGGCCCCCACCCGGCGGGGCAGCGCGGCGCCTAGGCGGACCGCCTGGTCGACGACCACCTTCACCGTGCGGAAGTTGGCGTCCATCCGCACCCGCGTCATCGTGCGGTGCCGCATGAGACCCAGCCAGGCGTTGAACGCCCCGACCCCGAGGAGGGCCCCCGTCCAGCCCACCAGGGCCGGATGGTCGCCGGGCACCAGTCCCTCGTCGATGGCCCGGGACAGCAGATACGGCGTGGCCGCGAGCAGCACCATCCACGTGCTGCTCAGCACCGCCCCGGCGAGCGACATGCCGGGCTGGCAGCGCACCAGCCACCACAGGAAGTGGCCACCGCCCCTGCGGTCGGGTTCGCCCGGATCCTCGTACGCGTCGATCATCCGTCCCCGGCCCCTTCGACCACTGTCACGCCAGACTGTCCCGCCACGCCCGGTGCAGATCCGCGAACCGGCCCGTGCCCGCGACGAGTTCGGCCGGGCTGCCGTCCTCGACGATCCGGCCGTGCTCCATGACCAGGACCCGGTCGGCGATCTCCACGGTCGACAGGCGGTGCGCGATGACGACGGCCGTGCGGCCTTGAAGGACCGTCGACATCGCGCGCTGCACGGCCCGTTCGCCGGGGACGTCGAGGGAGCTGGTCGCCTCGTCCAGGATCAGCACGGCCGGGTCGGCGAGCAACGCCCGCGCGAACGCGACGAGTTGGCGCTGACCGGCGGAGATGCGACCGCCCCTCTTGCGTACGTCCGTGTCGTAGCCGTCGGGCAGCGCCTCGATGAAGTCGTGCGCGCCGATCGCCTTCGCGGCCCGCTCGATCTGTTCGCGGCTCGCGTCGGGGCGGCCGATGGCGATGTTCTCGGCGACCGTGCCGGAGAACAGGAACGCCTCCTGCGTCACCATCACCACCCCGCGCCGCAGTTCGGGCACGGCCAGCTCGCGCAGGTCGACGCCGTCCAGCAGAACCTGTCCCGCGGACGGGTCGTAGAAGCGGGCGAGCAGCTTGGCCAGGGTGGACTTGCCGGCGCCGGTGGTGCCGACGACGGCGACCGTCTGCCCGGCCGGGAGGGTCAGGTCGAAGGCCGGCAGGACCTCGCCGCCGGTGCGGTAGCCGAAGCGGACACCGTCGAAGACGACCTCGCGGCCCGGGTGTTCGCTCTCCAGGGCCGGCAGTTCGACGGGCGAGGCGGGCTCCGGCACGGACGGCGTCTGCGCCAGCAGCCCGGCGATCTTCTCCAGGGAGGCCGCCGCCGACTGGTAGGAGTTGAGGAACATGCCGAGCCGGTCGATCGGGTCGTACAGGCGGCGCAGGTACAGCACCGCGGCCGCCAGCACGCCCAGTTCGAGGGAGCCGCTCGCCACCCGGTAGGCGCCCCACAGGACGATGCCCGCGACCGCCGTGTTGGCGACCAGGCGGGAGCCGACGACGTACCGGGCCATCTCCAGGAGCGCGTCGCCGTTCGAGCGCTCGTGCCGGCGGTTCAGCACCCGGAAGTCGGTGTCGTTGGCGGCCTCGCGGCGGAAGGCGCGGACCGGCCGGATGCCGTTCATCGTCTCGACGAACTTGACGATCACGGCCGCGATCGCGGTGGACCGCAGCCGGTACACGCGGACCGCGCGCCGCTGGTAGACGCGGACCAGCAGGTACAGCGGCACGAAGGACGCCACCGCGAGCGCGCCGACGCCGAGGTCCAGCCAGAGCAGCATCGCCGAGATGTAGACGAAGGACAGGATGACCGTGATCAGTTCCTGGAGGCCCTCGTTCAGCAGCTCGCGCAGGGACTCGACGTCGGTGGTGGAGCGGGAGATCAGCCGGCCCGAGGTGTAGCGCTCGTGGAAGTCGATGCTGAGCGCCTGCGCGTGCCGGAAGATGCGGCCGCGCAGGTCGAGCAGCACGTCCTGGTTGACGCGGGCCGAGGCGACGATGAACGCGTACTGCAGTCCGCCGGAGATCAGCGCGCACAGCAGATAGGCCACGGCCACCGCGATCAGCGGTCCGTGGTCGGCGCGCCGGAACGCCGGCACCGCGCTGTCGATCGCGTACGCCACCAGCAGCGGGCCCGCCTGGACGGCCGCCTGCTGGACGAGCAGCAGGAAGCTGGTGAAGGCGACGCGAGCCTTCATGGGGGCGAGCAGGGAGCGCAGCAGGATCGAGGTGGCGCCCGGGGGAGTGGGCAGCACGTCGCGGTCGAAGGGGTCGCCGGCGCCCTTGGGGCGGGGCAGGTCCGGTTCGTCGTCCGCCGCCGGGACGGAGGAGGAGGTGGTCGGAGCCGTCATCGGTCGTCCTCCGCTTCGTCGGTCCCGGACATGAGGTGGGCGTACTCGGCGTTCGTGCGCAGCAGTTCCTGATGCGTGCCGACGGCGGTGATCCGGCCGCCGGAGAGCAGGGCGACCCGGTCGGCGAGCAGGACCGTGGAGGGGCGGTGGGCCACGATGAGCGCGGTGGTGTCCGCGAGGACCTCCCGCAGCGCGGCCTCGACGGCGGCTTCTGTGTGCACGTCCAGCGCGGACAGCGGGTCGTCCAGGACCAGGAACCCGGGTCTGCCGACCACCGCCCGCGCCAGCGCCAGGCGTTGCCGCTGACCGCCCGACAGACTCAGGCCCTGCTCGCCGACCTGCGTGTCGGTGCCCTGCGGGAGCGCGTGCGCGAAGTCGGCCTGGGCGACCGAGAGCGCGCGGTTCAGCTCGGCCGCGCCCGCCTCGTCGTCGGCGCCCATGAGCACGTTGTCCCCGATGCTCGCCGAGAACAGCGTCGGCTCCTCGAAGGCGACGGCGACCCGGGAGCGCAACTCCGCCCTGGACATGGCGGTGATGTCCTCGCCGTCCAGGGTGATGTGCCCCTCGGTGACCTCGTGCAGCCGCGGCACGAGCGCGGTCAGCGTCGTCTTGCCGCTGCCGGTGGACCCGACCAGTGCCATGGACTCGCCGGGACGGATGTGCAGGTCTATCCGGTCCAGCACGGGCGCGGACCCGGGCTGGGCGTCGGGGTATCGAAACCGGACCCCACGGAACCGGATCCCGCGCTCGCGCTCGCCGTCCGGGCCCTCGGCCGGCTGCTCCGAGCCGAACGCCCGCTGCTCCTCCGGCAGTTCGTCCATCACCTCGAAGTACCGCTCCGTGGCCGTCGCCGCCTCCTGGCTCATCGCCAGCAGGAAGCCGATGGAGTCCACCGGCCAGCGCAGCGCGAGGGCCGTCGAGAGGAAGCCGACCAGGGTGCCCGCCGACAGATCGCCGTCGGCGACCTGGACGGTGCCCAGGACCAGGGCCGCGCCGATCGCCATCTCGGGCAGCGTCACGATGACACCCCAGATGGCGGCCAGCAGCCGCGCCTTGCTCAACTCGGTGCCGCGCAGGGTGTGCGACAGCTTCCGGAACGCCAGGGCCTGGCTGCGGTGCCGGCCGAACCCCTTGATGATGCGGATGCCGAGCACGCTCTCCTCGACGACCGTCGTCAGATCGCCGACCTGGTCCTGCGCGCGCCGCGCCACCAGCGAGTACCGCTTCTCGAAGACCACACAGGTGACGATCACCGGGATCGCGGGACCCAGGATCACCAGCCCCAGCGTCCAGTCCTGGAGCAGCATGATGATCACGCCGACCAGGATCGTCACCCCGTTGACCAGCAGGAAGGTCAGCGGGAAGGCGAGGAACATGCGCAGCAGCATCAGGTCCGTGGTGCCCCGGGACAGCAACTGGCCCGAGGCCCACCGGTCGTGGAAGGCGACCGGCAGCCGCTGAAGATGTCCGTACAGGTCCGCCCGCATCTCCGCCTCGACGTGCGACAGCGGTCTCGCCACCATCCACCGTCGCAGCCCGAACAGCAGCGCCTCCGCCAGCCCCAGCAGCAGCAGGTACAGCGCCCCCAGCCACACCCCGGCCGGATCCCGGTCGGCGACCGGCCCGTCGACCATCCACTTCAGCACCAGCGGGATCACGAGCCCCGTACAGGAGGCCAGCACGGCGACGAACGCGGCGGTGAACAGCCGCGCCCGCACGGGCCGGACGTAGGGCCAAAGACGCAGCAGCGTGCGCACGGTGGACCGCTCCCCGGTCGCCGTGCCTTCCTCGGTGGTCGAACGTGTAGTGGCCATCGTCAGTGAGCCTACGGATCGGCACTGACAACGCCCAGCGAGTTTTGGCCGGACCCTGATCGGCCGCTGGACCTACGACCTGCGCGTTCGAGGAGCCGTACAGGACCGTGGAGGGCGGGGAGCCGGCCGGTAGGAGGCCGCCATCAACCGATCGGTTGATGTCCCTTCGAGCGCGACGGGCGATGTGGCGGATGCCCGCTCCCCGGGACGCTGAAGCCATGTCCGTCATCGAAGTCACCGAACTGCGCAAGTCCTACGGGGGCCGGCCCGTCGTCGACGGCGTCTCCTTCGCCGTCGAGGAGGGCGAGATCTTCGGGATCCTCGGCCCCAACGGCGCCGGCAAGACCACCACCGTCGAGTGCGTCGAGGGACTGCGCGTCCCCGACGCCGGCCGCGTCCGCGTCACCGGCCTCGACCCGATCGCCGACCACGAGCAGGTCGCCCGTGTTCTCGGCGCCCAGCTCCAGGAGAGCGAACTCCAGGCCAAGCTCACCGTGCGCGAGGCCCTGGAGCTGTACGCCTCCTTCTACCCGAGCCCGCTGGACTGGGGCCCGCTCGCCGAACGCCTCGGCCTGACCGCGAAGCTCACCACCCGCTTCGCGAAGCTCTCCGGCGGCCAGAAGCAGCGCCTGTTCATCGCGCTCGCGCTCATCGGCAACCCCCGGATCGTCGTCCTCGACGAACTCACCACAGGGCTGGACCCGCGGGCCCGCCGCGACACCTGGCAGCTCATCGAGGACGTGCGCGCGGGCGGGGTCACCGTCCTGCTCGTCACGCACTTCATGGAAGAGGCGCAGCGCCTGTGCGACCGGATCGCCGTGATCGACCAGGGGCGGGTGGCCGCCCTGGACACTCCGGACGGCCTGATCCGCCGCTCGGCCGGCTCCACCGTCATCAGCTTCACGCCCTCCGCGCCGCTGGACGAGGGTGACCTGAACGCGCTGCCCGCGCTCGTGTCGGTCGAGTACAAGGACAGCCGGGTCACGCTGTCCGGCACCGACGAGACCGTCAACGCGGTCATCACCCTGCTCGCCCGCCGGCACATCACCGCCCACCAACTCCGCGTGTCCGACGCCACGTTGGACGACGCCTTCCTGGACCTGACGGAGGTCTCCGCATGAACACCGCCGTCCTGCGCACCGAGGTGCGCCTTTTCCGCCGCGAACCCGGCGCCCTCTTCTGGATCCTGTTCTTCCCGACCCTGCTCCTGGTGATCCTGGGTTCCATCCCGTCCTTCCGCCACCACCAGGCGGACCTGGGCGGTCTGCGCACGGTCGACGTGTACGTCCCGGTCGCCGTCCTGCTCGGCATGATCGTCGGCGCGCTCCAGTCGATGCCGCAGAACCTCACCGGCTACCGCGAGCGCGGCATCCTGCGCCGCATGTCCGCCACCCCGGTCCGCCCGTCCGCCCTGCTCTCCGCGCAGATGCTGGTCTACGGCGGGGCTGCCCTGGTCTCCGCCCTGCTCGCGCTGGTCGTCGGCCGGCTCGCCTTCGACGTACGGCTGCCCCAGCAGGCCTTCGGCTACCTGCTCGCCCTGGTCCTCGCGATCCTGGCTGCGCTCGCGCTGGGCGCGGTGGTCTCGGCGCTGTCCCGCACGACGAAGATCGCGGGCGCCATCGGCTCCGCGGTGTTCTTCCCGATGATGTTCTGCGCGGGCGTGTGGATCCCCGTGCAGGCCATGCCGGACACCCTCGCCCGGGTCGTGGGCTACACGCCCTTCGGCGCCGCCGCCGAGGCCCTGAACCGGGCGGCGGCGGGGAACTGGCCGGGCTGGACGCACCTGGGCGTGCTGGTCGCCTGGACCGTGCTCCTGACGGCCGGCGCCTCGCGCTGGTTCCGCTGGGAGTAGGGGAGGCGGCCGTGCAGACTGGGGAGATGACCACGAAGGACCGGCAGATCGAGCGGCGCTGGGAGCAGCTGCACACATGGGGGCCGTACGGTCTGCTCGGGATCAGTGTCGTCCTCGCGGTCGCCGCCTCCGGCCTGGACGACCGCTCCGTCGACTGGTACCTCGGCTGGTCCCTGGTCGGTGCCGCGGTCGTCCTCCAGCTGTGGTGGCACGGCACCCGCTCCCGCCGTCCGGGCCGTGGCCGTGTCCCCTCCCCGACAGGGACGGCGTACTACGTCGTCCGCTGGGCCATCGCCTTCGTCCTCACCTGGATCAACCCGTTCTTCGCCTTCTACGCCGCCTCCGGCTTCATGGACGCCGACGAACTGCTCCCGGGCCGGTGGCAACGGCTCGGACTGCTCGCGAACGCGGTCACCGTGGCCGGTGCGCAGGCCGGCGGGCTGCCGTTCGAGAGCGGGGTCCAGTGGATCCTCTTCCCCGCGCTCGTGGTCGCCAACTCCGGCCTTCAGATGGTGATCGCGCATCTGCAGGAGCAGGAGACCCAGCGCTCCCACGAGCGCAACGAGACCATCACCGAACTCGAACGCACCAACACCGCCCTGCAACAGGCCCTCGACGAGAACGCCGCCCTGCACGCCCAACTCCTGCTCCAGGCAAGGGAGGCCGGGGTCGCCGACGAGCGCCGCCGGCTGGCCGCCGAGATCCACGACACCATCGCCCAGGGCCTGACCGGCATCATCGCCCAGCTCCAGGTCGTGGCCAACGCACCGGACCTGACGACCGCCCGCACCCACCTCGACCGCGCCTCCACGCTCGCCCGGCACAGCCTCGGCGAGGCCCGCCGCTCCGTGCAGAACCTCGCGCCCATGGCCCTGGAGAACCACGGACTGCCCGAGGCGCTGAAGAACACGGTCGCCGAGTGGGGCGAACGCACCGGCGTCCGCGCCGAGTTCACCGTCGCGGGCACCGCCGAGCACCTCCACGACGAGGTCTCGGCGACCCTGCTGCGCATCGCCCAGGAGGCGCTGTCGAACGCGGCCCGGCACGCGGGTGCCGCCCGCGTCGGCGTGACCCTCACCTTCCTGGGCTACGAGGTCATCCTCGACATCCGCGACGACGGCCGGGGCTTCGACCCCCTCGCCCTGCCCGAACGCACCCGCACCGGCGGCTTCGGCCTCGACGGCATGCGGGCCCGCGCCGAACGCATCGCCGGCACGCTCACGATCGAGACCGAACCGGGGCACGGCACGGCCCTGTCGGCTCGCGTACCGTTGGTCCGCCATGAGTGACGAACCCCTGATCTCCCCTGCCGAGCACCAGATCTCCGTGCTGATCGTCGACGACCATCCCGTCGTACGGGACGGTCTGCGCGGCATGTTCGAGTCCGCGCCCGGCTTCCGCGTGCTGGGCGAGGCCGCCGACGGCGTCGAGGCCGTGGAGCGGGCCGCCGCCCTCGACCCGGACGTGATCCTGATGGACCTGCGCATGCCGGGCGGCGCGGGGGTCGACGCGATCCGCGAACTGACCCGCCGCTGCGCCCGCGCGAAGGTGCTCGTCCTGACGACGTACGACACCGACTCCGACACCCTGCCCGCGATCGAGGCGGGCGCGACGGGCTACCTCCTCAAGGACGCCCCGCGCGACGAACTGTTCACCGCCGTCCGCGCGGCGGCGGCAGGCCGTACGGTCCTGTCGCCCGCCGTCGCCTCCCGCCTGGTCTCCGCGGTCCGCACCCCCAAGGCGCCCGGCAACGAACCCCTCTCCACCCGCGAACGCGAGGTCCTGGCCCTGGTCGCCAAGGGCACCTCCAACCGCGAGATCGCCCGCGAACTCTTCATCAGCGAGGCGACCGTGAAGACCCATCTCACCCACCTGTACGGCAAGTTGGGCGTGAACGACCGCGCGGCGGCGGTGGCGACGGCGTACGAGCGCGGGATCCTCGGCTAGTTCGGACCTCGGCTGATTCGGCTAGTTCGGGTAGGGGAGCAGGCCGGAGGCTGTCTTCTCCCAGGCCGCCTTCAGCTCGGCGAGCAACTCCGGCTTGTCGGGGGCGAGATCGGCCTGTTCGCGCACGTCGGTGCCGAGGTCGTAGAGGTGGTCGTCGCCGTCGGCGTCCTGGTAGTACTTCCAGTCGCCGCGCCGCAGCGCCCGGTTGGCCCGCACCCGCCAGAACAGGTCGCGTTCCGGGAGCCGTTCGCCGTGCAGCAGGTAGCCGGCGAAGGAGGTCCCGTCGAGCGGATACGCCGGGTCGGGCCGGGCGCCGGCCAGCTCCAGGAAGGTCGCGGTCCAGTCGGGGGAGAAGTTCGGCTCGTGGCTGACCTGGTTGCCGTCGATCCGGTGCGGCCAGCGCACGATGGTCGGCACCCGGATGCCGCCCTCCTGGAGCACGAACTTCTCGCCGCTCAACGGCCACAGGTACGACCAGCGCTCACCGCCGTTGTCGCTGGCGAAGTACACCAGCGTGTTCTCCTCCTGCCCCGACCGGCGCAGCGCGGTGAGCACCTCGCCCACGGCCGCGTCGAGGCTCTGCACCATCTCCGTGTACTTGGCGACCGACCCGCCGTCGTAGTGGTTGAGCGCGTTGGAGACCTCGGCCTGGTTCTTCGCGGCCCGGATCCTCGCCGCGATCTCGGCGCCGGTCTCCTCGTCGCCCTCCGCGAGCCAGGGCCAGTGCGGGGTGGTGAAGTTGAGGTTCAGCAGCCACGGCCGGTCGTGGTCGCGGCCGACGTACTCCACCGCCCGCTCGGTCAGGACCTCGGTGTAGTAGCGCAGGTCCTTGTAGGTCGCGTCGCCCTCGTAGAGGTCGTAGTCGCCGAGCTGCCCCAGCTTGGAGAAGTACTCGAGGACGCCCCCGTGATTGCCGAAGAACTCGTCCCAACCCGACTTGGTGGGGCTGTAGTCGGGCAGCCAGCCGCAGTGCCACTTGCCGATGAGGGCGGTGGCGTAGCCGGCCTTCTTCACCAGCGAGGCCAGGGTGGGGTGGTGGGGGTCGAGCCCCTGCGTCTTGTTGGCGATCGGCTCGGCAAGGCCGCCCGGCGTACGGCCCGGATAGCGCCCGGTGTAGAGGCTGAAGCGGGTCGGCGAGCAGGTCGCCGAGCCGGAGTAGGCATCCGTGAACCGCACCCCCTGCCGGGCCAGCCGGTCCAGGTTCGGCGTCTTGATGTGCGGGGCGCCGTAGGAGGAGAGGTCGGCCCAGCCGAGGTCGTCGCCGAGGATGACCAGGAGGTTGGGACGCTTGCCGGAGGCTCCGGGGCGGGCCTTGAACGGCTGTTCGGCGGGGGCGGCTTCAGTGGAATCGGCGGCTGCGGCGACGGTCGGCACACCGCCGACGGCGGTCACGGCACCGCCGCCGACAAGACCACCGAAGGCGCGACGGGATATCTGAGGCATGCGTTCCAGTCGATCAGCGGCTCCGGACCTTGGCCAGGAATCCGGCCCGGAGTTCATGGGCCTGAAACGAACCTCATCGGACCCTCACCCCACCCTCAGCAGCAACACCGACCGCGCCGGCACCGTGATCGCCGCCCCCGCCCGGTGCACCACTCCCGGTGCCTCCCCCTGTTCCTCCTTCGACGTGTCGACGACCACCTCGTACCGCTCCGCCCACGGCGAGCCCGGCAGCACGAAGGTCGCCGGACGGTCGCCGGCGTGCAGGACGGCGAGGAAGCTGTCGTCGATGATCGGGTCGCCGCGTTCGTCCCGGCCGGGGATGTCCCGCCCGGAGAGGTACATGCCGAGCGTGGCGGCGGGCGCGTACCAGTCCCGTTCCGTCATCTCCGTGCCGCGGGCCGTGAACCAGGCCAGGTCCCGCAGGCCGTCCACCGAGTGCGCGCGGCCGGAGAAGAAGGCGCGGCGGCGCAGCACCGGGTGCCGGTGGCGCAGGTCGATCAAGCGGGCGGTGAGGTCGGTCAGGGCTCGCCAGCCGGGGTCGTCCAGCAGGCTCCAGTCGATCCAGCTGATCTCGTTGTCCTGGCAGTACGCGTTGTTGTTGCCCCGCTGGGTGCGCCCCAGTTCGTCGCCCGCGACCAGCATCGGCACGCCCGTCGACAGCAGCAGCGTGGTCAGCAGGTTCCGCAACTGCCGTCGCCGCAGCGCCCGTACGCGCTCGTCGTCGCTCTCGCCCTCGGTGCCGCAGTTCCAGGACCGGTTGTCGTCGGTGCCGTCCCGATTGCCCTCGCCGTTGGCCTCGTTGTGCTTGCGCTCGTAGGAGACCAGGTCCCGCAGGGTGAAACCGTCGTGCGCGGTCACGAAGTTGACCGACGCGTACGGCCGTCGGCCGCCCCACGCGTACAGGTCGCTGGAGCCCGACAGGCGGTAGCCGAGATCCCGTACGTCGGGCAGCGCGCCGCGCCAGAAGTCCCGTACGGCGTTGCGGTAGCGGTCGTTCCACTCCGTCCACAGCGGCGGGAACGCGCCCACCTGATAGCCCCCGGACCCCACGTCCCACGGCTCGGCGATCAGCTTCACGCGCCGCAGCACCGGGTCCTGCGCGATGACCGCGAGAAACGGGGAGAGCATGTCGACGTCGTGCATCGAGCGGGCCAGCGCCGCCGCGAGGTCGAAGCGGAAGCCGTCGACGCCCATCTCGGTCACCCAGTAGCGCAGGGAATCGGTGATGAGGCGCAGCACGTGCGGCTGGACGACGTGGAGGGTGTTGCCGCAGCCGGTGTAGTCGGCGTAGCGGCGGGCGTCGGACTGGAGGTGGTAGTAGCCGCGGTTGTCGATGCCCTTGAGGGAGAGGGTGGGGCCGCGTTCGCCCGCCTCGGCCGTGTGGTTGTAGACGACGTCGAGGATGACCTCGATACCGGCCGCGTGCAGCGCGCGGACCATCCGCTTGAACTCGCCGACCTGCTGTCCCGTCGTACCGGAGGCCGCGTATCCGGCGTGCGGGGCGAAGTAGCCGATGGAGTTGTAGCCCCAGTAGTTCTTCAGGCCGCGGCGCAGCAGGTGGTCCTCGTGCGCGAACTGGTGCACCGGCAGCAGCTCCACCGCCGTCACGCCCAGCTTCACCAGGTGCTCGATCGCCGCCGGATGCGCCAACCCCGCGTAGGTGCCGCGGAGTTCCTCCGGTATCTCCGGGTGCAGGGCGGTGAAGCCGCGCACGTGGAGTTCGTAGATGACGGAGTCGGCCCACGGGGTCTTGGGGCGGCGGTCGTCCTCCCACTCGTCGTCGTCGTGGACGACGACTCCCTTGGGGACGAACGGCGCCGAGTCGCGGTCGTCGCGGACGGTGTCGGCGACCTGCTGCTGCGGCCAGTCGCGGACATGCCCGTACACCTCCGGCGGCAGGCCGAAGTCGCCGTCCACCGCGCGGGCGTACGGGTCCAGGAGCAGCTTCGCCGGGTTCCAGCGGCCGCCGGTCCACGGGTCCCAGCGGCCGTGCACCCGATAGCCGTAGCGCTGCCCGGGCAGCACGCCCGGCACGAAGCCGTGCCAGATCTCGTGCGTCAGCTCGGTCAGCCGGGCCCGGGTCTCCTTGCCCGACTCGTCGAACAGACACAGCTCGACGGCCTCCGCCCCGCCCGCCCACAGCGCGAAGTTGGTGCCCGCCACCCCGTCGGGACCGACCCGGTACCGGGCTCCCAACGGCATCGGCGCACCGGGCCGCACGGGTACGCCCGGCGTCCTGCGCCGGGACCCGTTCACCACGGCGGCCGGAGCTGTGAGCTCCGCTGCCACCGCCTCCTGCTCGGCTGCGCTGGACACCTGTCAGCCTCCCACGGCTCGTGGGACGACAGGGAAAGGGGCGTACGGCGTCCCGACCGGACGTGCCCTCTCCTGTCGTCCTCCCCACTGTTCTGCCCAGAGCTTGCGTCGCACTCACGTTTCCCTTGGCGACCCCTGTCGTTGTCACGCCGTGAGGCATGCACACGGGCGCGCACGGCGCGCGGGGGCCGCGCTGGCCGCCCTACTGACCTGGGCAGGACTGCTGGCCGGAGCCGCCGGCTGCTCCGCGGACCCCGACGGCGGCATCGACATCGGCGGGGCCTTCGGCAAGGCACCCGCTCCCGAGGACGTCATCCGCGTCTCCCCGGACGACGCGAGCAAGGGCGTGACCCCCGAGGAGACCCTTCGCGTACGGGTGCCCAGCGGGCGCCTGGAGTCGGTGCGGGTCGTCAAGGCGCAGGACGCGCAGGAGTCGGAGGTCGCCGGGCACATCTCCGACGACGGCCTGCGCTGGGAACCCGACGAACCCAGGCTCGCCCTTGCCGCCAAGTACACGGTCGACGCGGTCGCCCTGGACGGCCACGGCCGCCGCTCGGCCCGGCACACCACCTTCACCACGTACGTCCCCGACGAGCGCTTCATCGGGTACGTCACCCCCGAGAACCGCTCCACGGTCGGCACCGGCATGATCGTCTCCCTGGAGTTCAACCGGGAGATCGACGACCGTGCCGCCGTCGAGCGCGCCGTCCACGTCACCTCCCGTCCGGCCACCGAGATCCGCCCGCACTGGTTCGGCAAGGACCGTCTCGACTTCCGCCCCGAGAAGTACTGGAAGCCCGGCACCCGGGTCACGGTCTCCCTGCGGCTGCGTGACGTCGAGGGCGCGAGCGGGGTCTACGGGCTCCAGTACAAGACGTTCTCCTTCACCGTCGGCCGCAGCCAGGTCTCGCTGGTCGACGCGGCCCGGCACACCATGCAGGTGCGGCGGGACGGCGAGCTGCTGGCCACCGTGCCCATCACGGCCGGGGCGCCGAAGACCACCACCTACAACGGCAAGATGGTGGTGACCGAGATGCTCGACGTGACCCGCATGAACAGCCGCACGGTCGGCTTCGGTGGCGAGTACGACATCCCCGACGTCCCGCACGCCATGCGCCTGACCGACTCCGGCACCTTCCTGCACGGCAACTACTGGGCGCCCAGCGCTCCCGGACGCGTCAACGTCAGCCACGGGTGCGTGGGGCTCAGGGACGTGAAGGGCGGCGGCTCCGACACCCCCGCGGGCTGGTTCTTCGACCGCAGCCTGATCGGGGACGTCGTCGAGGTCGTCCACAGCGATGACAAAAAGGTCGCTCCCGACAACGGGCTCGGAGGGTGGAACATGGGTTGGAAGGAGTGGAAAGCGGGCAGTGCGCTCAAGTGACCCGGTGAGGGGCCGGGACGGGGGGAGCGCGTCGGGGAAGCGGGCGAAGGGCGATGTTGCTACTGAACGGTGACCTTCGGCTCACAACTTCCCCAAAACCTTGCAGTTAATATGCGCCAATGTGCGCGTCGGACGCGCCGGGGTGCGGGCCTGACCAGGCCCGGCGAGGGGAGAACGAGTTGAACGTGCGGCCGATATCGGGGGCGTCGGTTGACGCACGCGGACGTGGGAGCAGAAAACTGCCGGCGCTGGTTCTTGGAGTGCTGCTGGT
Organism: Streptomyces sp. NPDC002499; assembly: GCF_053595415.1. Lineage (NCBI taxonomy): Bacteria > Bacillati > Actinomycetota > Actinomycetes > Kitasatosporales > Streptomycetaceae > Streptomyces > Streptomyces sp. NPDC002499. The sequence goes on from NZ_JBSFXO010000013.1 coordinate 28,123, forward strand.
GACTCTCACCGCGTGTGGCGGAGGAGGATCGGACTCCGGTTCGGGGTCGGGGGACAGCAAGGGCAAGGACGCGGCGAGCACCGCGGAGACCAAGCAGTCGGAGGCGGTCGTCGCGATCGCCCCGAAGGACGGCGCGAAGTCCGTCGACACCAGTGGCGCTCTGAAGATCAGCGCCAGCAAGGGCACGTTGACGCAGGTCGAGGTCAAGGACGCCAAGGGCACCGAGATATCCGGCAAGATCGCTGCCGGCGGGGCGAGTTGGACGCCCTCCACGCACCTGGCCGCGGCCACCAAGTACTCGGTGCACGCGGTCGCCAAGGACGCCAAGGGCCGGGTCGCCGCCGAGGACTCCAGTTTCACGACGCTGACCCCGGCGAACACCTTCATCGGCAACTTCACGCCCGAGGACGGCTCCACCGTCGGCGTCGGGATGCCGTTCTCGGTCCGCTTCACCCGGGGCATCACCAACCCGGAGGACGTGAAGAAGGCGATCACCATCACGACCTCGCCGGCCGTCGACGTCGAGGGCCACTGGTTCGGCAACGACCGCCTCGACTTCCGTCCCGAGAAGTACTGGAAGTCCGGCACCAAGGTCACCGTCAAGCTCGACCTCGACGGCGTCGAGGGCCGGTCGGGCGTCTACGGCAAGCAGTCCAAGACGGTCAAGTTCACCATCGGCCGCAACCAGGTCTCCGTCGTGGACGCCAAGAAGCACACGATGAAGGTCACGCAGGACGGCAGGACCATCAAGACCATCCCGGTCACCACCGGCAAGCCCGGCTACGACACCTGGAACGGCCAGATGGTCATGAGCCAGAAGCTCGAAGTGACCCGGATGAACGGCGAGACGGTCGGCTACGGCGGCGAGTACGACATCAAGGACGTCCCGCACGCCACCCGGCTGACCGACTCCGGCACCTTCATCCACGGCAACTACTGGGGCGGCGGCGCCTTCGGCAACTACAACGCCAGCCACGGCTGCATCGGCCTCCAGGACGTCAAGGGCGGCTGGAGCAAGACCGTGTCGGCCGCGTGGTTCTTCAACCACTCGATCCTCGGTGACGTCGTGGTCGTGAAGAACTCCAACGACGCGACCGTGGCGCCCGACAACGGGCTCAACGGCTGGAACATGTCGTGGGCGAAGTGGACGTCGTGACGCTCTCCTAGAGACGTTCCTCCGGAGACGTTCGGGGCCCGGTGCTGTGACCCACAGCACCGGGCCCCTTGTCGTTAGCGCCGGTTAACCTGCTGGCATGACCGTGAATCTCGAAGTCGCCGAGGGCGTCGGCACGATCCGTCTCGACCGCCCGCCGATGAACGCGCTGGACGTCGCCACGCAGGACCGCCTCAAGGAACTGGCGGAGGAGGCGACCCGGCGCGAGGACGTACGGGCCGTGGTGATCTACGGCGGGGAGAAGGTGTTCGCGGCCGGGGCGGACATCAAGGAGATGCAGAACATGGACCACACCGGGATGATCCTGCGGGCGCGTGCGCTCCAGGACTCGTTCACGGCGGTGGCCCGGATCCCCAAGCCGGTGGTCGCGGCGGTGACGGGGTACGCGCTGGGCGGCGGCTGCGAGCTCGCGCTCTGCGCGGACTTCCGGATCTGCGCCGACAACGCCAAGCTCGGCCAGCCCGAGATCCTGCTCGGTCTGATCCCGGGCGCGGGCGGCACCCAGCGCCTGGCCCGGCTGATCGGCCCGTCCAGGGCGAAGGACCTGATCTTCACGGGCCGCATGGTCAAGGCGGACGAGGCGTTGACGCTGGGTCTGGTGGACCGGGTGGTGCCGGCCGACGAGGTGTACACCGCCGCGCACACGTGGGCGGCGAAGCTGGCGCAGGGCCCCGCGCTCGCGCTGCGTGCCGCGAAGGAGTCGATCGACACCGGCCTGGAGACGGACATCGAGACCGGGCTCGCGGTCGAACGGAACTGGTTCGCGGGCCTGTTCGCCACGGAGGACCGGGAGCGGGGGATGCGGAGCTTCGTGGAGGAGGGTCCCGGCAAGGCAAAGTTCCTCTGAACCCCTTGCAATTGACGCGGTGTCTGATTCGGGTCCCTCGATGGGGCGGTTTATGGGAGCCTTAATGCAACCTTAAATCTGTCTTGTCGAGGGAGTCCGTCGATTGCCTCCAGCAGAGCCGTCACCGCAGATCAGACGGGCCGTCAAGACACCCGAACTGCCTGTGACATATGCCGAACGCCCTAATCGGAGCGGTGGATTCCGGGGGGCGTATTCCAGCGGAACGGCCCCGGAGGACGGGCCCGGCGGCCATGATGGGGTCATGGCGGGGCTGGAGGGCATGGAACAGCCGCGGGGAAACGGCCGTGCGACCGCGGCGCGTTGGTCGCCCGCGGTCGAGGACGAACGGGCGCTGAAGGCGCTGGAGTTGTTCGGAAACCCGACCGAGGCCGAGGTCCCCCTGCCGTCCCGTCCCGAGTCCGCCGCGACGGCGCGCCGCCTGGCCCAGGTGGTCGTCCTGCGCCAATGGGGACTCACCCCGAAGCTGACGGAGGACGCGGTCCTCCTGGTCTCCGAACTCGTCGGCAACGCCGTCCGCCACACCGGCGCCCGGGTCTTCGGCCTCCGCATGCGCCGCCGCCGAGGCTGGATCCGCGTCGAGATCCGCGACCCGTCACGAGGCCTCCCCTGCCTGATGCCGGTCCAGGAAACGGACATCAGCGGCCGCGGACTGTTCCTGGTCGACAAACTCTCCGACCGCTGGGGGGTCGACCTGCTGCCCCGCGGCAAGACGACCTGGTTCGAGATGAGGGTCGCGGACCGCTGACCGAGGGGCGACCCGTAAAGGGTGCCAACCGGGTAAATGGGCGGTTTTCCCGTCCCGTCGCCCTTAAATGGTCCGGTGACCCCGACCAACCGCCGGACGGCCCTCCGCCTCCTCGCCGCAGGCGCGTTCACCACAGGCTGCGCAGCAACCGGCGCCGTCGCCCACCCCGCCCCCACCTCCACGCACGCCAAGCCCGCACCCGCTCCCACCCCTCGCCACTACCCCGGCCTCCCCGCCCAGCTCACCCACGGCCCCCGCACCCACCCCCGCGTCGCCCTCACCTTCCACGGCCAGGGCGACCCCGCCATCGCCCGCAGCCTGCTCACCGAGGCCGAACGGCACGGCGCCCACGTCACCGTGCTGGCCGTCGGCACCTGGCTGGACGCCCACCCCGACCTGGCCCGCCGCATCCTCGACGGCGGCCACGACCTCGGCAACCACACCCAGCGCCACCTCGACATCAACGCCATGTCGGAGGCCGACGCCCTCGCCGAGATCACCGCCTGCGCAGACCGCCTCAAGCGCCTCACGGGATCGATCGGCACCTGGTTCCGCCCCTCCCGCGCACCCCGCGCCTCGCCCCAGGTCACCCGCCTCGCCGCTCGCGCCGGCTACCCGCACGTCCTGTCCTACGACGTCGACTCGCTCGACTACACGCGGCCCGGCGCAGCCGCCGTCACCCGCCAGGTCCTCGGCGAGGTCCGCGCCGGCTCCGTGGTGAGCCTGCACTTCGGCTACCCGGACACCGTCGCCGCCCTCCCCGCCGTACTGGAAGAACTCGACCGCCGCGGCCTGACCGCGGTGACCACGACGGAGCTGTTCAGCTGATGCACCGCACCGCGATCACCCGCACTCCGACCACCCGGACCCACCTCACCCGCACCCTTCTCGTCGCCGCCGCGCTCGTCGGCCTCGCCGCCTGCGGCACCGGCACCCGCGGTCACGAGAACGAGGCCCTCGGCACCAAGGCCGCGCTCCCGCCCGCCAAGGCGGCGAAGAAGGACGTCGTCCAGGGACTGCCCGGCATGCCACCGGTCCTCGACCCGAAGGACGTCTACGCGGCTGACCGCCCAGGCAGACTCTCCCCGGTGGTCAAGGACTTCCCGTCCCGCGTCTACGTCCCCAACACCAACTCCAACACGGTCTCCGTCATCGACCCCAAGACGTACAAGGTCGTCGAGACCATCCCGGTCGGCGCCCAGCCCCAACACGTCGTGCCCTCCTGGGACTTGAAGACGCTGTGGGTCAACAACGACCGGGGCAACACCCTCACCCCCATCGACCCGAAGACCGGAAAAGCCGGCAAGACGGTCGACGTGCACGACCCGTACAACCTCTACTTCACGCCGAACGGCAAGTACGCCGTCGTCATGGCCTCCCTCGACCGCGAACTCGTCTTCCGCGACGCGCACACCATGAAGCGCATGAAGACCGTCCCGGTCAGCTGCTACGGCGTCAACCACGCCGACTTCTCCCTGGACGGCCGCTACTTCATCGTCTCCTGCGAGTTCAGCGGCGAACTCCTCAAGGTCGACACCGAGAAGATGAAGGTCGTCGGGCAACAGAAACTACCCTTCGACGGCGCGATGCCGCAGGACGTCAAGATCGCCCCGGACGGCCGGAAGTTCTACATCGCCGACATGATGGCCGACGGCATGTGGGTCCTGGACGGCGACACGTTCGGCAAACCGTCCTTCCTGCACACCGGCAAGGGCTGCCACGGCCTCTACGTCAGCCGGGACTCGCGCGAGATGTACGTCTCCAACCGCGGCGAGGGCACCATCTCCATCTTCGACTTCACCGAGAACAAGCTCACCAAGAAGTGGCACCTGCCCGACGGCGGCAGCCCCGACATGGGCGGCGTCTCGGCCGACGGCAAAGTCCTGTGGCTGTCCGGCCGTTACAACTCCGAGGTGTACGCCGTCGACACCCGCACCGGCCACCAACTGGCCCGCGTCAAGGTCGGCAGCGGCCCGCACGGCCTCGCCGTCTACCCGCAACCGGGCCGCTACTCGCTCGGCCACACCGGCATCTTCCGCTGAGGCAAGGTCAGTTGCGGCGGGCGGGCAGCAACAGCGCCTCCGCGCCGACCGGCAGATAACCGGCCGCCAGGAACGCCCGCATGCTGCGGGCGTTCCCCGGTGCGACCTGCGCCCACAACGGCTCCGTGACGAGATGACGGGCGGCGGTCACCAACTGCCGCCCCAGCCCCCGGTGTCGTACCGCATCGTCCACCTCGACCGAGACCTCGAGGCGGCCGGCGATCCCGCGCCCCATGACCAGGACCCCGCCCTCCGCCGTCCACGCGCGCACGTCGTCGCGCCGGCCACGGGCGTACACGATGCGCGGATGGTCGCCGTCGGTGATCTCCGTCAGCGGGAGCGGTGGTTCGCCGGGCAGCGGGGAGCCGACGAGCATCGCGTCGATGGTCTCGGCCGTCCGGCCCGTCCGCTCCAGGAGCGCGGTCAGGAAGCGCGGGTTCATCGGTGCCGCGAGCGCGTCGCACGCCACGGCGGCCAGGGTGTCGCGGACCCAGCGCGGGTCCTCGTCCGTGAAGACCACCGCGTGCGCGGTGAAGGCGAGCACGCCCGCGTCCCGCTCGGACGCCTGGGGCACCACCGTCGTACCGCCGTCCGCCGGCGGGAAGACACCACGGGCCGCCGAGTCGAGAATGTCCCGCAAGGTCTCCATCGCCGCGCTCCTTGAGTCTCCACCCACTGGAAGGCCCAGACTCCCAGACATGCTGTTCCAACCGGGGGGAGACCCCCCAGACCCCCCGTACGACGGCACCGGACTTCTCACCATCGGAGAACTGGCCAGAGCCACCGGACTCACCGTGCGCACCATCCGCTACTGGTCGGACGAGGGCGTGCTCACCCCGGTGACCCGCTCCGCCGGCGGCTACCGGCTCTACGACGCCGAGTGCGCCGCCCGTCTCGAACTGATCCGCACGCTGCGCGAGTTGGGCCTCGGTCTGGACGACGTGCGCAAGGTGCTGGCCGGTGAGACGACGGTCGCGGAGGTCGCGGCGGCGCATGTGCTGGCGCTGGACGCGCAGATCCGGTCCCTGAAGGTGACCCGTGCGGTGCTGTCGTCCGTGGCGCGACGCGGTTCGACCGCAGAGGAGATGACCCTGATGAACAAGCTGGCACGGCTGTCGGCGGCCGAGCGGAGGCGGATCATGGAGGACTTCGTGGACGAGCTGTTCCACGGGCTCGACCAGGTGGATCCGGCCATCGAGGAGCGGATGCGCTCCATCGCGGTGGATCTGCCGGACGATCCGACCCCCGAGCAGGTGGACGCCTGGGTGGAGCTGGCCGAGATGGTCCAGGACCCGGAGTTCCGGGCGCAGATGCGGCAGGTGATGGAGTTCAACGCGTCGGACCAGGACCGGGTCGCCGTCCGCGGGCGGTCCACGTGGTTCCCCATGCGGCTGGTGCAGCTGGGCGCGGAGGCCAGGGCGCGGGGCATCGCCCCCGAGTCGCCGGAGGCCGAGGGGATCCTGCGGGAGGTGCTGGGGGACGGCGGCGACCCGGCCGTCGTACTGGAACGGATGGAGTCGGTGTCCAACGACCGGCTCGCCCGGTACCGGGAGTTGCTGTCCACGGTGAAGGGCGGGACGCCCGCGGCGGCGCACCGGGAGGAGTTCGCGTGGGTGGTCGCCGCACTGCGGGCTCGCGCGGCCGGTTAATCTGGCCTGCGTCAACAAGCAGTAGCGCGTTACGAAGGGGCGGATCCGGTGGCGGACATCGAGGAAGCACGCAAGCATTTCCAGCGGATCGACACGGACGGTGACGGGTTCATCACCGCCGCCGAGTTCAAGACCGCCCTCGCTCAGGGAGGTGACTGGAACGTCACCGAGTCGGTCGCCGAGGTGATCATCAAGAGCCGTGACCTGAACGGTGACAAGGTCCTGTCCTTCGACGAGTTCTGGGCGCACCTGAACAAGTGACCCGGGCGCGCGACCTGAGCGCGTGACCTGAACGAGGGGGCCGGTCCGGTTGCGGACCGGCCCCCTCGTCATGGGCCGCCGTCACCCGTTCGCCGCAGCCGGCGGAATAGCACCGGGAGCCACGGGGTTGATGCCACCCAGACGTATGCATGTGCATCAACTGCGGAAGGGCATGTCATGAAGATCGGCATCATCGGAGCGGGCAACATCGGCGGCAACCTCACCCGGCGGCTGGCCGCCCTCGGGCACGACGTCTCCGTGGCCAACTCCCGTGGCCCGCAGACCCTCACGACGCTGGCCGAGGAGACCGGCGCGACCCCGGTCCCCGTCGAGGAGGCCGCCCGCGGCGCCGAGATCGTCGTCGTGACGATCCCGCTGAAGGGCGTACCGAAGCTGCCGGCCGGAGTGCTGGACGGGGCGGCCGACGGGCATGTCGTCCTCGACACCGGCAACTACTACCCCGGCCGCGACGGCCGGATCGCCGAGATCGAGGACGACGGCCTGACCGAGAGCCGCTGGACGGAACGCCACGTCGGCGGCCCGGTCGTGAAGGCCTTCAACGGCACCTACGCCGCCGACATCCTGGACCGGCACCGCCCGGCCGGCGACCCCGACCGCCTCGCGCTCCCGGTCGCCGGCGACGACGAGGCGGCCAAGGCGAAGATCCGGGCACTGATCGACGAAATCGGCTTCGACACCGTCGACGCGGGCGGCCTCGACGACTCCTGGCACCAGCAGCCGGGCACCCCGGTCTACGGCCTGCGCGGAGACATCGAGGCGGTCACCAAGGCACTGGCCGAGGCGAGCCCGGAGCGCCCGGCCGACTTCCGGAGCTGAGCGACGGCGGTCAGCCGACCTTCGCCCACGCCTTCAGCGCGGCCTTGTCGGCGAAGTCGGCCACGTCCTTGTCGACCGGGTCGCTGGTGTACTGGTGGAAGCGCCACTTGGCCTTGATTCGGGGCTTGGCGGCGGTGACGTAGTCCGCGATCCAGAGACCGTCACCGGCGTAGGACGTGGTGTCGACGTTCAGCCAGAAATCGCGGTTGCAGTAGAGCAGGACCCGGTTGTGGGGCCGCAGTTCCTTCACCTTGCGGATGAAGCTGTCCTTCTCCGCGTTGCTCGCGTGGGTGCCCTCGCCGTTGCGTTCCCAGTCGACGGCGAGGATGTCGCCGGCCTTCTCCGGGGCGTGCTTGACGAAGTACTCGGCCTGGGCGGTGAGGTTGCCGGGCCACAGGAAGTGGTAGAAGCCGGCGACCAGACCTGCCTCGCGGGCGTGCGTGGTCTGGGCGGAGAGCCTCGGGTTGACGTAACTGCGGCCCTCCGTGGCCTTGATGAAGACGAAGGAGAGGCCGTCCGTGTCGTAGGTGGCGGACTGGTACGCGCTGACATCTATGCCGCGGAGCATGTGGGGGCTCCCTGAAGTGTGAATGGGGGGACGGAAGTTGATGATGCCCCACAGACCGGGTGGCCGCTATGCAGATCCGTTATATCGACAGCTTCGTACGGTGCGGGCTGGTGTCCGGGCCGGAGCGCCCGGTCGAATGGGTGGGCGGCTGAACGCCCGTCGGCGTCGTGGCCCCCGGCCTAAGGAGCTCGCTCCGCCATGACCTCCTCCCAAGCGACCGCCCTGCTGACCGGTCTGGCCGTCGTCATCATCTCGGCAGGGCTGCTGGGGCAGTTGGCCCGCAGATTCGGCCAGCCTCCGGTGATCGGCGAGATCCTGGCCGGCATCCTCCTCGGCCCGACCCTGTTCGGCGGCGCCCTGACCGACGCGCTGCTGCCCGCCGACATCAGGCCGTTCCTGACCGCGCTGGCCGATGTCGGCGTCGCCGTCTTCATGTTCCTGGTCGGCCTCGAGTTCGACCGCACCCTGGTCCGCGGCACCGGCCGGATCGCCGCCTCGGTCTCGCTGGCCTCGCTCCTGCTGCCGTGCGGCCTGGGCATGGCACTCGGCGCCTATCTGCTGGACAGCCACCCGACCGACAACCACACGGGATTCGTCCTCTTCATGGGCGTCGCCATGTCCATCACCGCGTTCCCGGTCCTGGCGCGGATCCTCACCGACCGGGACCTGCACCGCACCCCGCTCGGCGCACTCGCCCTGTGCTGCGCGGCCGTCGCCGACGTCCTGGCCTGGTCGCTGCTCGCCGTGGTGGTGGCGGTCGTCGCACCGGGCGGCCACCCCGAGCGGGCGCTGCTCTTCCTGCCGTACCTGCTGCTCATGCTCCATCCCGTACGACGGCTGCTCGGGCGGCTGTTGACCCGGCCGGCGGCGACCGCGCCGCCGGCCGCGGTGCTGCTCGCGACGGTGTTCGCCGGGCTGCTGCTTTCGGGGGCGGCCACCGAGTGGATGGGGCTGCACTTCATCTTCGGCGCGTTCCTCTTCGGGGCCGTCGTCCCGCGCGCGGGCTCGGAGCGGCTCCGTGCCGACCTGCGCGAGCGGGTCGGCCTGGTCAACAACGTGCTGCTGCTCCCGGTCTTCTTCCTGGTCGCCGGTCTTCAGGTCGACCTGTCCGGGCTCGGCTGGTCCGACCTCGGCCAACTGGCGCTGATCCTGCTGGTGGCGACGGGCGGCAAGCTCGTCGGCGCGTACGCGGGCGCCTTCGCCGTCGGCCTCGACCGCCGTATCTCCTCGGCCCTCGCCGTCCTGATGAACACCCGCGGCCTCACCGAGCTGATCATCCTCAGTGTCGGCCGCCAACTCGGCATCCTGGACGAGCGGTTGTACTCGCTGATGGTGGTGATGGCCCTGCTGACCACCGCGATGACGGGGCCGCTCCTGGAGGCCGTCTACCCGCGCCGGCTCGCCCTGCGCGCGACCGCGGACGACATGATCCGAAGGCGCACCGAGCGCCCGTATGTGTAGACAGAGTGTCAACTGTGGCCGAGATGGCACGGGTTGTGACTCTGGTCGCAGGTTAAACACCACCGAAGGGGCAGTCGTCCCCTTGGCTGCATTGCTGTCAAGGGACGTTGAGGGACATCGGTGGGGAATCGCAAGGAAGAAGAGAAAGAGGCAACAGGGGAAAGGGAGGGCGAGGGGCACGAGCCGAAGCGCAAGGTGCTCGACCTGACCGCCGTGCAGGTGGCGGCGAGTGCGCTCGCGACCGTGGTGGGGGCGTTCCTGGCCTCCCTGTTGGGGGTGACCGGGACGATCATCGGCGCCGCCGTGGTCAGTACCAGCGCCACCACCGGCGCGGCGGTCTTCCAGCACGCCTTCCGGCGGACGGGGGAGGAGATCCGCAACCGGGTGCCGCTGGTGGGGGTGCCGAGAACGCCGACCGAGGAGCGGGCGCAGGTGCGCGCGGACGCCCGGGCGGCGTTCGCGGCACCGCCGGGCGCCCCGGCCGCCGGCGCGGAACCGTCCTTCGCGGCCCCCGAGGGCGAGACGGTCACCACTTATCGGGGCGGCTCCCGGCGCGACGCCTTCGCCTGGAAGAACTTCGGCTGGAAGAAGTACGCCCTGGCCACGGGCCTGGTGTTCGCGCTGGCGATGGTCACCGTGACCGCGGTGGAGCTGATCGCGGGCAAGCCGGTGTCGGCCGTGGTCAAGGGCGAGCCGGGCAAGGGCACGTCGGTGGGCGGCGGCTCGGCCGGCGACTCCCACCCCACGCCCGGGCCGAGCCTCACCCCGGGTACCTCCGGCGGTATGACGCCGCAGCCCGGCCGCTCGGCGGTGCCGGACGCGAGCGCGACGCCGGAGACCGGGTCCGACTCCGGTTCGGACTCCGAATCCGGTTCCGGGGCCGGCGAGGGTTCCAGTCCCGAGTCCAGCCCCACCCCCGAGACCTCGGCGTCGTCCGTACCGTCGGGCGACGGTGCGCTGAGCAGTTCCGACGTGACCGCCCCGTGAGGCGGCGGACCGAGACCGGTCCGGGGCGGTGGTTCCGATTTCAGGGGGTACCGGGAAAGACAGGGGCGCCGCGACCGAGAGGGTCGCGAACCGCGCGGCCGACGGCCGGACGACGCGAGAGGTGGATGACGTGCAGCGCACAGCCATGCTTCCCAAGAGCTGGTGGGGATCGCGGGCCGAGCCCTCGGCGGCGGACGACCGGGCGGGCCAGGACGTCGACATGGCCTGCGGCATGGTGATGGCCCTGGCCCCCTGCGGCCGCGTACCGGCCAGGAACCTGCTCGCGGACGTCGCACGGCAGTGCAATACCGACCTGCAGGACGTGGCCGTGGCCCTGGTCGCCGCCTGGGAGGGCGAGCCGCTCCCGCGCCTGATGCGGCGGGGCCTGCGGCGTGCGCTGCGGCGGCTCTACGCGGAGGACCGAGGGTGCGAGCGGGTACCCGCCCAGGAACCGTCCGGAAGGGGAACACCATGATTCACGCAGCCGATGTCAGAGAGTGGCGCGACCGGGATGTCGTGGACGAGGAGTCGCACAAGATCGGCGTGCTGGAGGCCGTGTACGTGAGCACCAGGACCGACGAACCGGCCATGGCCACGGTACGGATCGGCCTGCCCACCCGGCACCGGCTGATCTTCGTCCCGCTGGCCGACGCGACCGTCGGGCCCGACTACGTCCGGGTCGGCTACGCCCGAGCGCTGGTGAAGCAGGCCCCGTCGATCGGCACCGACGACGTGCTGCCTGCCGAGGCGGAGGAAGCGATCTTCAAGCACTACGGCCTGTCCTACCAGCCCGGCGCGGCGGGCGAACGCCAACTGGCGCGCCGCTGAACGGAGTTACCGAGCGGGACTCCTGGTCCCACCCCCGCGGGCGTCGTGCGCGAGCGCCTCCCGCCGGGTCACCGCACGTCGCCCGCGAGGACGGACGTCGGTGGGCCGAACTCCTCGCCGAGGAGCAGGAATCCGGAGCCGGTGAGGCAGAGGATCAGGCCGAGTGTGGGTGGCGGGTGGTGCAGTCGCAGGGTCCCGCCCGCCGCGGTGACCCCTTGCGCGGCGTACAGGAAGACGTTGAGGCCGCTGCAGTCGCAGAACGAGGTGGCGGTGAGGTCGACGTCGATGGTGCGGACACCCTCGCGCAGACATTGCGCGAGTGCCGCGCGCACCAGCGGGGCCGATGTCAGGTCGATCTCACCGGCCAGGGTGATCAGGGCCCGCTGCCTACGGTCATGGCGGTGGACGGTGAGCTGCGGGAAGGGCATGACGCCTCGGTTCGGAGGACCATCCGGGAACGGACGTGGAGGCGGAACGAGAGCCGGGCCGACAGCCTGTGGCACAGGTCGGCGGACCCGTCCGATTCCTTCCGGGGATGCGCCGGGCCACGGACGGAACATCCGCTCCCGGACCATCTGTGTCGATGTACGACGAACCGCCAGGGTCTGGGACGTCCGCACTTCACCTTAGTCCTCAACCGGTCCCGCGGACCGGGGTCGGTCCGCCCGAAACCGTCACGCCCCGGTCGTCCTGGCCGACGGCCACCGCGACCTCTCGCCCGCCGACCCCCGGCCGGGGCTGGTCTACCGTTCCTGAACAGCGCATGATCCGCCTGTCCGGGCAGGACCGGATTCCATGAAGGGAACGACGACGTGCGGCACATGAGGGCGGTTCCGCTGGACGAGGCCGACGAGCGGTTCGGCGTCCGGGCCCTGTTCCACCTCGGAGCGAACGCCGACGCCGAGGTCGTCCTCCTCGACGGGGACACCACCCTGGAGAAACTGCCGCTCGACTTCTCCCACCTCGACTCCTGGTCCGGGCTGGCGAAGACCCGACCGGACATGTTCCTGGGCGTGGTGGTCGACGGGGACCTCACCGTCACCGACTGGATCACCAACTGGGAGTGGGACTTCGGCCCGTTCCTCCTGGTGCGCGGCGACGTACGGGCCAAGAATTTCGTCACGGCCGGCAGCGAGATCCTGGTCGAGGGGGACCTCGACGTGACGCAGACCCTCGCCGGCGTCTACAACCACGGCCGCACCGTCATCAAGGGGGACGCCCGTGCCGAGGTCGTGCTGACCGACCAGCACCTGACCGAGTTCCACGGCGGCCTCCGCGCCGAACTCGCCGTCGCCGGCAACTTCCTGAGAGTCGCGGACCCGGCGACGGTCCAGGTCAACGGCTGGGCGGGGTACGTCTGCGACCTCCAGGGCACGATCCTGCCGGGACTCGGCACGCGCTCGACCCGGGCCCTGCGCGCCCTCGACCCCGACTTCCGGGAGTTGGACACCAGAGTGATCCTGAAGGCGGCCGAGGCCGGCCGGTCCCTGCTGCACACCCCCGGTCGAGCCGCCGCCGGGACACCCGCCGACGCGACACCCGCCGACGCGATCCGCGATCTGCTGCGCCTGGCCGGCCACCGCGAGCACGACCGCTGGGACGACGGCTTCGTCGTCGACGCGGGCCGGGACGGCGAACCGTCCGAGGTGTACTTCTGCGAGGCCGACGAGCCGGACGAGCCCGGCGAACCCGGGGCGCCGGAAGCCCTCGACCCCGCCACGGAGCCGGGCCGCTGGACGCAGACCCTGACCGCGGCCGGGTATCACGTGAGCGTCGACCCCCACGACGAGGACGTCCTGCGCGTCCATCGCTGAGTCGTCAGGCCGGCCATTCCGGTTCGGAGAGCGTCGCGTTGAGGGCGTCGAGGAGGACCTGCGCGGGTTGCGAGGCCGGTGGTTTGCCGTGCACCGCGGCCACCACGTGTCTGCGCATGCCGGCGATCCGGTCGAGTCTGACCCCGGGGTGCCGGTTGGCGAGCAGGGTCAGGCCGGGCAGCAGGCTCACGCCGAGACCGGCCGCGACGAGCGCCTGTACGGCGACGTAGTCATCGGTCTCGAACTCCACGACCGGCGTGAACCCGGCCCGTCCGCAGGACGCGACGAGATGCTCGCGGCAGCGCTCGCACCCGGCGATCCAGCGGGTTCCCGTATAGGTGGCCAGCTCCGCGCGGGGCCCGTCCCAGGAGCGGTCGGCCGGCGTGACCATGTACAACGGCTCTTCGAGCAGCGGTGTCATGGTCGTGTCGCGGCGGTCGCGTGCGGGCGGGTCGCCGTGTTCGAAGATCAGCGCCACGTCGACGTCGTTGTTGCGCAGGGCGCTGAGCGCGTCCGGCGGTTCGGCCTCGCGCAGGATGAGCTCGATGCCGGGATGCTCGGCGGAGATACGGGCCGCCGCGAGCGGCACCAGCGTGGCCAGGGCCGAGGGGAAGGCGGCCAGCCGGACCCGGCCGGTGCGCAGTCCGGCCAGCTCGTCCAGTTCGGCGTGCACCGACTCGACCTGCGCGAGGATCGACTCGGCGCGGTCCACCAGGAGCCGGCCGGCGTCGGTGAGCCGGATACCGCGCCCCATCCGCTGCAACAGCGGCACGCCGACCTCGGCCTCGAGCTTGGCGAGCTGATGGCTGACCGACGGCTGGGCGTAGTGCAGCGACTCCGCGGCCGCCGTGATCGACCCCTCACGGGCGACGGCGACCAGCACACGCAGCCGACTCAGGTCGATCATGCGCGAATGATAGCCCGCGTCGATGAAAGCCTCGAAAACACGCATTGGACCGCTACCGGGGCCACTGCGAGGGTGAATCGATAGTTGGTGCGAGTGAGTTCGACCGCGCACGTCCTGTCGGCGTTCTCACCCCCATTCGTGCCCGGCCCTCGGGCGCGGAACACGGAAAGGAGACGCTCCATGGCCAAGGCTGTGAGCTCGCCGTCGCGATCGATGTCGGTGGGCGACCGCGCGGCGCGGACCCTGGCGAACGCCACCAAGACCGTTCCGCAGATGTCCTCCATCACGCCTCGCTGGCTGGTGCACCTGATGTCCTGGGTCCCGGTCGAGGCCGGCATCTACCGGGTGAACAGGGTCGTTCACCCCGAGTCGGTGCAGATCGAGTGCGACAACTACGACGAGTCCCCGCTGCCCGACACCTTCGTCGACTACTCGCCGGAGCCCCGGGAGTACCGGCTCAAGGCCGTCCAGACGGTCCTCGACCTGCACACCCGGATCGCCGACCTGTACTCCAGCCCGCACAACCAGACCGCGCAGCAGCTGCGGCTGACCATCGAGGCGGTGAAGGAGCACCAGGAGGGCGAGCTGATCAACAGCCCGGACTACGGGATGCTGGCCAGTGTCGCCGACGGGCAGCGGATCTCCACGATGGCCGGGCCGCCGACGCCGGACGACCTGGACGCCCTCATCACCAAGGTGTGGAAGCAGCCGGCCTTCTTCCTCACCCACCCGGAGGGCATCGCCGCGTTCGGCAGGGAGTGCACCCGGCGCGGTGTGCCGCCGGCCACGGTGAGCATGTTCGGCTCGCAGTTCCTGACCTGGCGCGGACTGCCGATCATCCCCTCCGACAAGGTCCCGCTGGAGAACGGGAAGACGAAGTTCCTGCTGCTGCGCACCGGTGAGTCGCGCCAGGGAGTGGTCGGACTCTTCCAGCCCGGGCTCTCGGGAGAGCAGGGGATGGGTCTCTCGGTCCGCTTCATGCAGATCGACCGCAGCGCCATCGCCTCCTATCTGATCTCCCTGTACTGCTCTCTCGCGGTGCTCACCGAGGACGCGCTCGCGGTGCTCGACGACGTCGAGGTGGACAAGTTCCATGACTACGCCCCGAGTTACCTGTAGCCATGACCACGCCCTCACCCACCGATAACGGATCCGCCCCGGCGTGGCTGCCGGACGAGGAGACGCTGAGCAGGCTGGCCGGGGAGTTCTTCCGAGCCCTCCCCGGGCAGCCGACGGACACGGGCGCCGACCTGGGTACGGACACGGGATCCCCGGCCCTCGACGGCCACCCGACCCCGGCCATCGACGGCCACCCGGCTCCGCTCCCCGACGGTCACGCGCAAGGGCCTTCGGGCCCCCCGCACAGCGCGCCGGCCCCGACGCAATGGCCGACGCCGACCGGTCTGCCGGTCCGATCGGAGTGGCCCGCGCCCACCGGCCTGCCGGCCGCGGACCCGCCCCCTCCGGCGCCGACCGCCGGAATGAGCCCGCCTTCCGGGCCGCCCCCGACCAGCGCCCCGGCCACGTTCGCGGCGACCGCGCCCGGCCTCGCCGGCCCCACCCCGGAGGTGCCGGCCCCACCCGTGGCCCCCGCTCCCTCCGGGCCGTACTACTTCCTCACCGAGGCACCCGGCTTCCCCGCCCAGCCGCCGGAGCTGCCCGGCTTCGGGCACCTGGGGCTGCCGCCCCTGCCGCCCCTCTTCGAGTCCGCGGCGCCGACGGCCACGGCGACGCCGTACTACTTCCTCCGGGAACCCGGCGTACCGGGCGTGCCCGACGCACCCGGCGCACCGGAGGGGCTGCCGGTCGACCCGCACCCGGCGTTCGACGTGCACGCGGTGCGGCGGGACTTCCCGATCCTGTCCGAGCTGGTCAACGGGCGTCCGCTGATCTGGCTGGACAACGCCGCGACCACGCAGAAACCGCAGGCGGTGCTGGACCGGCTGGTCGAGTTCTACTCGCGGGAGAACTCCAACATCCACCGTGCGGCACACGAGTTGGCGGCCCGCGCGACGGACGCGTACGAGGGCGCCAGGAACACCGTCGCCCGGTTCGTCGGGGCGGGCTCCGCCAAGGAGATCGTGTTCGTCCGGGGCACCACCGAGGCGATCAACCTGGTCGCCAAGGCGTGGGGGCCCAAGAACCTCCGCGCGGGCGACGAGATCGTGCTCTCCCACCTGGAGCACCACGCCAACATCGTGCCCTGGCAGATGATCGCGCAGCAGACCGGCGCGGTGATCAAGGTGATCCCGGTCGACGACGACGGACAGGTGCTGCTCGACGAGTACACCGCGCTGCTGTCCGACCGCACCAAGCTGGTGTCGGTCACCCAGCTCTCCAACGCGCTCGGCACCGTCGTACCGGTCGAGCAGATCATCGAGAGTGCGCACCGGGCCGGCGCACGGGTCCTCGTCGACGCGGCGCAGTCCGTCCCGCACCTGCCGATCGACGTCACGGCGCTGGACGCGGACTTCCTGGTCTTCTCCGGGCACAAGCTGTTCGGGCCGACGGGGATCGGTGTGCTCTACGCCAAGCGCGAGGTCCTCGAGGACATGCCTCCGTGGGAGGGCGGCGGCAACATGATCACCGACGTCACTTTCGAGAAGTCCAGCTACCAGCCTCCGCCGGGCCGCTTCGAGGCCGGCACCGGCAACATCGCGGACGCGGTGGGGCTCGCCGCGGCCATCGACTACGTCGAGCGCATCGGCCTGCCGAACATCGCCGCCTACGAGCACACCCTGCTCGAACACGCCACCGAGGGCCTGCGCGGGGTGCCCGGACTCCGGCTGATCGGCACGGCCCCGAACAAGGCGAGCATCGCGTCCTTCGTCCTGGACGGCTACGAGCCCGCCGAGGTCGGCACCGCCCTCAACGAGGAGGGAATCGCGGTGCGTTCGGGCCACCACTGCGCGCAGCCGATCCTGCGCCGGTACGGGCTGGAGGCCACGGTCCGTCCGTCGTTCGCCTTCTACAACACGCACGAGGAGGTGGACACGCTGATCACGGCGGTCCACCGGCTGGCGGGCCGACGCGGCGGTCACCACTAGCCGGGGCCACCACGTCGAGTCACCGATGCCACGCTGCCCGGACGGGATCCCGTCCGGGCAGCGTGCGTGCCGCTTCTGTGGGGGGCAAAACGTTTTGGGTCCTTGGCCCCTCCGGTTCACCCTCAGCCCCCGCCTCCCCGACGGCCGCCGCACCGTCGTCCTGGTGGGGGAATCAAACGGGGCCACCGGACGCTTTGGCCTGCGTGAAAAAGATAGGTTTCCTCTCGTTCGGTCACTGGTCGCCGAGTCCGCATTCCCAGACGCGGTCCGGCGCCGACTTCCTGCACCAGTCCATCGATCTGGCGGTCGCCGCCGAGGAGCTGGGCGTGGACGGCGCGTACTTCCGCGTGCACCACTTCGCGCAGCAGGCGGGCAGCCCGTTCCCGCTGCTCTCGGCCATCGGCGCGCGGACCTCGAAGATCGAGATCGGCACCGGCGTGATCGACATGCGCTACGAGAACCCGCTGTACATGGCGGAGAACGCGGGCGCGGCCGACCTGATCTCCGGCGGCCGACTCCAGCTCGGCATCAGCCGTGGCTCACCGGAGCAGGTGATCGACGGCTGGCGCTACTTCGGCTACGCCCCCGAGGAGGGGGAGACCGGCGCGGACATGGCCCGCCGGCATGCCGAGGCGTTCCTCAAGGTGATCGAGGGCGAGGGCTTCGCGCAGCCGAACCCGCGGCCCATGTTCCCCAACCCGCCGGGACTCCTGCGCGTCGAGCCGTACTCCGAGGGGCTGCGCGAGCGGATCTGGTGGGGCTCCAGCTCGAACGCGACCGCCGTCTGGGCCGCGAAGCTGGGGATGAACCTGCAGAGCTCCACGCTGAAGGACGACGAGACGGGCGAGCCGCTGCACGTCCAGCAGCGCAAGCAGATCGAGGCGTACCGCGAGGCGTACAAGGAGGCGGGCCACACGCGGGAACCGCGGGTGTCCGTCAGCCGCAGCATCTTCGCCCTCACCGACGACATGGACCGGGCCTACTTCGGCCGCGACCGCAACTCGCGGGACCAGGTCGGCATGATCGACGACAAGACCCGGGCGATCTTCGGCCGCTCGTACGCCGCCGAGCCGGACGTGCTGGTGAAGCAGCTCCAGGAGGACGAGGCCATCCAGGCCGCGGACACCCTCCTGCTCACCGTCCCGAACCAGCTCGGGGTCGACTACAACGCCCATGTGCTGGAGAGCATCCTGACCCAGGTGGCACCGGAGCTGGGCTGGCGCTGAATGTCCTGCCCGCCCTGCGCGCGGGGCGGGCGCTGTGCGGCTCGGCGGCCTCGACGCCTCAGCACTCGATGATGTTCACCGCGAGCCCACCCCGGGCCGTCTCCTTGTACTTCACGCTCATGTCCGCCCCGGTCTCCTTCATGGTCTTGATGACCTTGTCGAGGGAGACCTTGTGCGAGCCGTCCCCCCGCATCGCCATCCGCGCCGCCGTGACCGCCTTCACCGCGGCCATGCCGTTGCGTTCGATGCAGGGGATCTGGACGAGGCCCCCGACGGGGTCGCAGGTGAGGCCGAGGTTGTGCTCCATGCCGATCTCGGCCGCGTTCTCGACCTGTTCGGGGGAGCAGCCGAGGACCTCGGCCAGGGCGCCGGCCGCCATCGAGCAGGCGGAGCCGACCTCGCCCTGGCAGCCGACCTCGGCGCCGGAGATGGAGGCGTTCTCCTTGAAGAGCATGCCGATCGCGCCGGCCGCGAGCAGGAAGCGCACCACGCCGTCCTCGTCGGCGCCGGGCACGAAGTTGATGTAGTAGTGCAGGACGGCCGGGATGATGCCGGCGGCGCCGTTGGTCGGGGCGGTCACGACCCGGCCGCCCGCCGCGTTCTCCTCGTTCACGGCCATCGCGTAGAGCGTGATCCACTCCATCGCGTGCGCCAACGGGTCGCCTTCGGCGCGCAGTTGGCGGGCCGACATGGCGGCCCGGCGGCGGACCTTCAGGCCGCCCGGCAGGATGCCCTCGCGGGCCATGCCGCGTGAGACGCACGCCTGCATCACCCGCCAGATGTCGAGGAGCCCCGCGCGGATCTCCTCCTCGGTGCGCCAGGCGCGCTCGTTCTCCAGCATCAGGGCGGAGATCGACAGGCCCGTCTCCTTCGTCAGGCGCAGCAGCTCGTCGCCCGTGCGGAAGGGGTACTTGAGGACCGTGTCGTCCAGCTTGATCCGGTCCGCGCCCACCGCGTCCTCGTCGACGACGAAGCCGCCGCCCACCGAGTAGTACGTCTTCGACAGCAGCTCGGCGCCCTTGGAGTCGAACGCCCACAGGGTCATGCCGTTGGCGTGGTAGGGCAGGGTCTTACGGCGGTGCAGGACCAGTTCGTCGTCGAAGGAGAACGGGATCTCGTGCTCGTCGAGGAGCCGGATCCGCCCCGCCGCCTTGATCGCCTCGACCCGCTCGTCCGCCCCCTCCACGTCCACCGTCCGTGGTGAGGCGCCCTCCAGACCGAGCAGCACCGCCTTGGGCGTGCCGTGCCCGTGCCCGGTGGCGCCGAGCGAGCCGTACAGCTCGGCGCGGACCGACGCGACGGACTCCAGCAGCTCCTCGTTGCGCAGCCGGCGCGCGAACATGCGGGCCGCGCGCATCGGGCCCACCGTGTGGGAGCTGGACGGGCCGATGCCGATCGAGAACAGGTCGAAGACCGAGATGGCCACGGGAACTCCTCAGAACGCTTGGTGGTGCGGGGTGGGGCACCGCGCTCACCTTCCAGTGTGCGCGGTGCCCCGAGGGGCCGACTACAGCCCGGGGTACAGCGGGTGTTTCGCGGCGAGCGCGGTCACGCGCGCCTTGAGCGCCTCGGCGTCGTACACGGGCTTGAGCGCCTGCGCGATCACGTCCGCGACCTCGGCGAAGTCCTCGGCCGTGAAGCCGCGGGTGGCCAGGGCCGGCGTACCGATGCGCAGACCCGAGGTCACCATGGGCGGCCGCGGGTCGTTCGGGACGGCGTTGCGGTTGACCGTGATGCCGACCTCGTGAAGTCGGTCCTCGGCCTGCTGCCCGTCGAGGGCGGACTCCCGCAGGTCGACCAGGACCAGGTGCACGTCGGTGCCGCCGGACAGGACGTTCACCCCGGCCTCGCGCGCGTCGGCCGCGGTGAGGCGCTCGGCGAGCAGCCGGGCACCCTCCACCGTACGCCGCTGGCGCTCCTTGAACTCCTCGCTCGCGGCGACCTTGAAGGAGACCGCCTTGGCCGCGATCACGTGCTCCAGGGGACCGCCCTGGAAGCCCGGGAAGACGGAGGAGTTCAGCTTCTTCGCGAACTCCTTCTTCGCCAGGATGATCCCGCCGCGCGGACCGCCGAGGGTCTTGTGGGTGGTGGAGGTGACGACGTCCGCGTACGGGACCGGGTTCGGGTGCAGACCCGCGGCCACCAGGCCCGCGAAGTGCGCCATGTCGACCCAGAGATACGCCTCGACCTCGTCGGCGATCCGGCGGAACTCCGCGAAGTCCAGCTCGCGCGGGTACGCCGACCAGCCCGCGATGATCACCTTGGGCCGGTGCTCCTTGGCGAGCTTCTCCAGCTCGGCCATGTCGACCAGACCGGTCGTGGAGTCCACGTGGTAGGCGACCACGTCGAACTGCTTGCCGGAGAAGTTCAGCCGCATCCCGTGGGTGAGATGGCCGCCGTGCGCCAGGTCGAGCCCGAGGATGGTGTCGCCGGGCTGGGCCAGCGCGAACAGGGCGGCCTGGTTGGCGGAGGCACCCGAGTGCGGCTGCACGTTGGCGTACTCGGCGCCGAACAGGTCCTTGACCCGGTCGATCGCGATCTGCTCGACCACGTCGACGTGCTCGCAGCCGCCGTAGTAGCGGCGGCCCGGGTAGCCCTCGGCGTACTTGTTGGTGAGGACCGAGCCCTGGGCCTCCATGACCGCGACGGGCGCGAAGTTCTCGGAGGCGATCATCTCCAGCGTGGACTGCTGGCGGTGCAGTTCGGCGTCGACCGCGGCGGCGACGTCCGGGTCCAGCTCGTGCAGGGGCGTGTTCAGTGCGGACATGCGTCTGTGACCCCTCAGCCGGCCGTCTCGGCGGCGTACTCGTCGGCCGACAGCAGGTCGGCGGGCTCCTCGGTGTAGCGGACCTTGAAGAGCCAACCGCCCTCGAAGGGGGCCGAGTTCACCAGCGACGGGTCGTTCACCACGTCCTCGTTGATCTCGGTGACCTCGCCGCTGACCGGCGAGTACAGGTCGCTGACCGACTTGGTCGACTCCAGCTCGCCGCAGGTCTCGCCCGCGGTCACCTCGGAGCCGACGTCAGGGAGCTGGGCGTAGACGACGTCACCGAGCGCGTTGGCCGCGAACTCGGTGATGCCGACCGTCGCGACGCCGTCCACGGCGGCCGACAGCCACTCGTGCTCCTTGCTGTAGCGCAGCTGCTGGGGATTGCTCATGGCCTGGATTCTCCTGTACGCGGGGGAGTGTGGGTGAAGGGTGAAGAGGTGCGGGGGAGCACTGCGGAAAGTGTTACTTCCGGCGCTTGTAGAACGGCAGCGCCACGACCTCGTACGGCTCGTGGCTGCCCCGGATGTCCACGCCGACCCCGGCCGTGCCGGGCGCCGCGTGGGCCGCGTCGACGTAGGCCATCGCGATCGGCTTCCCCAGCGTGGGGGAGGGGGCGCCGGAGGTGACCTCGCCGATCACCTGGCCGTCGGCGACGACCGGGTAACCGGCACGCGGCACCCGTCGGCCCTCGGCGACCAGGCCGACCAGGACGCGCGGCGCGTCGTGGTTGAGGTTCTCGAGGGCCTCGCGCAGCGCCTGGCGCCCCACGAAGTCGCCCTCCTTCTCGAACTTCACCACCCGGCCGAGCCCGGCGTCGAAGGGGGTGAGCGAGGCGCTCAGCTCATGCCCGTACAGCGGCATGCCCGCCTCCAGGCGCAGCGTGTCCCGGCAGGACAGACCGCAGGGGATCAGGCCGACGCCCTCGCCCGCCTTGGTCAGCGCCTGCCACAGCTCGACCGCGTGCTCCGGCTTCACGAACAGCTCGAAGCCGTCCTCGCCGGTGTAGCCGGTGCGGGCGATGAGGGCGGGGACACCGGCGACCGTGCCGGGCAGACCGGCGTAGTACTTCAGGCCGTCGAGGTCGGCGTCCGTGAGGGACTTGAGGATGCCGGGGGACTCCGGCCCCTGGACGGCGATCAGCGCGTAGGCGTCCCGGTCGTCGCGCACCTCGGCGTCGAATCCGGCCGAACGTTCCGTCAGCGCGTCGAGCACGACCTGGGCGTTGGAGGCGTTGGCGACGACCATGAACTCGGTCTCCGCGAGGCGGTAGACGATCAGGTCGTCCAGGATGCCGCCGTCGGCCCGGCAGATCATGGTGTAGCGGGCGCGGCCGACGCCGACGGAGGCGATGTTGCCGACGAGGGCGAAGTTCAGGAGCCGGTCCGCCTCCGGGCCGGTGACGGTGATCTCACCCATGTGGGAGAGGTCGAAGAGCCCGGCCTTCGTGCGTACGGCGAGGTGCTCGTCGCGCTCGGAGCCGTAGCGCAACGGCATGTCCCAGCCGGCGAAGTCGGTCATGGTCGCGCCCAGCGAGCGATGCAGGGCATCGAGCGCGGTGTGACGGGGTTCGGTGCTGCTCATCGGACGTGAGTCTCCCAAGGCATGACGGCGAGGTCGTTCCTCCCCATCTGTCATCGGAACCTGAGAGGTTCGTCATGACCGCACGGGACATGACTTGCACCTTGGGTGGGGCCACCGGCAACACCGGGGACCCGCTTTTCAGATGTGCCTCGCCCGCGCGGTAACGGGGCCTGAGAGATTCAAGGGAGGGACTTGCTCCTTCGGCGCCCCAGGTGACCGGGGACTCTCCCGCGCGGATTCAAACGGCCGGTATGCAGTTGGCGCGCACATCATCGCACAGGCTCTGTAACAGGCTTGTGGCCGGAACCGAACGGAACCGGGAGACACCGTGGATTACCTTCTCTTTACATTCGGTGGGGAGAAGCTTTCCTGACCCGGCAGGGAGGACGATCACGGTGACAAGGACCACGGCGTACGCGGCGACCTCGGCCGTCGCGCTGCCCCAGCAGGCCCCGGCACCCGCCCGCGAGCGCTGCGCCGAGCGGCCGGCCCCGGTCGTCCGCGACCTGCGCGACCGCTCGGGCCGCAGCCCGCACGCCCTGCTCTTCGGCCCCCGCGACCTGGTGGTGATCACCGGCCTGCCCGGCAGCGGCAAGTCCACGCTGATGCGGCGCGCGGTCAAGGGCATCCGCATCGACTCCCAGGACGCCCGCGACCGCTGGGACACCCGGGCGTCCCGCTTCCTGCCGTACGCCGTCTACCGCCCCCTGGTCCGCCTCGCCCACTACGCCGGTCTCGGCCGCGCCCTGCGCGCCGGCGCCGGCGTCGTCGTGCACGACTGCGGCACCCAGGCCTGGGTGCGCGGCTGGCTGGCCCGCGAGGCCCGGCGCCGCGGCGGCATCCTGCACCTGGTCCTGCTCGACGTGCCCCCGCGCACCGCCCTGGCGGGCCAGCGCGACCGCGGCCGGGGTGTCTCCCGCTACGCCTTCCTGCGCCACCGCACGGCGGCCGGCCGGCTGATCCGCTCCGTGGAGCGCGGCGACCTGCCCGAGGGCGTCGGCTCGGCGGTGCTCCTGGACCGGGACGCGGCGGACGTGCTGCGCAGGATCGGATTCACGGGCTGAGGTGCCGCCGCCGATGGGCCGCCGTCGAGCCGCGCCGCCTCGGGGCCGCCGCGCTCGTCGAGCCGTGCCGAGGCGGCAGTGGCCCGCGGCGGGCGGTGCCCGGACCGGTCTCGCGCCGGGACCCTCCGGTCCGGCCGTCGTCCCGGCCCGTGCGTTCCGCGGACGGTGCGCCGGGCGAGATCGGCCGCACGAGCCCACCGCCAGGGGCCCCGTACCCGTTAGCCTTTGCTGCCACAGCGGTACTTCACAGCAGGCGGTCGGACAGATGGACTTCCCAGCGGATCTCCCCGCGGAGTTTCCCATGCAGGCGCACCCCCATCCGCACGGCGGATGGCCCGGCAACGAGCTGGAGGAGGTGCTGTCGGCGTCCCTCGGCGTGCCCATGGCGGGCGGCCGGATCGTCGAGGTGCTCAGCCGCAGCTTCCTCTGGATCCCGCTGCCCAGCGGCGGCGGCCCGCACAGCGGCCCGCTGGACCTGCCCACGCTGGAGATCGAGGGCCAGGCCTACGTCCCGGTCTTCAGCTCCGAGGAGCAGTTCCGGCATGTCGTCGGCGCGCATCTGTCGTACACGATCGCGCCCGCCGTCGAGTTCGCCCGCGGTCTGCCCCCGCAGGTCGGCATCGCCGTGAACCCGGACGGCATGGTCGGGATCCCGCTCCCGCCGGCCGCCGTCGCCGAGCTGTGCCGCATCGGCCGCACCCTCCTCGACGGCCCCACCTCCGGCGGCCGCGTCCGCCTCTTCGAACCGGACTGGCAGGACGACCCGGTCGACTTCCTCGCCGCCGCCTCCGCCGAGTTCGAGACAACTCCCGTGATCCAAACGGCCCGCCGCTGCCTCGCCGCGATCGAGACGGCGGACCCGGTGATGTTCGTGGGCGTCGAACTCTCCGAATGGGAGGGCGACCTACGAGCCGTCCCCCTGGAGGCCCTGGGCCGAGCCCTGACCAAGTCCCCACCCCAGTGGCCGGTCAACCTGGTCCTCCTGGACGTCACGGACGACCCGGTGGCGACGTGGATGAGGCAACAGGTCAGGCCGTTCTACCAACGGAACTTCTGAACGCCGCAGGGTCAACCAACCTAGGGGCGCGGGGAACTGCGCGATCAACCACGACGGACCCGCACTCGCCGACGGACAACAAGCCCCGAGCTCATGGGCGCTTAAGCTGTCACAGACACGCGGGGCACATCTCGAAGGGGCGGTAAGACACGTGAGCGCGAGCCTCAGCGGCAGCGTGGAGCACATGCTGCGCCAGGTCACGCCAGGGCGCTACGACGCCTACGAGGCCCTGCTCCGCGCCCTCGCGACCCCCGGTGCGGGCCAGGTCTGGATGCTCCTGTGGCACGGCCAGTCCGGCTCCCCGGACGCCCAGTACGGAAACATGGAGGTCGAGGGCCACGGCTACGCCCCGTGCGTCACCTCCGCCCAGGAGCTGTCCGCCAGCGGCTGGAACCGCTCGTACGAGGTCGTCGACGGGGTCGACGTGGCCCGCACGCTCTATCCCGACCACTTCGGCCTCTGGCTCAACCCGCACGCCCCCGGCGGCGGTGTCGGCATCCCGTGGCTGGATCTGCGCCGGATCGCCACCGGCCTGGAGCGCCAGCCCGCGGGCCCGCTGCGGCTGTCGGAACCCGGCATCGAGATCCCGCAGTTCTACGCCCTGCTCGCGCACAACGCGCACCGCACCCCGGCCGTCCGCGCGCTGCGCCGCGCCTGGGTGCAGCCGGCGCTCGGGGCGCCGTATCTGGCCATCGGTCTCGACGTGTACGACACCTCGCCGCCCGCGGTGGACGCGGTGCGGGCGATGATGCAGCAGTCGATCGGCGCGGTCCCCGAGGGCCTGCCGGTGTCGACCGTGGCGATGTCGGACGAGGACGACCCGGTCGCGATGTGGATGCGGGCCGGCGCCCGGCCCTTCTACGACCGTGAGGCGCACGCGGCTCCGGCCCAGGCCCCCGCGGCCGGGTACGGCTATCCACCGGCACCTGGCGGATACTGAGCGGGCGCGCACTGGTCCAGACCGGCGCACGCGCTGGTCCGGACCGGAGAAGTGGTGGGTCTGCGCGCGTAGATAGCGGCGGAAGATCCGTCCGCTTACTGAATGTCCGGATTCGTCCGCGTCCGACCCCCGTTACCCGCTGTCCGGATAACGGAACCCCTCTGACCTCATCACGTTTACGCATCCTTTCCCCGTCAAGTCTGGCAACAGATCGCCAAAGCGTTGAAGACTCCCGCACCAGGGGCTCTTTGTGCCCCGAGTACGACGGACTGATCACGCCGCTACAGCGGCAAGTGCGGGCCGGCTACCGCCGGTTGAGAGGGGTCCCTGCCAGATGACGGCACCATTGCACGAGCCGACCGCGGAAGCGGCCCCGAGTGCGGCCGAGGAAGCCGCGGTCGCAGCCGCCGGCGCCAAGACCGTTCAGGGACGTTCCCTGGGCCGGATCGCCTGGGAGCGCCTGAAGCGGGACAAGCTCGCCCTGACAGGCGGCATCGTGGTGGTCGTCCTCATCGTGGTCGCCCTGCTCGCGCCGGTGATCACCAACCTGCTGGGGCAGGACCCGGACGCCTACCACGAGAACCTGATCGACCCGCTGTTCGGCACCCCCAAGGGATCCCTGGGCGGCATCAGCGGCGAGCACCTGCTGGGCGTCGAGCCGGTCAACGGCCGCGACATCCTCGCCCGCATCCTCTACGGCGCCCGCGTCTCGCTCCTGGTGGGCTTCCTGTCCGCCGTCGTCGCGGTCGTCCTGGGCACCGTCCTGGGCATCCTGGCGGGCTTCTTCGGCGGCTGGGTGGACTCGCTCGTCAGCCGCGTGATGGACGGCCTGCTGGCCTTCCCGCAGCTGCTCTTCACGATCGCCCTGGTCTCCGTGATGCCGAACGAACTGCTGGGCCTCTCCGGGTCCAACGTGCGCGTCTTCGTGATGATCCTGGTCATCGGCTTCTTCGGCTGGCCCTACATCGGACGCGTGGTGCGCGGCCAGACCCTCTCGATGCGTGAGCGCGAGTACGTCGAGGCCGCCCGATCGCTGGGCGCCGGGCGGTTCTACATCCTGTTCAAGGAACTGCTGCCCAACCTCGTGGCGCCGATCATCGTGTACACGACGATGATGATCCCCACCAACATCCTCACCGAGGCTGCTCTCAGCTTCCTGGGCGTGGGCGTCAAGCCGCCCACGTCGTCCTGGGGACAGATGCTGTCGAGCGCCATCGACTACTACGAGTCGGACCCCATGTACATGGTGGTCCCGGGTGTGGCGATCTTCATCACCGTCCTTGCCTTCAACCTGTTCGGCGACGGCGTGCGTGACGCGCTGGACCCGAAGGCGTCCCGCTGAAAGAGCCGTACCCCAATCGTCCCGTGGCACCAACACGGGGTCTCTCATCTAATCCGGAGGATCCGAGATCGTGACTACCCAACGCACCTCAGGGCGGCGTAAGAAGGCATTTGCCGCCGCTGCTGCGGTCGCCGCACTGCTGGCCACGGCGGCGTGCGGCGGCGGCAGCGACGACAACGGCGGCGGCGGTTCGAAGACCGGCGCGGCCGGCTTCGACGCGGCCAACAACAAGGTCGCCCAGGCCTCTCTGGCCAAGAAGGGCGGCACGCTGCGGTTCGGTGGTGCCCAGGACGCCGACTCGTGGGACACCACGCGTGGCTACTACGGCTTCATGTGGAACTTCGCGCGCTACTACAGCCGCCAGCTGGTCACGGGCAAGACGGAGCCGGGCAAGGCCGGCGCCGAGCTCACCCCGGACCTCGCCACCGGTCTCGCCAAGGTCTCGGACGACGGCAAGACGTACACGTACACCCTGCGTGACGGCATCACGTGGGAGGACGGCAAGCCGATCACGTCCAAGGACGTGAAGTACGGCATCGAGCGTGTCTGGGCGCAGGACGTGCTGTCCGGCGGCCCGACGTACCTCAAGGACTTCCTCGACCCCGACGGCGAGTACAAGGGTCCCTACAAGGACACGTCCAAGGACAAGCTCGGTCTGAAGTCCATCACCACCCCGGACGACAAGACCATCGAGTTCCACCTGCCGAAGGCCAACTCGGACTTCCAGGAGGTGCTGGGTCTGGTCTCGGCCTCCCCGGTCCGCCAGGACAAGGACACCAAGTCCAAGTACGGCCTCAAGCCGTTCTCCTCGGGCCCGTACAAGTTCGAGTCCTACAGCCCCGGCAAGAGCCTGACGCTGGTGCGCAACACCGAGTGGAAGCAGTCCTCGGACCCGATCCGCAAGGCGTACCCGGACAAGATCACCGTTCAGTTCTTCTCGGACGCCAACCAGCTGGACCAGCGTCTGCTCAACGGTGACCTGGACCTGGACATCAACCAGACCGGCATGTCCCCGCAGGGCCGCACCACCGCCCTGAAGGAGCACAAGGCCAACCTGGACAACCCGGTCTCGGGTTACATCCGCTACGCGACCTTCCCGCAGAGCGTGAAGCCGTTCGACAACGCCGAGTGCCGCAAGGCCGTCATCCTCGGTGCGGACCACGTCTCGCTGCAGACCGCCCGTGGTGGCCCGGTCGCCGGTGGTGACATCGGCACCAACATGCTCCCGCCGTCCGTCCCGGGCTCCGAGGGCCAGAAGTACGACCCGTACAAGATCTCCGGTGCGAACAAGAACGGCAACGTCGAAGAGGCCAAGGCGGCTCTGAAGGCGTGCGGCAAGCCGAACGGCTTCTCCACCACCATCGCGGTGCGCAACAACAAGCCGGTCGAGGTCGCCACGGCCCAGTCGCTCCAGGCGTCGCTGAAGAAGATCGGCATCAACGCCCAGATCGACCAGTTCGACGGCTCGCAGACCACCGGCATCATCGGTAGCCCCTCGAACGTGAAGAAGAAGGGCTACGGCATCATCATCATGGGCTGGGGTCCGGACTTCCCGACCGTCCAGGGCTTCGGTCTCCCGCTGTGGGACAGCAAGTACATCGCGGAGAGCGGCAACAACAACTTCGCCCTGATCGACGACAAGACCATCGACGGTCTGTTCGACAAGTACGTCACGACGCTGGACGAGGCGGGCAAGACCACCATCTCGACCGAGATCAACCACAAGGTCATGGAGGGCGCGTACTACCTGCCCTTCACCTTCGAGAAGTTCATCAACTGGCGTGGTGACAACCTCGCGAACGTCTACACGTCGGACAACTACAGCGGCATGTACGACTTCGTGAACCTCGGTCTGAAGTCCGCGAAGTAATCCCGGCACACCCGCCGAACGGCACGAAAGGCAGGTGAAGGCCGGCGCGGCGTGGTCGCGGGCCATCGGATGACCTCCGGTGGCCCGCGGCCCCGCGGCGGGCCGTAAGCTGTGCTCGCTTACCTGATCAGGCGGCTGTTCGCCGCCGCTGTGATGCTCGTGGTCATCGTGATGGTGGTCTTCGGCATCTTCTTCCTCGTCCCCAAGTGGGCGGGCGTGGACATCGCCTCGAGCTTCGTGGGCAAGCAGGCCGACCCGGCTGCGGTCGAGGCCGTCCGGCAGAAGCTGGGCCTGAGCGACCCGATCTACTCCCAGGTCTGGGAGTTCTTCAAGGGCATCTTCGCCGGTCGCACCTACTCCGGCGGCGGCGACGTCACGCACTGCGCCGCGCCCTGCTTCGGCTACTCCTTCCGCAGCGAGCAGGCCGTCTGGCCGGTGCTCACCGACCGCTTCCCGGTGACCCTGGGACTGGCGCTCGGTGCCGCCGTGCTGTGGCTGGTCATCGGTGTCTCGGCGGGTGTGCTCTCCGCGCTCAAGCGGGGCACCATCTGGGACCGTGGCGCGATGGTCGTCGCGCTGGCGGGCGTCTCCCTCCCCATCTACTTCACCGGTCTGCTCAGCCTGGCGATCTTCGCCTTCGGGCTGAAATGGATCGACGCGCAGTACGTGCCCCTGGACCAGAGCTTCAGCGGCTGGTTCGGCGGCATGATCCTGCCCTGGATCACCCTCGCCTTCCTGTACGCGGCGATGTACGCCCGGATCACCCGCGCCACCATGCTGGAGATCCTCGGCGAGGACTACATCCGCACCGCACGGGCGAAGGGCCTCAAGGAACAGGTCGTCATCGGCAAGCACGCCATGCGCTCCACGATGACCCCGATCCTGACCATGCTCGGCATGGACCTCGGCGCCCTCATCGGCGGCGCCATCCTGACGGAGTCGACGTTCAACCTGCCCGGCCTCGGCCGCGCGGTGCTCGACGCCATCAAGAACCAGGACCTGCCCATCATCCTGGGCGTCACCCTGATCACTTCTCTCGCCGTGCTGCTCGCCAACCTCGTGGTGGACATCCTGTACGCCGTGATCGACCCCCGAGTGAGGCTGACATGACCGAACTGAGCAAGAGCGGAGCAGCCCTGGGTGAGCCCACCGCAGCCTCCGCCGCGCCGACCTCCTTCCTGGAGGTGCGTGACCTCAAGGTGCACTTCCCGACCGACGACGGCCTGGTCAAGTCCGTCGACGGACTGAGCTTCACGCTGGAGAAGGGCAAGACCCTCGGCATCGTGGGCGAGTCCGGCTCCGGCAAGTCGGTGACCTCGCTCGGCATCATGGGCCTGCACACCGCCGGCCAGTACGGCAAGCGCAAGGCGCAGATCTCCGGCGAGATCTGGCTGGACGGCACCGAGCTGCTCTCCGCCGACCCCGACCACGTGCGCAAGCTGCGCGGTCGCGAGATGGCGATGATCTTCCAGGACCCGCTGTCCGCGCTGCACCCGTACTACACGATCGGCCAGCAGATCGTGGAGGCGTACCGGATCCACCACGACGTCTCCAAGAAGGTCGCGAAGAAGCGCGCGGTCGAGATGCTCGACCGGGTCGGCATCCCGCAGCCCGACAAGCGGATCGACAGCTACCCGCACGAGTTCTCCGGCGGTATGCGTCAGCGCGCGATGATCGCGATGTCGCTGGTCAACAACCCCGAGCTGCTCATCGCGGACGAGCCGACGACCGCCCTGGACGTGACCGTCCAGGCGCAGATCCTCGACCTGATCCGGGACCTGCAGACGGAGTTCGGCTCCGCGGTCATCATCATCACGCACGACCTGGGCGTCGTCGCCGAGCTGGCCGACGACATCCTGGTGATGTACGGCGGCCGGTGCATCGAGCGCGGACCGGCCGAGAAGGTGTTCTACGAGCCCCGCCACCCCTACACCTGGGGCCTGCTGGGCTCGATGCCGCGGTTGGACCGTGAGCAGCAGGAGCGCCTGATCCCGGTCAAGGGTTCCCCGCCCTCGCTGATCAACATCCCGTCCGGCTGCGCCTTCAACCCGCGCTGCCCGTACGCGGACGTCCCCAAGGACAACGTCACCCGCACGGTCCGCCCCGAGCTGACCGAGGTCGGCAGCCAGCACTGGGCCGCCTGCCACATGACGCAGGAGCAGCGGGAGCGGATCTGGACCGAAGAGATTGCGCCGAAGCTGTGAGCGAGGACAAAGCGGTGACCATTCCTGCGCCGAGCGAAGGTGCCACCCTCACCAAGGACGCCGCCCCCGGCGAGACCCTGCTGAAGGTGACCGGGCTCCAGAAACACTTCCCGATCAAAAAAGGCCTGCTCCAGCGGCAGGTCGGCGCCGTGCACGCGGTCGACGGCCTCGACTTCGAGGTCAAGTCGGGTGAGACGCTGGGCGTCGTGGGCGAGTCGGGCTGCGGCAAGTCGACGATGGGCCGGCTGATCACCCGGCTGCTGGAGCCGACCGGCGGCAAGGTCGAGTTCGAGGGCAAGGACATCACGCACCTCGGGGTGGGCGGCATGCGTCCGCTGCGCCGCGATGTGCAGATGATCTTCCAGGACCCGTACTCCTCGCTGAACCCGCGCCACACCATCGGCACGATCATCAGCGCCCCCTTCAAGCTCCAGGGCGTCACGCCTCCGGGCGGGGTCAAGGCGGAGGTCCAGCGGCTGCTGTCGGTCGTGGGCCTCAACCCCGAGCACTACAACCGCTATCCGCACGAGTTCTCCGGCGGTCAGCGCCAGCGCATCGGCATCGCCCGCGCGCTCGCCCTGAAGCCGAAGCTGGTCGTGGCGGACGAGCCGGTCTCCGCGCTGGACGTGTCGATCCAGGCCCAGGTCGTCAACCTGCTGGACGACCTCCAGCAGGAGCTCGGCCTGACGTACGTGATCATCGCGCACGACCTCTCGGTGGTCCGGCACGTCTCGGACCGGATCGCGGTGATGTACCTCGGCAAGATCGTGGAGCTGGCCGACCGCGAGTCGCTGTACCGGGCGCCGATGCACCCGTACACCAAGGCGCTCATGTCCGCGGTGCCGATCCCGGACCCGCGGCGCAAGAACACCAAGAGCGACCGCATCCTGCTCAAGGGCGACGTGCCCTCGCCGATCTCCCCGCCCAGTGGCTGCCGGTTCCACACCCGGTGCTGGAAGGCGACGGAGATCTGCAAGACGACCGAGCCGGTGCTCGTCGAGCTGAAGCCCGGCCAGCAGGTCGCCTGCCACCACCCGGAGAACTTCGAGGACCAGGCCCCGCAGGACACGGTGCTGCTGACCGTGGCCAAGGAGGCGGCCGAGCTGGTCGCCGACGAGGTGCTGGCGGAGTCGGCGGAGACGTCGGCGGCGGTGGCGGCCGAGGTCGAGGAGATCGCGGAGGCCGCTGAGGCGGCCGGCGCGGCGGAGTCCTCCGAGCCGGTCGAGACCGTCGAGCCTGCCGGGTCCACCGAGGCACCGGCGGCGTCTTCGGGCGAGAGCCAGGAGTCAACCGACAAGTAGCGCATGACGAGTTGGCAAAGTCATGTACATGCCCGAACGGGAGAGTTCAGAGTCGTCCGTGTCCGACTTATCGGCACACGCTCGCAAGGGACGACAGATGAATCTCTCCCGTTCGGCACGTTTAGGGGCCCTCGCTACCGCGGCGGCCTCTTTCCTTGTCATAGCCGCCGCCCCCGCCCCAAGCCCCGGCGCGGCCGGCATAGGTGACCCCTACTTCCCGGACCTGGGCAACGGCGGCTTCGACGCCCGCCACTACGACCTCGGCGTGGCGTACAACCCGGACACCGACCGCCTCGACGGTCGTACGACCCTCACCGCCCGTGCCACCGAGAACCTCTCCTCCTTCGACCTGGACCTCCAGAAGCTGGAGGTCACGAGAGTCGAAGTGAACGGCAGACGCGCCCAGTTCACGCGCGACGGCGACGAACTGCGCGTCACCCCGCGCCAGTCCCTGCGCAAGGGCCGCGACTTCAAGGTCACCGTCACTTACGGCGGGGTTCCCGAACCCCTCAGCGGACCCATCGTGTTCGGCTCCGACTACGGGTGGATGAAGACCACCGACGGCGTCTTCGTCGCCTGCGAACCCAACGCCGCCTCCACCTGGTTCCCCTCCAGCGACCACCCCTCGGACAAGGCCACCTACGACATCCGCATCAAGGCCCCCAAGGGCCTGACCGGCGTCTCCAACGGCCGGCTGGTGTCGACGTACGACAAGGGCGCCTCGACGTACACCCACTGGCGCGAGTCGAAGCCGATGGCGACCTATCTCGCGACGGCGACGATCGGGAAGTTCGACGTGAAGACCGGCCGGACCCCGGGCGGCATCCCGATCTACGTGGCCATCGACCCGGTGCTCGCCAACGGCAACAGCGTCGACGTGTACGCCGTCACCGCCGCCGCCACCGACTACTGGTCGCAGGTCTTCGGGCCCTATCCCTTCGAGGAGACCGGCGCGATCGTCGACGACATGCCGGAGGCGGGGTTCTCGCTGGAGGTGCAGTCCAAGCCGGTCTACTCCGCGGTGCGCAGCGAGACGACGATCGTGCACGAGCTGGCTCACCAGTGGTTCGGCGACTCGGTGAGCGTGGCGCAGTGGAAGGACATCTGGCTCAACGAGGGCTTCGCCACCTACGCCCAGTGGCTGTGGGCCGAGCACCAGGGCACCCGCACCGCGCACGACTCGTTCCTGGCCGGCTACAACTCCCGCCCCGCCGGCAACGCCTTCTGGCAGACCGTCGTCGGCGACCCGCAGCGCGACACCATGTTCGCGTCCGCGGTCTACCAGCGCGGCGCGATGACCCTCCAGGTGCTGCGCGAACGCATCGGTGACACCGCCTTCTTCAAGCTGCTGCCGGCCTGGACGAAGCTGCACCGCTACGGCAACGCGAACACGGCCGACTTCATCAGGCTCGCCGAGAAGGTCAGCGGGCAGCAGCTCGACGACCTGTTCCAGACCTGGCTGTTCACCCCAGGGAAACCCTCCCTGTAACCCTTGCATCGAAAGGGAAGCACCCCGCGGCAGGTAAGAATGTGGGGTGCTTCAGCAACTCTTCAGCCCCTCCGTCCAGCACACGCTCGACCTCGTCGGCATCTTCGTGTTCGCCATCTCCGGCGCGCTGCTCGCGGTCCGCAAGAACTTCGACGTCTTCGGCATCGCCGTGCTCGCCGAGGTCACCGCGCTGGGCGGAGGGATCTTCCGGGACGTGATCATCGGGGCGGTGCCCCCGGCCGCGTTCACGGACCTCGGGTACTTCACCACACCGCTCTTCGCCGCGCTCCTCGTCTTCTTCCTCCACCCCCATGTGGAGCGCATCCAGCTCGGCGTGAACACCTTCGACGCGGCGGGACTCGGCCTGTTCTGTGTGACGGGCACGACCAAGGCGTACGACTACGGGCTCAACCTCACCGCGTCGGCGGCCCTGGGCCTGGCCACCGCGGTCGGCGGCGGTGTGCTGCGTGACGTGCTCGCCAACGAGACGCCCTCGCTGCTGCGCTGGGACCGCGACCTGTACGCGGTCCCGGCGATCGTCGGCGCCGCCATCGTCGTCCTGTGCATCCGCTACGACGCCCTCAACCCGTACACCAGCGGGCTCGCGGTCGTCACCGCCTTCGCCCTGCGCCTGCTCGCGATGAAGTACCACTGGCGAGCGCCGCGTGCGTGGAACCGGCGTTCGACGGTGAGCGAGGAGTAGCGGTTCCCCGGCCGGTCCCGAGGCCGTTGCCCAGGCCCAGTTCCTCGGTCAGCCAGCGGAACGCCGGGACCACCTGCGGCCGCCACAGCGCCATGGTGTGCCCGCCCGCGCTCTTCGGGATGTACACCACGTGCACGGTCGTCGGGGCCTTCGCGATCTGTTCGAGGGCCACACCGGCCTCGTAACCGTCGTGCGGCTGACCGGAGATGTAGAGCGCGACCCGGGGCGGGGTACGGGCCCCGCGCAGCAGCAGGTACGGGTTGTTGGCGATCCGCAGCCGCGGGTTCTGCGCGGCCAGCGAATTGCGTTCGCCGATCGGGTCGTTGTAGCCGGACATGCTGACCGCCGCCCGGTAGCGGTCGGGGTGGGCGATGGCGAGCTTGGCCGCGCAGTGACCGCCCGCGGAGTACCCGGCGACCGCCCAGTCAGCCGGAGCGGGAGCGGCCCGGAAGTTGTCCGTCACCATCTTCGGCACGTCGACGCTGAGCCAGGTGTCGGCGTTCACCGTGCCCGTGATGTTGGCGCAGCCGGTGTCCACGCCGGCCAGCAGGTTGGTGCGCGGGGCGACCAGGATGAAGGGCGCCACCCTGCCGTCCCGCATCAGCGGCGCGAGCTGCTTCTCGGCGTGCAGGGATCCGAACCAGGCCTTCGCCGAGCCGGGGTAGCCCGGTAGCAACTCGACCACGGGGAACCGGCGGTGGCGGTAGGCGGGCTTGTCGTACTGCGGCGGCAGCCAGACGTAGACCTCGGCGTTCACGCCCGACACCCGGCCCTTGAGCTGGGTCTCGCGGACGCCGTCGGACAGGGGCGTGAACCGCTGCACCACCCTGGGCAGCCGGGTCAGCGAGATGCCGCCCGTGCCGTCGGCACCGAGGTTCGCGGCCTGCTGCACATGGTCGCCCGTGCCGAGCAGGTCGGCCCAGTTGTCGTACAGGTTGTTCTCGTTGTTGACCAGCGTGAACACCAGGGCGACCGCCGTGCCCTGGGCGAACAGCACCATCAGGACGCGCGCGGCGGCACGCAGGACCCGTGGCCCGCGCAGCCGCGACCACAGCGCGAGCGGAAGGACGACGGCGACGACGGACAGCACGATCAGCGTGTAGAGGAACGCGGTCCCGGTAAGGCTCATGCCCCTATAGAGGCCGAGGCCGTGACCCCGGTTTACGGACGAGTACGGACACTTACCAGGAAATTGCCTCTCTCTCACCGTGATGGCTCAGAGGCGACGGGGTGGGGAGGGGAGACGGGGGAGGGGGCAGGGCGAGCAAAAAGCTACCGCTTAGTAGTCTCTCGTTGTACGGTTCAGGCATGTCTGAAGCAGCTTCTGCGCAGGCCGTCCGGGCCACGGTCGGCGACAGCGAGTTCGACCGGGCCACCGCCCCGACCCGGCGCGCGCCCGGTGTCTACGACGTCGACCTCTCCGCCGGCTGGACGGTGTTCGGCGCCCTCAACGGCGGCTATCTGCTGGCCGTCCTCGGCCGCACGCTCGCGGACGCCCTGCCGCACAGCGACCCGTTCACGATCTCGGCGCACTACCTGACCGCCTCCCGGCCGGGCCCCGCGGTCGTCCGCACGGACCTCGTCCGCACCGGCCGCACCCTCTCCACCGGCCAGGCCTCCCTCTTCCAGTACGACGACGAGGGCCGCGAGGTCGAGCGCATCCGCGTCCTCGCCTCCTACGGCGACCTGGACGCGCTGCCCGACGACGTCCGTACGGCGGCCGAGCCGCCCGCATTCCCGCCGATGGAGCACTGCTTCGGCCCCGAGGACGGCCCGGCCCCGGCCGCCGAAACCTCGGCCATCGCCGACCGGCTGATGCTCAAGCTGGACCCCGCCACCCTGGGCTGGGCGCTCGGCGCGCCCTCCGGCAAGGGCGAGATGCGGTCCTGGTTCGGGCTCGCCGACGGCCGGGACCCCGACCCGTTCTCCCTCCTGCTCGCGGTGGACGCGCTGCCGCCCACGGCCTTCGAGATCGGTCTGTCCGGCTGGGTCCCGACCGTCGAGCTGACCGTCCACGTCCGCTGCCGCCCGGCCCCCGGCCCGCTGCGCGTCTCCATCACCACCCGCAACCTCGCCGGCGGCTTCCTGGAGGAGGACGCCGAGGTCTGGGACAGCGCCGACCGGTTGGTCGCCCAGTCCCGCCAACTCGCCCGGGTCAAGCTCGGCTGAGGGGCTCCGCGGACCGCTTCTGTCACGGGCTTGTACCAGCGAGTAGCGCGCGCCGATGCGTGAAGTGGCAGGTCAGTGGCGTGAGTTGAGATCCTTTTTACCTGATTGACAGGTCGAGGACAGTGCGGCCCCAAGGAAGGCCTAAGCGCCGTTGATTGAGTTCCCGCCTCAGGACTCCCTCATCTTCCTTGGAGTTGTTTCTCATGAACCGTGTGCGTCTCGTCCCGGCAGTGGCTCTGCTGGCGCTCTCGCCCTTCGCCCTGGCGGCCTGCGGTTCGAGTGACTCGTCGTCGTCCTCGAACAGCGGCAACTCCGGTCAGCAGCAGTCCTGTCAGCGGCCCTCGGGCGCGCCGACCGGCAACGCG
The DNA here is from genome assembly GCF_053595415.1 of Streptomyces sp. NPDC002499. Lineage (NCBI taxonomy): Bacteria > Bacillati > Actinomycetota > Actinomycetes > Kitasatosporales > Streptomycetaceae > Streptomyces > Streptomyces sp. NPDC002499. The sequence goes on from NZ_JBSFXO010000013.1 coordinate 65,392, forward strand.
TCGGGCCGCCCGAGCGGAGCGCCCTCCGGCAACCCGTCGCGCAATCCGTCGCGCAACCCGTCGGCCAACCCCTCCGGCATGCCGAGCGGAGCGCCCGGCGGCGGTCAGGGCGGCGGCCCCGGCGGAGGCGGCCGGGGCGGCTGCGGCGGCGGAGCGGGCGGCGGTGCCGTGCCCAGCGGTGCGCCGAGTGGTGCGCCGAGCCCGCAGGCCACGAAGAGCTGACCCGAGCGGTCGTACGACAGGAGCGGCACTCCCGGTGAACGGGGGTGCCGCTCCTGTGCGTTGACCCGGGATCGGGGCCAGGGCGGGGGTGGAGGCGGTGCTCAGTCCAGCCAGTGCATGCGGCCGACGTTGATCAGCCGCAGCCGGCGGGTCACGATCTGGGTGGCCTGCTCCAGCTCCTTCGAGGCGTCCGGGGACTCCAGTGCCTCCAGGAACAGACAGGCCGTGATCAGCATCTGGTCGACATACAGGTTGGCCAGCATGAGCAGGTCGTCGTCGCTCCAGCCCGCCGCCTCCGGGTCCTTGGCGATCTCGGCCTTCACCTCTTCGGCGAACCGGGCCAGTTGGTCCCGGATGGCCTCGCGCACCGGCTGGACCCCGCCGTGCCGCTCACGGGCGACGAACCGGACGTGGGCGGGGTGCGCGGCCACGTACGCGGCGATCAACTCGACGGCGCGCACGATGCGTTCGTCGCTGTCGCCGGCCGTGGAGACCGTCGCCCGGACCATCGGGTGCAGGCTGCCGAGCGCCTCCTCGACCAAGGCCACACCGAGGTCGGCGGTGGAGCGGAAGTGCCGGTAGAAGGCGGTCGGGGCGACACCGACGGCCCGGGTGACCTCGCGCAGGCCCAGGCTGCTCAGGCTCTGCTCCGCCAGCAGGGCGAGCGCCGCGTCCAGGAGCGCCTGCCGGGTCTTCTGCTTCTGGGCCTGCCGGATGCCGAGGGTGTGACTCATGTCATCCAGTTAACAACCGTTCTCCGGAATTGAAAAGTCGCCGGGAGCGCTAGACTCTGTAGTCAGTGAACAAGTGTTACTACAACCGTTCACCGAAACGTAACGAGAGACGCCCCCGGGTGTCTCGGAGGGGGATCCGTCCCATGCTGTTCCTCGTCGCCGCACTCATGCTGCTCGGTGTCGTGCTCGGCACCGTGGCCCACGCACCGCTGGCCCTGTCCGCCGCCGTGGCCGCCGGCATCGCCGTCTGGCTGGGCATCTTCGCGCTCCGCGAGCGCCACGGCCGGCGTCACACCTCGGCCAACTGACCGTCCGTACCGACTTCCAGGAGCTGAGCACGATGCAACTCACCGCACCGGCCGACGGCCGTACCACCACCCCGCGCACCGCCGCCCGCGACGCCGACGGCATGGCCGTCGCGTCCTTCATCCTCGGCCTTCTCGGCCTCCTCGTCCTGAACCTGTTCCTGGGTCCGATCGCGATCGTCCTGGCCCTCGTGTCCCTGTGGCGCGGCACGGCCCGCAAGGGACGCGCCTACCTGGGTCTGGCCCTCGGTGTGGCGGACCTGGCGGTCCTCGCCCTCACGATGGCGGTCTCGAACACGATCTCCTGGAGCCTGTGAGCAGGGTTCGGACAAGCGTGCCCCGCACGGCCGCAGTTACCCACCGGTCGAGTCGACCGCGGTGCCCCTCGGTTCCACGGCGGAGCCCCCCGTAGAATCGTCTTCACCATGGCATACCTCGACCACGCCGCGACCACCCCGATGCTTCCCGAGGCAGTAGAGGCGATGACGGCCCACCTGAGCATCACGGGCAACGCCTCCTCCCTCCACGCTTCCGGCCGCAAGGCCCGCCGCTCGGTCGAGGAAGCCCGCGAGGCGCTCGCCGAATCGCTCGGCGCCCGCCCCAGCGAGGTGGTGTTCACCTCCGGCGGCACCGAGGCCGACAACCTCGCGGTGAAGGGCCTGTACTGGGCCCGCCGCGACGCCGACCCGGCCCGCACCCGCGTCCTGGCCAGCCCCGTCGAGCACCACGCCGTCCTGGACGCCGTCCACTGGCTCGGCGAGCACGAGGGCGCCACCGTCGAGTACCTGCCGGTCGACTCCTACGGCCGCGTCCACCCCGAGGCCCTGCGCGAGGCGATCGCCCGCAACCCCGACGACGTGGCCCTGGCCACCGTGATGTGGGCCAACAACGAGATCGGCACCGTCTCGCCGGTCCGTGAACTGGCCGAGGCGGCACAGGAGTTCGGGGTCCCGCTGCACTCCGACGCGGTCCAGGCCTTCGGCCAGGTGCCGGTCGACTTCGCCGCCTCCGGACTCGCCGCGATGACGGTCTCGGGCCACAAGATCGGCGGCCCGTACGGCATCGGCGCGCTGCTCCTGGGCCGCGAGTACACCCCCGTACCCGTCCTGCACGGCGGCGGCCAGGAGCGCCATGTCCGCTCGGGCACCCTCGACGTCCCGGCGATCGCCTCCTTCGCGGTCGCGGGACGCCTCGCCGCCGAGCAGCGCGAGTGGTTCACGCGGGAGATCGGCGCCCTGCGCGACAGCCTGGTCGAGGCGGTGCGTACGGCGGTCCCGGACGCGATCCTCGGGGGTGACCCGCAGGACCGGCTGCCGGCCAACGCCCACTTCACGTTCCCCGGTTGCGAGGGCGACTCCCTGCTTCTGCTGCTGGACGCCCAGGGCATCGAGTGCTCCACCGGCTCGGCCTGCACCGCGGGCGTCGCCCAGCCCAGCCACGTCCTGCTGGCCACCGGCACAGACCCGGACCTGGCCCGCGGCACCCTGCGCTTCTCCCTCGGCCACACCTCCACGGAGGCCGACGTGGAGGCGGTGGCCAAGGCGATCGGCCCGGCGGTGGAGCGGGCCCGCGCCGCCGGACTGACCTGACAGGACTGCTCCCGTTAGCTCTCCGTCACCATGAGGGAGGCCATCATGCCCTCGTCCTCGTGCTGGAGGAGATGGCAGTGGAGCATGTACATATAGGTGTCGTCGGAGAAGTCCGTGAACTCCATGGCGATCTCGATGCTGCCGCCGCCGACCACCTCGTAGGTGTCGTACCAGCCCAGTTGGACCCCGGTGGGATCCTCGCCGTTGACGGAGATCAGCTGATACGGCACGTCGTGCAGGTGGAACGAGTGTTCCAACTGGGTGGCGTTCTGGATCGTCCAGATCTCCTTCGCGCCGACCGTCGTACTGATCATCGCCATCGCGGCCATGGTCGTGCCCGCCGACCCGTTGATCAGCATGGTGGCGCCGTTCTGGCCCAGCGTGATCGTCCGGGCGGTGAAGTCGCTGGTGTCGTACCGCTCGATCGTGTTGAGGGCGCTGGGCAGGTCGTCCGGGGTGTCGGTGCCGCTCGCCGTCACCGCGAGGACGTCGTAGGTGCCGCTGCCGCCGCGGATCCAGCCGGTGGTGACCACGGCCTGGAGGGTGGCGTCTGCGGAGAGGTCCATGACGAACTCGGCACGGGCGCCGGCCACCAGGCGGATCGTGGTCACCTCGGTGGCCGCGGTCAGGTAGCCCTGGTCGGTGCTGATCTGCGTGAGGGTGCCGCCGTCGCTGCGCTGGATCGTGATGATGTCGGACGGCGAGGCGTTCAGGGCGCGGAACCGGGTCCGCGTCTTGGTGGCGGTGAAGGTGAGCGTGGTGTCGTCCACGTTGGTCCCGTTGAGCAGGAGGGGGAACGCGGTGGTGCTCAGCCGGTAGCCGGCCGCGTCGTACTTGATGTCCCCGTCGGTGTCCACGGCGAGGGACTGGAAGATGAGCGGGACGTCGTCGACGCCGTAGTCGCTGGGCAGCGCGGCGGACGCGTCCGTGGAGTCCTCGACGATGATCATCCCGGCCAGGCCGTGCACGGCCTGCTTGGCGGTGGTGCCCAGCGCGTGCGGGTGGTACCAGAGCGTGGTCGCTGGGTCCTTGACCGTGAACGAGGGCGACCAGGTCTCGCCGTCCGCGAAGGCGACCTGCGGGCCGCCGTCCATCTTCGGCGGCACGTGGGCGCCGTGGAAGTGGACCGTCGTGTCCTCACCGATGTTGTTGGTGATGTTGAGGACGACCGCGTTGCCGTTGGTCCACTTCAGGGTGGGGCCCAGGAAGTCCTGGTTGTAGCCCATCGTGGTGCTGGTGACCCCCGAGATCACCTCGTGCGTGCCGGTCTTGGCCTCCAGGGTGAAGGTGGTGGTGCTGTCGGCGGTGGTGCCTTCCAGGAGGTCCGGGACGGTCAGGGTCGCGGTGCTGGTGGCCGCGCCCGCCTTGTTCCCCTTCGCGTCGGTCAGCAGCGAGAAGGTCGTGCCGGCCGCCGCGACCGCCGCGAGGCCCGCAGCGCCCGCCATGCCGCCGAGGAACTTGCGGCGGTGGACGCCCTTGCCGCCCCTGCCCCTACTCGTCCTGGTGTGCTCGGTCTTGGTCTGGCCCGCCTTGCGGTGGACGCCCTTGTCGCTTCGGCCCGTGCCGGTGCCGGGCTCTGTGGAGTCAGTCATGGCGGGGATGTTTGACCTAAGGGCTGTGTAAGAACTGGGGCGAACTTAGGGGGCAGCCGCGCAGCCTGTGCGACAGCCGTGATCAAGAACTCCCCGTCAACTCCCTTGAGGAAAGGCCAAGTTGATGCGGCGCAGCTCGCGGCGCGGAGGCGGGACGCAACGGACACATGAAGCGCGGAGGCCACGCACAACATCACGATTGCATCACTGACGGAACCCGAGGTCAGGCCTGTTCGGCCCGTCGCACGAGCCCCATGTAACGGTCCCAGTCCCAGTGGGTCCCCGGGTCCGTGTGGTCCGTCCCCGGCACCTCCACGTGCCCGATGACGTGCTCCCGGTCGACGGGTATCCCGTACCGCTTGCAGATGTTCGCCGTCAGGCGCGCGGAGGCCGCGTACATCGCGTCCGTGAAGTCCTGCGGGCGGTCCACGAAGCCCTCGTGCTCGATGCCCACACTGCGTTCGTTGAACTCCCTGTTGCCCGCGTGGTACGCCACGTCCAGCTCGCGGATCATCTGCGTGACGTCACCGTCCTTGCGGACGATGTAGTGGGCCGCGGCCTGGTGGGCCGGGTCCTGGAAGACCTTGACCGCGCTCGCGTAACTGCCCTGGGTGACATGGATGATCACCCGGTCTATCGCGTAGTCGTCCGGCCGGTCCGCCCACCGGAAGTTCCCCGACGAGGCCGCCACCCACAGCGCGCCCCTGAAGTCCACCGCGCCCTCGACGCGCGGCTTCCGGACCCCGGGCAGCCGCCACCACAGGTGAGCCAGCTCACCGCGGGCCAGCACGGCCGTGCCGACGGCCGCCGCGGCCCCGCCGATCAGCAGCGCCCGCCGCCCGATGCGCCGGTCCTTGTCGCTCTCGCTCGCCCCCATGTGATCCACAACGGATACTCGCGGGCTCCGGTTCCCGCGGCCCCTTACCCTTGAAGGGCTATGACTGACATCCCGCAGCGCCCCCTCCGTGTCCTGGCCGCCATGTCCGGCGGCGTGGACTCCGCCGTCGCCGCCGCCCGCGCCGCCGAAGCCGGCCACGACGTGACCGGCGTCCACCTCGCGCTCTCCGCGAACCCGCAATCGTTCCGCACGGGCGCGCGGGGCTGTTGCACCATCGAGGACTCGCGCGACGCCCGCCGTGCCGCCGACGTCATCGGCATCCCGTTCTACGTCTGGGACCTCGCCGACCGCTTCCGCGAGGACGTCGTCGAGGACTTCGTCGCCGAGTACGAGGCGGGGCGCACCCCGAACCCGTGTCTGCGCTGCAACGAGAAGATCAAGTTCGCCGCCCTCCTCGACAAGGCGCTCGCCCTCGGCTTCGACGCCGTCTGCACCGGCCACTACGCCAAGGTGCTCGTGGGCGCGGACGGCACGCGCGAGCTGCACCGCGCCTCCGACATGGCCAAGGACCAGTCGTACGTCCTCGGGGTGCTGGACGACCGGCAGTTGGCGCACGCGCTCTTCCCGCTGGGCGACACCCTCACGACCAAGGACGAGATCCGCGCCGAGGCCGAGCGCCGCGGCCTCGCGGTCGCCAAGAAGCCCGACTCGCACGACATCTGCTTCATCGCCGACGGCGACACCCAGGGCTTCCTCGCGAACCGCCTGGGCAAGGCCGAGGGCGACATCGTCGACGAGTCCGGCGCGGTCGTCGGCTCGCACGAGGGCGCGTTCGGCTTCACCATCGGCCAGCGCAAGGGCCTGCGCATCGGCACCCCGGCCCCCGACGGCAAGCCGCGCTACGTCCTGGACATCTCGCCGGTGGACAACACGGTGACGGTCGGCCCGGCCGCCGCCCTCGACGTCAGCGCACTCACCGCGATCAGGCCCCGCTGGTGCGGCACCGCACCGACCGGACCCGGCACCTACACGGCCCAGCTCCGCGCCCACGGCGGCGAGACCGAGGTCGACGCCGAACTCGTCGACGGCTCCCTGGAGGTCACCTTCAGGGAGCCGGTCCGCGGCGTCGCCCCGGGCCAGGCGATCGTCCTGTACGACGGCACCCGCGTCGTCGGCTCCGCGACCATCGCGTCGACCGTCCGGACGGCGGAGGCCGCGGGCGTCAGCCGATGACCTCGACGTCGTAGAAGCAGAGGTGGTCCTTGATCTCGGCGACGTCGGACTTGGGGTCGGGGTAGGCCCACACCAGGTCCGGCGCGTCCGGCAGGGACCAGTAGGAGGCGGTGCCCTTGAAGGGGCACACGGTGTGCGATGCGGAGGGCGTGAGGAGATCGAGCCGGACGTCCTCGGCGGGGATGTAGTAGCGCACCGGGGAGCCGGTCTCGTGCAGGACGAGGGGCCGGTCGCTCTCGGCCAGAATCAGATCGCCGTGCACCACGCGCACGCGCTGGTCGCTCTTCTCGATGGTGATCGTGTGTCCAGTAGCCATACAGGGATGACAGCGGCGGGGGCCGGGTTGTTCCCGCCTACCCTTGCTTCATGCGAATCTGCGTCTTCCTCTCCGCCGCCGACCTCGACGACCGCTACACGCGCCCCGCGCGCGAGTTCGCGGAACTGCTGGGCAAGGGCGGTCACACGCTCGTGTGGGGCGGTTCGGACACCGGTCTGATGAAGGTGGTCGCCGACGGGGTGAAGGAGGCCGGCGGACGGCTCGTCGGCGTCTCCGTCGACTTCCTGGCGGCGATGGTGCACCCCGGCGCCGACGAGATGGTGATCGCGAAGGACCTCGCCGAGCGCAAGAGGCTGCTCCTGGAGAAGGCCGACGCCGTGGTGATCATGGTGGGCGGCACCGGAACGCTCGACGAGGCCACCGAGATCCTGGAGCTGAAGAAGCACGGCCACACCGACAAGCCGGTCGTGCTGCTCAACACCGCGGGCTTCTACGACGGCCTGAAGGAACAGTTCCGCCGCATGGAGACCGAGGGCTTCCTGCCGCTGCCCCTGACCGACCTGGTGTTCTTCGCCGAGGAGCCCGTGGGCGCGCTCGCCTACCTGGAGGAGTCGGCCGGCACGCGGTGATGCGAGCATGGCGGGCATGGCTACCCATGTGATCACCGGAGCGGGCTCCGGCATCGGCGCGGCCGTCGCCCGCCGCCTCCACGCGCGCGGGGACGACCTCGTGCTGCAAGCGCGCGACGCCGGCCGGGCGAAGGAACTGGCGGCGGAGTTCCCCGGCGCACGGACGCTCGTCGGCGATCTGGCCGACCCCGACAAGCTGTCCTGGGCCTTCTCGCACCAGTCGCTGCCGGACCGCGTGGACTCGCTGCTGCACATCGCCGGCGTGGTCGACCTGGGCCCGGTCGGCGACCTCACCCCCAAGTCCTGGCGCCACCAGCTCAACGTCAACCTCGTCGCGCCCGCCGAACTGACCCGCCACTTCCTGCCCCAACTCCGCGCCGCCCGCGGCCAGGTGCTCTTCGTCAACTCCGGCGCGGGACTGCGGGCGAGCGCCGACTGGTCCGCGTACGCCGCCTCCAAGCACGGCCTCAAGGCCCTCGCCGACTCGCTGCGGCACGAGGAGCACGGCAACGGCGTCCGCGTCACCTCCGTCTACCCGGGCCGCACGGCGAGCCCGATGCAGGCCAAGGTGCACCAGCAGGAGGGCAAGGAGTACGACGCGTCGCAGTGGATCGACCCGGAGTCGGTCGCGACGACCATCCTGACGGCGCTCGACCTGCCCAGGGACGCGGAGATCAACGACCTGACGGTACGGCCGGGGCACTGACCTCTGCCGACCGATTCCGTGGGCCCGCCCGGATTCCGTAGTCTTCGCAGGTGAGTCAAAACAGCCAGTTCATGTTCGGTGCGGCCACCGGCGTCGGTTCGATGCCCGGCGAGGACGCGCGCGAGGCCGCCAAGACCGTCACCGGTTCCCTGGACGACTTCCCGTTCCTCGCCGAGCTGCCCGCCCGCGGCCCCGGCGCCGACATGATCGGGCGGACCGCGGGCCTGCTCGTCGAGCTGTACGCGCGCGTGGAGCCCAGCGGCTGGCGGCTCGGGGACCGGCCGGGCCGGGACACCAAGCGCGCCCAGTCCTGGCTCGGCGAAGACCTCGACGCCCTGGAGGAGTTCACCCAGGGGTACGAGGGTCCGCTGAAGGTGCAGGCCGTCGGCCCGTGGACGCTGGCCGCCGCGCTGGAGCTGCGCAACGGCGAGGCCGTGCTCTCCGATCCCGGCGCCTGCCGCGACCTCGCCGCCTCGCTCGCCGAGGGCCTGCGGGCACACCTGGGGGAGGTCGGGCGCCGCATCCCCGGCGCCCAGGTGACCCTCCAGCTCGACGAACCCTCGATCACCGCCGTCCTGCGCGGCCAGGTGCGGTCCGCCAGCGGCTACCGCACCCACCGGGCCGTGGACCGCCAGCTCGTCGAGGCCACCCTCCGCGATGTCGTCGGCGTGCACGCGGACGGACCCGTCGTGGTCCACTCCTGCGCCCCCGACGTCCCGTTCGCCCTGCTGCGCCGGGCGGGCGCGGCGGCCGTCTCCTTCGACCTCTCGCTCCTCACCGAGCGTGACGACGACGTGATCGGCGAGGCGGTGGAAGCGGGCGCCCGGCTCTTCGCCGGTGTCGTGCCCGGCACGGACGCCCGATTGTCGGACCCGGCCGGTAGCGTCATGGGTGTCAGGACGTTGTGGCGCAGGCTGGGGCTGTCGCCGGGGCTTCTCGCGGAGGCGGTCACTGTGACCCCGGCGTGCGGACTCGCGGGCGCTTCCCCGGAGTACGCGCGCAAGGCGCTCGCCCACTGCGTCCAGGCGGCGAGATCCCTCGCGGACAACCCTGAGTAACGGGAGGACAACACGGTGGCCGGCGACAAGCAAGCGGAGACGACGGTGCCCGCACAGGCACGGGAGAAGCACGCGCAACTCGCTGAGCAGATCGAGGAGCACCGCTTCCGGTACTACGTGAACGACGCCCCGGTCGTCAGCGACGCGGAGTTCGACAAACTCCTGCGCTCCCTGGAGGCGTTGGAGGAGGAGTACCCGGAGCTGCGGACGCCGGACTCGCCGACGCAGAAGGTCGCGGGGGCCTACGAGACCGAGTTCACGTCGGTCGTGCACCGCTCCCGGATGCTCTCCCTCGACAACGCCTTCAGCGAGGAGGAGTTGGCGGCCTGGGCCGAGCGCGTCGCCAAGGACGTCGGCACGACCGCCTACCACCTGCTGTGCGAACTGAAGGTCGACGGCCTCGCCGTCAACCTCACCTACGAGCACGGCCGCCTCACGCGCGCGGCGACCCGCGGGGACGGGCGCACGGGCGAGGACATCACGCCCAACGTCCGCACCATCGCCGAGATCCCGGACCGGCTGCACGGCGACCGGGTGCCGGACGTGGTGGAGATCCGCGGCGAGGTCTACTTCCCGATGGAGAAGTTCGAGGAGCTCAACGCCCGCCTGGTCGAGGCCGGCGACAAGCCCTTCGCCAACCCCCGCAACGCGGCGGCCGGTTCGCTGCGCCAGAAGGACCCGCGCGTCACGGCCACCCGCCCCCTGCACATGGTCGTCCACGGCATCGGCGTGCTGGAGGGCTTCGACGGCCTCACCCGCCTCTCCCAGGCCTACGACCTGCTCAAGACCTGGGGCCTGCCCACCTCCCCGCACAACAAGGTGGTCGAAGGCCTCGACGGCGTACGGGAGTTCATCGAGTACTACGGCGAGAACCGGCACTCCGTCGAGCACGAGATCGACGGTGTGGTCGTCAAGCTCGACGAGATCCCGCTCCAGGGCCGCCTCGGCTCGACCTCGCGCGCGCCGCGCTGGGCGATCGCGTACAAGTACGCGCCCGAAGAGGTCAACACCAAGCTCATCAACATCCGTGTCGGCGTGGGCCGTACGGGCCGGGTGACGCCCTACGCCCAGGTCGAGCCGGTGACGGTGGCCGGCTCGGAGGTCGAGTTCGCCACCCTGCACAACCAGGACGTGGTCAAGGCCAAGGGCGTCCTGATCGGCGACACGGTGGTGCTGCGCAAGGCCGGTGAGGTCATCCCGGAGATCCTCGGCCCGGTCGTCGACCTGCGCGACGGCAGCGAGCGGGAGTTCGTGATGCCGGCCGAGTGCCCCGAGTGCGGTACGGCACTGCGGCCGATGAAGGAGGGCGACATCGACCTCCGCTGCCCGAACGCCCGTGCCTGCCCCGCCCAGTTGCGCGAGCGGGTCTTCTACCTCGCCGGTCGAAAAGCGCTCGACATCGATCACTTCGGGTACGTGGCCGCGGCCGCCCTCACCAACCCGCTGGAGCCGGCCGACCCGCCGATGGGCAACGAGGGCGACCTGTTCGACCTCACCATCGAGCAGTTGCTGCCCATCAAGGCGTACGTCCTCGACCAGGACAGCGGGCTGCCCAAGCGGGACCCGAAGACCGGCGAGGAGAAGATCGCCACGGTCTTCGCCAACCAGCAGGGCGAGCCGAAGAAGAACGCCCTCGCGATGCTGCAGACCATCGCGGCGGCCAAGGAGAGCCCGCTCGCCCGCGTCCTCACCGGTCTGTCGATCCGGCACGTCGGCCCGGTCGCCGCCGAGGCGCTGGCGCGCAGCTTCCGCTCGATCGACCGCATCGAGCAGGCCACCGAGAAGGAGTTGTCGGACACCGACGGCGTCGGCCCGATCATCGCCGCCTCGCTCAAGGAGTGGTTCGCCGAGGACTGGCACCAGGAGATCCTCCGCAAGTGGAGGGCGGCCGGCGTCCGCATGGAGGACGAGGTCTCCGACGAGGACGAGGGGCCGCGTCCGCTCGAAGGACTGACCGTTGTCGTCACCGGCACCCTCGATCACTTCACCCGGGACGGCGCCAAGGAGGCCCTGCAAGAACGCGGAGCGAAAGTGACCGGTTCTGTTTCGAAGAAGACGGCTTTCGTGGTTGTGGGTGACAATCCTGGTTCGAAGTACGACAAGGCGATGCAGCTGAAGGTCCCCGTTCTGAACGAGGACGGCTTCACCGTCCTGCTGGAACAGGGACCCGAAGCGGCGGCCGAAGTCGCGCTTCCCACAGAGGAGTAGCGGTTGAAGGCCACCCGATCGGCGCATACCAGATGCATACGGGTGGCCGGGTCGCATTCGGGCAACCGTGGTCGACCGCTGCCCGTGGAAGCCTTCTGCGGCCTACTGTTGAGATGTGCGCCTGCCGTGCCCAGCTGCGGTCGGGGCAACCTCGTGCTCCTGGTGAGCAAGGGGAAGGGTTTTCCGACGCGGATCCACTGACGGATGTCGGACAGTGGACCGCGTGGCGTGGGCACCGCCGGCTGTGAGAGGGACGGGAATGGAACCGACCGAGAGCGCCGCCCCGGACTCACGGCTGCGCCGACGCCTGACCAGCGGCGTCTGGCGGGGGAGCCGCCTGGGCGGACGGTCCTCGGCGCGTCCCGGCGTGGAAGGGCGGGCCGGCGGACAGTTCACCGTGCCCGACGGACGCGGTCCCGGCCACTCCTCCGCACTGCAGGACGCCGAAGCCGAACGCCAACTGTCCTGGCCCGCGCTGCCCGCGGCGGTCGTCGCGGCCGCCGCCTTCGTCCTCGGCGCCGGCTTCTACCGGGCCTTCACCGACGACCACGCGCTCTTCCCGTCCGGCACCGTCGGCTGGGCCCTGGCCGTGCTGACCGGCATCATCGTCGGCCACCTGGTCATGCTCGGCCGCGCCCGCTGGTGGGGCGGCACCGGCTCGGGCGCCGCCCTGACCCTCGCCGTGCTGCTGCTGTACGGCTGGGTGCCGGCCGGCATGGTCAGCCTCACCGTCGTCGTGCTGGTCGGCATAGCCCGGCGCAACCGCTGGCGCCAAGGCGTGCTGCACGGCGCGGTGGACATCCTCGGCATCGGCGCCGGCGCGCTCGTGCTGGGCGCCTTCGGACGGGTGCCGTCGGTCGAGCGGCCCTGGAACCCGGAGCACTGGACGGTCTACGCCGCCCCCCAAGTGGTGCTGGTCGCCGCCGCCTACCTCCTCGTCACCCGAGCCCTGCTCTGGTACCTGCACGCCCCGCACCGCGGCGGACTGCCCACCGTCGCCCGCACCGCCCTGGTCAGACAGGGCCTGGTCGTGATCGCGTTGCTCGGCATCGCCCCGCTGGTCTGCGTGGTCGCCGCCGCCCAGCCGGTGCTGCTGCCGCTGTTCGCCATTCCGCTGATCGCCCTCGACTCCACCCTGTGGATAGCCCGCGCCCGGGCCGAGGAGCAGCTGCGCGACCCGCTGACCGGGCTGCCCAACCGCCAGTGGCTCCTGGAGCGCATCTGGACCGCGCTGGACGACGCCGAGCGCATCGGCGCCCGCGCCGCCCTGATGCTCATCGACCTGGACCGCTTCCGGTCCGTCAACGACACCCTTGGCCATCTCGCCGGTGACCGGCTGCTGTTGCAGATAGCGGACCGGCTGCGGGTGGCGCTGCCCCGCGGCGCCGAGGCCGCCCGGCTCGGCGGCGACGAGTTCGCCGTCCTCCTGCCGGTCGCCGACTCCACGACCTCCGCGACCCGGGTCGCCCGCAACCTGGTCGCCGCCCTCTCCTCCCCGCTCGACCTCGACGGGCTCACCCTCGTCCTGGAGGCCAGCGCGGGCGTCGCCGTCTTCCCCGACCACGCGCTGGACGCCGAGGGGCTCCTGCGGCGGGCGGACGTGGCGATGTACCAGGCGAAGCGGGACCGTACGGGCGTCGAGGTCTACGAGTCCAAGCGGGACTCCAACACCCCGGACCGGCTCGGGCTGCTGGGCGATCTGCGCCGCGCCCTGGACGCCCACGAGGTGCAGCTGCACTACCAGCCCAAGGTCCGCTTCGACGGTCAGGTGGCCGGCCTGGAGGCGCTCGTCCGCTGGGTGCATCCCGAGCGCGGCAAGGTCCCGCCGGACGAGTTCATAGCGATCGCCGAGTCCTCGGGGCTGATGCCCCATCTCACGGAGTACGTACTGGACACGGCGCTCGCGCAGGTGGCCAGGTGGCGGGCGCAGGGCCTGTTCGTGCCGGTGGCGGTCAACGTCTCGCCGCGTGACGTCCACACGCCCGGATTCGCGGGCTCGGTCGCCGCACGCCTGGCCCGGCACGGGGTCCCGGCGGGCTCGCTCCAGCTGGAGATAACCGAACACGTCCTCCTCGAGGACCCGCAGCGCGCCGCCGACACCCTCGCCGGACTGACCGGGCACGGCGTCAAGATGTCGCTGGACGACTTCGGCACCGGCTACTCCTCGCTGGTGCATCTGCGCCGGCTCCCGGTGAGCGAACTGAAGATCGACCGTTCCTTCGTGGCCCGCCTCGCCTACGACACCGAGGACGCGGAGATCGTGCGCTGCACGGTCGACCTCGCGCACTCCCTCGGCCTCCTTGTCGTCGCCGAGGGCGTCGAGGACGACGAGACCTGGGAACGCCTGCGCGACCTGGGCTGCGACGCCGTACAGGGCTGGCTGGTGGCGGCGGCGATGCCGTCGGAGGAGACCACGGCGTGGCTGCTGGCCCGAGGGTCCCGCGGCTGGCAGAGGCCGAGGGCAGCGCTCCCCGCGGCGGCGTCGGACGAGTGACGACGGCCGGCGTCGGCTCGTCCGGCAGCGGACCGAGCGACCTGTGCGGCGACGCCCCGAAAGGGGCGCGGGGAACTGCGCGACCAGCCCGGACGAACCCGCACTCGCCAATTCAACCCATCCACGCACCCCCTGATGCGCCCCAAACCCGGCGCCGGGGAATCCGTTTAACGGCAGAGCGCGCCGCCCCATAGGATTGGCGGCAAAGCAAACCGTACTCACCCCAGAGGAACGCCGCATGCCTGGCATCACGCGCGAGGAGGTCGCCCACCTCGCCCGGCTGGCGCGTCTGGAGCTGAAGCCCGAAGAGCTCGACCACTTCGCGGGACAGCTGGACGACATCATCGGCGCGGTCGCCCGCGTCAGCGAGGTCGCCGACCAAGACGTACCGCCGACCTCCCACCCGCTGCCGCTGACGAACGTCATGCGCGCGGACGAGGTCCGTCCCTCGCTCACCCCCGAGCAGGCGCTCTCCGGCGCCCCGGCCCAGGAGCAGCAGCGTTTCAAGGTGCCGCAGATCCTGGGGGAGGACTAATCACCATGACGGACCACAGCAGCATCATCCGGCTGACCGCCGCCGAGACCGCCGCGAACATCGCGTCCGGCGTGCTCACCGCCGTCGAGGTCACCGAGGCCCACCTCGCCCGCATCGAGGAGGTCGACGCGAAGGTGCACGCCTTCCTGCACGTCGACCGCGAGGGCGCCCTCGCGCAGGCCCGTGCCGTCGACGCGAAGCGGGCCAGGGGCGAGCAGCTCGGCCCGTTGGCCGGCGTACCGCTCGCGCTCAAGGACATCTTCACCACCGAGGGCATCCCGACGACCGTCGGCTCCAAGATCCTCGAAGGCTGGATCCCGCCGTACGACGCGACGGTCACCAAGCGGCTGAAGGCCGCCGACGTCGTCATCCTCGGCAAGACCAACATGGACGAGTTCGCCATGGGGTCCTCCACCGAGAACAGTGCCTACGGCCCGACCGGCAACCCCTGGGACCTGACCAAGATCCCCGGCGGCTCCGGCGGTGGCTCGTCCGCCGCGCTCGCCTCCTTCCAGGCGCCCCTCGCGATCGGCACCGACACCGGCGGCTCCATCCGCCAGCCGGCCTCCGTCACCGGCACGGTCGGCGTGAAGCCCACGTACGGGGCGGTCTCCCGCTACGGCATGGTCGCGTTCTCGTCCTCCCTCGACCAGGGCGGGCCCTGCGCCCGTACGGTCCTGGACGCGGCGCTCCTGCACGAGGTCATCGCCGGACACGACCCGCTCGACTCCACCTCGATCGACGCCCCGGTCCCGCCGGTCGTCGAGGCCGCCCGCAACGGCAGCGTCGAGGGCATGCGCGTCGGCGTCGTCAAGCAGTTCCGCGGCGAGGGCTACCAGGCCGGTGTCCTCCAGCGCTTCGACGAGTCGGTCGCCCTCCTCAAGGAACTGGGCGCCGAGATCGTCGAGCTGGACTGCCCGTCCTTCGACCTCGCCCTGTCGGCGTACTACCTCATCGCACCCTCCGAGTGCTCCTCCAACCTCGCCCGCTTCGACGGTCTGCGCTACGGCGCGCGCGTGGGCGACGACGGCACCCACTCGGCCGAGGAGGTCACCTCCCTCACCCGTGAGGCCGGCTTCGGGCCCGAGGTGAAGCGGCGCATCATGCTCGGCACGTACGCGCTGTCGAGCGGCTACTACGACGCCTACTACGGCTCCGCCCAGAAGGTCCGCACGCTCATCACGCGGGACTTCGAGAAGGCCTTCGAGCAGGTCGACGTGATCGTCTCGCCCACGACGCCGACCACCGCCTTCGCGATCGGCGAGCGTGCCGACGACCCGATGGCGATGTACCTCGCGGACCTGTGCACCATCCCGACCAACCTCGCGGGCAACGCGGCCATGTCGCTGCCCTGCGGTCTCGCCCCGGAGGACAACCTCCCGGTCGGGCTCCAGATCATCGCCCCGGCGCTGAAGGACGACCGGCTTTACAAGGTCGGCGCCGCCGTCGAGGCCGCCTTCGTGGAAAGGTGGGGTCACCCGCTGATCGAGGAGGCTCCGTCGCTGTGAGTGCCATGGCAAAGAAGGCCAAGAACTTCAAGAAGTCGAAGACGGGCGTGTACGTGTCGTTCGCGAGCACCGCCTTCGGTGCGCTCAGCGTCGCCAAGCAGGCCAAGCTCGCCCGCGAGGACGGCGACTTCCTGAGGCTCGTCGACGCCGCCGTATCCGCCGCCGCCATCGTCACCGGCCTCGCCATCCTGTACCGCGAGCTGAAGCGGCTGGGCGACGACGACGTCCTGCTGGGCTGAGAGGGAAGTTTCACCGTGACCACCACGACCGACGAGCTGGTGTCGTACGAGGACGCCCTGGCGACGTACGACCCCGTCATGGGCCTTGAGGTCCATGTCGAACTCGGCACCAAGACCAAGATGTTCTGCGGGTGTTCGACCGAGCTGGGCGCCGAGCCCAACTCGCAGACCTGCCCCACCTGCCTCGGCCTGCCCGGCGCGCTCCCGGTCGTCAACGCGATCGGCATCGAGTCGGCGGTCAAGATCGGTCTCGCGCTGAACTGCGAGATCGCCGAGTGGTGCCGCTTCGCCCGGAAGAACTACTTCTATCCGGACATGCCGAAGAACTTCCAGACCTCCCAGTACGACGAGCCGATCGCCTTCAACGGCTACCTCGACGTGCAGTTGGAGGACGGCGAGACCTTCCGCGTGGAGATCGAGCGCGCCCACATGGAGGAGGACACCGGCAAGTCGCTGCACGTCGGCGGCGCGACGGGCCGTATCCACGGCGCCTCGCACTCGCTGCTCGACTACAACCGCGCCGGCATCCCCCTCATCGAGATCGTCACCAAGCCGATCGAGGGCGCCGGCGAGCGTGCCCCCGAGGTCGCGAAGGCGTACGTCGCCGAGCTGCGTGAGCTGATCAAGGCGCTCGGTGTCTCCGAGGCCCGCATGGAGCAGGGCCAGATGCGCTGCGACGTGAACCTGTCGCTGCGCCCGCACGGCCGCGAGAAGTTCGGTACGCGGAGTGAGACGAAGAACGTCAACTCCCTTCGCTCCGTGGAGCGGGCGGCCCGGTTCGAGATCCAGCGGCACGCCGCCGTACTGAACTCGGGCGGGACGATCATCCAGGAGACCCGGCACTTCCACGAGGACACCGGGTCCACAACCTCGGGCCGCGTGAAGGAGGAGGCCGAGGACTACCGGTACTTCCCCGAGCCGGACCTGGTGCCGGTGGCCCCCTCCCGCGAGTGGGTCGAGGAGATCCGCGCCGGACTGCCCGAACTGCCGCTGGCCCGCCGCAACCGGCTGCTCGCCGAGTGGGGCATCTCGGCCTTCGACATGCAGTCCATCATCAACGCCGGTGCGCTGGACCCGATCGTCGCCACGATCGACGCCGGTGCCGACGCGGCCTCCGCGCGCAAGTGGTGGATGGGCGAACTGGCGCGCAGCGCCAACGAGTCGGGCACGTCGATCGACGAGCTGGCCATCACGCCGGAGCAGGTCGCCCGGGTCACCGCGCTGGTGAACTCCGGTGATCTGAACGACAAGTTGGCCCGCCAGGTCATCGAAGGCGTCCTCGCGGGCGAGGGTACCCCGGACGAGGTCGTCGACAAGCGCGGCCTGAAGGTCGTCTCGGACGACGGCGCCCTCACCACCGCGGTCCAGGAGGCGATCGCCGGCAACCCGGGCGTCGCCGACAAGATCCGCGGTGGCAAGGTGGCCGCGGCCGGCGCCCTGGTCGGCGCGGTCATGAAGGCGACCCGCGGTCAGGCCGACGCGGCCCGCGTGAAGGAACTGATCCTGGAGCAGTTGGGCGTCAGCGAAGGCTGAGTCCCCAGTACGCCGTGAACGGCCCCGGAGATCACGTCTCCGGGGCCGTTCACGTCATACGCGGCGACCCACGACCCTGGTGAAGCCGAGGAGTTGACCCTGGTCGGCCTTCACCAGATCCACGGACTCACGGGCCATCCGCGCCATGTGCTCGTACGGACTCTCCTGCGCGCACACCTCGCTCCACAGCAGCCAGTCGCGCCAGCCGTCCTCCAGCCAGTCGGCCGTCTCCACCTCGACGGCCCCGCTGCGCGTCCAGTGGCGCCGCCACCAGGCCGGGGTGTGGAACGACCAGAAGCCCGGGTCCCAGTGCGCCTTGAGATGCTCGGGCGGCTCGGCGCCCTCGATCTCCTCGCGCAGCGAGGGTACGACGATCCCGATCCGTCCGCCGGGCTTCAACAGCCGGGTCAGCGTGGGCAGATAGAGGTCGTTCGTGCCGAAGTACTGGTACGCGTCGACGGACACGATCGCGTCGAAACTGCCCTCGCTGAACGGCAGATCGTGCGCCTCGACGCGGAGCGGCAGCACCCGGTCCGCGAAGCCGGCCTCGGCGATGCGGCGGGCGTTGTCGTCGGGGGCCACCCACAGGTCGGCGGCGGTGACCTGGACGTCGTACTCGCGGGCGAGGAAGACGGAGGTCATGGCGCGCCCGCAGCCCAGGTCGAGGACGCGCGCGCAGGGGCGCAGGGCGTCCAGGCCCAGGGCGGGGGCCAGCCATTCCAGCAGCCACAGGGCGTGGGGGCCCATCTGGTTCTCGACGGTCCAGCGGGCGTCGTAGTGGCCGCTGCGCGGGTAGCGCGGGTGGGCCAGACGGTCAGCGAGTGGGTCGTTCGAGGTCCCGGCAGTGGTGTCGGACATCGTTGAACGGGCTCCTTGTGATCTTCGTAGTGGAAGGCGATGCGTAGGAGCTCGATCGAACCTTCAAAAAATGCACCCGCTCTGGTCGTCGGCGTGGGGCCGGTGACGTCTGACCAGCGGAAGCTAGCAGGAGCCGAGGCCGGCGCGCAGCCGCTTTCTCAGGAGGACGCGCTACGCTCGCCCGCCATGGACGCACGCGCCGATTCCGAGATACCTGACGTCGACGACGTCGTGGATCCGGCCGGGGACGCGCGCCGGGCCCGCTGGACGGCGACCGGGACCGGGGTGCTGCTCGCCCTGGCCGGGCTCGCCGCCGCGGTGCTCCGCGTCACCGGATCCGCGCCGTCGGTCGTGCCGGCCGCCTACGCCTTCGGGGCCGCGGTCTGTGCGCTCGCCTCGGTCCTGGGCGCCCGGGGCCGCACCAGACGGGCGCTGTGGCTGCTGGTCGTCGGGGCGATGGTGATGGCGCTGGGGGACCAGTTCGACTGAGGTGACAGAGTCGTCGTTACTGTCCTGTGATCTGGCTCCCACTCCTGTGAATAAACGCACGAACGGCCGGAACGATCTTTTCCGGCTGCGAGAGTGGGCAACGCATTGCTCATGCGTTCTTTGCGGGCTGTTCATGTACTGAACGACTTCTTCCCGGTCAAAGATCCATAAATCGTCCCCCGGGAGCATGTTCGTGGCAGCCCTTGCACGCTGGTGTGTTCGGCACCGACTCGTCGCCGTCCTGCTGTGGCTCCTGGCCTTCGGCGGGGTCACCGCGGCCGCCGCCGTCGCGGGCTCCGCGTACTCGAACGACTACGAGGCTCCCGGCACCGAGTCGGGCCGCGCCACCGAACTGCTGCGCGAGGGGTTCCCGGACCTCGGCGGCGACAGCGACACCGTCGTCTGGCACACCTCGTCCGGCACCGTCCGCGCCGCCGACGTCGAACAGACCATGACCGAGACCCTGGACGCGATCGCGGACCTGCCCGGAGTCGCCTCGGTGGCCGGTCCCTACGGCGACCAGGGCGCCGCCCGGATCAGCGCGGACGGGCACACCGCGTACGCCACGGTCACCTTCGCCGACCGCGCCGAGGACATCGACAGCGCCCGGGCCGCGGCCGTCGTCCACACCGCCAGGTCCGCCGAGACCGACGGGCTCCAGGTGGAGCTGGGCGGCAGCGCGGTCGCGCTCACCGAGTCGGCCGGCGGACACCTGGCCGAGGTGGTCGGCGTGGTCGTCGCCGCCCTCGTGCTGTTCCTCGCCTTCGGCTCCCTCGCCGCCTCGCTGCTGCCGATCGCGACCGCGCTGGTCGGGGTCGGCACCGCGTACGCCGCGATCGTGCTGCTCGGACACGGCATGACCGTCGCCGACTTCGCGCCCATGCTCGGCATGCTCATCGGGCTCGGCGTCGGCATCGACTACGCCCTGTTCATCGTCACCCGGCACCGGCGCGGGCTGAAACGCGGGCTCACCGTCGCCGAGGCGGCCGTCAACGCCGTGACCACCACCGGACGGGCCGTGGTCTTCGCGGGTGCCACCGTTTGCATAGCCCTGCTCGGGATGCTGATCCTGCGGCTGAGCTTCCTCAACGGGGTGGCGATCGCCGCCTCGTTGACCGTCGTCCTGACGGTCGCCGCCTCCGTCACCCTGCTGCCCGCGCTGCTGTCCTTCATCGGGATGCGCGCCCTCAGCCGGCGCGAGCGGCGCCGGCTGACCGAGCACGGACCCCAGCCCGAACTGCCGACCGGGCTCGCCGCCCGCTGGTCGGCCTTCGTGGAGCGCCACCCCAAGCTGCTCGGCGCGATCGCGCTGGCCGTCATGACCGTCCTCGCGCTGCCCACCCTCTCCCTCCATCTGGGCACCTCCGACCAGGGCAACGACGCCAAGTCGTCGACCACGCGCCAGGCCTACGACCTCCTCGCCGACGGCTTCGGTCCCGGCGTCAACGGCCCGCTCACGCTGGTGACTCGTGTCGACGGCGCCGAGGACAAGCTCACCCTCGACAACCTCGACGCCACCGTCCGCACCACCGAGGGCGTCGCCTCGGTGACCCCGGTGACGTACAACTCGGGCGGCGACACCGGGTACTTCACGATCGTCCCGGACTCCGCGCCCCAGTCGCAGCGGACCAGCGACCTCGTCGACCGGCTGCGCACCGAGGTGCTGCCGCGCGCCGAGACCGGCACCTCGCTCGACATCCACGTCGGCGGAGTCACCGCGAGCTACGACGACTTCGCGGAGGTCATCGTCGGCAAGCTGCCCCTCTTCGTCGGCGTCGTCATCGGCCTGGGCTGCCTCCTGCTGCTGCTCGCCTTCCGCTCCCTCGGCATCCCCGCGAAGGCCGCCGCGATGAACGTGGCCGCGGTCGCCGCCGCCTTCGGTGTCGTCGTCGCGATCTTCCAGTGGGGCTGGGGGAGCGAACTGCTGGGCCTGGGCCGGGCCGGACCGATCGAGCCCTTCCTCCCCGTGATCATGGTGTCCGTCCTCTTCGGACTCTCCATGGACTACCAGGTCTTCCTCGTCAGCCGGATGTACGAGGAGTGGCTGGAGACCGGCGACAACCGGCGGGCCGTGCGCGTCGGGCTCGCCGAGACCAGCCGGGTGATCAACTCCGCCGCGGTCATCATGATCTCCGTCTTCCTCGCCTTCGTGCTCAGCGGCGACCGCGTGATCGCCATGTTCGGCATCGCCCTCGCCGCCGCCGTCGCCCTCGACGCCTTCGTGCTCCGTACCCTCCTGGTGCCCGCCCTCATGCACCTGCTGGGCGGCGCCAACTGGTGGCTGCCGAGCTGGCTCGACGCCCGGCTGCCCCGCATCAGCATCGAGCCGCCCGAGTGCCGCGCCGCCCATGAAAGGCTGGCCGCGGCAACGGACGCCGAGGTGGCGGACGTACTGGCGGAGGGGGATCAGCTCGATGTACGCGACATCACTGGGTGACGACGGAGCGGAACTGCGGCCCCTGGAGCCGTGGCACGCCGAGGAGTTCCTCGCGCATCTGGAGCGCGGGCGGGAGTTCATCGGACAGTTCATCGCCTTCGGTTCGAAGGCGACGGACATCGACTCCACCCGGGCCATGCTCCAGCGGTACGCCGATATGCGCGCAGCGGACACCGGTTCCCTGCACGGCCTGTGGCTGGAGGGGAAGCTGGTCGGCGGGGTGCTCTTCCTGAACTTCGACGCGGAGAACGGCAACTGTGAGGTCGGCTGCTGGCTGGAGCCCGCCGGCACCGGGCGCGGCCTGGTGACCCGGGCGATGCGCGTACTGATCGACTTCGCGGTCGAACAACGGGGGATCCACCGGGTCGAATGGGTCGCCGCGGCAGGTAACACCCCCAGCCTGAACGTGGCCCGGCGCCTGGGAATGACCCGCGATGGCGTGCATCGGCAGGCGCACCCCTATGGTGGGGTGCGGCACGACCTGGAGGTGTGGTCGATCCTCGCCCCCGAGTGGCGTGAAGCACGCGCGCGTGCCGCCGACCGATAGGGGTCCCCATGATCGTCAAGAAGCGTTGACGATCATTAAGAGACTTCTCAGACTGCGTCCGTACGGTGCGAGGCATGGGAATCAAGACAGCTGACGAGGCCGCCAACGAGGCCACCGAAGACAAGCGCGACAAGGAGGCGGTCGACGTCACCAAGGCCGAGAACAACGAGGCCACCGAGCCCGGGGAGGCGACGGACATCGTCGGCTCCACGGAGATCATCGGGTCCGGCGACGAGGCGGACGACGCCGACCTCACGGACGACGACGAGCTGGACGAGATCGTCCTCGCCGAGGAGGAGTCGACCTCCGGTGTCGTCGTCCAGGGTGCGGGCGCGATCGTGTCCGCCGTGCTCGGCCTGGTCTCCCTGACCGGTGGCTGGATCGGCACCGTGGCCGCCGCGCGCGAGACCCTCGTGGGCCAGCTGGGCACCTCCTCGACGGCGAGTGTCGCCACCCAGATCAAGGAGGTGTACGGCGACGCGTGGAAGACCAGCGCCCTGTGGGCCGGCATCTTCGCGCTGCTCGCGCTGATCGTCGGCGCCGTGGTGCTGGTGCGCCCCGCGTTCGGCGCCCCGGGCAAGCCGCAGCCGGTGTGGATCAAGTCGGTTTCCTGGGCGGGCGTCGTCATCGGTGTCGTAGGACTGCTCCTGGCGGTCCTCAAGTACACCGACGTCCTGCTGGGACTGCCGTCCGCGAGCTGAATCACCGCAGGTCCCGAGGGGTCTTAGGACATCCGTAAGCACCTTACGGAGTTCCTGAGGCCCCTCCTGCGCGTCTAAGGCCCCTGGGGCCCCCGAAGATGCGGAACTCTCCCGATGTGGCGCACCCCCCTTGGAGACGAAGGTAGAGGCATCGCACAGAGCGAAGCCCGACACCGATTCCGATCAAGGGACACACCATGTACGAGTACGAGCTCCAGCAGGCCCGCTCCACCGAACTGCTCCGCCAGGCCGAGCACGAGCGCCTGGTCCGCGAGGCGGTCCGCGCCCGTCGCGCCGCTCGCCGCGAGGCCCGCGCCGAGGACGAGAGCCATACCCCGCTCGTCCGTCGGCTACGATCCCGCGCCGCGTGAACGCGGGGCCCGGCGAGGGCGGCCGCACGGGGGACGGCCGCCCTCGGGATCCCCGGCCAGGGGATGCCGGCCGAGCCTCGGCCAACGGCCTCCCGGAGAACGCCGTCGTTCTCCGGGAGGCCGTTGCCGCGCGTACCCCTGCCCCCGCGCCGAAAACAGGTGCCCTGTTGTCGGACCCCCGTGCGATGCTCGGGCTCGTGGAGACCAAGTCCGTCAGTCCGGTGTTCGTCGGCCGCAGCGAAGAGCTGGACGCGCTGAACGACGCGCTCACCCGTGCCGCCGCGGGCGAGCCGCAGGCCGTGCTGCTCGGCGGGGAGGCCGGCGTCGGAAAGACGCGCCTGGTCGAGGAGTTCGCCACCGCGGCCTGCCGCAGGGGAGCCGTCGTCGCGCTCGGCGGCTGCGTCGAGATCGGCGCCGACGGACTGCCCTTCGCCCCCTTCTCCACCGCCCTGCGCGCCCTGCGCCGCGAACTGCCCGACGAACTCGCCGCCGCGGCCGCAGGTCAAGAGGAGGAGCTGAACCGGCTGCTGCCCGAACTGGGCGAGGCGGTCACCGCCAAGGGCGCCGGCCGGCACGACGAGGAAGGCATGGCCCGCCTCTTCGAACTCACCGCCCGCGTCCTGGAGCGCGTCGCCGCCGACCGCACCGTCGTCGTCGCCCTGGAGGACCTGCACTGGGCCGACGCCTCCACCCGCCACCTCCTGGCCTACCTCTTCCGCACCCTGCGCACCGGCCGCCTCGTCGTCCTGGCCACCTACCGCGCCGACGACATCCACCGCCGGCACCCGCTGCGCCCCCTGCTCGCCGAACTCGACCGGCTGCGCACCGTCCGCCGCCTGGACCTGAGCCGCTTCAACCGCGCCGAGGTCGCCCGCCAGGTCGCCGGCATCCGCGCCGCCGAACCCGACCCCGCCCTGGTCGACGAGATCTTCGAACGCTCCGACGGCAACGCCTTCTTCGTCGAGGAACTCGCCGTCGCCGCCCACCAGGGCTGCTGCACCGGCCTCACCGACACCCTCCGCGACCTGCTCCTGGTCCGCGTCGAAGGCCTGCCGGAGAGCGCCCAGCGGGTCGCCCGGATCGTCGCCGAGGGCGGCTCCACCGTCGAGTACCGGCTGCTCGCCGCCGTCGCCGGGCTCGCCGAGGACGACCTCATCGAGGCCCTGCGATCCGCCGTGAACGCCAACATCCTGCTCGCCACCCCGGCCGGCGACGGCTACCGCTTCCGCCACTCCCTGGTCCGCGAGGCCGTCGGCGACGACCTGCTGCCCGGCGAACGTTCCCGCCTCAACCGCCGCTACGCCGAAGCCCTGGAGGGCGACCGCACCCTCGTCCCCGCCGACGAACGCGTGATGCGCCTGGCCAGCTACTGGTACCACTCGCACAACGCCGCCAAGGCTCTGCCCGCCGTCCTCGACGCCTCCGTCGAGGCCCGCCGCCGGCACGCCTACAGCGAGCAACTGCGGCTCCTGGAACGGGCGATGGAGCTGTGGGACACCGCCCCCGCGGACATCCGCGCCGACCTGCGCCCCGTCGACTACACCGAGATCTATCCGCCCTGCGGCTGCGACCCCGCCACCACACCCCTGCGCTACCTCGACCTGATGGCCGAGGCCGCCGTCGCCGGCCGGCTCTGCGGGGAACGCGAACGCGCCCTGAAGATCACCAAGCGGGCGCTGCACCTGCTGGAGGACGAGGACGACCCGCTGCGCGCCGCCTGGTTCTGGGTGCAGCGCTCCCGGCTGGTGCAGGCCCAGGCCCGCGGCGACGGCTGGCAGGAACTGGGCACCGCCCAGGACCTGGTCCGCGGTCTGCCGCCGTCCGAGGTGCACGCCGACGTCCTCGCCAACGCGGCCAACTGGTCCATGCTCCACGAGCCCGGCCCCGACGCCCTCGTCGCCGCCGAGCGGGCCGTCGAGTACGCGCGCATGGTCGGCGCCCGCGAGATCGAGCTCAACGCCCGTCTCACCCTCGGCGGCCTCATGGTCGACTCGGGCTCCGTCGAGGCGGGCCTCGCCGAGATGGAGGAGGTCAGGCAACAGGCCCTGGCGGAAGGCGTCGCCCATGTCGCGGGCCGCGCCTACGTCAACCTCCCCTCCGAACTCGACGCCGTCGGCCGTACCCGGGAAGCCGTGGCCCTCCTCGAGGAAGGCCTCGCCTACACCCGGAAGTTCGGCCAGCTGGACGCCGAGGCCTGGGTATGGGCCAACCTCTCCGAAGCCCTGTACCTCCTGGGCCGCTGGGACGAGGCCACCGACGCCGCCGCGTCCGCCCTGCGCGTCGGGGTCAACGCCAAACCCCAGGGCAGCGGCGCCGTCTGCCTGGCCCATATCGCCCTCGGCCGGGGCGACCTGCCCGAGGCCGCTCGCCAACTGGCCGCCGCCCATGGCTACTTGGGCACGCACGACCCCATGCCCCAGCACACCCTCCTCCTCTCCCGCATCGAGATCGGCGTGGCCGCCGCCGAGGGCCGCATCCGCGACGCCCGCGCCGAACTCGTCCGCGCCCTGGACTCCGGCATGCCGCCCGGCACCCAGCAGTACGGCTGGCCGCTGCTCCTGGCCGCCGCCACCGCCGAGGCCGACGCCCGGTCCCTGCCCGCCGCCGCCGAGGGCCGCGCCGCCGTGCTCCAGCGGCTCCGCGACACCGCCAAGACGGCCACCACCGACTCCCCGCTCTGGCTCGCCCACGAGAAGTGGGTACGCGCCGAACTCGCCCGCGCCGAGGGCCGCGACACCGTGAACACCTGGTCGGAGGTGGTCACCGAACTCGAACGGCTCGACCGCCCCTACGACCTCGCCCGCGCCCGGCACCGCCTGGCCGAGGCCCTGCTCGTGGCCGGCGCCGACGAGGAACGCGACCGCGCGGAGGGACACGACCGTGCCGGGGGACACGACCGTGCGGGGGGACGCGACCGCACCGAGGAACGTGATCGTGGGGACGACCGCGACCGCGCCACGGAGCTGCTGCGCCTGGCCCACGCCGTCGCCGACCACCTCGGAGCCCGCCCGCTCGCCGACGCCGTCGCTCTGCTGGCCCAGCGTGCCCGCCTCACCCTGAACCACCTCCCGGGCCCGCGGCCCGCCGACCCCGTCGAGGCCCTGGGCCTCACCAGCCGGGAGCGCGATGTGCTGCGCCTGGTGTCGGCCGGCCGCACCAACCGGCAGATAGCCGAGGAGCTCTTCATCTCCCCGAAGACGGCGAGCGTCCACGTATCGAACATACTGGGCAAGCTGGGCGTCTCAGGCAGGGGAGAGGCGGCGGCGCTGGCTCATCGGCTGGAGCTGTTTCCCTCCGACCCGCTGGGCTCGACCCTGTGACCTACCGGCAGCGGAGGCGCCGTGTTCAACATGTTCGAGGAACTGTTCGCACCAGGGCGCAAGCACACCCATGACGAGCAGAAACGGCTGGAGCTGTCCCGGGAGGACGTCGGCGACAACGACCCCGGGCGCGGACCGATAGACCTCGCGTCCGGGAAGGTCGTCGTGCGGCGGCCGAACCCGGACGAGGCGGATGAGGCGGGCGCGGGCGGCGAGGAGCGAGATGCGGGGGAGACGGGCAGCGCGGAGGAGACGGGCGGCGCCGAGAAGGCGGGCGGCGCCGAGGAGTGACCCCCGGTCCTGGGCCCTGCCCTAGCTCACCTCCAGTTCCAGAATCCGGTCGTCTCCCGACTTCGGGTCGCCCCGGCCGTCCGTGTTGCTGGTCGTGAGCCACAGCTTGTCGCCGCCGGCCGAGACCACCGTGCGCAGCCGGCCGTACTTGCCGTCCAGGAAGGACTGCGGGTCCGCCGCGGCCTCCGTGCCCTTCAGCGGGATGCGCCACAGCCGCTGGCCCTTCAGACCCGCCATCCAGATCGAGCCCTCCGCCCAGGCGGCGCCGCTGGGGGAGGCGTCGTCCGTGTGCCACTGGGCTATCGGGTTCTGGAACTTCGCGTCGTCGGACTTGCCCTCGGCGACCGGCCAGCCGTAATTGCCGCCCGGCTTGATCGCGTTCAGCTCGTCCCAGGTGTCCTGGCCGAACTCCGAGGCGAACAACCGCTGTTCGGAGTCCCAGGTGAGGCCCTGCACATTGCGGTGGCCGTAGGAGTACACCGGTGAATTGGGGAACGGGTTGCCCGGGGCCGGGTCGCCCTCCGGGGTCAGGCGCAGGATCTTGCCGCCCAGGGACTTCTTGTCCTGGGACAGACCCCGCTCGCCGCTCTCGCCCGTGCCCGCGTAGAGCATCTTGTCCGGGCCGAAGGCGATCCGGCCGCCGTTGTGGATATAGCCCTTGGGGATGCCCTTGAAGATCGTGTCCGGAGCGCCCAACTGCTCGCCGGCTGGCTTCTTCTCGTCGTACAGCACGCGCACGATGCGGTTGTCCGAGGCCGAGGTGAAGTACGCGTAGATCATGTGGTCCGAGGCGAAGTCCGGGGAGAGCGCGATGCCGAGGAGGCCGCCCTCGCCGGCCGGGGAGACGCCCGCGACCTCGCCCAGCTCCGTCTTCTTGCCGGTCTCCTCGTCCACCCGCGTGATCGTCCCCTTGTCCCGCGAGGAGACGAGCAGGTCGCCCTCGGGCAGCGGGGCGAGACCCCAGGGGCTGTTCAGTCCGGTGGCGACCGTCCTGACCACCTTGACCGAGCCCTTGGCGGGCGGGGCCTGGTCGGCGGCCTGCCGGGACGGGGAGGAGCGGGCCGTCGTGCCCCCTGACGTCGTACTGTCGCCGTCGCCCGGTGTTCCTCCGCCGTCCGCATCGGAGGAGCATCCGGTGCTCAGCAGGAGTGCGGTCGCGGCCAGCACGGCCGACACAACTCGTCGTCGCACGATCTCGGTCCCTTCGAAGCGGCGGGTTCTACTTGTCTTACACCGCCCGCGCCTCCCAGGTTCCCGATCTCCGTCAGGCGATGCACGAACGAAGTGGGGCGGGCCCGATCCCGCAGGGTCTTCTCACTCCCACGACCCCTGCGCCGAGGGCAGCTCCTTCACCTCGGTCAGGTCCTGCGAGGTCAGGCGCAAGGCGGCCGCCGTCGCGTTCTCCGTCGCCCAGCGCTCCCGCTTCGTGCCCGGCACCGGGACGACATGGCTGCCCCGGGTCAGGACCCAGGCCAGGGCCACCTGGGCCGGGGTGACGGCGTCGCCGTGCCGGGCGGCTATCCGGCGCAGGCCGGCGACGATCGGCTGGTTGGCGGCCATCATCTCGGCGGTGAAGCGGGGATGGCGGGCGCGGACGTCGTCCGACTCGAAGCCCTCGCCGGGAGTGAGCGTGCCGGTCAGGAAACCGTTGCCGAGCGGCATCGCCGCCAGGAAGCCGACCCCGCGCGCCTCGCACCACGGCAGCAGCGAGTCGAGGGCCTCCGGCGACCACACGGACAGCTCCGCCTCGACGGCGCTCACCGGGAACACCTGCTGGACGCGGCGCAGTTGGCCGAGCGTGGTGTCGTGCAGGCCGGTGCCCGAGCGGCGGCCGGCCCGCGCGCCCACCGCGCACAGGCCCAACGCCCTTACCTTGCCCGCCTGTACGAGGTCCGCCATCGCGCCCCACGTCTCCTCGACGGGAACTTCCGGGTCGGCCCGGTGCAGCTGGTAGAGGTCGATCACGTCGGTCTGGAGGCGGCGCAGCGACGCGTCGCAGGCCCGTCTCACGTACCCGGGGCGACCGTTGGCGACGATGTGCTGCTCGCCCACGAGCAGGCCGACCTTCGTCGACACGAAGGCCTCCGCGCGCCGCTCCCGCAACACCCGCCCCAACAGCAGCTCGTTGGTGAACGGGCCGTACATGTCCGCGGTGTCCAGCAGGGTCGAGCCCAGGTCCAACGCCCGGTGCACCGCCCTGACCGACTCGTCGCCCCGCTGCCGGGACCCGCTGTAGGCCCAGCTCATCGGCATGCACCCAAGGCCCACGGCCCCCACCGCGAGTGCCCCCGCGCCGATCGTCCTGCGCTCCACCTGCTCGTGACCCTCCCTCTGCCGAGCCCCCAACCTAACCTCTGCGCTTCCGGCCACCTGACATAGCCTCCTGACATGACTGCTGACGTGTGGCTTCCCATCCCGCCGGAACAGATTCAGGGCCTTCCCGAAGGCCCGAACTACCTCTTCTGGAACGGCGAAGAAGACTTCCCGGCGGACCCGGCGGGGTGCGCGTACTACGTCGTCCCCTACATGAAGCCCGCCGAGGTCCTGCTGCGTCCGCTGCCCGGGCTGAGCTCCGTCGAGGTCGTGCAGACGCTGTCGGCCGGCATCGACACCCTGGAGCCGGGACTGAAGCACCTGCCCGCGGGCGTGCGCGTGTGCAACGCGCGTGGGGTGCACGAGGCGAGCACCGCGGAACTGGCGCTCACCCTGATCCTCGCCTCGCTGCGCGGGGTGCCCGACTTCGTCCGCGGCATGGACCGGGGGGAGTGGCGCGGCGGGTTCCGGCCGGCGCTCGCCGACCGGAACGTGCTCATCGTGGGGCACGGATCGATCGGCTCCGCGATCGAGGACCGGCTCACTCCGTTCGAGGTCGCGCGGGTGGCGCGCGTCGCGCGCTCCGCGCGCACCACGGAGCGCGGACCGGTGCATCCGCTCACCGAACTGCCCGCGCTGCTGCCCGAGGCGGACGTCGTCATCCTCATCACGCCCCTCACCGAGAGCACCCGTCACCTGGCCGGCGCCGACTTCCTCGCGCGCATGAAGGACGGCGCGCTCCTGGTGAACGTCTCCCGCGGCCCCGTGGTCGACACCAAGGCGCTGCTCGCCGAGCTGGAGAGCGGCCGCATCACCGCGGCCCTCGACGTCACCGACCCCGAACCCCTGCCGAGCGAGCACCCGTTGTGGCGGGCTCCGGGTCTGCTCATCAGCCCCCATGTCGGCGGTCCCACGTCCGCGTTCCTGCCGCGTGCCAAGCGTCTGCTCGTGGACCAGTTGACCCGATTCGTGAACCGGGAGCCGCTGCGCAACGTGATCCTTACGACAGGCGCAAACAGCGCGTGACCCCTACGAGTTGAGCGTCGCGCGCGCCATCCGCGCGACCGGTGCAACGGGCGCGTAATCCGATTCCGGTACCCTCCGCAACCTTCCGGATGCGGTGGGTGCATCCAACTCCGTTGGCCGTCACGGAGCGTAGAGGAACTATGTCCCTGAGTGACGAGACTGGTGTATCGTCCCGACAGGGGCTGCGCCGTGCACCGTTCGGCGCCGGGGATGGACATTGAGACTGTGAGGGGGGCGACGGGCGATGCACGGCCTATGGACGAACGACCCGACGCGGCGGGGTCGCCGGCGGCGACCCTGGCGTGCCACCGCGCGCAGACGCGGTCACCATGGCAGTCACGGCTGCCGGCACAGCCATCACCACCGCAGGCACAGCAGCAGCCGCAGAAGGCATGCGCATCCAGCGCACCGGGACCCGCGGGACCCGGGAGCGACGCGGACCGGGAGGGCCCGGTGAGCTCGCCACGGCCTTCCGCGACCACCCTCGACGGAGCGCTGCGGGCACAGCCTTCGTCCGGGACGCCGCTGCCTCGTCCGCCGGCCGTCGGCGGGCTCAGCCTGGTCCACCAACTCGTCCTGGCCCTGGTCTGCGCGGGATACGCCGTCGGTTCCGCGCTCGGCTGGGGTTCGGAGCAACTCGCCCTGATCATGGGCGACTTCGGGCTGAGCGCCGCGGCGGGCACGGCCGCCGTGTCCTTGTTCGTCCACACGCGCAGCCGCCGTATCCGCTTTCGACCCGCCTGGCTGCTGTTCGCCCTCTCCTCGGCGATGGCGGCCCTGGGCAACGGAGTCTGGGGGTGGTACGAGGTGGTCCTGGGCCGCCAGGTGCCCACGCCCAGCTTCGCCGATCTCTTCTTCCTCTGCTTCGCGCCGCCCGCCATCGTGGGGCTGCTGGTGCTCGCCAAGCGGCCCGTGACGAAGGCCGGTTGGGTCTGCCTGGGGCTCGACGCCTGGCTGATCGGCGGCTCGCTGCTCACCCTGTCATGGAGCCTCGCACTCGCCCAGGCCGCCAAGTTCGACGGACCCAGCGTCGCGCACACCGCGCTGTCGCTCGCGTACCCACTGCTGGACATCGCCCTGGTCAGCATGGTGCTCGCGCTGCACTTCAGGCGCTCGTCGGTCAACCGCACCGCGGTGAACACCGCCATCGGCGCACTCGCCCTGACGGTGATGTGCGACGCCCTGTTCACCTCACCGCTGCTGCACAACAACTACCGCTCGGGCCAACTCCTGGACGCGGGCTGGTTCGCCGGCTCCCTGCTGCTCGCCTACGCCCCCTGGGCCACCCCCCGTCATCCGGCGGACGGCGACCGGTGGGCCGGCGACGGGCACACGCGCGTGGTGCACGAACACCTCCCCGGACCGCGCGGTGGCACCCACCAGCACCACGCCCCCGCACCGGGCGGCGAGAGCGGCCGCTATCCGGCCGCCCGGCCCATCGCCGGCTCGCTGGCCGCCCTCACGCCCTATCTCGCCGCCGCCGTCTGCACGTTGGGGATCCTCTACAACGTCCTCAACGGCCGCAGCGTCGACCGCGTGGTGCTCCTCACCGGCGGCACCGTCGTGCTCGCCCTCGTGGTGCGCCAGGGCATCATGCTGCTCGACAACATCACCCTCACCCAGGAACTGGCCCAGAAGGAGAACCACTTCCGCTCCCTGGTCCAGGGCTCCAGCGACGTCATCATGATCGCCGCACCGAACGGCATCCTGCGGTACGTCTCCCCGGCCGCCGCCGGGGTCTACGGCCGGCCCGCCGAGGAACTGGTGGGCACCGAACTGGCGCATCTCATCCACCCGGAGGACCTGGGCTGCGTGGTGCACGAGGTGCGCCGCTTCCTCGCCGCGGGACCGCCCGAGGAACCCATCACCCGCATCGAGTGCCGCTTCCGCTCCGGCGACGGGGGCTGGCTGAACGTCGAGTCCACGGTCAACCGCCACCAGGGCGGCCTGATCTTCAACAGCCGGGACGTCACCGAACGCGTGCGCCTCCAGGCCCAGTTGCAGCACAACGCCGAACACGACCCGCTCACCGACCTGCCCAACCGCGCCCTGTTCACCCAGCGTGTCCAGCAGGCGCTGTCCGGCCGCCGCGTCTCCGACCGGGGCGCGGGACTGCGCGGCACGGCCGTCCTCTTCATCGACCTCGACGGCTTCAAGGCCGTCAACGACACCATCGGCCACCAGGCCGGTGACGAACTGCTCGTCCAGGCCGCCCGCAGACTCCAGGACGCCGTCCGGCACGGGGACACCGCCTCCCGGCTCGGCGGCGACGAGTTCGCGGCCCTGATCGTCGGCGACGGCTCCCGGGACCGTACCGCCAGGGAGCGCCACATCCTGGAGCTCGCCGACCGCCTCAGGGTCACGCTCTCGCAGCCGTACCTCATCGACGGCAACGATGTCCGGGTCGCCGCCTCCATCGGTGTCGCCTTCGCCGAACCGGGCCTCGGCGCGGGCGAGTTGCTGCGCAACGCCGACCTCGCCATGTACCGCGCCAAGGCGGGCGGCAAGGGCCGCGTCGAGCTGTACGCGCCCCAGATGCAGCAGGACGTCGTACGGAAGGCGGAGCTGGCCACGCGCCTGCGGGCCGCGCTGCACGACGGCGAGTTCGCCCTGCTGCACCAGCCTGTGGTGAGCCTGGCGGACGGCCGGATCACGTCGGTCTGCGCCCAGGCGCGCTGGCGGTCCTCCCAGGGGGTGCTGTTCACCCCCGCCGAGTTCCTGCGCGTGGCCGAGGACAGCGACAAGACGCAGGAGCTGGGCCGCTGGATCCTGGAGGAGGCGGTCGAACAGGCCGCCGAGCGCACCGCCACGGGCCTGTCCGTGCCCGTGGGGGTCAAGATGAGCGCCCGGCGCCTGCTGGACCGGTCGATGCCGCTGGGCACGATAGAGGCCCTGCTGACCCGGCACGGCCTGCCCTCCGGGGCCCTGGTGATCGAGCTGTCGGACACCGACCCGCTGGTCTCCCTGGACGAGCTGGAGCGGCGGCTGGGCGCGCTGCGCAGGCTCGGCGTGCGGATCGCCCTGGACGGCTTCGGCAGCGGCTACGCGGCGATCACGGCGCTGCGCAGGCTCCCCGTCGACGTGCTCAAGCTCGACCGCGGTCTGGTCGAGGGCGTCGTCGAGTCCGCGCGGCTGCACAAGATCACCAGCGGGCTGCTCAGGATCGCCGGCGACCTCGGGCTGCAGTCCGTGGCCGACGGCGTGGATCTGCCGGAGCAGGTCGTGGCGCTGCGCGCGATGGGCTGCACGCACGGACAGGGCATGGCGTTCTCCGGCCCGCTGGACGAGTACCGGCTGCGCCGGGCGCTCGGTTCGGGCCACTACCCGGTACCGCACGGTCCGGCCGAACCCGCGTTCGCGGGCGGCCTGCGAGAGCCCGTCGGGCGCCCAGGAGGTGAACTGACCATGGACAGGGGAGCGGGGGTGTACACAGGAGGTGTGCCCGCCGTTCTGGGAGGCGGGAGCGGTCTGCGCTCACATAATGAGACTCCCGTCCCACCCGCTTGACACGTGGTGCGTGCCGGGGGGAGGGTCTGTGCCATGCGCACCCGAATTCTCGTACTTGGAAAGCGCGTCGGCTGAAGCTGGTGACCTCCGGACGGACCCGGAACTCCCAGCGACCCACTCCCGGCGCGCTCCCCTCGCTTGCCTTACGGCACGAGGGGTTTTTTGTTGCACAAGTGCCCGTCGCACACCGCTTGAACACCGCACAAACCTCGCAAAAACCCTCAGCATCGAGAAGAGAATGCCGATGACCGAGCAGGCCACCGGGGCCCACCATCCGCAGCCGCGGCCCCGATCCGGAGGACACCAGTCCGCACCCGAGCACGTCACGGGCGCGCAGTCCCTCATCCGCTCTCTCGAGGAGGTCGGGGCCGACACGGTATTCGGCATTCCCGGCGGTGCGATCCTTCCCGCCTACGACCCGCTGATGGACTCCACCAGGGTCCGTCACGTCCTGGTCCGCCACGAGCAGGGCGCCGGACACGCGGCCACCGGCTACGCGCAGGCCACCGGCAAGGTCGGCGTCTGCATGGCCACCTCGGGCCCCGGCGCCACCAACCTGGTCACCCCGATCGCGGACGCGCACATGGACTCGGTGCCGCTCGTGGCGATCACCGGCCAGGTCGCGTCCAAGGCGATCGGCACGGACGCCTTCCAGGAGGCGGACATCGTCGGCATCACGATGCCGATCACCAAGCACAACTTCCTGGTCACCAAGGCCGAGGACATCCCGCGGACGATCGCGGAGGCCTTCCACATCGCCTCCACCGGCCGCCCGGGCCCGGTCCTGGTCGACATCGCCAAGGACGCCCTCCAGGCCCGCACCACCTTCAGCTGGCCGCCCGCCACGGACCTGCCCGGCTACCGCCCGGTGACCAAGCCGCACGCCAAGCAGATCCGCGAGGCCGCCAAGCTGATCACCGCCGCCAAGCGGCCCGTCCTCTACGTCGGCGGCGGCGTCATCAAGGCCCACGCCACCGCCGAGCTGAAGGTCCTCGCAGAACTCACCGGAGCGCCCGTCACCACCACCCTGATGGCGCTCGGCGCATTCCCCGACAGCCACCCGCTGCACGTGGGAATGCCGGGCATGCACGGTGCGGTCACCGCCGTCACCGCGTTGCAGAAGGCCGACCTGATCGTCGCCCTCGGAGCCCGCTTCGACGACCGCGTCACCGGCAAGCTGGACAGCTTCGCCCCGTACGCGAAGATCGTCCACGCCGATATCGACCCCGCCGAGATCGGCAAGAACCGCGCCGCCGACGTGCCGATCGTCGGGGACGCCCGCGAGGTCATCGCCGACCTGGTCCAGGCCGTGCAGAAGGAGCACAGCGACGGCCACACCGGCGACTACAGCACCTGGTGGAAGGACCTCAACCGCTGGCGCGAGACCTACCCGCTCGGCTACGAGCAGCCCGACAACGGCTCGCTCTCCCCGCAGCAGGTCATCGAGCGCATCGGCCAACTCGCCCCGGAGGGCACGATCTTCGCGGCGGGCGTCGGCCAGCACCAGATGTGGGCCGCGCACTACATCCAGTACGAGAAGCCCGCGACCTGGCTCAACTCCGGTGGCGCCGGGACGATGGGCTACGCGGTCCCGGCCGCGATGGGCGCCAAGGCCGGCGCGCCGGACCAGACGGTCTGGGCGATCGACGGCGACGGCTGCTTCCAGATGACCAATCAGGAACTCACCACCTGCGCCCTGAACAACATCCCGATCAAGGTCGCCATCATCAACAACGGCGCCCTCGGGATGGTCCGCCAGTGGCAGACCCTCTTCTACAACCAGCGCTACTCCAACACCGTGCTGCACAGCGGTCCCGACGCGGACGGCAAGCAGCCGAGCGCCGGCACGCGCGTCCCCGACTTCGTCAAGTTGTCGGAGGCGATGGGCTGTTACGCGATCCGCTGCGAGTCCCCGGACGACCTCGACAAGGTGATCGAGGAGGCGAACTCGATCAACGACCGCCCGGTCGTCGTCGACTTCATCGTCCACGAGGACGCGATGGTGTGGCCGATGGTCGCGGCCGGCACCTCCAACGACGAGGTCATGTTCGCCCGGGACGTCCGCCCCGACTTCGGCGACAACGAAGACGACTGAGAGAGAGCCGAGTCAGACCCATGAGCAAGCACACCCTCTCCGTCCTCGTCGAGAACAAGCCCGGTGTCCTCGCCCGGATCACCGCCCTGTTCTCCCGGCGCGGATTCAACATCGACTCGCTCGCCGTCGGTGTCACCGAGCACCCCGACATCTCCCGCATCACGATCGTGGTGAACGTGATCGAGGAACTCCCCCTCGAACAGGTCACCAAGCAGCTCAACAAGCTCGTCAACGTGCTGAAGATCGTCGAACTGGAGCCGGGCTCCGCGGTTCAGCGCGAACTCGTTCTGGTGAAGGTGCGCGCCGACAACGAGACGCGCTCCCAGATCGTCGAGATCGTCCAGCTGTTCCGCGCCAAGACCGTCGACGTCTCCCCGGAGGCCGTCACCATCGAGGCCACCGGAAGCAACGAGAAGCTGTCCGCCATGCTCAAGATGCTGGAGCCGTTCGGCATCAAGGAGCTGGTCCAGTCCGGCACGATCGCGATCGGCCGGGGCGCGCGCTCCATCACCGACCGCTCGCTGCGCGCCCTGGACCGCTCCGCGTAAGGCCGAATGCGGGCGGCCCGGCCGCCCGCATTCCGAGACCCCCGGACTTCGATGACGCCCGCCGTCATACGGTGGGACGCAACACCTGCACTCAAGGAGAGAACCCAAAGTGGCCGAGCTGTTCTACGACGCCGACGCCGACCTGTCCATCATCCAGGGCCGCAAGGTCGCGGTCATCGGATACGGCAGCCAGGGCCACGCCCACGCGCTGTCGCTGCGCGACTCGGGTGTCGACGTCCGAGTCGGCCTGCACGAGGGCTCCAAGTCCAAGGCCAAGGCCGAGGAGCAGGGTCTGACCGTGCTCAACCCGACCGAGGCCTCCGCCTGGGCCGACGTCATCATGATCCTCGTCCCGGACCCGATCCAGGCCCAGGTCTACGAGGAGCACATCGCCCCGAACCTGAACGACGGCGACGCGCTGTTCTTCGGCCACGGCCTGAACATCCGCTTCGACTTCATCAAGCCCCCGGCCGGCGTCGACGTCTGCATGGTCGCGCCCAAGGGCCCGGGCCACCTCGTGCGCCGTCAGTACGAGGAGGGCCGCGGCGTTCCGTGTATCGCGGCCGTCGAGCAGGACGCGACCGGCAACGGCTTCGCGCTCGCGCTGTCGTACGCCAAGGGCATCGGCGGCACCCGCGCCGGCGTCATCAAGACGACCTTCACCGAGGAGACCGAGACCGACCTGTTCGGTGAGCAGGCCGTTCTCTGCGGTGGTACGGCCGCGCTGGTCAAGGCCGGTTTCGAGACGCTGACCGAGGCCGGCTACCAGCCCGAGATCGCGTACTTCGAGTGCCTGCACGAGCTGAAGCTGATCGTCGACCTCATGTACGAGGGCGGCCTGGAGAAGATGCGCTGGTCGATCTCCGAGACCGCCGAGTGGGGCGACTACGTCACCGGCCCGCGGATCATCACGGACGAGACCAAGGCCACGATGAAGCAGGTCCTCGCCGAGATCCAGGACGGCACCTTCGCCCGTGAGTGGATGGCGGAGTACCACGGTGGCCTGAAGAAGTACAACGAGTACAAGCAGAAGGACGCCGAGTCCCTGCTGGAGACCACCGGCAAGCAGCTCCGCAAGCTGATGAGCTGGGTCGACGAAGAGGCGTAGGCCTCGGGGCCGAGGGGCCGGAGCGAGCGCTCCGGCCCCTTTGTCCAACCCGTCGGATCACGGACGGGTGATCCTTCCGCAGAGGCGCAAGACGCCGTTCGCCGCGCCACTACACTGCCGTACTACATACGCGTCAGGCCCACAGCGTCGTGCGTCTCCAACGCGGTCAGTACCTCCACCGCCTGCGGCCGTCGGGACGGCCGTCCGCACGCAATGGACTTGTGAGGACTCACGTGAGCTCGAAACCTGTCGTACTCATCGCTGAAGAACTGTCGCCGGCGACCGTGGACGCGCTCGGCCCTGACTTCGAGATCCGGCACTGCAACGGAGCGGATCGAGCCGAACTGCTCCCGGCCATCGCCGACGTCGACGCCATTCTGATCCGCTCCGCCACCAAGGTGGACGCCGAGGCGGTCGCCGCGGCGCACAAGCTGAAGGTCGTCGCACGAGCCGGCGTCGGCCTCGACAACGTCGACGTCTCCGCCGCCACCAAGGCCGGCGTGATGGTCGTCAACGCCCCGACCTCCAACATCGTGACCGCCGCCGAACTCGCCTGCGGTCTCCTCCTCGCCACGGCCCGCCACATCCCGCAGGCCAACTCCGCGCTGAAGAACGGCGAGTGGAAGCGCAGCAAGTACACGGGCGTGGAGCTCGCCGAGAAGACGCTCGGCGTCGTCGGCCTCGGCCGCATCGGCGCGCTCGTCGCCCAGCGCATGTCCGCCTTCGGGATGAAGGTCGTCGCCTACGACCCCTACATCCAGCCCGCGCGGGCCGCGCAGATGGGCGTCAAGGTACTGACCCTGGACGAGCTCCTCGAGGTCTCCGACTTCATCACCGTCCACCTCCCCAAGACCCCCGAGACGGTCGGCCTGATCGGCGACGAGGCGCTGCGCAAGGTCAAGCCGAGCGTGCGCATCGTCAACGCCGCGCGCGGCGGGATCGTCGACGAGGAGGCGCTGTACTCGGCGCTCAAGGAGGGCCGGGTCGCCGGCGCCGGCCTCGACGTGTACGCGAAGGAGCCCTGCACGGACTCCCCGCTCTTCGAGTTCGACCAGGTCGTCTCCACCCCGCACCTCGGCGCCTCCACGGACGAGGCGCAGGAGAAGGCCGGTATCGCGGTCGCGCGTTCCGTACGGCTCGCCCTCGCCGGTGAGTTGGTCCCGGACGCGGTCAACGTGCAGGGCGGTGTCATCGCCGAGGACGTCAAGCCGGGCCTGCCGCTCGCGGAGCGCCTGGGCCGTATCTTCACCGCGCTCGCCGGCGAGGTCGCGGTCCGCCTCGACGTCGAGGTCTACGGCGAGATCACCCAGCACGACGTCAAGGTGCTCGAACTCTCCGCGCTCAAGGGCGTCTTCGAGGACGTCGTCGACGAGACGGTGTCGTACGTCAACGCCCCGCTGTTCGCGCAGGAGCGCGGCGTCGAGGTACGGCTGACGACCAGCTCGGAGTCGGCCGACCACCGCAACGTGGTCGTCGTGCGCGGCACCCTCGGCAGCGGCGAGGAGGTCTCCGTCTCCGGCACGCTGGCCGGCCCGAAGAACCTCCAGAAGATCGTGGCCGTCGGCGAGTACGACGTCGACCTCGCGCTCGCCGACCACATGGTCGTCCTGCGGTACGAGGACCGTCCCGGTGTCGTCGGCACGGTGGGGCGCATCTTCGGCGAGTCCGGCATCAACATCGCCGGCATGCAGGTCTCGCGGTCCGTCGCGGGCGGCGAGGCGTTGGCCATCCTGACCGTGGACGACACGGTTCCCGCCGGGGTGTTGGCGGAGGTCGAGGTCGAGATCGGCGCGACGTTCGCCCGCTCGGTGAACCTGGTCTGAGGTGACCGTCGGTCTGGGGGCTGCCGCCCCCAGGCCCCCGCTTCGGCCCTGAACGGGCCTCGTCCTCAAACGCCGGACGGGCTGACCAAGGTCAGCCCGTCCGGCGTTCCGCGTGCCCCTCAGTTGTCATCCACGCGAATGCTTCGCAGCGCCCCCGTCGCCAGTACCGCCGCCCCCGCCAGCAGTACCGCCCCCGCGATCGAGGCTCCCTGCATTCCGTTGGTGAACGCCTCGCGGGCCGCCGTCGCCAGGGCATCTCCCGTGTGCCCCGGCAGCCGGCCGGCGATGGCCAGCGCGCCGCCCAACGTCTCGTGGGCCGCGCTCGGGGCCGAACTCGGAATGTCGTGGCGGTAGATGGCCGTACCGATCGAACCGAGGACCGCCATCCCGAGCGCGCCGCCGAACTCCGCGCCCGTCTCCATCAGTGAGGACGCCGAGCCCGCCCGCTCCACCGGCGCGCTGCTCATCGCGAGGTCGGTGATCTGGGAGATGACCATGACGATGCCGGAGGCGAGCACGCCGCAGGCGGTCAGGACGAGCCAGAGCGAGTCGGTGCCGGCGAGGGCCAGCAGGGCGTAGCCGGCGGCGCCGATCACGAAGCCCGCGGTGACGACGTAGGCGCGGTTGACGCCCTTCTGGACGAGGCTCGTGGCCAGCGGGGCCGCCAGGCCGATCGGCACCGAGGGGAGCAGCGCCCACAGGGCCGCCTCCATCGCGCTCTTGCCGAGCACCGACTGCAGGTACTGCGTGGTGAAGAAGGCCGAGCCCATCATCGCGAACGAGGCGACGAGGTTGAGGCCGACCGAGGGCGCGAAGCCACGGCCGCGGAACAGTGCGCGGTCGATCATCGGGGAGGCCGCGGTGCGCTGGCGGTGGACGAAGAGGGCCGCGAACACAAGGCCTACGACGATCGAGGCGACGTACTGGACGTGCCAGCCCTCGGACGGGATCTCCTTGAGGCCGTAGATGACGGGGAGCACGGCGGCCATCGAGAGGGGGACGCTCGGCCAGTCGAAACGGCCGGGGTTCGGGTCCTTCGACTCGGGGAGCAGGAACGGGCCGATGACCAGCAGCAGCGCCATGGCCGGCAGGTTGATCAGGAAGACCGAGCCCCACCAGAAGTACTGGACGAGTACGCCGCTGAGCACCGAGCCGAGCGCGATGCCGGCCGTCATCACGCCGGACCACAGGCCGATCGCCTTCGCCCGCTGGCCGGAGTCGGTGAACATCGTGCGGATCAGCGCCATGGTCGACGGCATCAGGGTCGCGCCGCCGAGGCCGAGGACCGCGCGGGCGGCGATGAGGGTCTCGGCGCTGTTCGCGTAGGCCGCGATCAGGGAAGCCGTGCCGAAGGCGGCGGCGCCTATGAGCAGGAGCCTGCGGCGGCCTATGCGGTCGCCGATCGAGCCCATCGTCATCAGCAGGCCGGCCAGGACGAAGGCGTAGATGTCGAAGATCCACAGCTGCTGGGTGCCGCTGGGTTCGAGGTCGGCGCTGATCGAGGGGATGGCGAAGTAGAGGACGGAGACGTCCATCGAGACCAGCAGCAGCGGGAGCATCAGCACGCCGAGCGCGGTCCATTCACGGCGGCCGGCACGTACGGGAGTCGCGGGAGTCGTTGTCATGGCAGGAACTGTACGAGCGTATTAAACGCTTGTCTAGAACGATTGTATAAATCACGCGTCTAGGACGGCTGTATGGATCCGGGGTAGCCTGGCCCGCATGGGACACCGTGAGGATCTGCTCGAAGGCGCCAAGCGCTGCCTGTTGGAGAAGGGGTTCGCGCGGACGACGGCGCGCGACATCGTGAAGGAGTCGGGGACCAACCTGGCCTCCATCGGCTACCACTACGGCTCGAAGGACGCCCTGCTCGCGCAGGCCTACCTCGCGCTGGTGGAGCGGGCGGCCGACGGCTTCGAAGGGGCCGACGGAGGGGAGCCGGTGGGCCCGCCCGGTTCGCTGGAGCGGTTCCGGGCCGTGTTCTCGAACATCGTCTCCACCATGAGCGGGCCCGGTTCGATGTGGCGGCTCGGCATGGAGGTCATGACCATGGGCGACAAGATGCCCGAGGTGCGCGACCAGTTGACCCGGGCCCAGCGCGAGGGCGGGCGGGGCATGGTCGCGCTGATGACGAGCGTGCCCGAGGCGGAGGTCTCCGACGAGACCGCCGATTCCCTCGGCGGCTTCTACATGACCCTGATCACGGGACTCATCGCACAGTGGACCTTCGACCCGAAGACCGCACCGGACGCCGAGAGGCTCACCGAGGGTCTGCGTCAAGTACTGGAGGGTGTACGGCGGTAACGGCGCCGTCGGCGGTGGGGGTGCTGGTGATCCGGCGGTCGCGCAGGGCCGGCGCCAGCGCGCCCAGCATCAGCAGTGCCGTCACGGCGAACGCCCAGGGGTACCCGGTGACCCCCGCCAGGATGCCGAAGCCCGCGGCGCCGACGCCCATGCCACCGTCGTAGGCGAGGTTCCACAGCGCGCTGACCGTGCCGAAGGACGACGGGGAGACGCGGGCGTACATCAGGGTCAGGGTGGCGTTCTGGGCGAGGCCGAAGCCGGCTCCGAAGACGGCGGCGCCCGTGACGACGGCGATCGCGCTGCCGGTCGCGGCGGTGATCAGCAGACCGGCGGCGGACAGGAGCAGGCCGGGCACGACGAGCCGGGCGCTGCCGTGCCGGTCGCCGTAGCGGCCCGCGACCCAGCGGAACAGGGTCGAGGACGCCGGCTGTACGAACAGGGCCACCGCGACCACTCCTGCCGACGCCGACGGGACGGCCAACGGCAGGAAGGTGACCAGGATTCCGGTGGCCGTGGCGGTGGCCGCGAAGACGATGACGGGCCGGAGCAGGGCGCCCGTGCGCAGTCCCCGGAACACCCCCACCGATTCCTCCGACTTCGGCTGCCGGTCCGGCAGTCCGAGGACGGAGACGATCGCCGCGAGGGACGCGGCACCGCCGAGCACGGCGACGGTCCCGTACCCCGTGTGCGTGACCAGCCACAGGCCCAGGGGCAGCGCGATCAGCGACGGCACGCCGGACACCACACCCACCAACGCCAGCCCCTCGCCCCGGCGTTCGGCCGGGATCAGCGTGGCGGTCAGGGCGCCGCCCGCGACGATCGTCAGTGCGAAACCGAGTCCGCGTACGAGGCACACGGCCACGATCCAGGCCACGTTCCCGGAGACGGTCAGCACCAGGGCGGGGGCGCCGAGCAGGAACAGCCCTGCCATAAGGGTCACCCGGTAGCCGAAGCGGGCGACGAGCCGGGGAGTGACCAGTTCACCGAGAACCGTGGCCGCCATCAGGGAGCCGGTGGCCAGGCCCGCCGCACCGCCGCCGCCCGCCTCGGCCGCGTAGGCGGGGACCACCGACAGCAGCAGGAAGAAGCTGAGACTCGCGCCGATCATGCTGACGAAGCGGAGGAGGAGGGCCCGGCTGAGCAGGGGCGGACGGGCGGGCTTCGGGAGGGAGGTGTCCGTCGAGGCCGCGGGCTGGGTGTTCGGCGAAGTCGTCATGCCAATGACGTTAGAGAGGGACCGGATCGCCGGTAAGCTCCAATTCCATGCCAGTGCAGTGGGCCGGTTTGTCGCCCGAGCTGCTCCTGGCCGTCGACCGGGACGGCGGGGAGCGGCTCTGCGCGCAGTTGGAACGGCAGGTGCGCGACGCCATCCGCTCGGGCCGGCTCCAGGCCGGCGAACGGCTCCCGTCCTCCCGTGAACTCGCCCGCGAACTGGGCCTGTCCCGCGGTCTCGTGCAGGACTGCTACGCCCAACTCCAGGCCGAGGGCTACCTGGTGACCCGGGTCGGCTCGGCCACCCGCGTGGCGGCCTGCGCGCAGGTGAAGCAGACCCCCGAGGCGCCGCCGCGGAATCCCGCCCCCCACCCCCTCGCCGACTTCCGCCACGGCGTCCCGGACCTGGGCTCCTTCCCGGTCTCGGACTGGCTCTGGGCGACCAGGGAGGCGGCCCGCGCCATGCCGGTCGCGGACCTCGACTACGGGGATCCGCGCGGGAGTTCGGCCCTGCGTGAGATCGTGGCCGGCTATCTGCGCCGGGTGCGCGGAGCCGCCGCCGACCCCGCGCACACCCTCGTCTGCTCCGGCTACGCACAGGGCCTCGCCCTGACCCTGCGCGTCCTGGCCCGGGCCGGCGTACGGGCCGTGGCGTACGAGGACCCGGGTGGTCCGGGCACGGCGAGAGCGGCGGCGGACGCGGCGGGGTTGGTGGCGGTCCCCGTACCGGTCGACGAATCGGGCCTCGACGTACGGGAGTTGGACGCGACCGGCGCCCGCGCGGTGATCGTGACGCCGGCGCACCAGTGGCCGACGGGGGTGGTGCTCGCTCCGGAGCGCCGGCACGAGCTGGTCGAGTGGGCCGCGCGCAGGGACGCGTACGTCATCGAGGACGACTACGACGCGGAGTTCCGCTACGACCGCGAACCCGTCGGCGCCCTCCAGGGGTTGGCGGCCGACCGGGTGATCTCCATCGGCACGGTGAGCAAGTCCCTGGCCCCCGCCCTGCGCATCGGCTGGCTGCTGTCCCCACCCGCGCTCACCGAACCGCTCACCGACCTCAAGAACATCGCCGACCGCGGCTCACCCACCCTCGACCAGCTCGCCCTCGCCCGCCTGATCGAGTCCGGCCGCTACGACCGTCATCTGCGCCGCATGCGCACCCTGTACGCGACCCGCCGCACCGCCCTGGTCGACGCCCTCGCCCAACACGCCCCGGCGGTACGCCTGTCGGGCCTCGCGGCGGGCTTCCACGCCGTGGCCCATCTCGTGCCGGGCACGGACGAGGAGACGGTCGTGACCAGGGCCAGCGGGCGGGGAGTCGGCCTGTACGGCATGAGCGCGTGCCGGGCCTCGGGGGCGACGGATCCACCCCAACTGGTCCTGGGGTTCGGCAACGTGACGGATCGTGGAATCGCGGAGGGGATCGCCGAGGTGGCGGATCTGTTTCAGCCGACGAGCAGTTGACGGACGGGGTCAGCGGGCGAGCAGGTGACGGACGGCGGTCGCGGTATCCGGCGCGATCCGCGTGGGCCCGTATGCCGCTTCCGTCCATGACCGCCCGCCCGACACCCACACGCTGGGAACGCCCACGCCCGATGCCCCGAGGACGTCGGCGTGTGCGGAGTCTCCGATCATCCAGGCGTCGTTCAGGGACGCCCCGACGGAGTCCGCCGCCGCGTGGAAGATCTCCGGTGCGGGCTTCTTGTGGCCGACCGCCTCGGAGATCACCCAGCCCTGCACGAGCCGGTCGAGTCCGGTGCGGCGGATCTTCGTCTCCTGCTGGGCGCCCCGGCCGTTGCTGACGATCACGCAGGTCCAGCCGGCCGAGACGGCCTCGCGGAGTGCGTCACGGGTGGCCTCAGCGAGGGTCACGCGGTCGGCGGCGCCCCCGTCGAGCAGCGCGTGGACGGCTGCGCCGAGGTCTTCGGTGCCGTATTCGCTGGAGCCGCCGCTTCCGTCGTATCGCTCGATCATGACCCGGGCGACCTCCTCGCGGGGCGTGTAACCACTCGCGTCCAGGGTCGTCAGCCAGGTGAGGTCAGTGGCGGGCAGTGCGTGCTCGGCGAGGAAGGCACCGGCGGCGGCCCGGAACGCGGCGTCGCGGTCGATCAGGGTGT
This sequence comes from Streptomyces sp. NPDC002499, assembly GCF_053595415.1. Lineage (NCBI taxonomy): Bacteria > Bacillati > Actinomycetota > Actinomycetes > Kitasatosporales > Streptomycetaceae > Streptomyces > Streptomyces sp. NPDC002499. Next base: position 110,162 of record NZ_JBSFXO010000013.1, read on the forward strand.
TGTCGAGGTCGAGCATCAGCAGGGGCATGGCTACAGCCGTGCCCCCTTCAACCCCATGTGCAGCAGCAGTCGGTCCTCGCCGTCGTCCAGGTCCAGGCCTGTGAGCTGCTCCACCCGCGACAGCCGGTAGTACAGCGTCTGCCGGTGGATGCCCAGCTCCGCCGCGGTGCGGCCGGCCTGGCCCGCGCAGTCGAGGTAGATCTCCGCCGTGCGGGCCAGTTCGCGGTGGGCGGGGGCGAGGAGGGGGGCGACCGCCGGGTCGTGGGCGGAGTCCGGGGGGAGCGAGGTCAGCAGACGGAACGGGCCGATGTGCGCCCACTCGGCGACCGGCCCGAACCGCGGCTCCGCCAGCGCGGCCCGTGCCGCCGCCGAGGCCTCCCGCCAGGCCGCCCCCAACTCCGCGATCCCGACCCGCCCGGCGGCGACCCCGGCGGCGGCCACCGCATCGGGCCCCAACAACCGCGCCGCCGCCGACGTGGCCGGAGTGAGGGTGTCCGTCGAGCGGAGGCGGACCAGGAGCGCGAGGGCGTGGGTCGTCGTGCCCCAAGGGACCGTGCAGAGGGCTGTCGCGCCCGGGATCGTGCGGACCGACGGGGCGTCGGAGGGGTCCGGTGAGGGCCAGGGGGCCACGCAGACCACCGTGTGCGGGCCGTTCGCCCGGGGGCCGAGGGCCGTGCGCAGTTCGGCCACCGCCATGTCCCGCTGCCAGCCGCGCTCCGCGGTCAGTACCGCCCGCAGCTCCCGCGTCAGGTCGGCCCCGTGCTGTGCCTCGTCGGCCAGGAGGTCGCCGATGCGGCCGGTCACCCGCATGGCCGCCGTCAGTTGGTCCTCGGTGGGTCCGGGCTCGTCCTCCAGGAGCCAGACGTAGCCGAGGACGACACCGCGGTGGCGGACGGGGAGGCAGATCCGCCCGCGATAGACACCCGCCTCGGGGGTGCGCGGGATGCGGACCGGGCCGGTGGCGCGGGTGATGCCGAAGCCCTCGAACCACGTGCGGACCGTGGCCGTGGAGCGCCGGGTCAGGATCGAGCGGGTGCGTACGGGGTCCAGCGCGGACGCGTCGAGGTCGCCCTCACTGTCGTACGCACCGAAGGCGATCAGCTCGAAGTCGCGGTTCTCCAGGGTCGCCGGGGCGCCGAGGAGCTCCGAGATCTCGTCGACCAGCTCTTGGTAGTCGCCGGTGGAATCGGTGGTCACCCGGGCATTCTCCCGCATTCCCGCGCCGATTCCCGGCTGCCTTCATACATCTGTCTGAGATCTGCGGCACGGATGCGTGACAGCTGTCGATGGCCGACGATCGGAGGGGTCCCTAGGTTTCACGGTGGTCCTGTCTGCTGGTTCTGTGGAGGTGCCCCGTGCTGGGTCCCGTGATTCTCGCCGCCTCGCGCAGCGATCGGATGCGTCGGCTGATCTCGGCCGCGCCGGTGACCAAGCAGGTCGTCGACCGCTTCATCCCCGGTGAGACCGTGGACGAGATCGTGCCGATCGTCCAGGACCTCACCGACAAGGGTCTCGAGCTGACGATGGACGTCGTCGGCGAGGACATCACCACCCCCGAGCAGGCCGCCGCCGCCCGTGACGCCTATCTGGCCCTCGTCGACCGGCTCAAGGAGCTGGAGCTGGGTACGCGGGCCGAGATGTCCATCAAGCTCTCGATGTTCGGGCAGGCCCTCGAAGGCGGTCACGAACTCGCCCTCGCGAACGTCCGGCCCGTCGTCGAGGCCGCCGCCGCCATCGGTACGACCGTCACGCTCGACGCCGAGGACCACACCACCCTCGACTCGATGTTCGCGATCCACGAAGAGCTGCGGAAGGACTTCCCGCAGACCGGCTGCGTCATCCAGGCCTACCTCTTCCGCACCGAGACCGACGCCCGCCGCCTCGCCGAGGCCGGCAGCCGGGTGCGGGTGGTGAAGGGCGCCTACAAGGAGCCCGCCGAGGTCGCCTACCAGCAGAAACACGAGATCGACAAGGCGTACGTCCGGATCCTGCGGATCCTGATGGAGGGGTCCGGCTACCCGATGATCGGGTCCCACGACCCGCGCCTCATCTCCATCGCCCAGGAACTCGCCCGGCGCGCCGGCCGCAAGCTCGACGAGTACGAGTTCCAGATGCTGTACGGAATCAGGAGCGACGAGCACCTGCGCCTCGCCGCCGAGGGCCACCGCATGCGCGTCTACACCGCCTACGGCACCGACTGGTACGGCTACTTCATGCGGCGCCTCGCCGAGAAGCCCGCCAACCTCCTCTTCTTCGCACGATCCACCCTCACCAAGGGCTGACCCGAACACCCGCTCACGTACAAGGAGTTACGGATCTCATGGACGCTGTGACCCAGGTCCCCACCCCCGTCAACGAGCCGGTGCACGGCTACGCCCCCGGCTCGCCGGAGCGCGCCCGTCTCGAGGCCAAGCTCAAGGAGCTGGCCGAGAACCCGATCGACCTGCCGATGACCATCGGCGGCGAGCGGCGGATGGGCGGCGGCGAGCGCGTCGACGTCGTCCAGCCGCACAACCACAAGGCCCGGCTTGGCACTTACGCCAACGCCACCCAGGACGACGCCCAGGACGCGATCGACGCGGCCCTCGCCGCCGCGCCCGCCTGGCGCGCGATGGCCTTCGACGACCGCGCCGCGATCATCCTGCGCGCCGCCGAACTGCTCTCCGGCCCCTGGCGCGAGACCCTCGCGGCCTCCACCATGCTCGGTCAGTCCAAGACCGCCCAGCAGGCCGAGATCGACTGTCCCTGCGAGCTCGTCGACTTCTGGCGCTTCAACGTCAAGTACGCCCGCGACCTGCTCGCCGAGCAGCCCCCGGCCAACTCCCCGGGCGTCTGGAACCGGCTCGACCACCGCCCGCTCGAAGGCTTCGTCTACGCGATCACGCCCTTCAACTTCACGGCGATCGCGGGCAACCTGCCGACCGCGCCCGCCCTCATGGGCAACGTCGTGGTGTGGAAGCCGTCCCCGACGCAGACCCACGCGGCCGTGCTGCTCCTGCAGTTGCTGGAGGAGGCGGGGCTGCCCAAGGGCGTCATCAACCTCGTCACCGGCGACGGCATCGAGGTCTCGAAGGTCGCTCTTGAGCACCGCGACCTCGCCGCGATCCACTTCACCGGGTCCACCAAGACCTTCCAGCACCTGTGGAAGACGGTCGGCACCAACATCGAGAAGTACCGCACCTACCCGCGCCTGGTCGGCGAGACCGGCGGCAAGGACTTCCTCGTCGCCCACCCGAGCGCCGACCGGGCCGTGTTGAAGACGGCGCTGACCCGTGGCGCCTTCGAGTACCAGGGCCAGAAGTGCAGCGCCACCTCGCGCGCCTACATCCCGGCCTCCATCTGGAACTCCGGCTTCAAGGAGGAGTTCGCGGCCGAGGTCGACTACCTGACCATGGGTGACGTCACCGACCTCGCCAACTTCGTCGGCGCGGTCATCGACGAGCGCGCGTTCGCCAAGAACAAGGCGGCCATCGACCGCGCGAAGGCGGACCCCGACTGCACGATCGTCGCGGGCGGTTCGTACGACGACTCGGTGGGCTACTTCGTCCGCCCGACCGTCGTCGAGTGCAGTGACCCCGACAACGAGGTGTTCCGCACCGAGTACTTCGGCCCGTTCCTCGCCGTGCACGTCTACGAGGACGAGAACTACGACGAGATGCTGACCCAGATGGAGGCGGTCTCCGACTACGCGCTGACCGGCTCGGTCATCTCCAACGACCGCGCGGCGGCCGCGTACACGATGGAGAAGCTGCGCTACGCGGCCGGCAACTTCTACATCAACGACAAGTCCACCGGCGCCGTCGTCGGCCAGCAGCCCTTCGGCGGCGGCCGCGCCTCCGGCACCAACGACAAGGCCGGCGCCCCGCAGAACCTGATGCGCTGGACCCTGACCCGCGCCATCAAGGAGACGCTGGTCGCGCCGACCGACTACGGCTACCCGCACATGGGCTGACCGCATCCCGCACGTGATCGGGCCGGGTCCTCAGGACCCGGTCCGCACCAATGTCTTGCCCGTGTTGCCGCCCCGCAGCATCAGCAGGAACGCCTCCACGATCCGCTCGAAGCCGTCGATCACCGTCTCGTCCAGGGCCAGTGCCCCGCTGCGCAGATGCGGTACGGCGAAGTCGTACAACTCCTGCTGTGCGTCCAGGTGGTCGCGCACCAGGAAGCCCTCGATCCGCAGGCTCTTCTCCACGACGTCGGCGTGGTTGAACAGCACGGGCGGTGCGTCCGGCGTGTTGTACTGGCCGACCGTGCCGATCCGCACCACCCGCCCTCGGTCGCGCAACGCGCCTATCGCCGCGCCCAGTTGGTCGCCGCCGACGTTGTCGACGAAGAGGTCGATGCCGTCCGGGGCCGCCTTGGTGAGGAGTTCGGCGACGGGGGCGGTGCGGTAGTCGAAGGCCGCGTCGTAACCCACCTGGTCCGTCAGGTGGTTCACCTTCTCCGTCGAGCCGGCGCTGCCGATCAGGCGGCCGGCGCCCAGCAGTCGTGCGAAGCGGCCTGTCGCCGTGCCGACTCCGCCCGCCGCCGCGGACACGAACACGTCGTCGCCCGCGCGGAGTCGCGCGATGCGGGTGAGGCCCACGTACGCCGTCAGGCCCGTGCCGCCGAGGACGCTCAAGTACGCGGAGAGGGGCACGCCTTCGTGCCGGGGGAGCCGTCTCACCTCGGCCGGGGAGACCACCGAGTGGGTCCGCCAGCCCTTGCGGTGGAAGACGATCTCGCCCTCGGGCAGGGACGGTTCGCGCGAGGCGGTGATCCGGCCCAGCGCGCGGCCCTCCAGCGGGGCGTTCAACTCGAAGTCCCCGTCCATCATTTCGCGGTGGTAGGGGTCCACCGACCAGTAGAGGTTCTCGACCACGGCCGTGCCGGGCGCGGGGGAGGGGACGGGCGACTCGGTGAAACGGAAGTGGTCGGGGGTCGGGAAGCCGGTGGGGCGGGCGATCTGGTGCACGGTGAGCGCGGTCATGAGGGCGACCGTAGGGAGGAATGGCCGGCGTGGGCAGGGGGTTGGGTTCATGGGACGGGCGGATCCATGAGCCGCTCGCATAGGGGCAGGTGGTGGCGTGGATGGAGGGCAGGGTCGGCACGGTCGATCTCGCGCCGCAGGAGCTGAGGACGCTGGTCGCCGTGGCCGACGAGGGCGGCTTCTCGGCCGGCGCGACACGGCTCGGGAGCACCCAGTCCGCCGTCTCGCACGCCGTGCGCGGCATCGAACGCAAGCTGGGGGTCGTGCTGTTCGAGCGCGGGCGCCACGGGGCCCGGCCCACGCCCGCCGGGGCCCGGGCCGTCGCGCACGCGCGGCGCGTCCTGCGGCTGCTGGAGGTGATGGTCGCCGAGACCAGGGGGCTCGGGGCAGGACCGGGTAGGGGTCTCGGGACGGGCGTCGTCGGCGGGCCCCTGCGCATCGCCGCCTTCCGGAGCGCGGCCCTGCATCTCCTGCCGCCTGTGCTGGAACGGCTCACCGCAGCGCACCCGGCGATCGAGCCGACCGTGCGCGTGGTCCGCGAGGTCGGCCCCGGCACCGCCGGTGAGGTGGCCCAGGGCCGCGCCGATCTCGGCATCGCGACCATCGGCACCGGCTCGCCGATCCCGCCGGAGCTGGTGGGTGACGTACTCCTGGAAGAGCCGTACGCGCTGGTGCACCCGGCCGGTCATCCGGCGCCGCGCTCGCTGCCGCTGGTCGACTGGGCCGAGAACTGCTCCTCCTACACGCGCGCGTGGTGGGCCGCGCAGGACTGGATCCCGGCGGCGAGCGTGCGCGCGGAGGACGACGGCGCGGTGCTGTCGATGGTGGGCAGCGGGTTCGGGATGGCCATCATGCCGAGGCTCTCGCTCACCGGAGCGCCGCCGTCGGTCGCGGTCACCGATCTCGGGGCGGAGCGGCCGACGCGGACCGTCGGCTATGTGACCACTCCCGAACTGGCGGCGACGGCCGCGGTCCGGGCCCTTGTGCGCGAACTGCGGGCGGGGAAGAAGTAGCAGGTCAGCGTGGTGCGACCCATTACGCCGTCTCAGATAGTAGGAAGTCCGACTAATTGTGGAGACAGACCGGCCCTCCTCACTTAACTTTGTAGGAGCCGAACGTCTCGCTCGATCAAGCGAATGGCGGTCGTGAGCCGGACACCGTGCAGGCAACCCCTGCGGTCCGTCGCTCCGCCGCCCCATCCGGCGTCTCGAATCCCCCCATTTCCGCACTCCGTTGATGTCGAAGGAGTCGATTTCCCATGGCCGAGACGACCGCACGCCGCCGAGTCCGTCACACGTCCCGCACGAGCGAGTCCGACCGCAAGAACGCCGCCGCCGCGCTCCAGCGCGCCCTCGATCGCCGGGACAACGGCGGCGAGACCGGCCACTGAGCCGACGCGATTTTCCGGGCGCCGCTCCTGAGCGCACGCCCGTAGGCCGGGAGCCGCCCGCAAGGGGTGCGGCGCGGGGTCAGCTCCCGCGCCGCACCTCGAAGTGATCGATGCGCTCGCCGCTCTGCGCGAGCGCCGACACCTTCAGGGCCGGCCTGCTGCCGCTCTCCGCCTCCACCGAGAGGAAGGAGAACCCGCGGTAGCGCACCCGCGACCACTCCACGGTCTCCTGGGCCGAGCCGTGCGACTTCGTCCACTGGAAGGTGCCGACCGAGTCGTGCCGCGTGACGTGCCCCTCGTAGCTCTCCTTCACGCCCGACGGGAAGCCGTACAGATCACGGCCGCCGCCGCCCGCGGTGACGTAGACGATCCCGTCCTTCGTCGGATCGGTCGACGCACCGATGGGCACCGCCCGGCCGACCTTGTCGCCCTTGACCGCGTCCGTGCGCTCGTAGACGTGGTTGTGGCCGTTGATCACCAGGTCCACCTCGTGCTTCTCGAACAGCGGCAGCCACTCCGTGCGCACCCCGCCGTCCGAGGCGTGGGCCGAGGTCGAGTAGGCGCAGTGGTGGAAGAAGACGACCACGAAGTCGACGCCCTTCGCCGCCCGCAGCTCACCCAGCTTCGTGTCCAGCCACTTGGTCTGCCTGCCCTGCGAGTAGCCGAAGTTGGCGGGGATCTCGTACGACACGTCGTTGGCGTCCAGCGCCACGAAGCCGACGTTGCCGTACGTGAACGCGTACACGCCCGGCGAGTTGCGCGGGTCGAAGCCGTTGTCCGGGAGGGACCAGCGGGCGAGCTGTCCGCCGTAGCCGTCCGGCGAGTACCAGGCCTCCATGTCGTGGTTGCCGGTCGTCACCATCCACGGCACCGTCCTCGCCACCGACTCGTTCTGCTTGAGGAACAGGTCCCAGTAGCCGGGGTCGTAGCCGTCGGCCTTCTCGCCGCGGCCGTTGGTGTCCGCGTAGCAGATGTCACCGGCGTGCAGATGGAAGGCGGGCTCGCGGCGCAGGATCGCGTGGTCGCCGGTGGCCGCGGCCTGGCTGACGCCCTGGTCGCCGAAGGCCGTGAACACGAACTTCTCCGGGCTCGCCGGCGCCGTGCGGAACTCGCCGATGGTCGAACGGTGTTGAGGCGCGGTCGGGTCGAAGCCCTCGTGGCCCACGGCGTAGTAGTACGTGGTGCCGGGGCGCAGGCCGTCCAGGGCCGCGTGCACGTAGTACTGCTCCAGGGCGGAGCGGACGCCGGTCAGGCCCGGGGTGTGCAGGTCGCGGATCTCGGCGGTGACTTTGCGGCCCAAGTCGTCCGGCCTGGTCCCGACGCGGACGTACGGCTTCTTGACCGCGAACGGCACCTGCCAGGAGACGCGCATCTGCGACTTGGGGTCGGCGCCGAAGGCGAGGTGGCGGCCGAAGGGGGTGACGACCGCGCCGGACATCTTCGAGGTGGCGGGGCTGCTCGCGGCGCCGGGGCTGCTGGTCCGTCCGCCGGTCGACCTGCCGTCGGATCCCGTGCCCGCGCACCCCGTCAGCAACCCGCCCGCCACCGCGCCCGCGGTCACCAGCGTGCGGCGCCGGGACAGCTTGGTGCGCAGGTACTCGTACTGCTCGGCCATGGTCATCCGGCGTGCGAGCTGCTCCGGTATGCCGACATCAGGTGTCTCCATGTCGATGAAGTTCCCAGTGAACCTCAACGAGGGCCATGCGTAAGGGTGAACGGAGGTCGAACGACTGACGCCCGCCCACTCCCCGGCGGCCCGAAGTCGTCCTGGGGCTGTCCGTATCGCGGACACCTCATGTCATCCCATGGGACGAGGAGTAGGGTGCCGACATGTCTCGCAGCATCAATCTCGCAGTGATCCCCGGGGACGGCATCGGCCAGGAAGTCGTGGCCGAGGGTCTGAAGGTCCTCTCCGCCGTCCTTCCGCAGGATGTGAAGCTGGAGACCCGGGAGTACGACTTCGGTGCCAAGCGCTACCGCGCCACCGGTGAGACCCTCACCGACGCCGACCTGGACTCCCTCAAGCAGCACGACGCGATCCTGCTCGGCGCCATCGGCGACCCGTCGGTCCCGTCCGGTGTCCTGGAGCGCGGCTTCCTGCTGAAGCTCCGGTTCGCCTTCGACCACCACGTCAACCTGCGGCCGAGCAAGCTGCTCCCGGGTGTGGCGACCCCCCTCGCCGGCCAGCCGGAGATCGACTTCGTGGTCGTCCGCGAGGGCACCGAGGGTCCGTACACGGGCAACGGCGGCACGATCCGCAAGGGCACCGAGCACGAGGTCGCCACCGAGGTCTCCGTGAACACGGCGTTCGGTGTCGAGCGGGTCGTCCGGGACGCGTTCGCCCGCGCCCAGGCCCGTCCGCGCAAGAAGCTCACGCTGGTCCACAAGAACAACGTGCTGACCTTCGCGGGTCACCTGTGGACGAACGTTTTCAACAAGGTGGCCGAGGAGTTCCCCGAAGTCACCACGGACTACATCCACGTCGACGCGGCGACGATCTACCTCGTCACCGACCCGGCCCGCTTCGACGTGATCGTCACCGACAACCTCTTCGGCGACATCATCACCGACCTCGCCGCGGCCGTCTCCGGCGGCATCGGCGTCGCCGCCAGCGGGAACATCAACCCGTCCGGCGAGTTCCCCTCGATGTTCGAGCCCGTGCACGGCTCGGCCCCGGACATCGCGGGCCAGGGCAAGGCCGACCCCAGCGCCACGGTCCTGTCCGTCGCCCTGCTCCTGCGTCACCTCGGCTACGAGGCCGAGGCCGCCCGCATCGACGAGGCGGTCGCCGCCGACCTCGCCGAGCGCACCGGCAAGCCCGCGCGCAGCACGTCCGAGATCGGCGACGCGCTGTCCGTACGAGTAGCCGGCTGACCCGCCGAGTCACTCGAAACTCTCGCAGTCTTCGAAGCCGCCGGGTCGCATATGCACCCGGCGGCTTTCGCTATGTCCCCGCCGGGTGCCACCATCATCCCCTGGGTCGCATTCACGCCGTTTTCTTCCACGGCAGCCCGCGCGCGATAATCGAACGCGGAGCCGCGGTATGAGGGAATGCTCGGACGTCCTAACACTGGCCATTGGCAGTAGCGGGCGTGAGCGCGGCCCGTCACTACACAACCGGTGAAGGACACCTACTCATGACGACGCCCACGATCGAGCTCAAGCCCTCGGCCTCGCCACTTTCCGCCGCCGAGCGGGACGCGATTCTGGCGAACCCCGGGTTCGGCCGCCACTTCACCGATCACATGGTGACGATCAAGTGGACCGAGGGCCGCGGCTGGCACGACGGCCAGCTGGTTCCGTACGGTCCGATCTCCATCGACCCCTCCACGCACGTCCTGCACTACGGCCAGGAGATCTTCGAGGGTCTCAAGGCCTACCGCCAGGCCGACGGCTCGGTCGCGGTCTTCCGCCCCGAGGCCAACGCCCGCCGCTTCCAGAACTCCGCCCGCCGGATGGCCATGGCGGAGCTGCCCGAGGAACTGTTCATCGAGGCCCTGGACGTGCTGCTCGGGCAGGACGCGGCCTGGGTCCCGCCGCACGGCGGCGAGGAGTCGCTGTACCTGCGCCCGTTCATGTTCGCCACGGAGGCCGCGCTCGGCGTCCACCCGGCTAACGAGTACCTGTTCATGCTGATCGCCTCCCCGTCCGGCGCGTACTTCGCCGGGGGCGTCAAGCCGGTCACCATCTGGGTCTCCGAGGACTACGTCCGTGCCGTCCCCGGCGGCACCGGCGACGCCAAGACGGGCGGCAACTACGCGGCCTCCCTGCTCCCGCAGGCCGAGGCCGCCCGCAACGGCTGCGACCAGGTCGTCTACCTCGACGCGGTGACCCGCACCAAGGTCGAGGAGTCCGGCAGCATGAACATCGCCTTCGTGTACGGCGACCGCATCGTCACCCCCGCGCTGACCGGCTCGATCCTGGAGGGCATCACCCGCGACTCCCTCCTCCAGGTCGCCCGCGACCTCGGCTACACCGCCGAGGAGGACGTGGTCACCCTCCAGCAGTGGCGCGAGGACGCGGCCTCCGGCGCCCTCACCGAGGTCTTCGCCTGCGGCACGGCCGCGGTCGTCACCCCCATCGGCCACGCCAAGACCAAGGACGCCGCCTGGACCCACGGCGACGGCACCCCGGGCCCGGTCACGGCCCGCCTGCGCGAGGCACTGCTGGGCATCCAGCGGGGCGTCAACGAGGACAAGCACGGCTGGATGCACAAGCTCGGCTAGACGCCGCTAGATCCGGCTGGTCACTTTGGGGGCCGTCGCGGACTCGGTGTCCGTGACGGCCCCCGTCGGCAACAGGAGGAAGGTCAGCCCGCCGACCGCCCCCGACAGCAGGAAACTGCAGTCGACCCCGCCCGTCAGCGACAGCAGCGGACCCTCGTACGACGGCAGTGACACGGCGAGCAGGCCGACGCCCGCGCCGACCGCCCAGGAGACCGTGGCCGGGATGTTCCAGCCCGCGCGGTACCAGTAGATCCCGCCCCGCGAGCGGCGGTTGAAGACCTGGAGGGCGTCCGCGTCGTACACGCCCCGGCAGCGGACGAAGCCGATCAGGGTGATCACCGCCCATGGCGTACCGATCGCCGTCAGCAGGAGGACGAAGGACGTCATCGCGGACTGGGCGTTCCAGGCGTAGTGGCCGACGAAGACGCACACCGTGGCGACGACGGCGACCGTGCAGGTGGCCCGCGCGCGGGAGGCGCGGGGCAGGATCGCGTCCAGGTCGAGGCCCATGGAGTAGAGCATCAGGCCCGCGTTGCCGACCGAGCCCGCGGAGGCGGCGAGCAGGAGCGGGACCAGGTACCAGGTGGGCGACGCCGACACCAGCGGGCCCGCGTAGTCGAGGGCCGCCCGCGCGCCGAACGCCGTGAACGTGCCGAAGAGCTGGGGCACCAGGAGGCCGGCGATCAGGCCGAGCCAGGTCGCGTGCAGGACCCGGCGTGAGGTGTGGCGGACCGGGGAGATGTAGCGCGTGTAGTCCCCGAGCAGGGTGATGAACGCGATCGGTCCGGACAGTCCCGCCGCCACCGTCGCCAGGCACCACGTCGGCCAGAACCCGCCCAGCAGATAGCCGCCCGCCTCCGGCAGCGCGCCGGTCGTGAAGTGCGGGGCGTACGCGAACACGCCCAGGACCAGCAGCGCCGTCATGCCGATGGACAGCACCCGGGACATGGCCAGCAGCACCCGGTACCCGTACACCGCGCCCGCCACCGTCGCCGCCGCGAGCAGCCCGTACACGACGGCGTACGAGCCACCGCCCGCCGGCAGCCCGAACAGCCGCCCCAGCACGCCCACCATCACATCGCCGCCGATCCACACGGTCAGCGCCGTGTAGCCGAGGGCGAGCAGCAGCCCGAACACCGAGCCGACCAGCCGGCCCCGCACCCCGAACTGGGCGCCGGACGACGTCGACAGGTTGGTCGCCGTGCGCAGCGAGACCAGCGCCAGCGGGGCCGTGAACAGCGTGCCGACCACCGTGCCCGCCACGATCGAGCTCACCGACGCCCACCAGCCGAGCCCGAAGGACGGCGGCAGCCAGCCGAAGATGATCACGCCGAGGCAGAGATTGGAGCCGAGCAGGATCGACACAAGGTCGCGTGGGCCGCTGGTGCGCTCCTCGTCGGGGATGGTGTCGACTCCGCGCTGTTCTATCGGCATGGTGGGTCTCCTTCGACGGCCGCCAAGTTTTTTAGAGCGGCGTTCAATGTGACCCGTGCCAAGCTTGTGCGTCAATCTTTCCGTTCCATGAATCTTCTGTTTAGAGTGTTGTTCTAAATGGCTAGGAGGTGCCGCCCCGTGAGACTGACTCCCACGGAACGTGACCGGCTGCTGCTGTTCTCGGCCGCCGAACTGGCCCGCGCCCGCAAGGCGCGCGGCCTCAGGCTCAACGTGCCGGAGGCCACCGCGCTCATCGCGGACACGGTGTGCGAGGCGGCCCGGGACGGGCGGCGGCTGGCCGAGGCCATCGAGCGCGCCCGGTCGGTCCTGGGGCCGGACGACGTCCTGCCGGGCGTCGCCGACATCGTCACCGAGGTGCATGTCGAGGCCGTCTTCGACGACGGTTCGCGGCTCGCGGTGGTCTCGGACCCGATCGGCGGGGGAGCGGCCGAGGACGCCCCGGGCGCCCTGCTCCCGGGGCCCGAGCACGCCGAGCCCGAGGTCGTCGCCCGGGTCACGGTCACCAACACCGCGACCGTGCCCGTCTCCGTCACCTCCCACTTCCACTTCTTCGAGGCCAACCCGCGCCTCGACTTCCCCCGCGCCGCCGCCTACGGCATGCGGCTCGCGGTACCGGCCGGATCGTCCGTCCGCTTCGGCCCCGGCGAGAGCATCGAGGTCGGCCTGCTGCCGATCGGCGGCGAGCGGATCGCGATCGGCTTCGCCGGGCTCGTCGACGGACCACTGGACGCGCCGGGCGCGAGGGAAGAGGCCCTGCGCCGGGCGATCGCCTGCGGCTACCTGGGAGTTGAGCAGTGAATCCGTACGAGTACGCCGCCACCCACGGCCCCCGCGCCGGCGACCGCGTCCGCCTCGGCGACTCGGGGCTGACCATCCGCGTCGAGTCCGACTCCCAGCGCTACGGCGACGAGTTCCTGGCCGGTTTCGGCAAGACCGCGCGCGACGGGCTGCACCTCAAGGCCGCCGCCGTGCGCGACACCTGCGATGTGGTCATCAGCAATGTCGTCGTGATCGACGCCGTGCAGGGCATCCGGAAAGTGTCCATCGGGATCCGCGAAGGGCGGATCTGTTCCATCGGGCGGGCCGGAAACCCCGACACCCTCGACGGGGTCGATGTCGTGGTCGGCACGGGTACCTCGATCGTGTCCGGCGAGGGGCTGATCGCCACCGCCGGCGCCGTCGACACCCACGTCCATCTGCTCTCGCCGCGCATCATGGAGGCCTCGCTGGCGTCCGGCGTGACGACGATCATCGGGCAGGAGTTCGGCCCGGTGTGGGGCGTCGGTGTCAACTCGCCGTGGGCGCTGCGGCACGCGTTCAACGCCTTCGACGCCTGGCCGGTCAACATCGGGTTCCTGGGCCGGGGTTCGTCGTCCTCGGACGCCCCGCTGATCGAGGCGCTGGCCGAGGGCGGGGCCAGCGGCTTCAAGGTGCACGAGGACATGGGCGCCCACACCCGCGCGCTGGACACCGCGTTGCGGGTCGCCGAGGAGCACGACGTCCAAGTCGCCCTGCACAGCGACGGGTTGAACGAGTGCCTGTCGGTCGAGGACACCCTGCGGGTGCTGGAGGGCCGGACGATCCACGCCTTCCACATCGAGGGCTGCGGCGGCGGACACGTGCCGAACGTGTTGAAGATGGCGGGCGTTCCGAACGTCATCGGCTCCTCCACCAACCCCACCCTGCCCTTCGGCCGGGACGCGGTCGCCGAGCACTACGGCATGATCGTCTCCGTCCACGACCTGAAGACCGACCTGCCCGGCGACGCCGCGATGGCCCGTGACCGCATCCGCGCCGGGACGATGGGCGCCGAGGACGTGCTGCACGACCTGGGCGCGATCGGCATCACCTCGTCGGACGCGCAGGGCATGGGACGGGCCGGCGAGACCGTCCGCCGTACCTTCGCGATGGCCGGGAAGATGAAGGCCGAGTTCGGCGCGCTCGGCGGTTTCCCGGAGGCGGACCACGACAACGACCGCGTCCTGCGCTACATCGCCAAGCTGACCATCAACCCCGCCATCGCGCACGGGCTTTCGCACGAGGTCGGCTCCATCGAGGTCGGCAAGCTCGCGGACATCGTGCTGTGGCGGCCCGAGTACTTCGGCGCGAAACCGCAGCTCGTCCTGAAGTCCGGGTTCCCGGCGTACGGCGTGGTCGGCGACCCCAACGCGGCCACCGACACCTGCGAACCCCTCGTCCTGGGCCCGCAGTTCGGCGCGCACGGCAGCACGCCCGCCGACATCTCCGTGGCCTTCGTCGCCCAGGCCGCCCTCGACCAGGGCAACGACTCGATGCCGACGAGGCGCCGCCGCGTGGCCGTTCGAGGCACGCGCGGCATCGGACCGGCCGACCTGCGCCTCAACTCCCGTACCGGAGCGGTCGACGTGGACCAGCGCACCGGTCTGGTCACCCTCGACGGCGAGCCGATCCGCTCCGAACCGGCCGAGTCCGTCTCCCTCAACCGCCTGTACTTCCTCTAGAACACACCGCTTTCTACTTCCTCCGGATCACTAGGACTTGGGACTTCTGATGAGCTTCCGTATGCCGCCCGAGTGGGCCCCGCACGAGCGCACCTGGATGGCCTGGCCCGGGCCCAACCCGACGTTCTCGAACGACGAGGAGCTGGCGGACGCCCGCGCCGCCTGGGCGTCCGTGGCCCGTGCCGTGCGCCGCTTCGAGCCGGTGACGATGGTGCACGGGCCGGGGCAGGGCGAGTCGGCGCGCGAGCTGCTCGGCCCGGACGTCGAGCTGGTCGAGCGCGAGCTGGACGACGCGTGGATGCGGGACATCGGCCCCACCTTCGTCACCGACGGATGTGAACTGGCCGCCGTGGACTGGACGTTCAACGGCTGGGGCGCCCAGGAGTGGGCCCGTTGGGAGCACGACGCGAAGATCGCCCGCCATGTCGCGGACCTGGCCGAGGCGCCGGCGCTGAGCAGCACCCTCGTCAACGAAGGTGGCGGGATCCACGTCGACGGCGAGGGGACGGTCCTGCTCACGGAGACGGTCCAGCTCGGCGCCGGCCGCAACCCCGGCTGGACGCGCGAGCAGGTCGAGGCGGAGATCCACGCGAAGCTCGGCACCACCAAGGCGATCTGGCTCCCGCGCGGCCTCACCGGCGACTATCCCCCGTACGGCTTCGGGACGCTCGGCCATGTCGACATCGTGGCCGCCTTCGCGCGCCCCGGTGTCGTGGTCGCGCACTCCCAGCCGGACCCGGCCCACCCCGACCACGAGGTGAGCAAGGAGATCATCGGCCTGCTGAACGCGCAGACCGACGCCCGCGGCCGGCCCTTGGAGGTCGTCGAGGTCCCCGCCCCCACCGTCCTGGAGGCCGACGGGCACTGGGCCGACTACTCGTACATCAACCACTACCTCTGCAACGACGGCGTGGTGCTGTGCGCCTTCGACGACCCGCGCGACGAGACTGCGGCCGGAATCTTCCGGCGGCTGTTCCCCGAGCGGACGGTGACCCTGGTCGACGCCCGTACGATCTTCTCGGGTGGGGGAGGCATCCACTGCATCACGCAACAGCAGCCGAGGGTCTGAGGACCCGGCGAGAGGGAGGCGGGCGATGGCCGGTGCGCGGAAGATCGCGCCGCCGCGCGAGGAGGTCCTCGCCGCAGCCATGGGCATGATCGCCGAAAGCGGTCTGGAGCAGCTCACCATGGCCGCGCTCGGCCGCGAGGTCGGCATGAGCAGCGGCCACCTCCTCTACTACTTCGGCTCCAAGGACGAACTCCTGCTGCGCACCCTGGAGTGGAGCGAGGGCCGCCTCGGCACCGAGCGCGGCCGGCTGCTGGTCGGCGCCGGCACGGTCCGCGAACGCCTCGACGCGTACGTCGACCTGTACGTCCCCGACGGCCACCGCGACCCGCACTGGACCCTGTGGCTGGAGGTCTGGAACCGCTCGCAGAACGCCGACGAGGCGGCCCGCGACCGGCAGGCCGCCATCGAGGGCGCCTGGCACCGCGACCTGGTGGCGCTGCTCGCCGAGGGCGTCTCGCGGGGCGAGTTCCGCCGCGTCGACCCCGACCGTTTCGCCGCCCGTCTGCGCGCCCTGCTCGACGGCTTCTCCATCCATGTGGCGATCGGACTGCGCGGCACGGACCGGGCGCAAGTTCTCGGCCATGTACGGGAGTTCCTCGACGAAGGCCTCCTCGCGGACGTCTGAGGTTGTGCCCTGGTTGTACGCAATACGACCGATTGACCCTGTAGCGGGCGGTGCGTTTGCCTCGAAGAGAGCCCTCGGCGCAGGGCCGGGGGAGAAGCGTCCACGGGGATCTCAGGGGGAACCATGTCCAGAGCCGCAGGGGTGTCCGGCGTCTGCTTGGGGGTGACGCTGCTGGTCGCACTCGTCTCGCCGACCGCAGCGACCGCCGCGCCGCGCGCGCCGCACCCGCCCAGCACGGAGAGAGCGAGCACGGGCGCCGACGGGAGCCAGGCCGACGGAGCCTCGAACGACCCCGCGATCAGTGCCGACGGCCGCCATGTCGCGTTCGTGTCCGAGGCGCCGAGCTTCGGCTGCGCGCGCTTCGCCGAGTGCCTGCTGGAGAAGGACCTGGACACCGGCGAGGTCACCAGGATCGACCTCGGCAGCGGCACCACGTACGGCTCGCCCATGCTGAGCGCCGACGGGAGCAGGGTCGCCTTCTCCGCGGGCACCCGGTTCCTGGCGCCCTACCTGTACGACCGCGCCACCGGCAGCACGGAGAAGCTGTGGCCCCAAGACCCGCCCGGCTCCAACGAGTTGGGCCACGTCGAGTCGATCAGCCCGGACGGCACGCATGTCGCGTACACCATCGGCAACCGCAACGGCTCGGAGAGCTCCCGGCTGTTGTACGTCCGAGACACCGCGACCGGCACGGACGAGCTGATCTCCCCCGCCGAGGAGGGCGGCAAGGGCGGGGCCTCGGTGAGCGGCGACGGCGAGCGGGTCGCGTACGGCGTCCGCGTCGACTCCGAGACGGACCCGAACGACGTGTTCGTCAAGGACCGGGCGACGGGCGAGCGGATCCAGGTCGACAAGAACCTCGGCACCGCCTTCCTGGTCCGCATCACCGCGGACGGCAACCGTGTCCTGCTCTACGCCGAGGGCGGTGTGTACGTCCACGATCTGCGCACCGGCAAGGACCGACGGGTGGCCGACGGGAATCCATGGTCGGCCACGGCGGACGGCCGCTACGCCGTCGTCGCGGGCGAGGACGGGATACGGGTGCGCGACCTGCGGACGGGGCTGCGCGGGGCCGCCCTCCCGAGGACCGCCGTCACGGCCGGCGACCTCGTGGCCGCCGAGGGGCGCGCGGTGGTGGCGTTCAGCTCGACCGCGTCCCACCTGGTGGCGGGCGACACCAACGACGAGTCGGACGTGTTCGTCTTCTCGGGCGAACTCGCGAGGAATCCGGCCCCGATGCCGTCCGTCACCGAACGGATCAGCACGACACGGGACGGACAGCAGCTCGCCGTCGCCTCCCACGACCCGGTGATGGCGGACGGCCGTGTCGCCTCCTTCACGTCGGGCGACGACGTGCTCGTCAACGCGCCGGGCGGGGTCTCCGGGGTCAACTCCAGTACGCAGAAGCCCTCGTCCGACGGCACGCCCTGCACCAGCGGGCGCATGGTGAGCTACCTGGCACCGCACGCGACCGACGGCGGCCCCGAGGTCTTCGTCCGCAACCGCTCGGTCGGCAAACTCACCGGCATCGCGACCCACGAGGGCGTCCGCTTCACCTGGATGGGACACCCCCAGGTCGACCCCACCTGCCAGTGGGTCACCTGGGCCGCCACGCTGCCCGCCACCGAGGCCGACCCGCACCCCCAACCCCGCGTCTACCGCTTCAAGTTCAACGGCGGTGACGTCGACGTCGTCAGCGCGCCCACGGGCGAGGCGGCGACCAATCCGTCCATCAGCTACGACGGCCGGTACATCGCCTTCGACCAGGGCGGTGCGATCTACGTTCGTGACCTGGACACCGGCGCCCTGGAGAAGGCCGGCTCCGGTGCGTCGGCGCCCTCGATCAGCGCGGACGGGCGCAAGGTCGCCTTCCAGCACGGCCGGGACATCCACGTCCGTGACCTCGACGCCGGGACCACGACCAAGGTCCGCGGCACGCAGCCCTCGCTCGCCGGGGACGGCACGCATCTCGCGTACGTCCGGGGCGGGGCCGTATATCTGCGCGAACTACCCACGGGCAAGGCTCAGTTGATCAGCGTGGACCGCTGGGGCGGCCGCAACGACCTCCCGGCCCGGCACCCGTCCGTCGACTACGACGGCACGGTCGTCGCGTTCGAGTCGGCGTCACCCGATCTGGTGGAGGGGGACACCAACGGGGTGTCGGACGTGTTCCTGAGGACAGTCCAGTAAGAAACGACCGACCTGCAATGAAATCGACCATTCACGGGGGAACACCAATGCACCGGACCAAGCGGCTCGCCGCACTCACCGCCATCGCCGTCACCGTCGCGGTGGCGGCGACCGGGACCACGGCGAGCGCCGCGCCCAGGGCCCCGCACACCGAGAAGGTGAGCGTGGCGCCCGACGGCACGGACGGCAACAGCGGCTCCGACCAGCCGAGTCTGAGCGCGGACGGCCGCTACGTGGCCTTCGTCTCCCGCGCCGACAACCTTGTCGCGGGCGACACCAACGGCACCGAGGACGCCTTCGTACGCGACCTCAGGACCGGCACCACCCGCCTGGCCAGCGTCACCGAGGACGGCGGCCCGTGGGGCGGCCATGTCCTGGACGTCAGTCTGAGCGCCAACGGCCGGTATCTGGCGTTCACTTCCAACGCGACCTACGACACGGACGACAACGAGACCTGGATCAAGGACCTGAAGACAGGCGCTCTGTCGCGGTTGGACGACGCCGTCGACGCGGGCTACAACGCCATCAGCGCGCCCGCGATCAGCGCCGACGGCCGCTACGTCGCCTTCATCGCCCTGCACACGAGCGACGAAGGGCCGCAGGGCGACCGATGGAGCCGGGTCTACCGCGTCGACCGCGCCACCGGTGAGCGGGTCCGCATCAGCCAGGTGCCGGGCGAGGGCGTTTGGAAGTCCGCCGCCACCCGACCGTCGATCAGCGCGGACGGCAGCCGGGTCGGCTACCAGTTCTTCGTCCCGTTTCCCACCAGCGGCGACTGGAGCGACGCCTACGTCCGGGACGTGCCGAGCGGGAAGCTGTTCCAGGCCGACAAGGCGCCGGACGGCAGGGTGTCCGACGCGCAGACCGAGTTCCCGCAGGTCAGTGCCGACGGGCGGTACATGGTGTTCAACTCGCTGGACTCGCAGCTCACGTCGGACGACACCAACCAGGGGCACAACGTCTTCGTCAGTGACCTGGAGACGGGCAAGCTGCGCCGCATCGACGGCGCCGGTCCGACCGACTCCACCGCCTATCCGCAGCTCAGCGCCGACAGCCGACACCTCGTGTACGTCTCGAGGAACCGGAGCACCCAGGACCAGGCGTACGTGCGCGACCTGCGCACCGGCCGCACGGTGCTCGCCAGCCCCAGGACCGGGGCCGGCCCGAGCGACGGGGGCACGGCCTTCCCCGTGATCGACCGGCACGGCCGCACGGTCGCCTTCAGCAGCTGGGCCACCGACCTGGTGCCCGGCGACACCTACGACACCACGCACGTCTACGTACGTCATCTGAAGTGACGGCCTGAAGTGATCGACCGCATCCTGAGACACCCATGAGCGGAGCGCGGAGGCTGTGCCAGACTGCCTCCGTGCTCTCGTTCGCCATGATTATTGGCAGCAGGCGCGCCGGTCCGCAGTGACCGCCACGTACGACCAGGTACGGGCGGACACCGTCGTTCTCGACCCGCGCGCAGACCTCTCGCACCCGCGAGGGGTTTTTCGCTTTTCTGGCCCACCTCAAGCCGGGAGCGGAGCGCGAGGGATCATTGGAGGACGGTGGAGCCGGTCATTCCGGTACAGACCGAGATCCGACACAGGAGCCTTGACACCATGACGGAAACCAGCGAGCTCGACGACTCGTTCCACGTCTTCGACACCACCCTGCGCGACGGCGCCCAGCGCGAGGGCATCAACCTCACCGTCGCGGACAAGCTGGCCATCGCCCGTCACCTGGACGACTTCGGGGTCGGCTTCATCGAGGGCGGCTGGCCGGGCGCCAACCCGCGGGACACCGAGTTCTTCGCCCGCGCCCGGCAGGAGATCGACTTCAAGCACGCCGAGCTGGTCGCCTTCGGCGCGACCCGCCGGGCCGGCGGCAAGGCGAGCGAGGACCCGCAGGTCAAGGCGCTCCTGGACTCCGGCGCCGAGGTGATCACGCTGGTCGCCAAGTCCCACGACCGGCACGTCGAGCTCGCGCTGCGCACCACGCTGGACGAGAACCTGGAGATGGTCCGCGACACGGTGTCCTTCCTCAGGGACCAGGGCCGCCGCGTCTTCGTCGACTGCGAGCACTTCTTCGACGGCTACCGTGCCAACCCGGAGTACGCGAAGGCGGTCGTACGGACCGCCGCGGAGGCCGGCGCCTCCGTCGTGATCCTGTGCGACACCAACGGCGGGATGCTCCCGGCCCAGATCCAGGCCGTGGTCGCCACCGTCCTCGCCGACACCGGCGCCCGGCTCGGCATCCACACCCAGGACGACACCGGCTGCGCGGTCGCCAACACCCTCGCCGCCGTCGACGCGGGCGCCACCCACGTCCAGTGCACGGCGAACGGCTACGGCGAGCGGGTCGGCAACGCCAACCTGTTCCCGGTGGTGGCGGCCCTGGAGCTGAAGTACGGCAAGAAGGTCCTGCCCGACGGCAAGCTCCGCGAGATGACCCGTATCTCGCACGCGATCGCCGAGGTCGTCAACCTCACGCCCTCCACCCACCAGCCCTACGTCGGCGTCTCGGCCTTCGCGCACAAGGCGGGACTGCACGCCTCCGCGATCAAGGTCGACCCGGACCTGTACCAGCACATCGACCCCGAGCAGGTCGGCAACACCATGCGGATGCTGGTCTCCGACATGGCGGGCCGCGCCTCCATCGAGCTCAAGGGCAAGGAACTGGGCGTGGACCTCGGCGGCGACCGCGCGCTGGTCGGCCGGGTCGTGGAGCGCGTGAAGGAGCGCGAACTCAAGGGCTACACCTACGAGGCCGCCGACGCCTCCTTCGAACTCCTCCTGCGCGGCGAGGTCGAGGGCCGTCCCCTCAAGTACTTCGAGGTCGAGTCCTGGCGGGCCATCGTCGAGGACCGCCCCGACGGCTCCCACGCCAACGAGGCCACCGTCAAGCTCTACGCCAAGGGCGAGCGCATCGTCGCCACCGCCGAGGGCAACGGCCCGGTCAACGCCCTGGACCGCGCCCTGCGCGTGGCCCTCGAGAAGCTCTACCCGCAGCTCGCCAAGCTCGACCTGGTCGACTACAAGGTCCGCATCCTGGAGGGCGTCCACGGCACGTCCTCCACCACCCGGGTCCTGATCTCCACCACCGACGGCTCGGGCGAGTGGTCGACGGTGGGCGTGGCGGAGAACGTGATCGCCGCGTCCTGGCAGGCCCTTGAGGACGCCTACACCTTCGGCCTGCTGCGCGCGGGCGTGGAGCCCGCCGAGTAGCCCGCCCTCAGCAGGAGTCCTCGGCGAGTTCCTCGAACTCGTCGAGGCTCATGGCCCTGTCGTCGGCCCAGACCTGGCCGGGCTTGAGGGCGGCGAGATCCGCTGCGCGGAAGGTGACGCGGCCGGTGTACTCGTAGTTGTACTCCGCCTTGCCGAAGGCGAGTTCGTACGTGTAGTCCGGCACCAGCCGCTGCTGACCCACAGCACGGGCCTGCCACGCGGACGGCGGTGCGAAGAGCGGGAACCCGGCGTCGGTGCCGTGCCGCTTGCCGGGCACCCGCCAGCCCGAGTAGTTCCGTTCGGACTCCGTGTCGGCCGGCGCGCCGACGAGCGAGAGCCCCTGGATCAGGTCGTCACCGCACGGCCGCAGGACAGCCTGTGGTGCCCCTGTCGCGTCCACGCCCACCGCGGCCAGCGGAAGGTCGATCGCCCCGCACCCGCTGAGCAACAGACACCCGGCCACCGCACCCGCGACGGCCACCCCTGAACGTCTCATGTCCCGCCCCCCCCGTGAGGGCGGGACATGATCCCGCCCTACTGCAGATGCCACTTCTGGTTGGCGGCTCCCGTGCAGGTCCAGATCTGTGCCCGTGCCCCGTTCGTCGATGAACTCCCGGTCACATCAAGGCACTTGTTCGCCGCCGTGTTCACCACATCACCGGTCGTCGCGTTGTACGACCACTGTTGCGCACCGGTCCCGTTGCAGTCGTACAACTGCACCTTGGCCCCGTCCGCCGTCGACGCGGAGGTCACGTCCAGGCACTTGCCGAGCGAGCGCACCGAGCCGTCGGTCCCCACGGTCCACTGCTGGGCCGTCGAGCCGTTGCAGTCGTAGAGCTGCACGGCGGTGCCGTTGGTGGTCGAACCGCCCGCCACGTCCAGGCACTTGCTCGCCAGGCCGACGAAGGCGCCGGTCTGGCTGCCGCCCCCGGACTGCGTGCCCGTCCAGGTGAACGTCGCCGACGTCTTGCCCGGCAGGGAGTAAGTGGCGTGCTGGCCGCCCCAGTTGATGGTCACGGTCTTGGCGGCGGACCCGTCGTTGTAGGCGATCAGCGCCTTGGACCCGTCGGGGTTGCGCCAGGCCACGTTCGGCACGTTGGTGGACGCCGTCGAAGCGATCCGCTGGGCGCCCGGCCGGACGAACTTCGTCAGGTGGCCCATCGTGTAGTACTCGACGGTGTAGTCGACGGTCCCGCTCGCGCCGTCCCCGTTGTGCACGGTGATCAGGCCGGTGCAGGTGCCGCAACCGCCGTTGTGCGGGCCCATGTTCTGGTCCACGGCGAGCGACCACTTGGTCACCGACTTCGCCCAGTTGCGGGTGTAGTCGATGATGTTGTTCATGTCCTCGCGCTGCTGGTTGGCGATCCAGGTGCCACCGGAGTGCTCGGTCCCGAAGGCGTCCAGCGTGGGGTACTGGTTGTGCACGGTGGTCTGCTTGTTGATGTCACCGCCGTACCCGTGCCAGGCGATCCCGCCGAAGTTCGGGTGCGAACGGACCGCCGCGTCGTCGACGGTCGGCGCCGCGTAGGAGTCGTAGACGTCCCAGTTCCAGTCGTGCGCGAGGACCTTGGTCGTCAGCCCCGCCGCCTGGAGCTTCGGCAGCAGCTCGCTCTTGGTGAAGTACGCGAGCCCGCTCCCGTTCCAGCTCATCGACGGGTAGCCCGAACAACAGGTCGGCTCGTTCTGCGCGGTCACGTACGAGACGTTGACACCCTGGGCCTTGTACGCCTGGAGGTACTTCACGAAGTAGTTGGCGTACGCCCCGTAGTTCTCGGCCTTCAGCCAGCCGCCGTTGAGCGACCCGCTGTCCTTCATCCAGGCCGGCGCCGTCCATGGCGAGGCCATGACAGTCAAAGAGGGGTTGAGACTCACCGCCTGCTTGGTGAGCGGCACGACGTCGGCGAGGTCGTGCGCGATCGAGAAGGAGTTGAGGTTCGGGTCGGTCTGTCCGGCCGGCACGTCGTCGTACGAGTAGCCGTACCGCGCCAGGTCGGACGCGCCCATCGGGTTGCGCAGGAACGACAGCCCGATGCCGCCCGTCGGCGAGAACAGCTTGGTCATGGTCGCGTTCCGGGTCGACGCGGACAGCGCCCCGCTGCTGTTCATCAGCCAGGCCGCGGTGTCGGTGAAGGACGCGCCGCCGCCGGTGAAGGTCTGGTACCGGGTGTTCTCGTCGACGGTGATGTTCTCGCCGGTGCCGCCCGAACCGGACTGGAAGGCGAACGGCGTCTGCGCCTGGAGGCCGCGGGTGACATGGCGGCCGCCGGCGTCGTCGGTGGTGGTGAGATAGGCGGTGACCTGTTCGCCTGCGGCTTGTGCGGGGACGGTGGCCGCGGTGATGCCGGCCGTGGAGAGCAGACCGGCCAACAGCAGCCGGATCGCGCGGGGGGTTCTCCTCATGCTGGTCGCCCTTCCCGAAATGTCTGACGTGACGTCTTGACGGGTGTGTGGGCCGTTAGTTAACTCACGGCGTGATCTAAGTCATGAGTGAACCAGAGAGTCGAGGAATGGTCTATGCCAAGAACCGCTCTGCTCGTCTCCGCCGCCTTGCTCACCGCTCTGCTGTCACCGACCGTCTCCCAGGCCGCCGCCGACCCCGCTCCGGTGCCCGTGGACCGCTTCGAGGGGGAGGTGCCGTTCGCGAGCCAGCCCGCCGACGGCATCTTCACCTGGGGCAGTGACAACGACGACCCGCCGCACCTCCAGTTCGCCGACCGCGCCGACGCCCCCGAGGGCGCCAAGGTCCTCTCCGGGACCTACGACATCAGCGGCTACGGCGGCTTCACCCACGACTTCGCCGCCGCCGAACCCGCCCACGACTGGTCCGCCCACAAGGGCATCCGGTTCTGGTGGGACGGCCAGAACAATGCCAAGAAGATCGCCTTCGAGCTCAAGGACGGCGGCGCCCACGGCGAGGCCTCCGAGTTGTGGACCACGTCCTTCACGGACGACTTCAGCGGCTGGAGACAGATCGAGATCCCCTTCACCGATTTCGTATACCGAACCGATTACCAGCCCGTCGGCGGCATCGACCACGTCCTGGGCCTGACCCAGATGTGGGGCTACGCCCTCACCCTCCCCGTCGGCGCTCCGGGGCAGTTCGCCATGGACGACGTCGAGTTGTACGGCAAGGCCGACCAGGCCCTGCGCGCGAACGTCACCACGGACGCCGCCGTCTACCCGGTCAAGGAGGGCCGCACGGCGACCGTCAAGGTCACCGTCGCCACCACCGGCTCCGCCCCGATCGACGACCCGGTGACCGTCACCTACGAGACCGCCGCGACCGGCACCGCCGAACCCGGCAAGGACTACACCCCGGTCACCGGCACCCTCACCTTCCCGGCCGGCACCGTCTCCGGCACGACGCAGACCGTCAAGGTCCCCACCCTCAAGGACAAGTCGGCCGAGAACGCCGAGACCATCCCGCTCAAGCTCACGGTCACCGGCGCCAAGGCCCCGACCGAGCAGCCCGAGGTCGTGGTCGACGCGCACGGACTGCCGTACCTGGACAGCAAGCTGCCGATCAAGAAGCGCGTCGCCGACCTCGTCTCCCGCATGTCCCTCGAGGAGAAGGCCGGTCAGATGACCCAGGCCGAGCGCGGCGCGATGGGCACGCCCTCGGACATCGCCTCCTACGACCTCGGCTCGCTGCTCTCCGGCGGTGGCTCGACGCCCACGCCCAACACCGCGGCGGCCTGGGCCAAGATGATCGACGGCTTCCAACTCCGCACCCAGGCAACCCGGTTCCAGATCCCGCTGATCTACGGTGTCGACGCGGTGCACGGCCACAACAACCTGGCCGGCGCCACCGTCATGCCGCACAACATCGGCATCGGCGCCACCCGCGATCCCCGACTCGCCCAGAAGACGGGCTCGGTGACCGCTTCCGAGGTCCGCGCCACCGGCGTCCCGTGGGACTTCGCCCCCTGCCTCTGCGTCACCCGCGACGAACGCTGGGGCCGCTCCTACGAGTCCTTCGGTGAGGACCCGGCACTGGTCAAGTCCATGGAGACGGTCATCCAGGGTCTCCAAGGAGCCGCCAACGGCAAGGACTTGAAGGACGACGACAAGGTCCTCGCCACCGCCAAGCACTTCGTCGGCGACGGCGGCACCGAGTACGGCTCCTCCACCACCGGCTCCTACACCATCGACCAGGGCGTCACCAAGGTCACCCGGCAGCAGCTGGAAGCCGTCCACCTGTCGCCGTACCAGACCGCCGTGGACCGGGGCGTGGGCACGGTCATGCCGTCCTACTCCTCGCTCGACATCCTCGGCGACGGCCAGGGCCCGGTGAAGATGCACGCCCGCGCCGACATGATCAACGGTGTGCTCAAGGGCCGGATGGGCTTCGACGGGTTCGTCATCAGCGACTGGAACGCCATCGACCAACTCCCGGGTGACTACGCGGCCCACGTCTCCACCTCGGTCAACGCGGGCGTCGACATGATGATGGTCCCGTACAGCTACAAGGACTTCACCACGACGCTGATCGCGCAGGTCAAGGCCGGTGCCGTCACCGAGAAGCGGATCGACGACGCCGTATCGCGCATCCTCACCCAGAAGTTCAAGCTCGGCCTCTTCGAGCACCCCTACGCCGACACCAGCAACGCCTCGAAGATCGGCTCGACCTCGCACCGGGCCGTGGCCCGGCAGGCGGCGGCCGAGTCGCA
Source organism: Streptomyces sp. NPDC002499 (assembly GCF_053595415.1). Lineage (NCBI taxonomy): Bacteria > Bacillati > Actinomycetota > Actinomycetes > Kitasatosporales > Streptomycetaceae > Streptomyces > Streptomyces sp. NPDC002499. The sequence goes on from NZ_JBSFXO010000013.1 coordinate 136,454, forward strand.
GGTCCTGCTGAAGAACGCGGGTGACGTCCTGCCGCTGAAGAAGAACCAGAAGGTCTACGTGGCCGGTTCGAACGCCGACGACCTCGGCAACCAGACCGGTGGCTGGACCATCACCTGGCAGGGCTCCTCCGGCACCAACACCACCGGCACGACGATCCTCCAGGGCATGAAGAACGCCGGCGGGAACGTCACGTACTCCAAGGACGCCTCGGCCGCGACCAGCGGCTATGACGTCGGTGTGGTCGTCGTCGGCGAGACCCCGTACGCCGAGGGCATCGGAGACGTCGGCAACGGCAACGACCTCTCCCTCACCCCGGCCGACCAGGCAGCGGTCGACAAGGTGTGCGCGGCCATGAAGTGCGCGGTGCTGATCGTCTCCGGGCGCCCGCAGCTGATCGGCGACCAACTCGGTGACATCGACGCCCTGGTGGCGTCCTGGCTGCCGGGCACCGAGGGCGACGGCGTGGCCGACGTCCTCTACGGCAAGCGGGCCTTCACCGGCCAACTCCCGGTCACCTGGCCCAAGTCGGAGGCCCAGCTGCCGATCAATGTCGGCGACACGGCGTACGACCCGCAGTACCCGTACGGCTGGGGCCTGACCACGAAGACCAAGGTCCCGGGCGGTGGCACGGCGACGCTGAAGGCGCTCGCGGTGGCCGCCGCGCTCGCCGACCGGCACGGAGCCGACGAGGCGGGCCGCGCGCTCGTCGACAAGGCGCGGCTGATCGTCCAGCAGAAGATCGGCCAGAACGTCACGGCCGCGACGGCGAAGCCGTTCGCGGACGCCGACCACCTCTCGCTCACCGGGAAGTACGGAGAGGCGGTGGAGAAGCTGCTCACCGCCTACCGGGCGGCCTGACCGCAGAGCTGTCACCTGCATGAACGGCGGGCCGTGGGGGGCTTCGGGTAGCGTCGACGTATGAAGGTCGTCGCACGGACCCGAAGCCTCCCGGGGCTGCTCCTGGCCCTGATGATCACCGCCCTGGCCATCCTGGCGATCGGCCCCGCGCCCGCCTCCGCCACCACCACCGCGACCGGCGTCGGCACGATCGCCGAGGCCCTGCGCAAGAGCCCCGTCTACGTCGACCCGGCCGCGTCCGCGCAGCTGTCCACGGCCGACGCCGACGCCCTCGCCAAGCAGATCAAGGACGCCGACAAGCCGCTGTTCGTCGCGGTCCTCCCGGCCGGCTACCCGACCCAGGACCTCTTCCAGAACCTGCGCACCGACACCGGCGTCACCGGCCTGTACGCGATCCGCCTCGGCGACCGTTTCGACGCCAAGGCCGACTCCGCCGTCCTGCCGCGCACGGCGGTGACGAACCTGGTCACCAGTGTGAAGGGCGACACCGACGCCAGGACCCAGCTGACCGACTTCACCGACCGCGCCCTCGCCAACATGGGCGGCTCGGCCCCGGCGAGCTGGGGTTCCTCCTCCGACGGCGGCGGGGTGTCGACCGGTGCGCTGATCGGCGTCGGCGCGGTCGTGGTGCTCGGCGGCGGAGGTGCGTACGCCCTGGTCCGCCGGAGCCGCCGCCGCAAGGCCGAGGAACAGCGCGCCGCCCTGGAGCGGCTGCGGGTCGTCGTCGACGAGGACATCACGGCCTTCGGCGAGGAACTGGACCGCCTCGACTTCCACCCCGCCGAGGCGGGCGCCGACGACGCCATGCGCGGGGACTACGAACGCGCCCTCGACGCCTACGAGCAGGCGAAGTCGGCCATGGCCGCGGCCACGAAACCGGAGGACGTACGCCCGGTCACCGAGGCCCTGGAGGACGGCCGCTTCTCGCTCGCCCAGCTCGCGGCCCGCCGCGAGGGCCGCCCGCTGCCCGAGCGCCGGCCGCCCTGTTTCTTCGACCCGCGCCACGGCCCGTCCGTCGCCGACGCCCTCTGGACACCGGCCGGCGGCGCCCCGCGCGAAGTACCCGTCTGCGCCGCCGACCGGGCCCGCCTCGCCGACGGCCACGACCCGGCGATCCGTGAGGTCGACACCGACTACGGCCGCCGCCCCTACTGGGACGCGGGCCCGGCCTACGGCCCCTGGGCGGGCGGCTACTTCGGCGGCGGCCTGCTCCCCGGCCTCCTCGTCGGCACCCTGCTCGGCAGCATGATGGCCACCCCGTCCTACGCGGCCGACTACGGCACCGGCTACGGCGACTTCACCACCGGCGGCTACGACGGCGGCGACGTCTCCGGCGCCGACTTCGACTCCGGCGACTTCAGCGGCGGCTTCGGGGACGGCGGGGGCGGCGACTTCGGCGGGGGAGGGGACTTCGGCGGCGGGTTCTGACCGGCGCGGGTACGGGTCGACGTACGGCCAAGTGCCGGTGCGGAGCGAGCCGTTCGGCCGATGCCGTTCGGCCCGCCGGGCGCCCTAGGCTCACGCCATGGTGACCCCACCGGGGGACGACGACGTCGTCGAGATCCTCGGCGCGGACCGGCCGAGGATCAGCGACCACTGGCACGGCCTGCCGCGCCGCACCCGCCTGACGCTCACCGCCGCGACCTGCACGATCCTGCTCGGCGGTCTCCTGGCCTACGTCTCCACCCACCGCCCTGTGCCCCCACCCCCCGACCCGGTCGCGGCCACCAGCATCAGCATCACGGACGTCGAGGTCCCCGTCGGCTACAGCCCCGACTTCGGCATCACCCTGAGCGCGTCGGCGAGCACCCGGGTCGCGTTCGGGCGGACGGCGGAGGGGTACGGCAATCTCGTCCTGCACGTCACCCCGGGAGCGGGCGCCGTGCTCGGCCCCGGTCACACGCGGGTGCTGTACGCCCGTGCCGTCGTCTGCACCTGCCATGTACGCCACCCGGCGCGCGGCACGCCCCTGCTGTTCGTGACCCTGCGCAACGCGCGCGGCGAGGGCCGGGTCCAAGTCGTGCCCACCGCCGTCCAGTTCGACCTCATCGACCGTGCCGTACGGCACGCCTGCGGCGGCACCGTCTGACCGGCCTCACCCCACCCCCGGCACCACAAGACCCGTCTCGTACGCCATCACCACCGCCTGCGTACGGTCCCGCAGCCCCAGCTTGGACAGGATGCGGCTGACGTGGGTCTTCACGGTCTCCTCGCCGACGTGCAGGCGGAGGGCCAGCTCCGGGTTGGACAGCCCCTGGGCCAACAGCCGCAGCACGTCGGTCTCGCGCGGAGTGAGAGCGTCAAGTGCCGTGTGCGCGGGGCCGGTTCTGGGACGCTGACGCGCGAACTCGGCGATCAGCCGCCGGGTGATCGCGGGCGCGAGCAGGGCCTCTCCGGCCGCCACGACCCGCACCGCGTCGAAGAGCCGCTCCGCCGTCACGTCCTTGAGCAGGAACCCGCTCGCCCCCGCGGTCAGCGCGTCGTACACGTGCTCGTCCAGGTCGAAGGTGGTCAGCACCAACACCCGTGGCGCGTCCGGGCCTTGAAGCTGCGCGGTCGCCCGGATCCCGTCCATGACGGGCATGCGTACGTCCATGAGGACCACGTCGGGCAGCTGCTCCCGGCACACCCGCACCGCCTCGGCGCCGTCGGGGGCGGTCCCGACGACCGTGAAGTCGGCCTGGGTGGCGAGGAGTCCGGCATACCCGACCCGGACGATCTCGTGGTCGTCGGCCACGACGATCCGAATGCTCACGCGAGCGCCTCCGCCCGCACCGGCAACCGCGCCTCGACCAGGAACCCGCCGCCGGGAGCCGGCCCGGTGCGCAGGGTCCCCCCGACGGTCGCCGCGCGCTCGCGCATGCCGAGCAGGCCGTGACCGGGGGAGTCGGTCGCGGGCCCGGGCCCGTTGTCCCGCACGCGCAGCGCCAACTCCGCCTCTCCGTACCGCAGTTCCACGTCCACGGCGGCGCCCGGCGCATGCCGGCGGGCGTTGGTGAGCGCCTCCTGGACGATCCGGTACGCCGTGACCTCGACGCCCGGGTCGAGCGCGCCGACCGGCCCGCTGACGATCAGCCGGGTCGCCGCGCCGGCCGCGTCCCGTGACGCGTCGATCAGGTCGAGGAGCTGGCCGAGCCCGGGCTGCGGGGCCCGCTGGACGCCGGTGTCCGCGTCCTCCCGCAACACCCCCAACAGCCGCCGCATCTCCGTCAGGGCGGTGCGCGCGGTGTCCCCGATGGCCAGGAAACGGTCGGCACCCTCCGGCGGCAGACCGCGCGTGGTGAGCCGGCCGGTCTCCGCCTGGACGGCGATCATCGAGATGTGATGGGCGACGACATCGTGCAACTCCCGTGCGATACGGGCTCGTTCGCCCCGGGCGGCATGTTCGAGGAGCGTGTCCGCGAACGCCCGCTCGGTCGCGCTGTGCGCGAGCACGGTGCTGCGCACGTGATGCGTGATGCCGGTCGCCGCCGCCGCGGACCCGAGCGTGGCGAGCAGGACGGCGACGATCCGGGTGGCGTCCTCATGACTGAACAGCGCGACGACCACGTACGGCACCACGAGCAGTCCGGCCGCCAGCGGCCACCCCGTCCGCGCCAGTACGTACACGCAGATCAACTGGGCGACGGCGGCGCCCACGGTGAGCGCCTGGAACGGCACCAGCGCGAGCACGCACGCGGCGCTCACGGCGAGCGCGGCCGCGACCCGGCTGCCCCGCCCGGTCCCCAGGACGAAGGAGAGCGGCCCGGTCGTGGCGAGCGCGAGCAGCAGCACGACGGCGAGGCTGCTCTGCGGATCACCACTGCGGATCAGGCCCTCGCCCACGGCGAGCACCGTCAGCACGGCGGGCAGGACGGCGGGCAGCCCGGTGGGCACCACGCCGGGCAGCGCCCGCTGCGCACCGGCGATCCGTGTCCTGATGCCACCGCGTGCCCTTGCCGCGGTCGAAGCCTTCTCACCCACGTCCGCCATTGTCCCGAGCCACTTCCTCCGCGCATCCCCTACGCGAGGGACCTCCACGGCGTGACGACACCCCCGCACCGCCGCCCCTAGCCTCCCTCACCATGAGCGACGCAACCATAGAAGTCCGCGGTCTGCGCAAACGGTTCGGCCGGACCCTCGCGGTCGACGGCCTCTCCTTCACCGTCGAGCCCGGCACGGTCACGGGCTTCGTCGGCCCCAACGGCGCCGGAAAGTCGACCACTTTGCGGGCCCTCCTCGGCCTGGATGCCCCCGACGAAGGCCAGGCCCTCATCGCGGGCCGGCCCTACCACGCCCTGCGCACCCCCTTGCTGGAGGTCGGCGCCCTCCTCGATGCCGCCGCCCTGCACCCCGCCCGCCGGGGCCGCGACCACCTGCGCTGGCTCGCCCACTCCCACGGACTGCCCACCCGCCGCGTGGACGACGTCCTCGCCCAGGTCGGCCTGGAGTCCGCCGCCCGCCGCCGGGCCGGCGGCTACTCCCTCGGCATGCGCCAGCGCCTCGGCATAGCGGCGGCCCTGCTCGGCGACCCGCCGATCCTGCTCCTGGACGAGCCGGTCAACGGCCTCGACCCCGAGGGCATCCAGTGGATCCGCCGCCTGCTGCGCCGACTGGCCGCCGAGGGCCGCGCCATCCTCGTCTCCAGCCACCTGATGAGCGAACTGGAGGACACCGCCGACCACTTGGTGGTCATCGGCCGGGGCCGCCTGATCGCCGACACCTCGGTCTCCGAACTCCTGCACGCCGCCTCCGGCGACCGCGTCCGACTGCGCACCGAGGCCCGTACGGAGGCGATGGAACTCCTCGCCCGCGAGGGCGGCCGGGTCGCCGTCACCGACCGCGACACCCTCATCGTCACCGGCCTGCCCGCACCCCGCGTGGTGGAACTCCTGACCGCGGCCCGCGTCCCCTTCGCCGAGATCGGCGCCCACCGGGCGACCTTGGAGGAGGCGTACATGGAACTCACCCGGGACAAGGCCGAGTTCACGACCGAGTCCGCTTCCGTGGGGACCTCCGACGAGGTGACCCGATGACGACGAGGACGACGTCGGAGCCCGAGACCACGCCCACCCCCTACCGCTCCCACCTGCATCCCACCCGCGCAGGCTTCCCCCGCCTCCTGCTCGCCGAGTGGACCAAGTTCCGTACGGTCCGCGCCTGGCCGTTCGTCCTGGCGGTCGCCGCCGTGGTCACCGTACTGATCACCCAACTGAGCGCGAGCGGCTCCGTGACCAGCGGGGGACCGGACATCATCCAGGGCCCCGACGGCACATCGGTCACCGACGCCTTCCGCTTCACGCACCGCCCGCTCACCGGCGACGGCAGCGTCACGGCCCGGGTCACCGGCCTGAAGACCGCCGACGGCAGAAGCGTGGAGCCCTGGGCGAAGGCCGGGATCATCGTCAAGTCGAGCCTGGAACAAGGCTCTTCGTACGGGGCCGTCCTGGCCACCCCCGGCCACGGCGTCCGCATGCAGTGGAACTTCACCCACGACACGGCCGGTTCGGACTCCGAGGTGACGGAGGTGCCGCGTTGGCTGCGCCTGACGCGGACCGGCGACCGCCTCACCGGCTACGAGTCCGCCGACGGCGCCAAGTGGACGAAGATCAAGGACGTCAGCCTGTCCGGCCTCCCGAAGACCGTGCAGGTGGGCCTCGTCCTGGCCACTCCGGGCCACCAGGACGTGCGCCGCTCCTTCGGCGGTTCGAGCCAGTCGACCGGCGGGGCGCACGCCACCGCCACCTACGACCACCTGACCCTGAACGGCACCTCGACCACGGCCGCCTGGACCAGCACGGACGTCGGCGCCCCCACCCCCGACGCGCCCGCCCCCGGCCCCGCCCCCCGCAACGCCCGGCCGGACTCCTCCACCACCGTCACGGACGGCACCTACACCCTCACCGGCCAGGGAGACATCGGCCCCGACCAGGGCGGCCCGGACATCGTCCAGATGAGCTTCCAGGGCGTCTTCGTCGGCATCCTGTTCATGATCGCCCTCGGCGCGCTCTTCGTGACCGGCGAATACAAACGGGGCATGATCCGTACGACGTTCACGGCGACGCCGGCCCGGTTGAAGGTGCTGGCGGCGAAGACGACGGTGATCGGCGCGGTGACCTTCGTGGTGGGCCTGGCGGCCGTCGCCATCGGCTACTCGCTCGCCCAGAGCACCCTGCGCGGCAACGGCTTCGGCCCCCCGGCCTTCCCCGACCACCCCCTGCTGGAGAACCCGGCCCTGCGCGCGGTAGTGGGCAGCGCCGCCCTGCTCTCCCTGGTGGCCGTACTGGCCTTGGCGGTCGGGGTCGTGCTCCGCAACAGCGCGGGCGCGATCGCCACGGTCGTCATGCTCGTGATCCTCCCGCAGATCCTGTCCTTCGCCTTCCCGCTCCCGGCCGCGCGCTGGCTCTTGCGGGTGACCCCGGCGGCGGCCTTCGCGGTCCAGCAGGGCGTCAAGAAGTACGACTTCACCGCGCACAACTGCCTTCCGGAAGGCGGCTGTTACCCACTGTCTCCCGGCAACGGCTTCGCCGTCCTGGCCGCTTACACCGTGGCGGCCCTGCTCCTGGCGGCCTGGACCGTGTGCAGGAGGGACGCGTGAAGGCGCTGCGCCCGCTCCATGCCGAGTGGACGAAACTCCGTACCCTGCCCAGCACTTGGTGGCTGCTCGCGGCTCTCGTCGCCCTCACCCTCGCGATCGGCGCCGCCGCGATCGCCCCGGTCGCCGCCGACGTCTGCCCGGGCGGCCCCTGCGACGAGGACACGGTGAAGCTCAGCCTCACCGGAGTCTGGCTGGGCCAGGCCGCCTGTCTGATCCTGGGCGTCCTGACGATGGGCGCGGAGTACGGCACGGGCACGATCCGCACGACCCTCGCGGCGATGCCGACGCGCTGGCGGGTCCTCGCGTCCAAGGCGACGGTGCTGGCGCTGCTGACGGCGGCCGGGGGAGCGCTGGGCATCCTGGCGTCGACGCTGCTGGCCGACGCACTCCTCCCGGACTACGCCCCCGCCCTGCGCCCCACCCTGGGTTCGGTCCTCTGCCTGGCCCTGGTCGCGCTGCTGGGCCTGGCCCTGGCGACCATGCTCCGCGACACGTCAGCGGCGATCACCCTGGGCCTGGGCATCCTCTACGTCGTCCCGCTCCTGGTCACGATCATCCCGTCCCCGACGTGGCAGCACCGCCTGGAGCGCTGGGCCCCCATGCCGGCGGCCCTCTCCATCCAGTCGACCCGCCACCTGGCGGACCTGCCGATAGCCCCCTGGCCGGGCCTGGGCGTGTTGGCGGCGTACGCGGCGGCGCTGCTCGCCCTCGCGTGCGTGCTGTTCCGATTCCGGGACGCGTGAAAAGCGAAGGCGGCGGAGTCGTAGTGATCGGCACTACGACTCCGCCGCCCGAATCCCCGTGGGGTCACGCGTTCTTGATCGCGGAGATGTCGAAGTTGAGCTTGATCTTGTCGGAAACGAGCACGCCACCGGTCTCCAGCGCCGCGTTCCACGTGAGGCCCCACTCGGAGCGCAGGATCTCGGCCTTGCCCTCGAAACCGACGCGCTCGTTGCCGAACGGGTCCTTCGCGGCACCGTTGAACTCGAGGTCGATGGTGAGCGGCTTGGTGGTGCCGAGGATCTCCAGGTCACCCGTGATGCGGTAGTCGTCGCCACCCAGGGACTCGGCCGAGGTAGAACGGAAGGTCATCGTCGGGAATTCTTCGATCTTGAAGAAGTCGGCGCTCTTCAGGTGACCGTCACGGTCCGCGGAACCGGTGTCGATGCTGTCCATCTTGGCGTCGATCGAGGCCGTCGACTTGGCCGGGTCCGAGCCGTCCAGGTGCAGCGTGCCGTTGAAGTCGAGGAATTTGCCCTTGACGTTGGTGACCATGGCGTGACGGGCCGTGAAACCGAGCGTCGAGTGCGCCGGGTCGATCGTGTACTCGCCGGTCAGCGCGGCAAGCTCGGGGTTGACCGCGGAGGGCGCGGCGGTCTCGGTCTCGGTGCTGTCCTTGCGGCCGAAGATGCCCATGATGTGCTCCTGTGGGGACGATAGGCGGTGATGTTGAATGTTCAACGATGCCAACACGGAAGACCGTAGACCTATTCCGTTCGGGTTTCAACATCATCCACGTGTATTCATGGAATTACACTCCGTTGGCGGATTCCGGACTTCCAGAGGAGTGCTGCATGACCGTGCACCGGACCGATTCCGACCCCTATGACGTGCTCCGCCGGCGCTGGCTCGACATCGCCCTCGGCACCGGATACGACCCAGGTGTCGAACCGTACGCCGCCCGTCTCACCGGCACCGGCGAACGGGCCCGCGCCTTCCGCGCGACCATGGCCCCGACCCCGGTCTCCCTCTGGCCGGGCCGCCCCTTCGACCCGCCGTCCGGCATCACCCAGAGCTACGCCCGCCTGGAGACGATGGCCCGGGCCTACGTCCAGCCGGGCACCGGCTCGACCGGCGACCCCGACCTCCTCGCGGACGTCCTGCGCGGCCTCGACCACCTCTCCGCCACGGTCTACCACCCCGGCACCACCCGCTACGGCAACTGGTGGGAGTGGCAGATCGGCAGCCCCCGGCTCCTCCTGGACATCGTCGCGGCCCTGTACGACCACCTCACGGACGCCCGAATCGCCGCCGCCTGCGCGGCAGTCGACCACTTCATCCCGGACGCCCTGCTCGCCGACTACTCCGGCACCTCGACCGGCGCCAACCGCGTCGACCTGTGCCGCTCGGTCGCCCTGCGCGGCATCCTGGGCCGCGCGCCGGACAGGATCGCCCTCGCCCGCGACGCCCTCTCGCCGGTCTTCCCGTACGTCACCAAGGGGGACGGGCTGTACGCCGACGGCTCGTTCGTGCAGCACACCCGGGTGCCGTACTCGGGGACGTACGGACAGGTCATGCTCGACGGCCTGGGCCGCCTCTTCGCACTGCTCGCCGGGTCGGAGTGGCAGGTCACGGATCCCGATCGCCAAGTCGTCCTCGACAGCGTCGAGCACGCCTACGCGCCCCTGATCCACGACGGGTTGATCATGGACGGCGTCAACGGCCGTGCCATCAGCCGGGGTTACCTGAAGAACGACGAACTGCACGTCATGCGCAGCGACCACTTCCACGGACAGGGCGTCGTCGCCGCGATCGCGCTGCTGGCCGACGCGGCGAGCCCGGCCGAGCGCGACCGGTGGCACGGCATGATCAAGGGCTGGGTCCAACGGGACACGGTCACACCGATTCTGACGGCTCCTCAGTTCGACGTGGCGGATCTCGCGCGGCTGCACGCGGTCGCCGCCCGGCCGCTCGCGCCCGTCGCCGAACCCGTCGGCCACCGCCTCTTCCCGGCCATGGACCGCGCCGTACACCGCCGTCCCGGGTTCACCGTGAGCCTCGCGATGGCCAGCGACCGCATCGCGTACTACGAGTGCGGCAACGGCGAGAACCCGCGCGGCTGGCACACCGGCGCCGGAATGGTCTCCTGGTGGGCGGCGGGCGCGAGCGACCAGTACACGGACTGGTTCTGGCCCACGGTCGACTGGTACCGGCTGCCCGGCACCACCGTCTCCACCAAGCGTCTGCCCGACCGCGCCGGCGGCGAATGGGGCGCGCCCGGACCCGACGTGCGCTGGGTCGGCGGCACGACGGACGGCGAGTACGCGGCCGTCGGCCAGCACCTCAAGGGGCTCGGCTCGACGCTTGAGGCCCGCAAGTCGTGGTTCTGCGTCGCGGACGCCGTGATCTGCCTCGGTACCGGGATCAGCTGTGCGGACGGGGTGCCGGTCGAGACGGTGGTGGACAACCGCAACCTGGGGGAGGGCGGGAGCGCGCGGCTGGTGCAGCGGCCGGGCTGGGCGCATCTGGAGGGGCACGGCGGCTGGGTGGTCCAGGAGGGCGGGCTGAAGAGCCTGCGCGAGGACCGGACCGGGGCCTGGTCCGACATCAACACCACGAGCACGACCGAGCGGGCCACTCGCCGCTGGCAGACCCTCTGGCTCGACCACGGCACGGACCCGGTCGACGCCCGCTACCTCTACCTCCTCATGCCGGGCGCGACCCGCGGGAAGGTCCAGGCCCGCGCCGCCGACCACCACTGGCTGTCGGTCCTGGCCAACGACGGTGTGAGCCAGGCCGTGCAGGTCCACTCCCTCGGACTGACGGCCGCGAACTTCTGGCAGGCGGGCACCGCGGGCCCGCTCACCGTCTCCGCGGGGGCGAGCGTGCTGGTCCGCCGCAGGGGTCGTACCGCTACCCTCTGCGTGAGCGAGCCGCCCCGCACCGGCGAGCCGCTGGAGATCACCTGGCACCACCCCGTACGCGAGGTCGTGCGGGCCGACGACACGGTCGACATCCTCGCCACGGGCCGCCGGCTCCGCCTCCGCGTCACTCCGGGGATGGCATGCGCCACGCATGAATGTGAGGTGACTCTCAGCTGACGGGTTTGTGCGACCCCTACAAGGCCGGAGCCCCCTGAGCAGTCGGAACGGCTGCATGCCGCCAAGGTTCTGTTCAGTGCTACCAGGAAAACGGGTCGGAGACTGTACGGAGTCGACGTCCCGCTTACCTCGCTCTCCTTCGTAAGGTCGCTACATGACCGTTTTGGATGATGCTGTTTCTCCCGGGAGCGAGCCGACGGACGCGCGCGGGCGGGTGGCCGAGCTGCACGAGATCCGTGCGCAGGCTCTGGCCGGCCCCAGCGAGAAGGCGACCGAGGCGCAGCACGCCAAGGGCAAGCTGACGGCGCGCGAGCGCATCGAGCTGCTCCTGGACCCGGGCACCTTCCAGGAGGTCGAGCAACTGCGCCGGCACCGGGCGACCGGCTTCGGCCTGGAGGCCAAGAAGCCGTACTCGGACGGTGTCATCACCGGCTGGGGCACGGTGGAAGGCCGTACGGTCTTCGTCTACGCCCATGACTTCCGCATCTTCGGCGGCGCGCTGGGCGAGGCCCACGCCACGAAGATCCACAAGATCATGGACATGGCCATCGCGGCCGGTGCCCCGCTGGTCTCGCTCAACGACGGCGCCGGCGCCCGTATCCAGGAGGGCGTCAGCGCTCTCGCCGGTTACGGCGGCATCTTCCAGCGCAACACCAAGGCCTCCGGCGTCATCCCGCAGATCTCGGTGATGCTCGGCCCGTGCGCGGGCGGCGCGGCGTACTCGCCCGCCCTGACGGACTTCGTGTTCATGGTCCGCGAGACGTCCCAGATGTTCATCACGGGCCCGGACGTCGTCAAGGCGGTCACCGGCGAGGAGATCACGCAGAACGGTCTGGGCGGCGCCGACGTGCACGCCGAGACCTCCGGCGTCTGTCACTTCGCCTACGACGACGAGGAGACGTGCATCGCGGAGGTGCGCTACCTCCTGTCGCTGCTCCCGCAGAACAACCGCGAGAACCCGCCCCGCGTCGACTCCACGGACGCGGCGGACCGCCGCAGCGACGTCCTGCTCGACCTGGTCCCGGCGGACGGCAACCGTCCGTACGACATGGCCAAAGTCATCGAGGAGATCGTCGACGACGGCGAGTACCTGGAGGTCCACGAGCGCTGGGCCCGCAACATCATCTGCGCCCTGGCCCGCCTCGACGGTCAGGTGGTGGGCATCGTCGCCAACCAGCCGCAGACCCTGGCGGGCGTGCTGGACATCGAGGCCAGTGAAAAAGCTGCGCGCTTTGTCCAGATGTGTGACGCTTTCAATATCCCGATCGTCACCTTCCTGGACGTGCCGGGCTTCCTTCCCGGCGTCGACCAGGAGCACGGCGGCATCATCCGCCACGGCGCGAAGCTCCTTTACGCCTACTGCAACGCGACCGTGCCCCGGATCTCGCTGATCCTGCGCAAGGCGTACGGCGGGGCCTACATCGTCATGGACAGCCAGTCCATCGGCGCCGACCTCACCTACGCATGGCCGACGAACGAGATCGCGGTGATGGGCGCCGAAGGTGCCGCCAACGTCATCTTCCGCAGGCAGATCGCCGAGGCCGAGGACCCCGACGCCATGCGGGCCCGCATGGTCAAGGAGTACAAGTCCGAGCTGATGCACCCGTACTACGCGGCCGAGCGCGGCCTGGTCGACGACGTCATCGACCCGACCGAGACCCGCGAGATCCTCGTCCGCTCCCTCGCGATGCTGCAGACCAAGCACGCCGACCTGCCGTCCCGCAAGCACGGCAACCCCCCGCAGTAACCCAGCGGACTCTCCGCGCTACCCGTGCGGAAACCTCTCTCACGGAGACTGAGACCTATGACCACGCCTGACATCCGCGTCGAGAAGGGCCACGCCGAGCCCGAGGAAGTCGCCGCCATCACGGCCGTCCTCCTGGCCCGCGCGGCCGCCGCGCCGTCCACGGACCCGTCCGACAGCACCTCCCCGAAGCCGAAGGCCGGTTGGCGCCGGCTGGAGCGCGAGGGTGGGTTCAGGGCGCCGCACAGCTGGCACTGAGCCTTTCCCATCAGCTGATAGTGAGGCCCTTGACCGGGAGGTCGAGGGCCTCAACGGCGGCACCGTCGGGAGTTCGGCAGGACGCTAGGTGCAGCGAGTCGAGGGAACTGAGGTCGCGGTAGGCGCGGGAGTCTCCAGGTACGACGCAATCATCCAGTCTGAGCTCCCGCAGATTGGTCGGTAGGGGTTCGCGTACCATCAGCCACTCTGTCAAGTGCATGTCGCTGACGCGGAGTTCACGGAGCCCGGGCATGGCGGAGATGCTTCTCAAACCGCGCGGCGTAGATGTGCGCATGGTCGCCAGAAGCAGGTTGCTGACATAGGGGAAGTCGCTCAAAGCGGTCAGATTGCTGGCACCGCTCAGCTCGAAGAGGCTCAAGGCAACCATCATCGGCCCAAGACGCAGACTTCCGAGGCTGGCCGTGCCCCCGTGGCCGAGCGCCAGGTAGAAGAGGTTCCCCAGGTTTTCCACGGATCCGAGTCCGTCCAGCTTCCCTTGCCCCCAGATTGTGAACAATCGCAGCTGCGGGTGAGCCGTCAGCACTGAGAGGTCTCCGGAGCCAGGAAGGTTGTACACCGACAGATTCGTCACGGGCGGGAGTTGTTCCAACGCAGCGAGCGCCGGGAGCGGGTAGTGGATCGACAGCTTCCTGATGGACTTCAACCGAGTCGCAGCGCGCCACTGCTGTGAATGCGTGAGATCCACGTGGTGTGCCGCCAACGGCAGCCGGGCCAGTACCTGCTCGCCGTAGGCGTCCGCGTCGAAGTACGCCCAAGCCTGGATGATTGCGTCGACGACGAGGTCGCGCCGGTCCTCCGCGTATCCCACCATCAACGCCAGCGCCTCCTCACCCCCGACCATCGCCACGGTCCGCACCGTTTGTACCGCTGACTTCTCTGTCAGCTCGCCCAGTGACCGCGGCAACCGCCGCAACAAGCTCGATCCCACAGCCGCCAGCGCAGGCGGATCCGTGGGCCGACGAGCCGGCAGCAACGCCGACATCGCCCCATCCAGTCGCCCCGCCAATCCCTCCGGGACCGTCGGCAACGTCTCCTGACAAGAAGCCGCCAGCAACCGCAGCACCCGCGCATGTCGAGGCTCCGCCTCCGCCCGGTCCAAGATGCCGTCCAACAACTCCTGCCGCTGACGGGAGTTGGCATGGCCCGCGGCCATGATGATCGTCTCGCGCCACAAGTCCAGATGCGCCCGCCCGACCAAGTTGCCGATCCGGTCTTCCTCCGTCGCCTCCTCCGCGGCCAAGTACTCCTGAAAGGTCCGGTGGACGAAGTCGAGGCGGCCCTCGACGGGGGAGCGGAGGATGCCGGAGCGGTCCCGGAGCTGTTCCAGGACCCCGTGGCCGTCCTGTACCTCCAGGTGCCGCATCGCCGAGAGCTTGGCGGAGACGTGGACCGCGGCCTGGTCCAGGGCGATCTCGCTGCGGTTGTTGTCCGAGAGGCGCCAGGCCAGGTCCCGCAGGACGACCAGCTTGTCGCCGAGGCTGAGCTTGCTGTCCAGCGCACTCGGCACGTTCCGGTCGGCGTCGCGTTCGTGGACCAGCGTGTGGAGGGCGTTGCGGTACAACTCCATGCGGTCCCGGGGGAGTTGGCTGCCCCTGTTCAGGTGCATAGCGCAGAGCATGGCCGCCAGCAGCGGCGTGCCCGCCAGGGACTGGAGATGCGCGCGGTCCTTGAGGCTGTTCAGCAGGGACTGTTCGTAGCGCGGCAACTCGTCCACCGCACAGGGGAGTTCGTCGCCCAGTTCGCGGACGGCCTGATGCCACTGCCGTACGAACGCGGCCAGGTCCGGTGGTGTCATGCGGTCCAGGTGGAGCGCGGTGAAGTCCTCCCGGCGCAGCCAGTCCGCCCCGGCGGCGGTGGGACGGGACGTCACGACCACGCGGATGCCGGCGTAGGTGCCCAGCAGCTTGCGCAGCCAGTCCCGTACCGATCGCCGTTCCGAGCCGAGCAGTTCGTCGACTCCGTCCACCAGCAGCAGGACCTTGTTGTCCCGCAACTGGCGTTCCACCCAGCCCTTGGGCATGATCCCGGTGATGTTCCCGGCGACCCCGTCCAGCAACTCTTCCGGCTTCTTGGGGAGCGGACGGCCGCTGTACTCGCGGAGCTTGACGAAGACGGGTGTCAGGCCGTTCCAGTCGGCGAGCTCGGCCGTGAAGGCGCCGCGGGCCGCCGTGATCGCCAGCCAGCGCAGCAGCGTGGTCTTGCCGGAGCCGGCCTCGCCGCGCAGGAGCACGCGTGAGGCGCCCCCCAGCGCCGATTCCACCCGCATCCCGGAGCTCTCGGTCCCGAACTCCTCCCAGCCGCTGAGATCCGGCCTGAGCGGCAGCGCACGGACACTCCTACGCCGCGTGCCGTCGTCCCCCGTGGCGCGCAGGCTGACGTACGCCACCGACAACCGGACCTGGGCCGCGGCACGGTCGGACGTGCGGCGGAACAGCTCGACCTCGTCGAGGTTGTTGCTGACCAGCTCCATGTACCAGCGGCGGAACTCGTGGTCCTGATCGGTGCCGTCGGGGGCGAACAGTGAACGGTCGGGGAGCCGTTCGAGGACGCGGGCGACGCCGTCGCTCAACGAGCTGGTGCGGGCGAGGAGTTCGGCCAGCGTCCGCTCCTCGAAGACCGGCAGGGTCCGCACGATGCTGACGTAGTACTCGCAGCACTCGCTGAAGAGGAGTTCGTAGAGTTGTGTCTCCGGTTCGTTCAGGCCGACCGGTGGGCTCACCGATCCCGTGATGCGGCGGATCAGTTCGGCCGGCTGCGCGTCGGCCGCCAGGACCGCCTCGTCCGACAGGTCGGCGTGCGCGAACGTGTCGCACACCCCGTTGAGCGCGGCCTCCCGGCTGCTCTCGTCGAGACCGCGGAACTCCTGGGCCAGGAACGGTTCGATCCGCGCGGCCACGGCATCGGCCATCTCCTCGAACTGGCGCCGCACGCTGCGCTGTTGCCGCAACCCCGGCACCCGTACCAGCACCAGCTTCTCCATCGGCAGCCGGCGTTCCTGCTCCCGCCGCTTGCCCCCGAGCCACATCTGCGCCGCCGTGTTCGCCACGGTCGTCCCCAGACGTAATGCAGCTGCCTCAGCGCTCATCCCCGTACCCCTCCCGCAAACGACCTACGGCCCCCGTTCCTCCCACAGGAGGAACGGGGGCCGCAAGCCGAACGAGCCGGATACAGCGGAATCGCTACCGCAGGCGCGCCATCAACGCGTGCTCCACGAGCGTGATCAGCGCCGACTTCGCGTCCGCGCGGTGGCGGGCGTCCGTCGTGATGATCGGGGTGTCGGGGCCGATCTGCAGGGCCTCCCGGACCTCGTCCGGGTTGTACGGCTGGTTGCCGTCGAAGCCGTTGAGCGCGATCACGAACGGCAGACCGGAGTTCTCGAAGTAGTCCACCGCCGGGAAGCAGTCGGCGAGACGGCGCGTGTCCACAAGGACGATCGCGCCGATCGCGCCACGCACCAGGTCGTCCCACATGAACCAGAAGCGGTCCTGTCCCGGGGTGCCGAACAGGTACAGGATGAGGTCCTGGTCCAGGGTGATGCGCCCGAAGTCCATGGCGACCGTGGTGGTCGTCTTGTCTCCGGTGTGGGTGAGGTCGTCGATGCCCGCGGACGCGGACGTCATCACGGCCTCGGTACGCAGCGGGTTGATCTCCGAGACGGCCCCGACGAACGTGGTCTTGCCCACGCCGAAGCCACCCGCCACCACGATCTTCGCCGAGGTGGTGGAGCGGGAAGGACCGCCGCTAGAGCTTGCGAAGTCCACTGAGCACCCTTTCGAGCAGTGTCACGTCTGGCTGACCGCCGGCGTTCTCGTCGCCGCCGGGCTGATGAATGGCGACCAGGCCCGCCTCCGCCAAGTCGGCGACGAGGATCCTGGCCACGCCGAGAGGGATGGTCAGCAGTGCCGAGATCTCGGCCACCGACTTGATCTCGCGGCACAGATTGCAGATCCGCTGATGCTCGGGCAACTGCCCCTGCATCTGGTGCGGCTGTGCGGTGGTGTGCACCAGCGCCTCGATGGCGAGCTGGTAACGCGGGCGCGTCCGGCCGCCGGTCATGGCGTACGGACGTACCAACGGGTTGTTCGCCGCCCCTGCGGGCGACGGCTCGGAGCGTCGCTGCGGCTGCACGGGCTGGATACGCGGCGCCGGCGGCTGGTCGTACGGCGAGGGACCGGGTCCCTGGGGCGCGTACGGCTGCTGCCGTCGGTGGCTGGGCGCGGAGGGGAAGTTGTAACGGTTCGGGTTCTGGGAACCGTCGCCCTGGCCCTGGGCAGGGCCGTACGACCAGTTGCCCGAATTAGAACCGCCTGGGGGTGTTGCCACTTTCTCCTCCTCCGACTGTGCCGGGCACCCGATCCCTGTGGAGCCGCGTCCCGAAACCTTACGGCCCCGGGACGCCAATACGCACCGTCTGACTGTTAGTTGAGCAGGCTGCCTTGAAGCTCCGCACGAAGGTCCGGGGTCAGGACCGTACCGGCACGGTCGACCAGAAGTGCCATCTCGTACCCAATGAGGCCGATGTCCGCCTCAGGGTGTGCAAGTACCGCGAGCGATGAACCGTCGGAGACGGACATGATGAAGAGGAATCCCCGCTCCATCTCCACAACTGTCTGGTTCACGCTGCCGCCTTCGAAGATGCGCGAGGCACCGGCGGTCAACGAGGTCAGACCGGAGGCGACGGCCGCGAGCTGATCGGCACGGTCGCGGGGAAACCCTTCGGACATCGCCAGAAGGAGGCCGTCGGCGGAGACCACCACCGTGTGGGACACCCCCGGGGTGTTGTCCACGAAGTTGGTGATCAACCAGTTCAGGTTCTGTGCCGCCTGGCTCATCGGGCTCACACTAACGCTCCTGGTTGTAGGTGCTGTCAGAGCCGAAGCCCTGGCCGTTCGTTTCACTGCTGCCCGCCGCGCTGCGTCCGCGCTGGACGCCTCGCCGCAGGTTGCTCAGCCGGCCCCGGACGTCCTCCGGGGCACGGGAGACCTGTGGGCCTCCCTGAGGAGTGCTCTCGGCGGCGCCCTCGACCAGGTTGGCCTTGGGCACCCGCCGGGGCAGACCGGAGGAGGTGACTCCGCCTGCCTTGGGCTTCTTCAGCGCCGAGGCCTGCTGCCAGCGCGCGTCGTTCGCCGAGCGCCAACTGTCGCCGCTGCCGATGCCGTTGGTGTTGCCGTTGTTGTTCCCATGGGCACCGCTCTCCGTCGCCGGAGCGGGGGCCGTCGCTTCCAGGCTCGCGTGCCGCACACCGTTCGACCCGTTCGTCCCGCCCGCCATGGAGCCACGGCGCGGAAGCCCGGCGTCGGTCAGGTCGTGGCCGACGGAAGGAGTCGGTCCCGGACGGTCGAAGCCTACGTGGTCGCGCTCGGTCACGTCAGCGGCCTGCGGGGATTCCGCTTCGGGAGCGTACTGGTCGGCGTACCCGTTCTGGTAACCGTCCTGCTGCGGCCAGTCGTCCTGGTAGCGACGCTCTTCGAAGGCCGCGAACGCCGGAGCTGCTCCGGCCCGCTCGGCCGGCCGCTCGTCCTGCACCGGCTCCGTATAAGAGGGCTCCGGGTAACCGCCGTTGGGCGAGAAGGTGTCGTTCTGCGGCAGTCCGCCGTTCGGCGCGTAGTACGGCTCGTCGTACGACGGCTGCTGGTGCTCCTCGTACGGGGCCTGCTGCGGCTCCTCGTACGCCGGACCGACCTCGTACGCCCCGGTCTGCTCCGGGTAGCCGCCCTGGCCGTTGTCGTACGCCGGCTGCGCGTCGAACGAGTCGGGGTACATGGAGCCGTCAGCGGACTCCTGACCGGGCTGCTGGCCCGCCTGGGCCTCCAGGGCCGCCCGGCGCTCCTCACGCATCAGCGAGCGGCCTACGGGGTCCAGCTCCCGTATGTCGTCCGGGACCTCCGCGTAGCGGCTGTCGTCGAAGCCGAGTTCGGCCGCCGTGCGCAGCGGGGCGAGGTTGAAGTCCTCGCCGCCGAAGTTCTGCTCCGGGATGATCTGGGAGACCGTGAACTCGTCGCGGTCCAGCTGCTGCTCGCCACCACCACCGTGGGTGATCGCGTCCGGCAGCATGACCAGCGAGGTGGTGCCGGCCTGCTCGCCCGAGGGGCGGAGCTGGACGCGGATGCCGTGCCGGTCGGACAGCCGGCCGACCACGAAGAGCCCCATGCGCTGGGAGATCGCGGCGTCCACGGTCGGCGGGTTGGCCAGCTTGTGGTTGATGTCCGCGAAGTCCTCGGCGGTGAGGCCGATGCCCTTGTCGTGGATCTCGATCATGACGCGGCCGTCGGGGAGACGGGTCGCGGTGACGCGGACCTTGGTCTGCGGCGAGGAGAACGTGGTCGCGTTCTCCAGCAGCTCGGCGAGCAGGTGCACGAGGTCGGTGACCGCGCGGCCGTGGATCTCGGCCTCCGGGACGCCCGACAGCTCGACACGCTCGTACTGCTCCACCTCGGAGGAGGCGGCGCGCAGCACGTCGACCAGCGGGACCGGCTGGTCCCAGCGGCGGCCGGGCTCCTCGCCGGCGAGGACCAGGAGGTTCTCGCCGTTGCGGCGCATACGGGTCGCGAGGTGGTCCAGGCGGAAGAGGTTCTCCAGCTGGTCCGGGTCGGCCTCGTTGTTCTCCAGCTCGGTGATCAGGGTCAGCTGGCCCTCGATCAGCGACTGGTTGCGGCGCGAGAGGTTGGTGAAGATCGCGTTGATGTTGCCGCGGAGCAGGGCCTGCTCGGAGGCGAGCCGGACCGCCTCGCGGTGGACCTGGTCGAAGGCCCGGGCGACCTCGCCGATCTCGTCCTTGGTGGTGATCGGGATCGGCGCGACCCGGGTGTCGACGCGGCCGGGGTCGGTGCGCGAGAGCTGGTCGACCAGCATCGGCAGCCGCTGTTCGGCGATGCCGAAGGCGGCGTTGCGCAGCTGGCGCATGGCGCGGGACATCTGGCGGGCCACCGCGCCGGCCAGGATGAAGGCCAGCAGCAGGGCGACCACGACGGCGGCACCGGTGATCAGCGCGTCACGCTTGGCGTTGTCCGCGATGTCGGTGGCCTCGCTCACCGCCTTGTCGGCCAGGTCCGACTCGATCTGGCGGTAGGCGTTGTACTTGAGCGTGTTGACCGCCCACCAGTTCTCGGCGGTGGTGCCCTCCTGGGCGAGGGCGGCACGGGCGCTGGGGTCGGTCGTCTGCAGGGTCGCCAGCGCCGTGACCATCTTGGTCGGGTCGGACGGCGGCGGCACATAGGTCTCGCCCTTGGCCTTCGCGTCGGCGGCGGCCTTCTGCGCCAGCGCGGCACCCTCGGTCTTGATCTTCGCCGTGGCGACGTCGAGCTTCTTCGCGTCCGCGGCGGTACCGCCACCGACGTACTCCTCGATGGCGATGCCTTCGAGGTAGGCGTACGAGGAGAGGGCCAGGCGCTGCTTGCCGAGCGAGTCGGCCGAGGGGCCGGGGTTGATCAGCAGGTGCATGCCGATCGAGCGCTCCAGCGACAGCGAGGCCTTCGTCAGCGAGATCGCGTAGACGGTACGGCCGTAGCTGGTGATGTTTCCGGTGCCCAGACCGAGCTCGTTGGCGAACTCCATCAAGGGGTGTGCGATCTTGATGTAGCCCTCTTCGGTCTGCACACCGGGGAGCTTGGAGGTGTACGCCGCCGCGCGCAGGCCCTGAAGCTTGGGCTCCTGGGCCCGGAACAGGCTGAGGCGGCGCAGCAGGCCGGCCTTCTGCGGCATGTTCTGCGCCGCCTCGTCGAAGGCGTCGGCGGCCTTGTCCGTATTGGCGCGTACGGCCTTGACGGTGGCCTTGTCGGCGGCGCTCTGCGAGGAGCCCTTGAGGAGCGGGGCCGCGCTGATGTCGCGCTCGTTGTATAGAGCGTCGCCATAGGTCAGCGAGGCCCGCACCAGACGCGCGGTGTCCGACGCGTCCTCGGCGTCCTGCCAGGTGTCGATCGAGCTCTTCACCTGGAAGCCGCCCATGACGAGGCCGACCAGCACGGGTATGAGCAGGATCGCGTTCAGCCGCGTCGGCACTCGCCAGTTGCGGGGGGAGAAACGGCCGCCGCTCGATGGAGGCGCGGCCGTCGGCTCCGGACCAGGCATAGGGGCGGGCGCCGCTCCGCGCGGCGGCGGGGTGAAGTTGCCCCGTGCCGACGGCTCGGGACCGTTCTTGCTTCGCCTCACTCGACCAACAACCTTCCGGCGGTCGGCACCAACGGTGTGCCGCAGTGTCTCAGAGCCCAGTTCACCCATGAGTACGCAGTACTACTGAGTACGTCTCTCACTAATGGGCAGTTCAGGCATTCCAGCACGACCACTAGTGCTCTTCCAAACAGCGGAAAGCACGGTTTCAACGTGATGTAAGCCCCAGATAAAACGGTCATAAAGAACGAGCCCCGTCAAAAGACGGGGCCTTCGTGCGCACAGTGACACCGGCTGACGACGACGCGTGGCCGTACCACCCGATTCCTCTGCCGAAACGTTATGAACACCGAGGCCGACCGTGTCAAAGGCCACAGTCGGCTCCGGGACATCTACGACAACTGCCGTACAGCATTGCCGACTTGGGTGCCGGCTACCGCAACCGCGCCATCAGGGCGTGCTCGACCAGAGTGATCAGCGCGCTCTTGGCATCGGACCGGTGTCGGGCGTCAGTGGTGATGATGGGGGTGTCGGGCCCGATCTGCAAGGCCTCGCGCACCTCCTCGGGAGCGTAGGGCTGGTGCCCGTCGAAGCCGTTGAGGGCGACGACGAACGGCAGACCCGAGTTCTCGAAGTAGTCCACGGCCGGGAAGCAGTCGGCCAGGCGCCGGGTGTCCACGAGCACCACCGCGCCGATGGCACCCCGCACCAGGTCGTCCCACATGAACCAGAAGCGGTCCTGACCCGGCGTACCGAACAGGTACAGGATCAGGTCCTGGTCGAGCGTGATACGGCCGAAGTCCATGGCCACCGTGGTGGTGGTCTTGTCCCCGGTGTGGGTGAGGTCGTCGATGCCCGCGGACGCGGACGTCATGACGGCCTCCGTGCGCAGCGGGTTGATCTCGGAGACGGCGCCCACGAACGTGGTCTTGCCGACGCCGAAGCCACCCGCCACCACGATCTTCGCGGAGGTGGTTGCCCGCCCTCCGTCAGAGCTTGCGAAGTCCACTGAGCACCCTTTCGAGCAGGGTCACGTCCGGCGCACCGGTCGTCTCGTCGCCACCAGGCTGGTGGATGGCGACGAGCCCGGCCTCAGCCAGGTCCGCGACAAGGATCCGGGCCACACCCAGCGGCATGGCCAGGAGCGCCGACACCTCCGCGACCGACTTCACCTCACGGCACAGGTGGCAGATGCGCTGGTGCTCCGGGAGCAGCCCCATGAGCGCTGCCGGGTCGGCCGTGGTGCTGATCAGCGCTTCTATCGCGAGCTGATAGCGCGGCCGGGTCCGGCCGCCGGTCATCGCGTAAGGACGTACCAGCGGCTGGTCGCCCTCATCCTCGTACGGCTCCGCGTACGGATCATGAGAGGCGGTGGGCGGGGTCATGAATCCTCCGGGCGGGACAGCAAGTCGGTCAGTCGTGCCGTCTGACGAGGCCGGTGGGGGGATTGTGGCGGCCGGACGGTGATTTGGTGAGACAGGTGGTGCCGGGGCCGATCAGTGGAGCAGACTGCCTTGTAGTTCGGCGCGCAGATCGGGCGTGAGCACGGCGCCCGCGCGATCGACCAGGAGTGCCATCTCGTAACCGACGAGGCCGATGTCGCAGTCGGGGTGTGCGAGCACGGCCAGGGACGACCCGTCCGAGACGGACATGAGGAAGAGAAAACCGCGTTCCATCTCGACGACCGTCTGCGCCACGTCGCCTCCCTCGAAGATCCGGGAGGCCCCGGCCGTCAACGAGGTGAGACCGGACGCGACAGCCGCCAACTGGTCGGCACGGTCGCGCGGAAAGCCTTCCGACATCGCCAGAAGGAGTCCGTCGGCGGAGACGACGACGGTGTGGGACACACCTGGGGTGTTGTCCACGAAGTTGGTGATCAACCAGTTGAGATTCTGTGCCGCCTGGCTCATCTGGCTCAACTAACGCTCCTGCTGGTGAGTGGGGCTCGGGAAGCTGCCGGTCTGGCCGGTGTTGGCCCGACCCTGCGCGATGCCCCGACGGAGATTGGTCAGCCGGCCGCGTACGTCATCAGGCGCACGCGATACCTGCGGACCGGCTTGGTGCTGTTGCTGCTGAGCCGTGCCCGGGACCAGGTTCGCCCGGGGCACCCGGCGCGGCAGGCCGGAGGTGGTGACGCCGCCCGCGGCCGGCTGCCGTACACGCTCCGCCTGTCGAACGAGGTCGTCGTTCGGAGACGTGCGCCAGGAAGTCGGGGCGGGACGCTGAGGGGGAGCCGCGGGAGCCTGCGGCTGGGGGACCGGCGCGGAGCCGTTCCCGTTGCTGGTCGGCCGACCGCTCGGCTGACCGTTCTGCTGGCCGTTCGGGACGACCCCGTTGGAGCCGGTCCCGTTCTGGCCGTTCTGCCCGCCCTGACCGTTCTGGCCCTGACCGTGGAACCAGTTGGTCTCCAGCGTGTCGTACAGCGGGGTACGACCGTCGCCCGGTCCGGCCGGGGGCAGTGCCTCGGGCTCCGGACGGGTGGGACGCTGCTGGGGCCGCGGCGGAGCGGGCTGCCGCGGCTGACCGTAGTCGCCGCCGTTGCCGTTCGCCTGCGGACGCTCGAACTGCCCGGTACCACCGGGGTTCTGACGGCCCGGCAGGGAGTGCTGGCCGGTGGAGCCGTTGTCGTAGCCCGGCACGGCGAACTGCCCGGTGGAACCGGGGTCGTAGGCCTGGGGGCTGGCGAACTGGCCCGTGTTGGCGGGGTTGTTCGGGTTGTTGGAGTTGTTCTGCTGGTTCGGTCCGTGGTTCGGGCTGCCGAAGACGTCGGAGCGGACGAACTGCCCCGTGTTCTGGGAGCCGTTCGCACCCTGCTGCTGCGGCGCGTCGAGGTCGGGACGCGGGAACTGCCCGGTGTGGTGCGGCGATTCCGCGCCGGGACGGGCGAACTGGCCCGTCTGCTGCGGGTTGCCGTTGGCACCGAAGTCGGGGCGCGCGAACTCGGAGGTGGAGGCCGGGCCCTGCCGCTCGTCGTAGCGCGGCACCGCTGGCATCTCGCTCGTCGCGTCGATCCGCGGCATCCGGGAGGTCTCGTCATGGCCACGCGGGGTGTCCAGCGAGGCCCGCGGCACCGGCGGCTGCGCGTTGTCGTCGCTCCAGCTCGGCGTGCGGGGCTGCTGCGGGTTGCCGCCCGGCAGCTCGGCCCGCGGTCCACCGCGGCCCGGCAGCAGCGGCTGACGACCACGCCGGCCGCCACCACCCTGTCCCTGCTCGGAGGGCGCGTTCCCACGCCCGGCCTGCGGCGGTACGGCACCACGGGCGCCGCCGAAGCTGTCCTGGCCGAAGCTGTCCTGACCCACGGACTGCATGCCCTGCGTCGAGCCCGGTCCCTGACCGAACCCGGCGCCCGCACCCGCGGGAGCGGGCCGGCCCTGGGGGGCACCGCCGGGAGACTGCGGTCCACGCTGTCCGCCCGGTCCACCCGGACGACCGCCGCCCTGGCCCGCACCGGGCAGCGCGGCCCGCGGACCCTGACCGGCGGCGAGCCGGCCACCGGAGGGGGCACCGGCACCGAGGGCGCCACCGCCCGGCGCACCCGCGCCGAGGGCACTGCCCGCCGGAGCACCGGCACCGGCCTGACGTCGGGCCGCGGCCATACCGGCGGCGGCCTGCGCGGCGGCCGGACCGCCGGCGACACCCTGACCCGGCTTGCCCTGCGTCTTCTTGCCGCCCTGGGCGACATCGACGGGCAGCATGACCAGCGCGGTCGTACCACCGGAGTCGGACGGGCGCAGCTGGATGCGGATGCCGTGGCGCTGCGACAGACGGCCGACCACGAACAGACCCATACGGCGGGAGACGGAGACGTCCACGGTGGGCGGCGAGGCGAGCCGCTCGTTGATCGCCGCGAGGTCCTCGGGGGAGAGGCCGATACCGGTGTCGTGGATCTCGATCAGGACGCGGCCGTCGGGCAGCGCGTGACCGGTGACCTTGACCTTGGTCTGCGGCGAGGAGAAGGAGGTCGCGTTCTCGAGCAGCTCTGCGAGGAGGTGCACGAGGTCGTTCACCACGCGGCCGGCCACTTCGGTGGTCGGCACGGAGGCCAGTTCGATGCGCTCGTACTGCTCCACCTCGGAGGCGGCGGCGCGGAGCACGTCGACCAGCGGGACCGGACGGGTCCAGCGGCGGCCGGGCTCTTCACCGGCGAGGACCAGGAGGTTCTCACCGTTACGGCGCATGCGGGTCGCGAGGTGGTCGAGCTTGAAGAGCGAGGAGAGCTGGTCCGGGTCGGCCTCGCGCGACTCCAGTTCGGAGATGAGCGAGAGCTGACGCTGGATGAGGCCCTGGGAACGGCGCGAGAGGTTGGTGAACATCGCGTTGACGTTGCCTCGGAGCATGGCCTGCTCGGAGGCGAGGCGGACCGCCTCGCGGTGCACGTCGTCGAAGGCCGCGGCCACCTGGCCGATCTCGTCCCGGGAGTGCACACCGACCGACTCGACGGAGGTGTCGACGTCCTGCGGGTCCGACTCGGAGAGCTGCTTGACCAGCTCGGGCAGCCGGTCCTGGGCGACCTTGTTGGCCGTCTCCTGGAGCCTGCGCAGCGAGCGGATCATGGACCGGGCGATGACGAAGGCGCCGACCAGGGAGACACCGAGCACGAGCAGGATCAGCGCACCGGAGATGATCGCCTCGCGCTCGGAGGCGGAGCGCAGCTGGCGGGCCTTCTGCTCCATGTCCTCGAGGAGCGTGTGCTCGATCTTCTTCATCTGGTCGATCTTGGTGGAACTGTCGTCCACCCAGTCCTGGTAGGACCGCTTCTGCAGGTCGTCGAGGCCGTCGGTGCTGGCCAGCGCGCGGCCCGCGTAGGTGTCCGTGGCCTTGATCGTGGCGTTGTTCTCCTCGATGGGCTTGAGGAGGTTGGCCGCGGCCTCGGTGCCGTAGATGCTCTTGAAGCTGCGCAGTTCGGAGGTCTGGCTCTGCAGGGCCGACTGCGCGTAGAGCCGGTCGTTGTCCGAGAGGTCGCCGAAGGTGTTGTCGGTGACGGGCAGCGCGGCCGCCAGGACCGCGCGCTGCATCGACGCGTACTCCTTGGCGGAGGAGAACGACGACAGGGCGCGCGTGCGCTGGATCATCTCGGGGTTGCTCGTGGCCTCGGCCATGTCCTGGGAGAGGTCGAGCAGGTGCGTGATGAGGCGGTGGTAGGCCTCCACGGTCTGCGTGGAGTTGCCCTTGGCCTCGTAGGCGGTGGAGCGGATCTTCGCCAGCTGGTCGAGGTCGCTGACCACACCGACCAGGCTCTCGCGGACGCCCTGGAGGTTGCCGTCCTTGCTGGAGGTGTCGATCTCCTCGGCCGCGTCCACGAAGTTCTGGACGGCCCGGTCCGACTTGTCCCGGACACCCTTGACCGTGTACGCGCTCGACTTCGAGCTGTGCGCCAGCGGGCCGGCGGACTGGTCGCGCTCCTCCTGGAGCGCGGCGGCCAGCTCGGTCGCCTGCTTGGTCATGTCCGTCAGCAGCTTCATGTTGTCGAGCTGCTGGATGTCGTCCATGTTGTCGCTGATGCGCAGGGCGCCCAGCGAGGTGGCCGCGACCACGGGCAGCGCGAGCAGCGACACCAGGCGGGTGGAGATTCGCCAGTTGCGCAGCGCTACGCGCGGTCCGGGGCCGGCCGGGCTCTTGGGCGGTTTGGCCGGTGGAGCGGGCGTACCCGCGGGTCCTCCGGTCGTCGACGCACCAGGGCGCCCGGCGCCTCCGCCGTCACCTGACGGGGCCGGGCCCGGGTTCTGGGCGTGCTGGGGCGAGGAGCTGCCAGCCTTGGGGCCAGCCCCGCCGTGCGGCTCCGGCTCCGCCGAAGCACTGCCATCCCTCTTGAAACGTCCCTGCACTAGCGTCGCAACCTCTGGACCAGGCACCCCTCCGCGTGAACGGAAGGACACGGTGTCGGCGTTGGGGAACGCCCTGAACGCGCGCCCCAATGTTTGGTCGTGAGTGACCGGCGCTGGTTCCCCCTCTCGCCGCCACTGGCGCTGAGTTCACGCCCCCTGTGCGCCGGCTCGATCCTGCGGCGGTCCGTGGAATTCCAGCACAGTGCCGGATCTCCAACAAGGCCCGTGGGCCATGCCGTGACCTACGTGACAGCATGTGAGTGGCGAGTCACCGGACGTAGAAAGTGATCTCCTGCATAACGGACTTATGTCCGCGAGTCGGCCACGTAAGGGGGGTGTCCCAGTCGCCATGATCAGGAGCGGAATGAGGCCTTCAGGCGCCCAATGTCCCTTTCGTCGGGGTCGGCTGCAGGCCTGAATTGACCGGTTTGCCCAGGGGTCCGTGAGCAAACTCACACGGGGTTCAGGGGGTCCTGGCGTCTTCCGGTGGGAATTGCATGTTTAGCCTGACGCTTTACAAGACGTAACACTTTGACAACTGCGCCCGCCAGAGCCCGTATCGGCCCTGGTCCGGGGGCCCGTACACGACAAGGTCACGTACAACGGTGAAGACGACGATGATGTTCCGCACGATAGCCAACCCGCGGCGCACGACGCTGGTGCACCTCGAGGGCGCAGAGGAACTGCAGACCCTGGAGCAGCCGGAGCACTCCGTCGACCTCCCCACCAACACGGCCAACCCCCGTCGCACGATCCTCATGGAACTGCCCGAGACGGCAGCCCTCGCGCACTAGTACGCAGCGCGGGGACGGGTGATTCAGAAGTGCACGGCCGGCCGCGCGCCACAATGCGCGCGGCCCGGCCCCCTTCACCGCGTTAGCCTGGAGCGTCAGACTCCAGCCGGCTCAGTGAGGGGCGCCAGGATCCCGTGCGCATCGCCAGATTCTCCATCGACGGGAACGTCGCCTTCGGCGCGGTAGAGGGCGACAAGCCGGACGAGCTCGTCCTCGACATCATCAAGGGCATCCCGTTCACGGACTTCGAGCTCTCCGGTACGAAGGTCCCGCTCAGCAAGGTCCGGCTGCTGCCGCCGGTGCTCCCCAGCAAGGTCGTGGCCTTCGGCCGCAACTACGCGGAGCACGCGCGCGAACTGGGCAACGAGGTCCCGGACGTCCCCTTCGCCTTCTTCAAGCCGTCCACCTCGGTCATCGGCTCCGGCGACGAGATCCAGTACCCGCCCTTCTCCGAGGAACTGCACCACGAGGCCGAACTGGCCGTGGTCATCGGCCGGTTGTGCCGTGAGGTCCCGCGCGAGCGCGTCCAGGACGTGATCTTCGGCTACACCTGCGCGAACGACGTCACCGCGCGCGACGTCCAGAAGCGCGAGAAGCAGTGGGCCCGGGCCAAGGGCTTCGACACCTCCTGCCCGCTGGGCCCCTGGGTGGAGACGGACCTCGACCTCGCGGCGGCGTCCGACCTGACCGTCCAGCTCACGGTCAACGGCGCACAGCGCCAACTCGGCCGTACCAGCGAGATGATCCACTCGATCGAGGATCTGATCGTCAACATCACCGAGGCCATGACGCTGCTTCCCGGCGACGTGATCCTCACGGGCACCCCGGCAGGCGTCGGACCGCTCACCGTCGGCGACGAGGTCGCCGTCACCATCGAAGGCATCGGCACTCTCACCAACAAGGTTGTCAAGCGTGGCTAGCGCACCCGGTTCCCCCGTACGCGTCCGTTTCTGCCCCTCGCCGACCGGTAACCCCCACGTGGGCCTGGTCCGCACCGCCCTGTTCAACTGGGCGTTCGCCCGCCACCACCAGGGCACGCTGGTCTTCCGCATCGAGGACACCGACGCGGCCCGCGACTCCGAGGAGTCCTACGGCCAACTCCTCGACGCGATGCGCTGGTTGGGCTTCGACTGGAACGAGGGCCCCGAGGTCGGCGGCCCGCACGCGCCGTACCGCCAGTCGCAGCGGATGGACATCTACAAGGATGTCGCCCGCAAGCTCCAGGACGCCGGTCACGCGTACTACTGCTACTGCTCCACCGAGGAGCTGGACGCCCGCCGCGAGGCCGCCCGCGCGGCCGGCAAGCCGTCCGGCTACGACGGCCACTGCCGCGACCTGACCGACGAGCAGAAGGCAGCGTACGTGGCCGAGGGCCGTACGCCGATCGTCCGCTTCCGCATGCCCGACGAGACGATCACCTTCACGGACCTGGTCCGCGGCGAGCTGACGTTCACCGCGGAGAACGTCCCGGACTACGGGATCGTACGAGCCAACGGCGCCCCGCTGTACACGCTCGTCAACCCGGTCGACGACGCCCTGATGGAGATCACCCACGTCCTGCGCGGCGAGGACCTGCTCTCCTCCACCCCGCGCCAGATCGCGCTCTACAAGGCGCTGATCGACCTGGGCATCGCCCGGCAGATCCCGTCCTTCGGGCACCTGCCGTACGTGATGGGCGAGGGCAACAAGAAGCTCTCCAAGCGTGACCCCGAGTCGTCCCTCAACCTCTACCGCGAGCGCGGCTTCCTGCCCGAGGGGCTGCTCAACTACCTCTCCCTGCTGGGCTGGTCGCTCTCGGCCGACCGGGACGTCTTCACGATGGACGAGATGGTCGCGGCCTTCGACATCGCCGACGTGAACCCCAACCCGGCCCGCTTCGACCTCAAGAAGGCGGAGGCGATCAATGCCGACCACATCCGCCTCCTGGACGTGAAGGACTTCACCGAGCGCTGCGCCCCGTGGCTGCAGGCCCCGTTCGCCCCCTGGGCGCCCGAGGACTTCGACGAGGCCAAGTGGCAGGCGGTCGCCCCGCACGCGCAGACCCGCATGAAGGTGCTGTCGGAGATCACGGACAACGTCGACTTCCTGTTCCTTCCGGAGCCGGTCGAGGACGAGGCGTCCTGGACGAAGGCGATGAAGGAGGGCTCCGACGCGCTTCTGCGTACGGCCCGCGAGAAGCTGGAGTCCGCGGACTGGACCTCGCCCGAGTCGCTCAAGGAGGCCGTCCTGGCCGCCGGTGAGCTCCACGGCCTCAAGCTCGGCAAGGCCCAGGCCCCGGTCCGCGTGGCCGTCACCGGCCGCACGATCGGCCTCCCCCTCTTCGAGTCCCTGGAGATCCTGGGCAAGGAGAAGACCCTGACCCGCATCGACGCGGCCCTGGCGAAGCTCGCCGCGTAACGCACGCACGCGTGAAGGGCGGTGACCGATACGGCCGCCGCCCTTCCGCTTTTCTCCATGCCGACGTCGGGTGATCGACGGGGTCTGTTCATGATCGGTTCGCGGAGATGTCGTAAGCGGCCTCAATTCTCATGATCATGTCATCCTGGAGAACTTCCCTGAGACTGGCCGTCCCCGCGGGCGTCACCGCCCTGCTGCTGGCCGCCGGCGGCACCCTGTCCTACGCGTCCGCGGCCAACTGGACATACATGAACGACTACGAGGGCAACTGTCTGGTCGCCTCGGCGACGACCGACAAGGTCTGGTCGGACACCTGCAACGACGCGCTCTCCACCCGCAACTGGCACTGGGGCTCGGCGACGCAGGACGGCTTCGGCTACACCTTCCGCCGGCTGGTGAGCAACGCCAACGGCGACTGCCTCACCACGGACTGGAAGTCCCAGAACAACGCTGTCTGGACGAGCCCGTGCGGCGGCAGCGGCCAGCAGTTCTGGAACGGCGACGACAACCGCCTCATGAACCTCTGGGCGCACCAACTGCGCACATCCGACAACGGCGTGGCCATCTACAGCAGCACGGCCGAGGTCACGGACCAGATCCCGATCGAGCGGTTCGTCTGGTGGGGCGCCCACGACTGACGGGTTGCGTTACCGTCGGATCATGAGCATTCGCGCCGTGGTCTGGGACGTCGACGACACTCTTTTCGACTACACGGGCGCGGACCGGATCGGCATGGGCGCGCATCTCGCCGCCGAGGCCCTGCTCGACGGGTACGGCACCGTCGAGCAGGGCCTCGCCCACTGGCGGGAGATCACCGACCAGCAGTGGGCGAGGTTCTCGGCGGGGGAGACGACCTTCGAGGGCCAACGCCGGGACCGCGTACGGGTGTTCCTGGGCAAGGACCTGAGCGACGCCGAGGCGGACGACTGGTTCCGGCGCTACCTGACGCACTACGAGGCCGCCTGGACCCTCTTCCCGGACGTGCTGCCCGTCCTGGACGCCCTCGCGGCCAGCCACCGGCACGCGGTGCTCTCCAACTCCAGCATCACCGTCCAGGACCGCAAACTCCGCGCCCTCGGCGTGCACGACCGCTTCGAGGTCATCCTGTGCGCCGCCGAACTCGGCGTCTCCAAGCCCGAGGCCGGCGCCTTCCTGGCCGCCTGCGACGCCCTGGGACTCACCCCGGACCAAGTCGCCTACGTCGGGGACCATCCGGAGATCGACGGCCGCGGTGCGGCGGACGCCGGACTGCTGTCGGTGTGGATCGACCGCGGCGGCGTATACAGCGGCGGCGACGCCCCCGAGGGCCCGCACCGGATCGCCTCCCTCGCCGAACTCCCCATGATCCTCGGCTCGGATACCCGTTTTGGAGCCCCGTCCACCTTCAGGTAATGTTCTTCCTGCGCCGCCGGGGAGCGGGTCGAAAGGCCGGAAACCGAAGGTGCACACTAGAACAAGATCCCTGCAAGGGCTTGAGTTCCAGTGGCCTATGGTGTAATTGGCAGCACGACGGTTTCTGGTTCCGTTAGTCTTGGTTCGAGTCCAGGTAGGCCAGCTCGCAGAGCTCATCTGCACATGTGGAGATCAGCTCCACGAAGCCCCCGTTGTGTAGCGGCCTAGCACGCTGCCCTCTCAAGGCAGTAGCGCCGGTTCGAATCCGGTCGGGGGTACAGATCCTTCCCGCGAGGATGGTTCGGGTAGCTCCCGCCGACCTCGATGCAGGATCGCTAGGGCCCCCGTTGTGTAGCGGCCTAGCACGCCGCCCTCTCAAGGCGGTAGCGCCGGTTCGAATCCGGTCGGGGGTACGTTTTACTTGTATTACAATGGTCTATGGTGTAATTGGCAACACTACGGTTTCTGGTACCGTCATTCTAGGTTCGAGTCCTGGTAGACCAGCTTTGAACTGCGGAAACGCAGAAAATAGGCCCCCGTTGTGTAGCGGCCTAGCACGCCGCCCTCTCAAGGCGGTAGCGCCGGTTCGAATCCGGTCGGGGGTACGCGGACGATGGCTCTTCGCCTTGGCAGACGCCGAGGTGGGGGGCCGTTTCTGTTTGTCGGCGGGTGCGCGTTGTGTGTGGCTGGTCGCGCAGTTCCCCGCGCCCCTGAGGTTGGACCAGTGTGCCCTTGCTGATACGTGCAGGGGATTCAGGGTCTGCCGCGGCGTTGAGGCCGACCCCTGTTCCCCCTGAGGTGTCAGCTGGTGCGGCGTAGGGCCTCTGAGAGGCGGCCTGCGGCGTCGATGACCGCTTGGGCGTGCATGCGGCCGGGGTGGCGGGTCAAGCGCTCGATGGGGCCGGAGACCGAGACGGCGGCCACCACGCGGTTGGAGGGGCCCCGGACGGGGGCCGAGACGGACGCCACTCCCGGCTCGCGCTCGCCGATGGACTGGGCCCAGCCCCTGCGTCGTACGCCCGAGAGGGCCGTCGCCGTGAAGCGGGCACCTTGCAGGCCCCGGTGCAGGCGCTCCGGCTCTTCCCAGGCCATGAGGATCTGGGCGGAGGAGCCGGCCTTCATCGTGAGGGTCGAACCGACCGGGACCGTGTCCCGCAGTCCGGACAGGCGTTCCGCGGCGGCGACGCAGATGCGCATGTCGCCCTGGCGGCGGTAGAGCTGGGCGCTCTCGCCCGTGATGTCCCGCAGATGCGTGAGGACCGGGCCCGCGGTCGCGAGCAGACGGTCCTCGCCCGCCGCCGCGGCCAACTCCGCCAGCCGGGGGCCGAGAATGAAACGGCCCTGCATGTCACGTGCCACCATGCGGTGGTGCTCCAGGGCCACGGCCAGTCGGTGGGCCGTTGGTCGTGCGAGTCCGGTGGCCGCGACCAGCCCCGCGAGGGTGGCCGGGCCGGACTCCAGGGCGCTCAGGACAAGGGCCGCCTTGTCCAGAACGCCCACGCCGCTACTGTTGTCCATGAAACGATACTCGCGTCTCACTCTGTGAAACGCAAGTTCATTTTTCCGTGAGACGCGCAACCCTGGATGCATGGCGGCCCGAAGACCGACGGGCCTGGTGGCGGGTGCCCGGGTACAGGGGCGCGGGCGTCGCCTCCACAGATCTCTAGTTGGGCCGGCGCGTCATGGCCGGCCGGAGGGAAAGCGATGGGTAGGACACTCGCGGAGAAGGTCTGGGACGACCACGTCGTCCGGCGCGCCGAGGGCGAGCCCGACCTCCTCTTCATCGATCTGCACCTGCTGCACGAAGTGACCAGCCCGCAGGCCTTCGACGGACTGCGGCAGGCGGGGCGTCCCGTGCGCCGGCTCGACCTCACCATCGCCACCGAGGACCACAACACCCCGACCCTCGACATCGACAAGCCCATCGCGGACCCGGTCTCCCGCGCCCAGTTGGAGACGCTGCGCAAGAACTGCGCCGAGTTCGGGGTGCGCCTGCACTCGCTCGGCGACGTCGAGCAGGGTGTCGTCCACGTCGTGGGCCCGCAGCTGGGTCTGACCCAGCCCGGTACGACGGTCGTCTGCGGCGACTCCCACACCTCCACCCACGGCGCGTTCGGCGCGCTGGCGTTCGGCATCGGCACCTCGCAGGTCGAGCATGTGCTGGCCACCCAGACGCTGCCGCTGGCCCGCCCCAAGACCATGGCCATCACCGTCGACGGCGAACTGCCCGACGGCGTCACCGCCAAGGACCTGATCCTCGCCATCATCGCGAAGATCGGTACCGGCGGCGGCCAGGGCTACATCCTGGAATATCGCGGCTCGGCCATCGAGAAACTCTCGATGGAGGCCCGGATGACCATCTGCAACATGTCGATCGAGGCCGGCGCCCGCGCGGGCATGATCGCCCCCGACGAGACCACCTTCGCGTACATCAAGGGCCGCGCCCACGCGCCCGAGGGCGAGGACTGGGACGCGGCCGTCGCGTACTGGAAGACCCTGAAGACCGACGAGGACGCGGAATTCGACGCCGAGGTCGTCATCGACGGGCCCTCGCTGGCGCCGTTCGTCACCTGGGGCACCAACCCCGGTCAGGGCGCGCCGCTTTCGGCCTCCGTCCCCGACCCTGCTTCGTACGAAGACGCTTCGGAGCGCCTCGCCGCCGAAAAGGCCCTGGAATACATGGGGTTGGAGGCCGGTCAGCCGCTGCGCGACATCAAGGTGGACACCGTCTTCGTAGGTTCATGCACCAACGGCCGTATCGAGGACCTGCGGGCGGCCGCCGAGATCGTCAAGGACCGCAAAGTCGCCGACGGCGTACGGATGCTGGTCGTCCCGGGCTCCGCGCGGGTCGGCCTCCAGGCCGTCTCCGAGGGCCTGGACGTCGTGTTCAAGGACGCCGGTGCCGAATGGCGGCACGCCGGTTGCTCGATGTGTCTGGGCATGAACCCCGACCAGCTGGCGCCCGGTGAGCGCTCCGCGTCCACCTCCAACCGCAACTTCGAGGGCAGGCAGGGCAAGGGCGGTCGTACGCACCTCGTCTCGCCGCAGGTCGCCGCCGCGACCGCCGTGTTGGGCCATCTGGCCTCGCCCGCCGACCTGTCCGACGCACCCGTGCCCGCTGGAGTCTGAGAGCCATGGAAGCATTCACCACGCACACCGGCCGGGCCGTTCCGCTGCGCCGCTCCAACGTCGACACCGACCAGATCATCCCAGCTCACTGGCTCAAGAAGGTGACCAGGGACGGTTTCGAGGACGGACTCTTCGAGGCCTGGCGCAAGGACGCGAACTTCATCCTCAACCGCCCCGAGCGCAAGGGCGCGACGGTCCTGGTGGCAGGACCCGACTTCGGCACCGGCTCCTCCCGCGAGCACGCCGTGTGGGCGCTGCAGAACTACGGTTTCAAGGCCGTCATCTCCTCCCGCTTCGCCGACATCTTCCGCGGCAACTCGCTCAAGAACGGCCTGCTCACGGTGGTTCTGGAGCAGAAGATCGTGGACGCGCTGCAGGAACTCACCGAGCAGGACCCGCAGGCCGAGGTCACGGTCGACCTGGAGGCCCGCGAGGTGCGCGCCGAGGGCATCACCGCGGCCTTCGAACTCGACGAGAACGCCCGCTGGCGGCTGCTAAACGGGCTGGACGACATCTCCATCACCCTCCAGAACGAGGGCGACATCTCCGCGTACGAGGCCAAGCGCCCCTCGTACAAGCCGCGGACGCTTCCGGTCTGACCCAGCAGGCCGCAGCCTGACGAGTTTCGGCCACCACGGACCCTTCCTGTACCCCCGATCAGCCCGATCGGGGGTACAGCCATGTCTGTACCCGAACGGCCCTGCGAGCGTTCGCAGTCGCGCTCAACTTCCCATGTTATTAAGGCCGTTGCAGGGGTAGCCGAGGGTTGTAACCGTGACTTCCGCAACCGCCCGGAAGGCCGTTTGAGGCATCAGTTGCGACCCCCGCAGGCGACAACTCGCCCCAGATGGCACAATCTGTGCATGGAACACGACGGCCAACTCAAGCTCTATGCGGCAGTCGCGGACCAACTCAAGGAAGCGCACACAAGGGTGCGCTCACTGCAAGTCCCGGAGGGCGTACGGATGGCGCTGACCCGGAAGCTGCTGGTCATTACGGCCGCGGCCAAGCACGATCTCGCCGACGCGGCAAGGCGTCTGGAGCGGTTCAGGTCGGACCTCGACGAGGGTCGATTCCCCGAAGAGGAACGCTGAACACGTCCCAGGCAGTCGAAACCGTTGCGGCACAAGGGTGATAAGCCCGTTTCGTGTTTGATTTGCGGTATATATCTGCCTAACGTGCGAAAAAGCTTGAACACTTTCGTTCTGGCAATGTCTCCGAAGGGGAAGACGTGAACAAGGCGCAGCTCGTAGAAGCGATTGCCGACAAGGTCGGTGGCCGTCAGCAGGCCGCCGAGGCGGTGGACGCGGTCCTGGACGCGATCGTCCGTGCGACCGTCGCGGGTGACCGGGTCTCGGTCACCGGGTTCGGCTCGTTCGAGAAGGTCGACCGTCCGGCCCGCTACGCCCGCAACCCCCAGACGGGCGAGCGGGTTCGGGTCAAGAAGACCTCCGTTCCGCGCTTCCGTGCGGGCCAGGGCTTCAAGGACCTGGTGAGCGGCTCGAAGAAGCTCCCGAAGAACGACGTCGCCGTCAAGAAGGCGCCCAAGGGCAGCCTGACCGGCGGAGCTTCCGCGACGGTCAAGAAGGCCGCGGCCAAGAAGGCCGCCCCCGCCAAGCGGGCGTCCGCCGCCGCCAAGAAGACGACGGCGAAGAAGGCGACGGCCAAGAAGACCACGGCCACCGCCAAGAAGGCGACCGCGAAGAAGGCCACGGCCAAGAAGACCTCGGCCACTGCCAAGACCGCCGCGGCGAAGAAGACCACCGCGAAGAAGGCGACGGCCAAGAAGGCCCCGGCGAAGAAGGCGACGGCCAAGAAGGCCCCCGCCAAGAAGTCCGCGGCGCGCACGACCACCGCCAAGAAGGCCACCGCTCGCAAGAGGTAAGGGCGCACGGGCACTCACGCGCCGGGCCGGACTCCGCAACGGAGTCCGGCCCGCGGCGCGTTGAGAGGTCCTGGGGGTCGCAGGAAGGGCTTCTGGCGGCTCTGCAGGGGCCGTTCGGCTCCTGAGGCTCCGCAGGGCCGTTCGGAAGGTTCAGAAGGTCTGGAGCGTCACCAGCGTGATGCGGCGGGCCTCGCCCGCGCCCTCGGTCTCGATCCGCACCCGCTGCCCGGCCCGCAACAGCCGCAGACCGCCCGCGTCGAACGCCGGCGCGTCGAAAGGCACCGGGGTCCCGTCGTCGAGCAGCACCTGCCCGCTACGGGTCTCGGGGTCGTAGGTGTACGCGGTCGCCTGCATGGCCGCAGCCTAGTGCTCCGCGGTCGGCGAGAGAACGACGGTCGGCGGGCAACGGCACGACGGCCGACGGCACGACTGCCGGGCTACTGCCCCGGAATCAGCAACTGCGCGGCCACCGTCGCCGTTCGGGGGCCCACTCCCAGCGCCAGTGCCGCGCGCAGGTCGTCGCCGGTGTCCACGTCCTGGCGTACCGAATCCACCGCGTCCAGGGGGAGCTCCACCGCGCCGGAGATGCGGTGGCGGGAGCGGGATTCCGTGCCGAATGCCGGGAGCAATTCCCGGTGCGGTGCCGCGGCCAGCAGAGTGGTGCCGATTGCGGCCGCGTCGGCGAGAAAGGCGCGGGGGAATTCGGCGGCCGCGTCCAGTACCCGGGCCAATTCGCTGGGGCGCAGTGCCGGGAGATCGGCGTTGAGGGCCGCCACGGGACTTCCCGGGCGCTCGGCGCGTATGACGGACGCGCCGTGCGCCAGGGCGCTGTTCAGGCCGCCCGGCGGCTCGTCGGCGACGATCCGCGCGCCCAGCGCGGCGAGCTCGCGGCCGGCCAGCGCGTCGCCCGTGACGACCGCCACATCCCGGACCGCGGGGCACGCCAGGGCCGCTGCCACGGTGTCCTGGGCGAAGGCCAGGGCGAGGCCGGGGCGCAGCGTGTCGGCCGCGGTGTCCGAGAGCCTGCTC
Organism: Streptomyces sp. NPDC002499; assembly: GCF_053595415.1. Taxonomy (NCBI): domain Bacteria; kingdom Bacillati; phylum Actinomycetota; class Actinomycetes; order Kitasatosporales; family Streptomycetaceae; genus Streptomyces; species Streptomyces sp. NPDC002499. Next base: position 174,291 of record NZ_JBSFXO010000013.1, read on the forward strand.
TTGGCCTGAGCCAGGGCTTTCAGGGGTATGACCAAGGTCCACTGCACGAGCGTTTCGTCCCTCTCTTGTCGCGGCCATTGTCACTCAGCCGTCACCTGGTCCATCTGGCGGTCGCGCCGTCGGGGCGTACGGTGTTCTCGACAGACCGACGGCCTGGGGCGACACTTGTGCGGCCCCCCGGGCCCTGGAGGAAGGTGTTCGCGTGTCCCGCCGCAGAATCGGCTTCTGGTACCGCCTCGCAGCGGTGATCGCCAAACCGCCGCTGGTGGTTCTGATCAAGCGGGACTGGCGGGGAATGGAGCACATTCCTGCCGACGGTGGATTTATCACCGCGGTGAACCACAATTCTCACATCGACCCCTTCGCGTACGCGCACTTTCAGTACAACACCGGGCGCGTTCCGCGATTCCTCGCGAAGAGCGGTCTTTTCAACAAGGGATTCGTCGGCGCCATGATGCGCGGCACCGGCCAGATCCCCGTCTACCGCGAGACCACTGACGCGCTGAGCGCCTTCCGGGCCGCGATCGACGCCGTGGAGCGCGGTGAATGCGTCGCGTTCTACCCCGAGGGCACCATCACCCGGGACCCCGACCAGTGGCCGATGACCGGCAAGACCGGCGCCGCGCGCGTGGCCCTCCAGACCAAGTGCCCGGTGATTCCCGTCGCGCAGTGGGGCGCCAACGAACTCCTGCCGCCCTACGCCAAGAAGCTGCACGTCCTGCCGCGCAAGACCTCGCACGTCCTCGCCGGCCCGCCCGTGGACCTGTCTCCCTTCTACGACAAGGAGATGTCCCCGGACGTCCTCAAGGAGGCGACCGAGGTCATCATGGCCGCCATCACGGGCCTGCTGGAGGACATCCGCGGCGCGAAGGCGCCCGACACCCCCTACGACCCGCGCCAGGAACGGATCGAACAGCGGCGCAGGACCGCCGAGCAGACCCGGCAGGCGCAGGCGCACGCGAAGGCCGAACGGGAAAAGGCCGAAGAGGCGAAGGCCGCGGAGACCGCCGCAGAGACCAAGGCTCTGGAGGCGAACGCCGAACAGGCACCGGTGACACAGGCGAAGGCCGCACAGGAAGAGGGGCAGGGCGCGTGAGCAAGTCCGTCAAGGCGGCGGTGTTCAGCGCCGGTTCATGGGGAACGGCGTTCGGCATGGTGCTGGCCGACGCGGGGTGCGAGGTCACCCTGTGGGCGCGTCGCGCGGAGGTGGCCGAAGCCATCAACTCCACCCGGACCAACCCCGACTACTTCCCCGGTGTCGAACTCCCGGAGAACCTGCGGGCCACCACCGACCCCGCGGAGGCCGCCGCCGGCGCGGACTTCACGATCCTGTCGGTGCCGTCCCAGTCGATGCGCGCCAACCTCGCCGAGTGGACGCCCCTGCTCGCCCCGGACACGGTCGTCGTCTCCCTCATGAAGGGCGTCGAACTCGGCTCCGCCATGCGGATGAGCGAGGTCATCGAGGACGTCGCCAAGGTCGGCGCGGACCGCATCGCCGTGGTCACCGGACCCAACCTGGCCCGGGAGATCGCCGCCCGCATGCCGGCCGCCGCCGTGGTCGCCTGCACCGACGAGGCCGTGGCCCAGCGGCTCCAGGCCGTCTGCCACACGCCGTACTTCCGCCCGTACACCAACACCGACGTGGTCGGCTGCGAGTTGGGCGGCGCGGTGAAGAACGTCATCGGGCTCGCCGTCGGCATCGCGGACGGCATGGGCCTGGGCGACAACGCCAAGGGCTCGCTCATCACGCGCGGGCTCGCCGAGACCACCCGGCTCGGCATGGCGCTGGGCGCCGACCCGCTGACGTTCTCCGGACTCGCGGGCCTGGGAGACCTGGTGGCGACCTGCTCCTCGCCGCTGTCCCGCAACCACACCTTCGGCACCAACCTCGGCAAGGGCATGACCCTTCAGGAGACCATCGCGGTCACCAAGCAGACCGCCGAGGGCGTCAAGTCCTGTGAGTCCGTGCTGGATCTGGCGCGCAGGCACGGCGTCGACATGCCGATCACCGAGACGGTCGTCGCCATCGTGCACGAGGGCAAGTCCCCCGTGGTCGCCGTCAAGGAGCTGATGTCGCGCAGCGCGAAGCCCGAACGACGCTGAGCGACCCCGCCCTGCGGACGCTGACTCAAGCCACTACCAACGGGTACTCTCAACGCGATATGAGCACCGAGAACCTCTCCCAGAGCCCCGAGCAGCCTGCTCGCAAGCCGCGTGTGGCCGTCGTGTTCGGCGGTCGCAGCTCCGAGCACGGGATCTCCGTGGTCACCGCCGGCGCCGTGCTGCGGGCCATCGACCGGAGCAAGTACGACGTCCTGCCGATCGGCATCACCCAGGACGGCCGGTGGGCGCTCACCGCCGACGAACCGGACCGCATGGCGATCACCGAACGCCGTACACCCAACGTCGAGGAACTCGCCGAGTCCAGCGAGGGCGGCGTGGTGCTCCCCGTCGACCCCGCCAACCGCGAAGTCGTCTACAGCGAACCGGGATCGGTGCCCAAGGCGCTCGGTGAGGTCGACGTCGTCTTCCCCGTGCTGCACGGTCCCTACGGCGAGGACGGCACCCTTCAGGGCCTGCTGGAGCTCTCCGGTGTCCCCTACGTCGGTTCGGGTGTGCTCGCCTCGGCCGTCGGCCAGGACAAGGACTACATGAAGCGGGTGTTCACCTCCTTCGGGCTCAAGGTCGGCCCGTACGTGGTGATCCGGCCGCGCGAGTGGGAGCGCGACGAGTCGGCCGCCCGCAAGAAGATCGTCGACTTCGCAGGGGAACACGGCTGGCCGCTCTTCGTGAAGCCCGCGCGCGCGGGTTCCTCGATCGGCATCACCAAGGTCGACGACCTCTCCGGTCTCGACGACGCGATCGCCGAGGCTCACCGCCACGACCCGAAGATCCTGGTCGAGGCGGCGCTTCGCGGGCGCGAGATCGAGTGCGGGGTGCTGGAGTTCGAGGACGGGCCGCGGGCGTCGGTCCCCGCGGAGATCCCGCCGCCGGACGCGCACGCCTACTACGACTTCGAGGCCAAGTACATCGACTCCACGCCGGGCATCGTCCCCGCCCCGCTCACGGCGGAGCAGACCGCCGAGGTGCAGCGGCTCGCGGTGGAGGCCTTCGAGGCGGCCTCCTGCGAGGGGCTGGTCCGCGCGGACTTCTTCCTCACCGAGGACGGCGAGTTCGTCATCAACGAGATCAACACGCTGCCCGGCTTCACGCCGATCTCCATGTACCCGCAGATGTGGCAGGCGAGCGGCATCAACTACCCGGACCTGGTGGACCGTTTGGTGCAGGCGGCGCTGCGCCGCTCAACGGGCCTGCGCTGATCGAGACTTGGGCTAGTCGGCGATCCCCTCGGGGATCGCCTTCTTTATTGCCGAGGCCAGATCGACGAGCGGTGCCACGCCGTTTCCCGTGCGGTTCTTCGGGATGGTGACCTCCACGTACGCCGTCCGCAGCGTCGTGGTGAAACGGAACGATCCGTCGTCCTGCTTCTCCAGCAGCCAGCCGACCCCGTTCACCTCCACCCCGTCGGCCTCCGGATCGCTCATCTTCGCGGGCCGTTCGACACCGCAGCGCAGTATGATCGCCGCGTTCCCCCACCCCGCGGTCAGCGCGGACGCGGGCGAGGGATCCCGGCGGGCCTGACCGTCGACCTTCGACGGCAGCGCACTGTCCAGTTTCCGGCACAGCTTCGTGACCTTCGTACCCGGCGAGGGAACCGCCGCCGACGGGCTGTCGTCTGCTGAGGAGCAGCCCGTCGCGGCGAGCAGCAGGGCGAGGGCCGGTGGCCCCAGGACAGTGCGGTGCCGGTGACGGAAGAAGTTCACCGGCCAAGGGTAGACGGGGGCTACAGATGCACGACCGGGCAGGTCAGGGTGCGGGTGATGCCGTCCACCTGCTGGACCTTCGCGACCACCATGCGGCCGAGGTCGTCCACGGTGTCGGCCTGGGCACGCACGATCACGTCATAGGGTCCTGTCACGTCCTCGGCCTGGATCACCCCAGGAATCTTGCTGATCGTCTCGGCGACGGTCGACGCTTTGCCGACCTCCGTCTGGATCAGGATGTACGCCTGTACCACGGAACCTCCAGGGCGGCCACGAGGATCATGTGGGGAAAAGGAACGCCACGGTATCGCGTCGCCGCTCACCGCGGGGAGACCCGCGGAGAGGGAGGAGCGTGTGCCGAGGCGCGGGCACGACAGAGGTTGACGGTCCTTACGACCGTATCGAGGACACTGATGACGCGCGACCGGGCACGGACAGGGACAGAAGGGGAGCAAGGGACATGAAGGGCACTGTTGGTGAGCTGGGAGAGTTCGGGCTCATCAGGGAGCTCACCTCCCGTCTCACCACCACCCCGGCGGTCCGGGTCGGCCCCGGCGACGACGCCGCGGTGGTCACCGCGCCCGACCGACGGGTCGTGGCCACCACCGACATCCTCCTGGAGGGGCGGCACTTCCGCCGGGACTGGTCCACGGCGTACGACGTGGGCCGCAAGGCCGCCGCGCAGAACCTCGCGGACATCGCGGCCATGGGCGCCGTGCCGACCGCGCTGCTGCTCGGCCTCGTCGTCCCGGCCGAACTGCCGGTGACCTGGCCGAGCGAGCTGATGGACGGGCTGCGCGACGAGTGCCAGGTGGCGGGCGCGTCCGTGGTCGGCGGCGATGTCGTACGAGGCGACACGATCATGGTGTCGATCACGGCACTCGGCGATCTGCGGGGCCACGAGCCCGTCACCCGGGGCGGCGCCCAGCCCGGCGACCTCGTCGCGGTGACCGGCTGGCTGGGCTGGTCCGCGGCCGGGTTCGCGGTGCTCTCCCGCGGTTTCCGCTCGCCGCGCGCCTTCGTGGAGGCGCACCGGCGCCCCGAGCCGCCGTACCACGCGGGCCCGGCCGCCGCCGCGCTCGGCGCGACCGCGATGTGCGACGTCAGCGACGGCCTGATCGCCGACCTCGGGCACATCGCCGAGGCCAGCAAGGTCCGGATCGACATCCGTTCCGGCGCGATCGACATCCCCTCGCAGATGAACGACATCGGGCAGGCCGTCGGGGTCGACCCGATGCAGTGGGTGCTGACCGGGGGAGAGGACCACGCGATCGTGGCGACCTTCCCGCCGGACGTGAAGCTGCCGGCGCGCTGGAAGGTCATCGGCGAGGTGCTCAACCCCTCGGCGCTGCCCCAGGTGACGGTGGACGGGGCGCCGTGGACCAGCAAGGGCGGCTGGGACCACTTCGGGGACATCGAGTCGTGAGGCCCGACGCGCCCAGGAAGCCCGACGCGCTCACGAAGCCCAACGTGCTCACGGTGGCCGGCTCCGACTCCGGTGGCGGGGCCGGGATCCAGGCCGATCTGAAGACGATGCTCGCGCTCGGCGTGCACGGCATGAGCGTCATCACGGCGGTCACCGCGCAGAACTCCCTCGGCGTGCAAGGGGCTTGGGAGCTGCCGGTGGAGGCGGTGCGGGCGCAGTACCGCAGTGTCGTGGACGACATCGGCGTCCAGGCCGTGAAGACCGGGATGCTGGCCTCGGCCGAACTCGTCGAGGCCGTCGCGGAGTTGATCGGCGGGACGGACGTGCCGGCCGTCGTCGACCCGGTGGGCGTCTCCAAGCACGGGGACCCGCTGCTGGCGGCCACCGCACTGGAGTCGGTACGGAAGCGGCTGCTGCCGGTGGCCACCGTGGCGACCCCGAACCTGGACGAGGTGGCCCAACTGACGGGCGTACACGTCGAGTCGGAGGAGCAGCTGCCGCAGGCCGCCGCCGCCGTGCTGGCGTACGGGCCGCGATGGGTGCTGATCAAGGGCGGTCATCTGGCGGGCGACGCCGTGGACCTGCTCACCGACGGCACCGAGGAGCACTGGCTGCGGGCGCCCCGCTACGACAACCGGCACACGCACGGCACGGGTTGCACCCTCGCCTCGGCGATCGCGTCGCAGTTGGCGAAGGGGCAGTCCGTGCCGGAGGCGGTGCAGGCCGCGAAGGAGTACGTCACCGGGGCGATCGCGGCCGGGTTCGCGCTCGGCGCGGGGATCGGGCCCGTGGACCACGGCTGGGCCCTCAGACCGCGGACGGGACCGGGTACTCCCGCAGCTTGATGTCGGTGGCCGCCCTCTCCGTGAGCTTCTTGAAGAAGCCGGCCAGCAGCCGCGAGCCGAGCAGCCGGTACATGCGGTCCCGGCTGCGGATGCGCCGCTCGGTCGCCGGGGCGAAGAACGGGCCCGCGTTCCCGGAGATCTTCTGGCAGCCCTTGGCGAAGTCCCGGATCCGGGCCTCGTACTCGGCGAAGGCGGTACGGAAGTCGCCGCCCGCGAGGGCGAGTTCACCGGCGAGGACGTACGCGCCGACGATCGCCACGCCCGTCCCCATGCCGCCCATGGTCGCCCCGTACCCGGCGTCCCCGAGCAGCGCCACGCGCCCCTTGGTGAGGCGGTCGACGTGGACCTGGGCGATCGCGTCGAAGTACAGCTCGTCGGTGTCCTCCAGGGCCTTGAGGACGGTGGGCGTCTCCCAGCCCATCCCGGCGAAGCGGTCCATCAGGATCCGCTTCTGCGCGGCGGTGTCCCGGCGGTCGTACGACAGTTCCTCGGAGCGGAAGACCAGCAGCGCGCCGGCGCGGTCCGGATCGCCGTCGTAGTTGCCGATGTCGACCGCCCGGCCGGGTTCGCTGTAGAGCAGGCCCGTGCGGTGCAGGCCCAGGTGGTTGGGGATCTCGAAGGCGGCCACGTAGTGGTCGGAGAAGCGCAGGTAGCGGGACTCGTCGCCGAAGGCGAGACGGCGGGTGGTGGAGTGCAGGCCGTCGGCGCCCACGACCAGGTCGAAGCGCCGGGGCGCGCCCCGCTCGAAGGTGACGTCCATGCCCTCGGGGGTCTCGGTGAGCGAGGTGACCGAGTCGCCGAAGACGTATTCGACGTCATCTTTTGTTCGCTCGTACATGATCCGCGCCAGTTCGCCGCGGAAGATCTCCACGTCACCGCTCATCATCTCGGCGGGCAGGTCCACGCGCGGGCTGCCGTCCGCGTCGACGACGGTCTGGCGGCCCATGTGGGTCTGGTGGGCGTGGATCTCGTCCCAGATGCCCATGGCGGTCAGGACGGTCCGGTGGACGTGGCCCCGGAAGTCGACCGCGTAGCCGCCACCGCGCGGCTCGGGCGCCCGCTCGACGACGGTGACGCGGGCGCCGTACCGGGCGAGGTTCAGGGCGAGGGCGGGACCGGCGACGCTGGCACCGGAGACCAGGACGGTGAGGTGACCGAGGTCGGGTGCGCTCGTCGTGCCGGGTGCGGTCGCCTTGCTGTCCGCGTTCGTCCGGCCGTCTGCGTTCGTCCGGCCGTGTGCGGTCGTCTTGCCGTGTGTGTTCGTCATGGGGAGAGCGTCGGCGCGCCCGCTGACCGTCCGCCTACCGTTCGCTGACCACCGCTGACCGCAGCCTCCGGCCCTCCTCGAAGGCCCGCTCGTACGCCCCGGGCGACAGCTTCGCGCGTACGTCGCGATCGGTGCGTACGACATCGCGGTCGCCCTCGGGACGGGCGCCCCGCAGGCCCGCGCCGGCGCCGAGCAGTGTCGCGGCCCGCTCAGGGGACTCGGCGACGGACGCCAACGCCTCGGCCGCGTCGGCGAGTTCGAGGTCGCCCGGACCTTCGGCGGCCAGCTCCGCGGCCTGCCGGAACCAGTCGTGAGCCGTACCGGGGTCGGCTCCGGCGGCGGCCGTACGGCCCAGGCCGATGAGGATGCGGACGGTCTCGCCGACGCTGAACCAGGTGGCCGCGCATGCCTCCAGGGCGCTCTCGTAGTGCACGCGTGCGCGTGCCGTGTCCCCGGACAGCCGGGCCGCGTCCCCGAGGCCGCGCCGGGCGCTCGCCACCTTGTCGGGCATGCCGGCGGTACGGGCCAGCGCGAGGGCCTGCTCGAAGTGGGCGACCGCGGCGGCCGTATCACCTTGGTGCAGCAGCACGGTCGCACGGCCGCGCAGCAGGTCCGAGGTCTCCTCGGGGGCGGCCAGCGCCCGCACGTACCCCAGGCCCTCGTCGAGGAGCTCCAGCGCCCGCGCCGAGTCCCCGCGCGCGTGGGCGCGCATCCCCAGCGGATCCAGGGAGTTGGCCATGCCCCAACGGTCGCCGGTCGCACGGAACCCGGCGAGCGCGCCGGCGAAACGCTCCTCCGCCTCCCGCACCCGCCCCTCGAACTGCTCCCGGAAACCCAGCCCCACGTCCAGCAGGGCACGCGCCCAGGCGTCCTCACCCGCCAGCGCGAGAGCCCGGTCCATGGTGGCGGGCCGGGGACCGGCGGCGACCGACCACAGCACGAGGACGAACGGCAGCCGTAGCGGCCCCTCGTACGAGCCCAGAACGTCGTCCACGCGCGCGACGATCTCGTCGGACCGGTCCCCGTTCCCGCCCCCATGTCCGTCTGCGGAGAGCGAGTTGATCGCGCACAGCACGTACGCCTCCTCAAGGCCCGGCGGCGGCGCGTCCCCCACGGCGGCCAGCAGCTCGCGGGCCGTCGCCACCTGACTGCCGTGCAGTCCGCGCAGCCGCCAGAACCAGGACAGGAGTGCCATCAGGCGCAGGGCGTCCTCGGGGCGGGTCCGTACGAGGTGGCGCAGTGCCGTGTCCAGGTTGCCGTGGTCGGCGGTCAGCCGGGCCAGCCAGGGCAGTTGACCGCCGCCGCGCAACTCCGGCTCCGCCCGCTCGGCCAGCCGCAGGAAGTACGCGGCGTGCGCGTCCCGCAGCTCCTCCTGGTCGGTCAACTCCTCGGCGGCGAAGGCCCGGATCGTCTCCAGCATCCGGTAGCGCCCCTCGGACACCTCAGGGCCGGACACCTCGGAGCCGGACACCGCAAGACCGGGCACATCCAGGTCGGACACCTCAAGGAACGACTTCTCGACCAGGGAGGCCAGCAGATCCTCCGGATACGGCAGCCCGCACACCGCCTCGACCGCCGCCAGGGTCGCGCCCCCGGAGAACACGGTCAGCCGTCGCGCCAGCTCCCGCTCCTCGTCGTCCAGCAGGTCCCAGCTCCACTCCACCACCGCCCGCAGGGTGCGGTGCCGGGGCGCCTTGGAGCGGTCCCCGCGCGACAGCAGCCGGAACCGGTCGTCCAGGCGGTCGGCCAGTTCGTCGGGGTCCAGCGTGCGCAGCCGGGCCGCCGCCAGCTCGATGGCGAGCGGCAGCCCGTCGAGGGCCGCGCAGATGTCCGGCACGCGCGCGTGGGCCTCGAAACCGGGGCGTACGGCACGCGCGCGGTCCGTGAAGAGCCGTACCGCCGGTTCCGGCGCCAGCGGTGGCACCGGGACCAGGATCTCGCCGGTGATGCCGAGGGACTCACGGCTGGTGGCGAGGACGCGCAGGCCCGGGCAGGACGCGAGGAGCAGCGCGGTGAGCCGGGCCGCGTCCGCCACCAGGTGCTCGCAGTTGTCGAGCACCAGGAGGACCGCGCGGTCCTCCAGAGCGGCGAGCAGCCGGTCCGTGCTGTCCGTCGCGGGGCCACGGAAGCCCTCGCGCACGCCGAGCGCGGTCAGGACGGCGTACGGGATCCGCGTGCCGTCGGTGAGCGGTGCCAGCTCGACGAAGCAGACCTCGGCGTGCGCGCCGGCGGCCTCGATCGCCAGCCGCGTCTTGCCGGCGCCGCCGGGTCCGGTGAGCGTGACCAGACGGGAGTCGGCCAGGAGGGCGGAGATCCGGGCGAGTTCGTACTCACGGCCGACGAAACGGGTGAGCTGGACCGGCAGCCGGGGCCGTGCCGGTTCCGCGCCGCCGCCCCGGAGCAGCTCCAGGTGCAGCGCGGACAGGTCGGGCGAGGGGTCGGCGCCCAGCTCGTCGGCGAGCGCGCGCCGGGCCTCCTCGTACACCGCGAGCGCCTCCGCGGGCCGCCCGGCCGCGTGCAGGGCCCGCATCAACTGCCCGTACAGCCGCTCGTCCAACGGTGATCCGGCCAGCAGCGCCCGCAGCTCCGGTACGAGTTCGGGACCGCCGCCGAGCGCGAGATCCGCCTCGATCCGGTCCTGTACGGCGGCCAGCCTGAGTTCTTCGAGCCGGGCGGCCTCGGCGTGCGCGTCCGGGAGGTCGGCCAGCGCCGGACCGCGCCACAGCGCGAGCGCCTCGCGCAGCCGGGCCGCCGCCCGCGCGGGATCACCGGCGGCGAGCGCGGACCGCCCGTCCCTGGACAGGCGTTCGAAGAGGTGGGCGTCGACCGAATCCGGCGGGGCGGTGATGCGGTAGCCGGCCGGGACCGCCTCGATGTCCGTGTGCGGGGCCAGGCGCCTGCGCAGGCGGGATATCTGCGACTGGAGGGCGTTGGCGGCTCCGGAGGGCGGCTCGGCCCCGTACAGGCCGTCTGTGAGGCGCTGCGTGGAGACCGCGCGGCCTGCGTCCAGGAGCAGGAGCGTCAGCAGGGCGCGGGGGCGGGGGCCGCCGGGGTCGACGGGGGTGCCGTCGTCGGTGCGGACGTCCAGGGGGCCCAGGATCCCGAAGCGCATTCCTCGGATTCTGGCAGCTCACCCGGCCCGCGGGGCGGGCTTCGGAGGTCGGGCCGCGGTACGGGCACAGCAAAAAGCCGGTCCACACGAGGTGGACCGGCTCAGTGCGGCGAACCAGCAGTGGCTACGCGCTCAACAGTGCGTCAGCGCGAGACCTTGCCGGCCTTGATGCACGAGGTGCAGGCGTTCACGCGCTTCGGCGTCCCACCGACCACGGTACGTACGCGCTGGATGTTCGGGTTCCAGCGACGGGGCGTACGGCGGTGCGAGTGCGAGATGTTGTTGCCGAAGCCCGGGCCCTTGCCGCAGACGTCGCAGTTGGCAGCCACGGGTCACTCCAAAGACTTCAGATGCACTTACGGTTGATCCCGGCATGCCGGGATCGAGATCCCTGAAATCAGGAATCTTGGTGGCGCTGCCAGGGGAATGGCCCGATGTGGATCGGGCAACCGGAGCAGCATACAACGGCTGCGCCAGTAGAACGAAACTACCACGGCTGCTCTACGCTTCCTGCAGTCCAGCAGCTCAGGGAGGCGCAGGTGGCGCAGGTGCCGCAGACATTCTTCGATGCTCTCGCGGTGCGCACCTGGTGCGGTCTCGCGCTGACGGCACTGGGCCGCGCGCGCGAGGAGATCGACGCGATCAATGTCTTCCCCGTGGCCGACGGGGACACCGGCACCAACCTCTACTTGACCATGGAGTCCGCGGTCACAGCGGTGGAGGCGGTGTTCGCGGCGCACGAGATGGGCCCCGGAGCACCGGAGAAACCGACGCTCGCGGACGCCACGCACGCGATGGCGCACGGCGCGCTGATAGGCGCCCAGGGGAACTCCGGGACCATCCTCGCCCAGCTGCTGCGCGGCATGGCCCAGGTGCTCGCCGCCGACGGTGAGACGCCTCACACTGACGGCTCCGGTCTCCGCCTCGCCCTGCGGCACGCCGCCGACTCCGCCCGCCAGGCCGTCGCACACCCCGTGGAGGGCACGGTCCTGTCGGTCGCCTCCGCAGCCGCCGACTCGGCCGAGGAGACGGAGGGCGACTGCGGGACGGTCGCGCGGGCCGCCTACGAAGGGGCGCGCACGGCACTCGCCGAGACCCCGGGACAGCTGGCCGTGCTCGGCCGGGCCGGGGTGGTGGACGCCGGCGGACGAGGGCTGGTCGCGGTGCTGGCCGCGCTGGTGGAGACGTTCACGGGGGAGACGCCGGGGGCGATCGTGGTCTTCGGGGGGCACGCACGCGTGGAGGCCGATACGGGCGCTCCCTCCGACTCCGTGGCCGTCGAGGAATGCGCCCCCGCTTCCGACTCCCCCCAAAAAGGCGGCCCCGCCTACGAGGTGATCTACCTCCTGGAGGCCGAGGACACCGCCGTGAACCGGCTGCGGACCCGCCTGGACGCCCTCGGGGACTCGCTCGTGGTGGTCGGCGGCGACGGGCTGTGGAACGTCCATGTGCACGTGGACGACGCCGGCGCCGCCGTCGAAGCGGGCGTCGAGGCCGGGCGGCCGTACCGGATCCGTATCACTCACTTCGGGCTCGGCGACGTCCATACGACGGGTGCCGAGCGGCCGCCCCGGGAGCGCGCCCAGCGGGCCGTGGTCGCGGTCGTGCCGGGGGAGGGCCTGGCAGGGCTGTACACCGAGGCCGGCGCGACCATCGTGCTCGCGCGGCCCGGGGAGCCGCCCGCGAGCGGTGAACTCGTCGAGGCCGTACGGCGGGCCCACGCGCGCGAAGTGGTGCTGCTGCCCAACGACGCCGACCTGCGCCACACCGCCGCCGCGGCGGCCGAGCAGGCCCGCACCGAGGGCATCCGGGTGGCCCTGATCCCGACCCGCTCCGCGGTCCAGGGCATCGCGGCACTCGCCGTGCACGAACCGGAGCGGCGCTTCGACGAGGACGTCGTGTCGATGACGTCGGCGGCCGGCGCGACCCGGTACGCCGAGGTCGCGGTCGCCGAACGCCAGTCCTGGACCATGGCCGGCATCTGCCAGGCCGGTGACGTCCTCGGCCTCATCGACGGCGACGTGGCCGTCATCGGCTCGGACGTCACCACCACCGCCGAGGCCGTCCTCGACCGCATGCTCTCGGCCGGCGGCGAACTCGTCACCCTCGTCCTCGGCGACGAGGCCCCCGACTCCGTCACCACCCGCCTCGAAGCACGCGTGCGGGAGGGGTACTTGGCCGTGGACACGGTGGTGTACCGGGGTGGGCGGCAGGGGGCGTTGTTGTTGATCGGCGTGGAGTAGGACGCCGAGCGGGGTAGGGCTCCGAGCGGAGTTGCCGTGTCGAACAGCCCTGTTGAGCAGGGCGACGGGCAGGAATCCCGACCTTCCCGCCCATGACGCGGCACGCTCGCCCTCCGTGGCGGCCGCTCGCCCGTGCTGCGCGCGTCAGCCGTTCTCCTGTTCCAGCACCACCTGAAGCAGTTGTTCCGCCTCCGCCCGCCGGGCCTGGGACGTCGGGTCCTCCTCGGTGGAGCCGTCGTACGCCGAGAGGACCGAACGGGCGCGGGCCGCCGCGCGGGTCGGGCGGCTGAGGTCGGACTCCAGCCAGCCGGCGGCCAGTTCGGCGCCGGTGCGGCTGTCCAGGGCGCCGTCGCCGAGCGGGACGAAGACCGCGATCGCCTCGGCGACCTGGGCCAGGGCCGCCTCGAGCGTCGCCCGGATCGCCTCGTCGTCGGCGTCCTCGGCGGCGGAGCGGGCCAGCAGGTCGCCGAACTGGCGGTGGGTGTGGCCGAGTTCGGCGACGAGCCGCAGTCGCGCCGTGTCGTCGTCCACGCCGTCGCCCAGGGCGTCCTCGCAGGCGTGGACCGCGGCCGCCATGAACTCCCGTGCCGCGGCCCTCCCGTCCTCGTCCTCCACCCGCAGCGCGAGCCACGCGCGGGCGCGCAGCGAGCGGACCAGTCCGTGGACGTTGCCGAGCGACTGCCACAGGTCGCCCGCGCGCGCGTACGCCTGGTCCGCCTCGGCGGGCAGTCCCGCGTTGCCGAGGGACTCGGCGGCGAGGTGCGCCAGCGTCGCGTGGTCCTGCTGCTCGGGCCAGTGCCGGGCGATCTCGGCGGCCTGCAACCGGCGTTCTGCCGCCGCGCGGTGTTCGCCCAGCTCGCTCAGGCAGTCGCCGAGCCACCACTGGGTCTGGACGATCGCGCCGTCGCCGTGCGTCTCCGCGGTCAGGTCGGGCAGCGCCGACTCCAGTACCTCCGCGGCCTCGGCCCACCGCTGCCGACGCAGCAGCACCCCGCCGAGCTGGTGCCGCGCCAGGGCGCCCAGGGTCCGGCCCTCGCCCGCCTCGTCGGCCCAGTGCGCGGCCTCCAGGGAGTGCTCGGCGGCCTCCTGAAGCTCTCCCCGGCCACTGAGCACCTCGCCGAGCTGGAGGTGCAGTTGGGCCCGCCCGACCGCCTCCAGATGCGGCCCGCCGTGCTCCAGCGCCGCCCGCAGCGCCCGCTCCGCCCCCGCGACATCGCCCAGATGGTGCGCAAGCCCGGCCAACCGCGCCTCGTACTCCACCGCGAACCACGGCAGCCCCGCCGCCACGAACCTCTCCGAGGCCTGCCCGAACAGCTTCGCGGACGTCTCCAACTCGCCGCTCTGAAGCGCCAGTTCCGCCAGCATGGCCTGGCCCTCGGCGGTCCGGGACGCCAGCCGCACATCGCCCTCGCCCCGCCCGTCGACCAGCGCGAGCAACTCCCGCACGGCGGCATCGGCGGCACCGAGGATCGTCTCGTCGGCGCCCTCGCCCGTCTCGCCCGCCTCATGGGCCCGCCGCATCAGGATCCGGGCCCGGCCCATCAGCACGGACGCCGTCTGCCGTACGCCGGTCGCCTCGTCGGCGTAGAGGGCGAGGACCTCGTCGTAGAGGCCGGTGACCACCGTGACGGCCTCGTCGACCCGGCCGGACAGGGCGCGGATGTAGGCCGCACGCGCGCGTGCCGCGAGGGCCTCGCCGGGGTCGCCCGCCGCCGCGTACAACTCGGCCGCCCGCTCGAACAGTTCGGCGCCCTCGGGGCCCCGGTCCATCGCCTCGTGGTCGACGATCTCCGCGCGGTCGCGGGCGTCCAGCTCGATGCCCTCGGCGGCCCGCGCGACCGCCGCCCAGGCCGGGACGGCGTTCGGCCGGAGGGTGTCGGACAGCCGCCGCGCCTCGGCCAGGAGGGTGGACAGGTCCGGTTCCGCGGCGGCCTCGGCGACCGGCGCCGCGGTCGGCGACACGGACGCGGACGCGGGGCGGGTCGCGCGTACCCCGAGCGGCAGCCGGTCCACCAGTGGCCGTTGCTCCATACGCGTGCGTGCCCGCTCGCTGACGTACGGCGTGCCGTTGCGCTCATCGAACCGGGCCGCGAGGGCGAGGGCCTCCGCGCGTGCGTGCGGGGCGAGTTCGCGCGCGGTCCAGGTCCGGCCGGGCGGTCCCGGCACCTGCCGCTCGCCGAGACCGAGTTCCGCCAGCCGGTCCATGAGGAGCGCCACCACCGACAGGAAGTCGAGCCTGCTGCGCGGCTGTCCGGCGTCCGTGAAGTACGCCGGGCGCTCGGCGAGCAGCTCGAGTCCGCGCGCCTCGTTGCCGGTCAGCGCGCAGAACTCCACGTGGTCCGCGTACGCGCCCCGCATGCTCTCCATGGAGCGCACCAGCCGGAAGCCCCGCAGATGGTTCGCGCGCGCCTCGTCCGTGCGGCCCAGGCGCAGCAGGGGAGTCAGGGAGGAGGCCAGCGCGGTGTGCGGCTCGTGGGCGCAGGTGAACTCGCCCTCCAGGACCGGCCGCAGCAGCTCAAGCGCCGCCTCGTCCCGGCCGCGCTCCGCCTGCCACCAGCCCTGCCCCTGCAACTCGCACGCGTGGCAGTCGGCCATGCTGTCCCGGTCCGCCGCCAGCCACGCGTCGAACGCCCGCTCCGCGCGCGGGATGTCACCGATGTGCGCGGCCACGCTGAACTCGGCGCTGCGCACCGCCCGTTCGGAGTGCCCGGCGAGCCGGTAGCGGTGCTCCATCTCGCCGAGCCACTTCTCGATGGAGGCGAGCGGGACGTGCGGCTGGTCGAGCATGCCGGACGACATCCACTTGAAGACCCAGTGCAGCGAGTGCGTCTCGTACTCGTCGAAGTCCTCGGGCCGCTCGTCCCACATGCGCAGCAGACGCGCGAAGGGGACGAACATCTTGTCCTTCTCGGAGCTGTAGTTGTAGACCTTCAGCTGGTGCCCGAGCGCCTCGATCACGGCCAGCGGGATGTTCAACTTCTCGGCCTCGACGAGCAGTTGCTCCGCGCGCGCGTTGCGGGCCGGTCCCTCCGGCCGTTCGGAGTTCTCCGCCATCTCCTGGCGCAGCGAGTCGAAATCGGTGATCTCACTCATCAGTGACCGCCCCCCGCGGTGTCGGAGTCGGAGCCGGGTCCGGGGTCGGCTTCGCCATGGGTGGCCCATTCCAGCAGGCCGATGAACGACCGGTTCAGCAGCGCGGTGTCCGCCGGCCGCAGCGGACGCTGGGCCATCAGGAGCGCCTGTCCGTACAGCGACTCCGTGGCCGTGCCGACGAGTTCGGGATCGCCGATCGAACTGATCCTGCGGATCAGCGGGTTGAGGTGGTTGAGCACCAGACGCGCCCGTGGCGTGCTGCCGCGCAGGGAGCCGAGGATGCCCGCCCACAGGTCGTCGGCGCCCTCCTCGGCCGCCGCGCGGGCCTGTTCGTGCCGGGCCTCCCGGTCGTCCAGGTGCAGCGCGGGCACGGACAGCGGGTGGAAGGCGCGCAGGACGACGTCACAGCCCAAGGGGTCGAGCTTGGCCCGCGCGGCCGCCAGGAAGCCGGACAGGGCCAGCTCCTCCGCCGGGTCGACCGTGTCCAGGTGCGCGGTCACGGTGTCCGCGTCCAACTCGGCGACGACGGTCCCGGGCCGCACCGACGGCAGCGCCTCCACCAGCTCGCTGTCGTACGTGTAACCGCCGTTGACGACCCCGACGCCCTGCGCGGACGCGATCGGCGCGACCTGCCGGTACTCCTCCACCGTGCGCGTGAAGTGCACCACCGGGTGCCGCTGCGCGAACTCCTCCAGCGACAACCGCCCGTCGGTCGTCTCGAAGGGCAGCCACGGCAGCATCGTGCGCAGCATCTCCTTGTCGTGCCGCGCGAGCGACTTCACGCCCAGGTGGTGCACCGAGAGGAACGCCGAGAGCCGCTCCGGATCGCCGGCCGCCAGACCCGTCAGCCAGGACCGGATCCGCTCGCCCAGCGCGTCCCGAACGGCCGCCAGCGTCTCGTCCTCGTACAGCGACTCGCGCGAGGCCGTGGGCCGCAGACTGTCCGTGTCCAGCACGCAGCGCACGAAGAACGCCCAGTCGGGCAGCAGCTGTTCGGCCCGCTCGGTCAGCAACATGCCCTTCAGGTGCACCCGGTGACTCGCCCGCTGCGCCGGACTCACCGCCGACGGCAGCACGTACGCCACCCCGCGGATGCCGGCCAGCGGCACGGCCAGCTCGATCGAGTCGAGCGGCGTGAAGCCGAACAGGTCGTGACAGTGCCGGGCCAGGGCCACCCTGCGGTTGGCGGGGGAGGGGTAGGAGCGGTCCCAGGGCGCCGGCAGATCGGTGACCGCCTCGTCGCCGACCCGGACGTCGTACGGCAGCAGCGCCCCGAAGTCCCGGGCCAGCGTGAGCACGCGCGCGGGGGCGAGCCACTCGGCGGCGCCCGCCCGTGCCACCAGGTGCACGGTGGTGCCCGGTTCGGGCCGCGCCTCGTGCGGCAGCGTCCGCACGGTGTACGAACCGTCGTCGCTCGCCGTCCACTCCACGGGGGCCGCGCCCGGCGTCCGCGCGCTGCGGCTGACCACCCGGATCCGCTCGGCGACGACGAAACAGGCCAGCAGGCCGATGCCGAACTGCCCGAGGAAGTCGGAGCGGGCCGCTTCGAGCCCTTCGGCGCGCTTGGAACTGCGCCCGATGGTCGCGAGCAGGTTGTGCACGTCCGCCTCGGTGAGCCCCACACCGGTGTCCTCGACCCGCAGGACGCCCGCCTCGGCGAACAGCCGTACCCGCGCCGGGGCGTCGGGCTGCTCCGCGCGCCGGGCGGTGATGGCGTCCACCGCGTTCTGCAGCAGCTCGCGGAGGTAGACCTTGGGGCTGGAGTAGAGGTGGTGCGAGAGCAGGTCCACCAGGCCACGCAGGTCGACCTGGAACGTATGAGGTGGCTGGGACGGCTGGGATGACTGTGAGGTCTGGGAGTCCATCGTCACAGCGCCGCTGGGGGGAACTTACGCACGGCGCGGGGTCGGGCGGTCCCTGGTTGGGGTGGTGACCGCGGGGGATGGCCGGAGCGCGCCATCCTAGAGCCCGAACGAGCCGTCTGACCAGGGGTTTCCCCAGACGTATACGGCAATGTCAGTGACGTGGTGTGCAATGGATCTCGTGCCCGCACTGAAAGAACCGCTGCACCAGCCACTGAAATCGGTGCTCGGCCCCGCCACCGCGAAGGTGATGGCCGAGCATCTCGGCCTGCACACCGTAGGCGACCTCCTGCACCACTACCCGCGCAGATACGAGGAGCGGGGCCAGCTCACACACCTGGCCGAACTCCCCATGGACGAGCACGTGACAGTGGTCGCCCAGGTCGCCGACGCCCGCCTGCACACCTTCGCCTCGTCCAGGGCGCCGCGCGGCAAGGGCCAGCGCCTGGAAGTCACGATCACCGACGGCAGCGGCCGGATCCAACTGGTCTTCTTCGGCAACGGCGTGCACAAGCCCCACAAGGACCTCCTGCCGGGCACGCGCGCGATGTTCGCGGGCAAGGTCTCCGTCTTCAACCGCCGCCTTCAACTGGCGCACCCCGCCTACGAGTTGCTGCACGGAGACCCCGACGAGGCCGACGAACCGGTCGAGACCTGGGCCGGCGCCCTCATCCCGCTCTACCCCGCCACCGCCAAGATGGAGTCCTGGAAGATCGGCAAGGCGATCCAGACGGTGCTGCCCAGCGCCCAGGAGGCCATCGACCCCCTCCCGGACACCCTGCGCGAGGGCCGCGGCCTGGTCTCCCTGCCCGAGGCCCTCCTCAAGATCCACCGCCCCCGCACCCAGGCCGACATCGCCGACGCCCGCGCCCGCCTCAAGTGGGACGAGGCCTTCGTCCTCCAGGTGGCCCTCGCCCGCCGCCGCCACGCCGACGCCCAACTCCCGGCGGTCCCCCGCAAACCGTCCCCCGACGGCCTCCTCACGTCCTTCGACGACCGCCTCCCCTTCACCCTCACCGAGGGCCAGCAGAAGGTCTCGAAGGAGATCTTCGACGACCTGGCGACGGACCACCCGATGCACCGGTTGCTGCAAGGGGAGGTCGGAAGCGGGAAAACGATGGTGGCCCTCCGCGCCATGCTCGCCGTCGTCGACGCAGGCGGACAGGCCGCGATGCTCGCGCCCACCGAGGTGCTCGCTCAGCAGCATCATCGGTCCATCGTCGAGATGATGGGGGAGTTGGCCGAGGGCGGCATGCTGGGCGGTGCCGAGACGGCCACCAAGGTGGTGCTGCTCACCGGGTCCATGGGTATGGCCGGTCGCCGGCAGGCCCTGCTCGATCTCGTCACTGGTGAGGCGGGCATCGTGATCGGCACGCACGCGTTGATCGAGGACAAGGTCCAGTTCCACGACCTCGGTCTGGTCGTGGTGGACGAACAGCACCGCTTCGGCGTCGAGCAGCGCGACGCCCTGCGCGGCAAGGGCAAGCAGCCCCCGCACCTGCTCGTCATGACGGCCACCCCCATCCCGCGCACGGTCGCCATGACCGTCTTCGGCGACCTGGAGACCTCGGTCCTCGACCAGCTCCCCGCCGGCCGCTCACCCATCGCCACCCACGTCGTCCCGGCCGCCGACAAACCCCACTTCCTGGCGCGCGCGTGGGAGCGCGTGCGCGAGGAGGTGGAGAACGGCCATCAGGCGTACGTCGTCTGCCCCCGCATCGGTGATGACGCCGACGAAAAGGGCGACCCGAAGAAGGCCGCCAAGAAGAAGTCCCCCGAGGACGAGGCCGAGAAGCGCCCGCCCCTGGCCGTCCTGGACGTGGCCGACCAGCTCGCCAAGGGCCCCCTCCAGGGTCTCTCGGTCGAGGTCCTGCACGGCCGGATGCACCCCGACGACAAGGACGCGGTCATGCGCCGCTTCGCCGCGGGCGACACCGACGTCCTGGTCGCCACGACGGTCATCGAGGTCGGCGTGAACGTCCCGAACGCCACGGCGATGGTGATCATGGACGCCGACCGCTTCGGCGTCTCCCAGCTCCACCAGCTCCGCGGCCGGGTCGGCCGAGGCTCCGCCCCCGGCCTCTGCCTCCTGGTCACCGAGATGCCCGAGGCCAGCCCCGCCCGCCAGCGCCTGACCGCGGTCGCCTCCACCACCGACGGCTTCGAACTCTCCCGCATCGACCTGGAACAGCGCCGAGAAGGCGACGTCCTCGGCCAGGCTCAGTCCGGCGCCCGTACCAGCCTGCGCGTCCTGGCGGTCATCGAGGACGAGGAGATCATCGCCGAGGCGAGAGAGGAAGCGACGGCGGTCGTGGAGGCCGACCCCGAGCTGACCGACTACCCAGGCCTGCGCACGGCCCTGGACGCCCTTCTGGACGAGGAAAGGGAGCAGTACCTGGAAAAGGGCTAGAGGCACACCACCCCAGGGGCGCGGGGAACTGCGCGACCAGCCACACTGAACCTGAAGCCGTCCACGACCAAGGACCGAAGATGACCCGCGTGATCGCAGGCGAAGCCGGCGGACGCCGCCTGGCCGTCCCGCCAGGGACCGGTACCCGCCCCACCTCCGACCGCGCCAAAGAAGGCCTCTTCTCGACCTGGCAGTCCCTCCTCGGCGCCCCCCTGGAGGGCGAACGAGTCCTTGATCTCTACGCCGGCTCGGGCGCCGTGGGCCTGGAAGCCCTGTCTCGTGGCGCCGGCCACACCCTCCTGGTCGAGGCGGACGCCAGAGCCGCCCGCACCATCAAGGAGAACGTCAAGAACCTCGGTCTCCCCGGCGCAGAGGTCCGCGCGGGCAAGGCCGAACAGATCATCCAGTCACCGGCGCCGGCAGACCCGTACGACCTGGTCTTCCTGGACCCGCCGTACGCCGTCACGGACGCCGATCTTCGGGAGATTCTCCTCACACTCCGCACCGGGGGCTGGCTCGCGCCGGACGCACTGGTCACCGTTGAGCGCAGCACCAGAGGCGGCGAATTCCGGTGGCCGGACGGATTCGAAGCGATCAGGGCCCGTCGCTACGGCGAGGGGACGTTTTGGTACGGTCGCGCCGCCTCTACGTGCGAAGACGCACGATGACCGGACCGGAGAGCGAGGGACCACAAGTGCGCCGTGCCGTCTGTCCCGGGTCGTTCGACCCGATCACCAATGGACACCTCGACATCATCTCCCGCGCCTCCCGCCTCTACGACGAGGTCTACGTCGCGGTGATGATCAACAAGTCCAAGAAGGGCCTGTTCGAGATCGAGGAGCGGATCGACCTGATCCGCGAGGTCACCGCCGACTACGGCAACGTACGCGTCGAGGCTTTTCACGGCCTCCTCGTCGACTTCTGCAAGCAGCGCGACATCCCGGCGATCGTCAAGGGACTGCGCGCCGTCAGCGACTTCGACTACGAGTTGCAGATGGCGCAGATGAACAACGGCCTGTCCGGCGTGGAGACCCTCTTCGTGCCGACCAACCCCACCTACAGCTTCCTCTCCTCCTCGCTGGTCAAGGAGGTGGCGACCTGGGGCGGTGATGTCTCGCACCTGGTGCCGCCGTTGGTCCTGGAGGCTCTGGACAAGCGCCTGCGCAAGGGCTGATGGGGCTACAGTCTTCCCGTCCGTCTCCAACCCAGCTGTAGAGAGTGGCGAGCACCGGTGGACGTACAGGTGGACGTGCAGAAGAAGCTCGACGAGATCGTGGCCTCGGTCTCGGGCGCCCGGTCCATGCCCATGTCGGCGTCGTGCGTGGTCAACCGCGCCGAACTGCTCGCGCAGCTCGAGGAGTTGCGCCAGGCCCTGCCCGGCTCGCTCGCCCAGGCCCAGGAGCTGATCGGCGACCGCGACCACATGGTCGAGTCGGCCCGCCAGGAGGCGGAGCAGATCATCCAGCACGCGCACGTTCAGCGTGGCTCCCTGATCTCCGACACCGAGATCGCCCGGCGCTCCCAGGCGGAGGCCGACCGCATCCTCAACGAGGCCCGCAAGGAGGCCGAGGACGTGCGCGCGGAGGCCGACGACTACGTCGACTCCAAACTCGCCAACTTCGAGGTCGTCCTCACCAAGACCCTCGGCTCGGTCGGCCGCGGCCGCGAGAAGCTGCTCGGCACCGGCCCCGGCCTGGACGAGCAGGGCTACGAGGACGAGGACGCTCCCGAGCGCAGCCACGACCCGGAGACCCTGCGCAAGGACGCCGACTCCTACGTGGACGTCAAGCTGGGCGCCTTCGAGGCGGTGCTCGCCAAGACCCTGGAGGCGGTCGGCCGCGGCCGGCAGAAGCTGCACGGCCGGATCGCCACCGACGACCTCGGCGCCCTGGCCGACGACCAGACGACCTTCCAGCACTCCAGCGACGCCGACTACCTGGCCGACCTCACCGCCCTCACCGAGCAGGAGAACGCCGCGGCGGCGCCTCAGCAGCCCGCCCAGCAGCAGGGCTACGCCGAGCCGCAGCCGGCGTACGGCTACCAGCAGCAGGCCGACCCCTACGCCGGCCAGTACCAGCAGCAGGGCTACGGCCAGCAGGACGCGTACGGCTATCAGCAGCAGGCCGACCCCTACGCATACCAGGGACAGGGCTACGACGCCCAGCAGCAGGCGTACGACCCGAACCAGGCCCAGCAGGCGCAGCAGGACCAGCAGTCCTACGCCCTGGACGAGACCAGCCTCTTCGACACCGGCATGATCACTCCGGAGCAGCTGCGGGCCTATGAACAGGGTCGCGGCCAGTAACGGACATCCGGATTGGGCCGAGAGCGAAAGGTCCAGTATCCTGGCTCTTCGGTCGCGTGTACGTCCGCGATCTGCGCTGCCCGGAGTCACCGATGGGCGGCGTCCCTCTGAGTTCTGAAGATCGAAAGCAGGAATGACCTCCAACGCACGCCTAGACCACCGCAACCCGCTCGTGTTCGACACTCACGAGCTCGGGCGGCGGCCCGGCGCGCTGCAGCGGCTGTCCCGCACGATCGACGCCCCGAAGGACCTCGGTCTCCAGGGGGTCATCGGAGTGCCGGAAGGCGCCCCGGTGGAGCTCGACCTCCGCCTCGAGTCGGTCATGGAAGGGGTGCTTGTCACAGGCACCGCCCGTGCACAGGCCGAGGGGGAGTGCGTAAGGTGTCTGGAGCCGCTCGAGCTGGCGCTCGTGGCGGAATTCCAGGAGATGTTCTCCTACCCCGACGCCGATGACCGGGGCCGCCCCAAGGCGGAGCCGGTCGACGACGCCGAGGAAGACGAGGACAGACTCTTCATCGAGGACGGCCTGTTCGACCTCGAACCCGTGCTGCGGGATGCGGTGGTGCTCGCACTGCCGATGCAGCCGGTGTGCCAGGACGACTGTCTGGGCCTGTGCTCCGAGTGCGGAGAACGGCTCACGGACGACCCGGACCACCACCACGACGCCGTCGACATCCGTTGGGCGGCACTGCAGGGACTCGCCGGTTCACTCGAAGACGGCGAGAAGGACAAGATGAGCGGCGACGAGCCTCGTTCAGCCCGTGCCGCCGAGAAGCAGGAGAAGTAGCCGTGGCTGTTCCGAAGCGGAAGATGTCGCGCAGCAACACGCGCCACCGCCGGTCGCAGTGGAAGGCTGCGGTCCCCAACCTGGTTGCGTGCGAGCGCTGCCACGAGCCCAAGCTGCAGCACATCGCGTGCCCGTCTTGCGGCACTTACAACAAGCGCCAGGTCCTCGAGGTCTGAGCGGCTGGTGAGAGGCACCGTGTCCACTGCCAAGAAGGCGGATGACGCCAAGGCGGACCCAACCGCCAGGAAAAAGTCGGACAACACGGCCTCGTCCCACACGCTTCTGGAAGGGCGGCTCGGCTATCAGCTCGAGTCCGCCCTTCTGGTGCGTGCGCTGACCCACCGTTCCTACGCGTACGAGAACGGCGGTCTGCCGACCAACGAACGGCTGGAGTTCCTCGGGGACTCCGTGCTCGGCCTCGTGGTCACGGACACGCTGTACACGACCCACCCCGACCTGCCCGAAGGCCAACTGGCCAAGTTGCGGGCCGCGGTGGTCAACTCTCGTGCACTGGCGGAGGTCAGTCGCGGTCTCGACCTGGGTTCCTTCATCCGGCTCGGCCGGGGTGAAGAGGGCACGGGCGGCCGGGACAAGGCGTCCATCCTCGCCGACACCCTTGAAGCGGTGATCGGCGCGGTCTATCTCGACCGAGGCCTCGACGCGGCTTCCGAACTGGTGCATCGCCTGTTCGATCCGCTCATCGAGAAGTCCTCGAACCTCGGAGCCGGCCTGGACTGGAAGACCAGTCTCCAGGAGCTCACCGCGACCGAAAGTCTCGGCGTGCCCGAGTACCTGGTCACGGAGACCGGCCCCGATCACGAGAAGACCTTCACTGCTGCCGCCCGCGTCGGAGGCGTCTCGTACGGCACCGGCACCGGCCGCAGCAAGAAGGAGGCGGAGCAGCAGGCCGCCGAGTCCGCATGGCGGTCCATCAGGGCCGACGCGGACCAGCGAGCCACGTTGGCGGTCGAGAAGGCCGCCGAGGAAGCTGCCGAGCTGGCGGCCGCACAGGCTGCCGAGCAGGAGGCCGAGAAGGCTGCCGAACCGGCAGTCGGCGAAGCCGCCGAGGAGGACGGGGAAGGCCCGTCGTCCGTCTCCGCCTGACGAACAGCGCCATCCCGAGCGCCCGTCCCCTCCGTGGGCCGGGCGCTCGGTTCATCCACAGCGGTTTTCCGGTACGGGAGTCCCGATGCCCGAGTTGCCCGAGGTCGAGGTCGTCCGGCGCGGCCTGGAGCGATGGGTCGCCCATCGTGTCGTCGCCGACGCCGAGGTGCTGCACCCGCGTGCCGTGCGCCGGCACATCGCCGGTGCCGACGACTTCACGCACCGCCTCAAGGGGCATCGCGTGGGCGTCCCCAGCCGTCGCGGCAAGTACCTGTGGCTGCCCCTGGAGGACACCCACCAGTCGGTTCTGGCGCACCTCGGCATGAGCGGCCAGCTCCTGGTCCAGCCGGACACCGCACCCGACGAGAAGCACCTCAGGATCCGCGTCCGCTTCGCCGACGACCTTGCCACGGAACTCCGGTTCGTCGACCAACGCACCTTCGGCGGACTGTCGTTGCACGACAACACCCCCGACGGACTGCCCGACGTCATCGCGCACATCGCCCGTGACCCCCTCGACCCGCTGTTCGACGACGAGGCGTTCCACCAGGCGCTGCGCCGCAAGCGCACGACCATCAAACGGGCCCTGCTGGACCAGTCGTTGATCAGCGGAGTCGGCAACATCTATGCGGACGAGGCCCTTTGGCGCGCCCGTGTCCACTACGAGCGCCCCACGGCCGGCTTCACGCGCCCGCGCACGGCCGAACTCCTGGGCCACGTAAGGGATGTGATGAACGCGGCGCTCGCCGTGGGCGGCACCAGCTTCGACAGCCTCTACGTCAACGTCAACGGCGAGTCCGGCTACTTCGACCGGTCGCTGGACGCGTACGGGCGTGAAGGTCTGCCGTGCAGGAGGTGCGGTACGCCGATGCGCCGGCGCCCGTGGATGAACCGGTCCAGCTACTTCTGCCCCACGTGTCAGAGGGCGCCGCGCGTCCCGTCGTAGCGCTCGCGGGCCGCGAGGACGTCGTCCATGCTGCCCTCGACGAAGTGGATGAGGCCGAGGAGGCGTTCGGCGACCCCGTGGCCGAGGGGGGTCAGCTCGTAGTCCACGCGGGGCGGGTTGGTCGGCTGGGCCTCGCGGTGCACCAGGCCGTCGCGCTCCAGCGCGTGCAGCGTCTGGGAGAGCATCTTCTCGCTGACGCCGTCGACGCGTCGGCGCAGCTCGTTGAAGCGCAGCGAGCCCTCGTACAGCGCCCCGAGGGTCAGTCCGCCCCAGCGTCCCGTGACGTGCTCCAGCGTCGTGCGCGAGGGGCACGCCTTCGCGAACACGCTGAACGGGAGGTCCCGTACGTCCGCGGGCTCCTGCGTGATGTCCATACCGTGAGCGTACTCGAAGGCAGCGCTAACCGTCAGTTAGCGCTGCCTTCGATGTGCGTCCACCGGGACACGTATCGGCTCTAGTAGCCGAAGTCCTGCGTCCACCAGGGGCCGCCCTCGCCGAAGTGCACGCCGACGCCCAGGGTCTTGAAGTCGCAGTTCAGGATGTTGGCCTTGTGGCCGGGGCTGTTCATCCAGGCCTCCATCACCGCGGCCGCGTCGGCCTGGCCGCGGGCGATGTTCTCGCCGCCGAGGCCGGTGATGCCCAGTGCCGCCGCGCGGTCCCACGGAGTGGCCCCGCTCGGGTCGGTGTGGTCGAAGAAGCCCTGTGCGGCCATCGCGTCGCTGAAGGCCGTGGCCAGGTCCGACAGCGCGCTGTTCGCGGCCACCGGGCTGCAGCCGGCTTTGCTCCGCTCGTCGTTGACCAGCTGGAGCACCTGCGCCTCGGCCGCGGCCTCCGCGGTGACCGTGATCGGGGAGGAGGTCTCCTTCGGCGGGGCCGGCTCCTTCGCCGAAGGCGTGGTGGTCGGCTTCTCGCTCGGTGTCTCCACCGGCTTCTCGGTCGGCTTCTTGGTCGGCGCGGCCGTCGACGGCGAGGTCGAGGGAACCGTGCTCGGCGAGGCCGCGCGGTCGGAGTCGCGGCTCGTCGAGGAGCCGTCGTCCCGGTTCTCCGCGCTGCCGGACGTGCCGCCCTGCTCGGTCGCGGAGTTGCTCGGCGTACCGACGGCCTGCGTCTTGTCGCCGCCGCCCCCGCCGCCGAGCTTGTAGTTCTCGAGCCCGGGCATCGAGCCCGTGGCGACCGCGACGGTGCCGATGGCGACCGCGGCCGAGACCCCGAGCAGACCGGACTTCACCGGCGTCACGGTCTTCTTGCGCCGCCGGTGCGAGCGGCCCCGCCCGGAGCCCCCGCCGGGCGAGCGCCCGTCGTCGGGGAAGACCGTGGCGAAGTCGTCCTCGTTGGCGAAGAGGTAGGCGGCGCTGCGCGCGGACGCCCTGGTCTGCGCCTCGCTGTCCGTGGCGGGGCCGGTCCCGAACGACTCCGGGGCCCCACCGCCGTAGGACTGCGGGCCTTCATAGCTGTACGAGTACTCCTGAGGGTCGTAGCCGCTCGTGTACGAGCCGTCCCTTGTAGTGACCCCCGTGGCGCGGCTCGTGGCGGCGCGGCCGGCGGCGGAGCGTCGGTGGCGTCCCATGTCCTTGCCTTCCTCGTTCTGCGGTCGAGCGGACCCATAGGACCTCGGGATCCGCGGAACCTCTGGGCCGTGGAATCTTCGCTGTGACCCGACTCACGCGATCTCACTCGATCGAGTGAGTTTCATATGAGATTCATTGGATGGGGACGGTACCGCATGGCGCCAGAGGAGGGAGTGCCCCGAGAGACATTGGCCGGTTAGGTTGCACTCATGAGCGAGGATGTGCGGCTGGTCGCCTGGGTGCGGGGACGGGTCCAAGGTGTGGGTTTCCGCTGGTTCACGCGGGCCAAGGCGCTGGAGCTCGGGTCCCTGAGTGGTTTTGCTCTCAATTTGGCGGACGGACGGGTTCAGGTGGTCGCCGAGGGTCCCCGTGAGGGGTGCGAGGGGCTCCTGGGGTGGCTCCAGGGTGACGACACGCCCGGGCGCGTGGACGGTGTCACCGAGATCTGGGACACACCCCGTGGGGGATACGACGGCTTCGCCATCCGTTGAGCCGGTTCTGTAAAGCGGCCCAGGCGGAAGCGGAGGGACATGCCACCGGCAGCTGCCCCGAGCAGAAATGGCCTGGTGGTTGTCAAGAACCCCGTGTCGTGGGAGGCTCCGCAGCTAAGAATGATCGAACGCCCTCAGGACCCCGCAGGAGTCGCGGCGCCGCCGTCTTCAGGCCGCCGACAGCGGGTTGCCCGTCAATACAGGGCGTGATCGTGTTGACCGTCAAACTTTTTGGTGAGACGCTGAAAACCCCGCGCACCTTAGCTGTTTGGCATGGAGAACGGCAGCACTATCTCAACAGTGCCAGGCACTGCGGGTGCGATTCCCTCACGACCCACACCGCTTCGGTCGGTCACTCAGTGTGGAGGACCATCCATCATGGCAAAGGCGCTTCTCGGTTACGTCGGCGGTTCCGACCCGCGACTCCTCGCCGAGATGCGACGGCTCCAGCAGCGCGTCCAGGACCTGGAATCCGAGCTCGGACGGATCCAGGCGGAGAACGACGCGCTGACGGCTGCCGCTTCTCACGACTCGCTTCTCGAGAGCATCGACGCACGCCAGGCGGAGCCTGCGCTCACCTGATCACTGCATCGCACCACGACAGCAGGGGTTCGGTGGCCCACATCAGCCGCTAAGTTGTCAGAGTTTGCAAGGGACGCTTCGGCGTCCCTTCTTTCTTTCCCCCGTCGCCCTCCACCCTCTTTAACGTTTGGTGTGCCCTGCACGTTCAACAGCGAAACCGCGGGGAACCGGACGTTCATGGAGTGAGATAGCGGCGGAAGGTAGAGTCCAGCGGCGTGCACCTCAAGGCCCTGACCCTCCGAGGGTTCAAGTCGTTCGCCTCGGCGACCACGCTCCGGTTCGAGCCGGGTATCACGTGTGTCGTCGGACCCAACGGCTCGGGCAAGTCCAACGTCGTGGACGCGCTCAGCTGGGTCATGGGCGAACAGGGCGCCAAGTCGCTGCGCGGCGGCAAGATGGAGGACGTCATCTTCGCCGGCACCACGGGGCGTCCGCCCTTGGGCCGCGCCGAGGTCTCCCTGACCATCGACAACTCCGACGGCGCGCTGCCCATCGAGTACGCCGAAGTCACCATCACGCGGATCATGTTCCGCAACGGCGGCAGCGAGTACCAGATCAACGGCGACACGTGTCGCCTCCTCGACATCCAGGAACTCCTGTCGGACTCCGGCATCGGCCGCGAGATGCACGTCATCGTCGGCCAGGGCCAGCTCGACTCAGTCCTGCACGCCGATCCCATGGGCCGCCGCGCCTTCATCGAGGAGGCGGCCGGCGTCCTCAAGCACCGCAAGCGCAAGGAGAAGGCGCTGCGCAAGCTGGACGCGATGCAGGCCAACCTCGCGCGCGTGCAGGACCTCACCGACGAACTGCGCCGCCAGCTCAAGCCACTTGGCCGGCAGGCCGCCGTCGCCCGCCGGGCCGCCGTCATCCAGGCCGACCTCCGCGACGCCCGCCTGCGCCTGCTCGCCGACGATCTCGTACGGCTGCGCTCCGCACTGCAGACCGAGGTCGCCGACGAAGCCGCGCTCAAGGAGCGCAAGGAAGCCGCCGAGTCGGAGCTGAAGAAGGCCCAGCAGCGCGAAGCCCTCCTCGAGGACGAGGTCCGGCAGCTCACCCCGCGGCTCCAGCGTGCCCAGCAGACCTGGTACGAACTCTCGCAGCTCGCCGAGCGGGTGCGCGGCACGATCTCGTTGGCCGACGCGCGCGTGAAGAGCGCCACCTCGGTGCCCCCGGAGGAGCGGCGCGGGCGCGACCCCGAGGACATGGAACGCGAGGCAGCCCGGATCCGCGAGCAGGAGGCCGAGCTCGAAGCGGCCCTGGAGGCGGCCGAGCGCGCGCTGGAGGACACGGTCGCGCACCGCTCCGACCTGGAGCGCGAGCTCATCCAGGAGGAACGGCGCCTGAAGGACGTGGCCCGTGCGATCGCCGACCGCCGCGAGGGCCTCGCCCGGCTGAACGGCCAGGTCAACGCGGCCCGTTCGCGCGCCGCCTCCGCCCAGGCCGAGATCGACCGCCTGGCCGCCGCCCGCGACGAGGCCCAGGAACGGGCCGTCACCGCCCAGGAGGAGTACGAGGCCCTCAAGGCGG
This sequence comes from Streptomyces sp. NPDC002499, assembly GCF_053595415.1. NCBI lineage: Bacteria > Bacillati > Actinomycetota > Actinomycetes > Kitasatosporales > Streptomycetaceae > Streptomyces > Streptomyces sp. NPDC002499. The sequence continues at coordinate 203,683 of NZ_JBSFXO010000013.1, forward strand.
AGGTCGACGGCCTGGACGCCGACGACGCGGAACTCGGCGAACAGCACAACACCGCCAAGCAGCGGCTGGCCGAGGCGGAATCGGCGCTGACGGCAGCCCGCGAGGCGACCACGGCGGCGGAACGCAAACGCGCCGCGACCCAGGCCCGCCACGAGGCCCTCGCACTGGGCCTGCGCCGCAAGGACGGCACCGGAATACTGCTGGGCGCGAAGGACCGCCTCACGGGCCTGCTCGGCCCGGCGGCGGAACTCCTCACGGTGACACCGGGTTACGAGGTGGCGCTTGCGGCGGCGTTCGGCGCGGCGGCGGACGCGATCGCGGTGACCTCCCCGTCGTCGGCGGCGGACGCGATCCGCCTGCTGCGCAAACAGGACGGCGGCAGGGCAGCGTTGCTGCTGGCAGGGGGCCCTGACGAGCCAACGTCAACTCCTATGCCCCCAAGGGGCGCGGGGAACGGCGCGACCAGCCACGACGAACCCGCAGCCGCCGCATCACAGAACACCCCCCTCTCTGCGGCGGAACTGGTCCGTGCCCCCTCCGACCTCATGCCGGCCATCCGCCGCCTCCTCGACCGCATCGTCGTGGTCAGCACCCTTGAGGACGCCGAGGAACTGGTCTACAGGCACCCGGAGTTGACCGCCGTCACCGCCGAAGGCGACCTGCTCGGCGCCCACTTCGCCCACGGCGGCTCCGCAGGCGCCCCCAGCCTCCTCGAAGTACAGGCCTCCGTGGACGAGGCAGCAGCCGAACTGGAAGACCTGGCAGTCCGCTGCGAGGAGTTGACCGAGACCCAGCACGCCGCGGCCGAGCAACGGAAAGAAGCCGCCGCCCAGGTCGAGGCGCTGGGGGAGCGACGCAGGGCCGCCGACCGCGAGAAGTCCGCCGTCGCACAACAGCTGGGCCGCCTGTCCGGCCAAGCCCGCGGAGCAGCCGGCGAGGCCGAACGGTCGACCGCCGCAGCCGCCCGCGCACAGGACGCCCTAGACAAGGCCCTCGAGGACGCCGAAGAACTCGCCGAACGGCTCGCCGTGGCCGAGGAGATGCCCGTCGAGGAGGAACCCGACACCTCCGTACGGGACCGTCTCGCCGCCGACGGCGCCAACGCCCGCCAGACCGAGATGGAGGCCCGCCTCCAGGTCCGTACGCACGAAGAACGGGTGAAAGGGCTCGCCGGCCGCGCCGACTCCCTCGACCGCGCCGCCCGCGCCGAACGCGAGGCCCGCGCGCGTGCCGAGCAGCGCCGCGCCCGGCTGCGCCACGAGGCCGCCGTCGCCGAGGCCGTCGCCTCCGGTGCGCGTCAGCTGCTCCTGCACGTGGAGGTGTCGCTCGGCCGGGCCGATCAGGAGCGGACCGCCGCCGACGCGGCCAAGGCGCGGCGCGAGCAGGAGCTGACCGTCGCCCGCACCACCGGCCGCGACCTCAAGGGCGAGCTCGACAAGCTGACGGACTCCGTGCACCGCGGCGAGGTGCTCGGCGCCGAGAAGCGGATGCGGATCGAGCAGCTGGAGACCAAGGCGCTGGAGGAGCTCGGCATCGAACCGGCCGGGCTGGTCGAGGAGTACGGCCCCCACCAGCTCGTACCGCCCTCGCTCGCCGCCGAGGGCGAGGAGCTCCCGGACGACCCCGAGCATCCGCGCAACTTGCCGAAGACCTTTCACCGGGCCGAGCAGGAGAAGCGGCTCAAGGCGGCCGAGCGGGCGTACCAGCAGCTCGGCAAGGTGAATCCGCTCGCGCTGGAGGAGTTCTCCGCGCTGGAGGAGCGTCACAAGTTCCTCAGCGAGCAGCTCGAGGACCTGAAGAAGACCCGCGCCGACCTGCTCCAGGTGGTGAAGGAGGTCGACGAGCGCGTCGAGCAGGTGTTCACCGAGGCATACCGGGACACGGCCCTGCAGTTCGAGGGCGTCTTCAGCCGGCTGTTCCCGGGGGGCGAGGGGCGGTTGATCCTCACCGATCCCGACAACATGCTGACCACGGGCGTGGACGTGGAGGCCCGCCCGCCGGGCAAGAAGGTCAAGCGGCTGAGCCTGCTCTCCGGTGGCGAGCGCTCACTCACCGCCGTAGCGTTGCTGGTGTCGATCTTCAAAGCTCGACCCAGCCCCTTCTACGTCATGGACGAGGTCGAGGCCGCCCTCGACGACACCAACCTCCAGCGACTGATCCGGATCATGCAGGAGCTGCAGGAGGCGTCACAGCTCATCGTGATCACGCACCAGAAGCGGACGATGGAGGTCGCCGATGCCCTGTACGGCGTCTCCATGCAGGGCGACGGGGTCTCGAAGGTCATCAGCCAGCGACTGCGCTGAAGCCGTTCCTTCAAATCTTGAACACAAACCCCTCACGGGTGGGCTGATATCTCACATTCATCGCCCATTGACTTCGAAACTTGAAGGCATAGTCTCGGCAACGTCGTTTTTACTTGCAGATGCCACCGATCTGGCATGGTCCCCATTCGGCAGTGTTGCCGGTGGCCCGAGGAGTACACGTGACCAGCACCGCTGAGGCCCCCAAGTCAGGAGCCGGACCGGCTCACCCCGAGCATCTCGGGCACGTCATCTTCATCGCGGCGGCGGCCGCGATGGGCGGTTTCCTGTTCGGCTACGACAGTTCCGTGATCAACGGCGCCGTCGAGGCCATCCGGGACCGCTACGACATCGGCTCCGCGGCCCTGGCGCAGGTCATCGCCATCGCCCTGATCGGCTGTGCCATCGGCGCGGCGACCGCGGGCCGGATCGCCGACCGCATCGGCCGTATCCGCTGTATGCAGATCTCCGCCGTGCTGTTCACCATCAGCGCCGTCGGCTCCGCGCTGCCCTTCGCGCTCTGGGACCTCGCCTTCTGGCGGATCATCGGCGGCTTCGCCATCGGTATGGCCTCCGTGATCGGCCCCGCCTACATCGCCGAGGTCTCCCCGCCGGCCTACCGCGGCCGGCTCGGCTCCTTCCAGCAGGCCGCGATCGTCATCGGCATCGCGATCTCGCAGCTGGTCAACTGGGGTCTGCTGAACGCCGCCGACGGCGACCAGCGCGGCAAGCTCATGGGCCTGGAAGCCTGGCAGGTCATGCTCGGCGTCATGGTGATCCCGGCCGTCCTGTACGGCCTGCTCTCCTTCGCGATCCCCGAGTCCCCGCGCTTCCTGATCTCCGTCGGCAAGATCGACCGCGCCCACACCGTGCTGCGTGAGGTCGAGGGCGACGACATCGACCTGGACGCCCGCGTCGCCGAGATCGAGCACGCGATGAAGAGCGAGCACAAGTCGACCTTCAAGGACCTGCTCGGCGGTGGCGGCTTCTTCTTCAAGCCGATCGTCTGGGTCGGCATCGGCCTCTCGGCCTTCCAGCAGCTCGTCGGCATCAACGTCGCGTTCTACTACTCCTCGACGCTGTGGCAGTCGGTCGGCGTCGACCCCACGGAGTCGTTCTTCTACTCCTTCACCACGTCGATCGTGAACATCATCGGCACCGTGATCGCCATGATCTTCGTGGACCGCATCGGCCGTAGGCCGCTGGCCCTCATCGGCTCGGTCGGCATGGTCGTCGGCCTCGCGCTGGAGGCCTGGGCCTTCTCCTTCGACCTCGTCGACGGCAAGCTGCCCAGCGCCCAGGGCTGGACCGCGCTGATCGCGGCCCACGTCTTCGTCCTCTTCTTCGCCCTGTCCTGGGGTGTCGTGGTCTGGGTCTTCCTCGGCGAGATGTTCCCCAGCCGGATCCGCGCCGCGGCCCTCGGTGTCGCCGCCTCCGCGCAGTGGATCGCCAACTGGGCCATCACCGCGAGCTTCCCGTCCCTGGCCGACTGGAACCTCTCCGCGACCTACGTGATCTACACGGTCTTCGCCGCGCTCTCCATTCCGTTCGTCCTCAAGTTCGTCAAGGAGACGAAGGGCAAGAAGCTGGAGGAGATGGGCTGACCCGGCTCAGCCGAGCCGCGGCAGCACCTCGTCGCAGAACAGCCGCAGACTCCGCCATCCCTCCTCCACCGGCATCCCGCCCGCCAGCGGATGCAGTACGAGGTTGTCGAGCCCCTGCTCGACGACCTCGTCCGGCGTGAGGATCCGGTACACGCCCTCGGCGCGCAGTCCGTCGACGTCCGTCGCCCCGGACTTCACCGCCGACCGGATCTCGCCGGACTGCCAGGAGGCGTACGTCCGCGCCTCGTGCAGGAAGTGCTCGCCGTACTGGGCCCAGGCCCGGTCGGGGTCCTCGGCGATGTGCAGCAGGGGCGTCTCGGCGGTCGGCATCATGGTCCAGCCCTCGGTGCCGTACTCGACCAGCCGTTCCTTGTAGTAGGCCTCCAGCTCCGGCAGGTGCGCGCTGGGGAAGAAGGGCAGGCCCAGGCGGGCGGCGCGGCGGGCGGCGGCCTTCGAGGAGCCGCCCACCAGGAGCAGCGGGTGCGGCTCGGTCGCCGGGCGCGGGGTGACCCGTACCGTGCGGCCGCGGTACTCGAACTCCTCGCCGGTCCAGGCCTTGAGCAGGGTCTCCAGGAGTTCGTCCTGGAGCTTGCCGCGGCGCTTCCAGTCCACGTCGAACTGGGCGTACTCCTCGGGCCGGTAGCCGATGCCGGCGACCGTCACCAGCCGGCCGCCGCTGAGCAGGTCGAGCACCGCGATGTCCTCGGCCAGCCGGAGCGGGTCGTGCAGCGGGCCGATGATCGCGGAGACGGTGACCGCGATCGTGCGGGTCGCGCCGAACACCGTGGCCGCGAAGGCGAACGGCGAGGGCAGCCAGTTGTTGGCGACGCCGTGGTGCTCCTCCGTCTGCACGGTGGTGACCCCGCGCTCGTCCGCGTACGCGGCCATCTCCACGGCCGCCCGGTAGCGGGCGCCGAGGGAGGAGGGGGTGGCGTCGGGTTCGACGAGGTTGAAACGGACGACCGTGACGGGCATGGGATCCCCTTCGCCGGGCGGATGTGCGGGGGACGGTAGCTGACGGAGCGTCAGACAGCCAGAGTCGTGGGCCCTCAGGTCACGATCGGTGCGGTGGGCGGTCCGGGCCGTACAGGCACTGAGCACGGCGAAGACCCATGGCCGATACTGGGTGGGTTATGGAAACCGTCATCCTTGCTGTAGTCATCGCCGTGGTCGTGCTCGGTGCGATCGGCGGGCTCGTCGTCGGCAGCCGGCGCAAGAAGCCGCTGCCCCCGCCGCCCACCTCCGTGCCCGACATCACCGCCCCGCCGGCCGAGCCGCACGTCGGCGACGAGGCCGAGACGCCGCGCGACGAACCGCGCCGGACCATAGAGGAGGTGGATCTGCCGGGGTCCTCGGCGCCCGTCGCCGTCGAGGAGCCGCCCGCGGGCCCCGATCTCACGTCCCCGGAGATCGAGGTCCCCGAGCCGACCGCCGGACGCCTCGTCCGGCTGCGCTCGCGCCTCTCCCGCTCCCAGAACGCCCTGGGCAAGGGGCTGCTCACGCTGCTGTCGCGCGAGCACCTCGACGAGGACACCTGGGAGGAGATCGAGGACATCCTGCTCACCGCCGACGTCGGCGTGCAGCCCACCCAGGAGCTGGTCGACGGCCTGCGGGCGCGTGTGAAGGTGCTCGGCACCCGCACCCCCGACGAGCTGCGCTCGCTGCTGCGCGAGGAGCTGCTCAAGCTGGTCGGCACCGACGTCGACCGGGTCGTGAAGACCGAGCCCGAGGACCGCAAGCCCGGCATCGTGATGGTCGTGGGGGTCAACGGCACCGGCAAGACCACCACCACCGGCAAGCTCGCCCGGGTCCTGGTGGCCGACGGCAACAGCGTCGTGCTGGGCGCGGCCGACACCTTCCGGGCCGCCGCCGCCGACCAGTTGCAGACCTGGGGCGAGCGGGTCGGCGCCTACACCGTGCGCGGGCCCGAGGGCGGCGACCCCGCCTCCGTCGCCTTCGACGCGGTCAAGGAGGGCAAGGAGATGGGGGCCGACGTCGTCCTCATCGACACCGCCGGGCGACTGCACACCAAGACCGGCCTGATGGACGAGCTCGGCAAGGTGAAGCGGGTCGTCGAGAAGCAGGCGCCGCTGGACGAGGTGCTGCTCGTCCTGGACGCGACGACCGGGCAAAACGGCCTCGTCCAGGCCCGCGTGTTCGCCGAGGTCGTCGACGTCACCGGCATCGTCCTCACCAAGCTCGACGGCACCGCCAAGGGCGGCATCGTGATCGCCGTCCAGCGCGAACTGGGCGTACCGGTCAAGCTGGTCGGCCTGGGCGAGGGCGCGGACGACCTGGCGCCCTTCGAGCCGGAGGCGTTCGTGGATGCGCTTATCGGGGACTGACCCGCACACACCGCATACGGCTTCAGTGAGTCGATGCGTACGGCAAAGAAGCGCCCGCCCCCGAGATGCAGTCAGGGACGGGCGCTTCGCCTTTTTGCGCCTGAACCGGCGCGGCTCTCGCGGATCGGGTGCTCGCCGTCGTGGTTCCTCAATTGATGGTTGCGGTCGCCACCGGTGAAGAGAAGGAGTCGGCGGGACGGCGCGGATGCGCTGTGACCCCTGCTCCTGGCCGGAGGCCTACGCCCCCGAGCGGTGGGCCACGTACGCCAGGGTGCCCAGCAGCAGGCGGGCCTGCGGGGGGCGGGTCGCCGCGTCCAGGGCCGGCGGGCGCAGCCAGTGGACCGGGCCGAGGCCGCCGCGGTCGGACGGCGGGGCCGTGATGTACGTGCCGGGGCCCAGGCCCCGCAGGTCGAGCGAGCTGGGGTCGTCCCAGCCCATGCGGTAGAGCAGCTCGGGGAGTTCGGCGGCGGCGCCGGGGGCGACGAAGAAGTGGGCGCGGCCCTCGGGGGTCGCGGCGACCGGGCCGACGGGCAGGCCCATGCGCTCCAGGCGGATCAGGGCGCGGCGCCCGGCGGGTTCGGCCACCTCGATGACGTCGAAGGCGCGGCCGACGGCCAGCATGACCGACGCTCCCGGGAACTCCGCCCAGGCCTTGGTGACTTCGTCGAGCGTGGCGCCGGCCGGTACCTGGGGCGCGAACTCCAGTGGATGCGCGCCCGGTTCGGGACAGTCCCGGCGCCCGCACGAGCAGGCGCCACCCGCGGCCCGCGCGCCTCGTACCACGTCCCAGCCCCACAGGCCGGTGAACTCGGCGACGGCCGTGCACTCGAAGGAGCGGCCGCGCCGACGCGTGCCGGAGCGGATCTCCCGGATGCCGCCGATCGTGAAGCCCATGCCCCCTCCAACGTGTCCGACGCGTCGGTGGTTACGACGCGGATGCGGAACGTGACTCTGTGTTCCCTCGTGCTTCTCGCTTCCCTGTGCCGCGTGGTCCAGGCGGCGCTCGGGTGTGCCCCAGGTGGTGAATTCGGCAGTGCGCGCCCCTGAGTGCACCGCTCCGCCGACTCCCGGTCGTCCTATGTCAAGTGAATCGTGCGAGGGCGACCGTAGGTTCATTCGAAGGGGTGGCGAATGGTGGCGTTTCCGGGATCGCCATGGCTGGAGCGGTGATCGTAGGATTACTTTGAGTGCACGGGTCCTGGGGGCACATGCACTCGTGGGTATGCCGGAGGCAACTCGGCTTTCCGTTCGAAGGGTGACAACCGGCAGACGGAAGGCCGTATTTACCGGCATTCTGATAAGGCTTGGCGCACTCAGCGACAAGTGGTCTCAGGGATGGGGGCGTTCCAGTGAGCGGCAACGGCGGAAGCGGGACAACCGCGACCAGCACGGAGAAGCTGCCCAACGAGCTGCTCACGTCGTGGTTCGTGCGCAGCGGCTGGTCGAAGGGCGAGCTCGCCCGCCAAGTCAACCGCAGGGCACGCCAGTTGGGCGCCAACCACATCTCGACGGACACTTCGCGCGTGCGCCGCTGGCTGGACGGTGAGAACCCCCGCGAACCCATCCCCAGGATCCTGTCCGAGCTGTTCTCCGAGCGCTTCGGCTGTGTGGTCTCCGTCGAGGACCTCGGCCTGCGCGCGGCCCGCCAGTCACCCTCCGCGACCGGTGTCGACCTGCCCTGGACGGGCCCGCAGACGGTGGCCCTGCTCAGCGAGTTCTCGCGCAGCGACCTGATGCTGGCCCGGCGCGGCTTCCTCGGAACCTCGCTGGCCCTGTCCGCGGGCCCGTCCCTCATCGAGCCGATGCAGCGCTGGCTGGTGCCCTCGCAGCACACCCCCCAGTCGGCCCAGGCCGAGTCGCTCGCCGCGAGCCGGCGCGGCGGCCGGCTGTCCCGGCCCGAGCTGGAGCTGCTGGAGTCCACCACGGTGATGTTCCGCCAGTGGGACGCCCAGTGCGGCGGCGGACTGCGCCGCAAGGCGGTCGTCGGCCAGCTGCACGAGGTCACGGACCTGCTCCAGGAGCCCCAGCCCGACTCCACCACCAGGACGCTGTTCAAGGTCGCCGCCGAACTGGCGGAGCTGGCCGGCTGGATGTCGTACGACGTCGGGCTCCAGCCGACCGCGCAGAAGTACTTCGTCCTCGCCCTGCACGCCGCCAAGGAGGCGGGCGACAAACCGCTCGGCTCGTACGTCCTGTCCAGCATGAGCCGCCAGATGATCCACCTCGGCCGGCCCGACGACGCGCTGGAGCTGATCCACCTCGCGCAGTACGGCAGCCGGGACTGCGCGAGCCCGCGCACCCAGTCCATGCTGTATGCGATGGAGGCCCGCGCCTACGCCAACATGGGGCAGCCCGGCAAGTGCAAGCGGGCGGTCCGGATGGCCGAGGACACCTTCGCCGACGTGCACGACTGGGACGAGCCGGAGTCCGACTGGATCCGCTTCTTCTCCGAGGCCGAACTGCACGGCGAGAACAGCCACTCCTTCCGCGACCTGGCCTACGTGGCCGGCCGCAGCCCCACCTACGCCTCGCTGGCCGAGCCCGTGATGCGGCGGGCCGTCGACCTGTTCGCCAAGGACAGCGAGCACCAGCGGTCGTACGCACTGAACCTGATCGGCATGGCCACCGTGCACCTGCTCCAGCGCGAGCCCGAGCGGAGCACGGTTCTGGTCGAGGAAGCCATGCACGTAGCCAAGAAGGTCCGCTCGGAGCGCGTCAACACTCGTATTCGAAAGACGGTCGACACGGCCGTCCGCGACTTCGGCGACCTCGCCGAGGTCATCGACCTCACCGACAAGCTCGCCATCGAGCTGCCGGAGACCGCCGAAGCGGTCTGAGAACCGGCGCAGCCCCAGAACCCCGGCCGCGGCCGGCCCTCCCGAACTGCCCGACTCGGCTCCCCCATGCCAGGTCATCGGAAGGCCGACCGCGGCCGGTTTCCTTCCTCCGCGGAAGGTTGCGCCACGATAACGATCGCTCCGGCGAACATCTGCCAGTTCATCGACGCGTAACACGCAGGACGCCTTCGTCACGGCAGCGAAACATCGAGGGGCTTCGACGGAAACCGCGCTGCGCCAATCTCATGGCGCATAACCGGCCCACCCCTCATGACCGCTCAGGCTTCGCCCGCACGGGGCCGTACCAACGACGAGGAGACGCCGATGGCACCAGCCATCACGCTTGCCGCAGACAAGTTGTCTGCCGCCAACACAGGCTTCATGCTTATCTGTTCCGCCCTGGTGCTGATCATGACCCCGGGCCTCGCCTTCTTCTACGGAGGCATGGTCCGCGTCAAGAGCACGCTCAACATGCTGATGATGAGCTTCATCAGCATCGGGATCGTCACGATCCTGTGGGTGCTCTACGGCTTCTCCATGTCGTTCGGAACCGACCACGGCTCGCTGATCGGCTGGGAATCCGACTTCGTCGGCTTCAGCGGCATCGACAAGATGGACATCTGGTCGGGGTACACGATCCCGGTCTTCGTCTTCGCCGTCTTCCAGATGATGTTCGCGATCATCACGCCGGCCCTGATAAGCGGCGCGATCGCCGACCGCGTGAAGTTCACCGCCTGGTCGCTCTTCGTCGTGCTGTGGGCGACGATCGTGTACTTCCCGGTCGCGCACTGGGTCTGGGGCACCGGCGGCTGGGCCTTCGAGCTCGGTGTGATCGACTTCGCCGGTGGTACGGCGGTCCACATCAACGCGGGTGCCGCGGCGCTCGGCGTGATCCTCGTCATCGGCAAGCGCACCGGCTTCAAGCGTGACCCGATGCGCCCGCACAGCCTCCCGCTGGTCATGCTCGGCGCCGGTCTCCTGTGGTTCGGCTGGTTCGGCTTCAACGCCGGCTCGTGGCTCGGCAACGACGACGGCGTCGGCCCGCTGATGTTCGTCAACACGCAGATCGCCACCGCCGCCGCCATGCTCGCCTGGCTCGCCTACGAGAAGATCCGCCACGGCGCGTTCACCACCCTGGGCGCCGCCTCCGGCGCGGTCGCCGGTCTGGTCGCCATCACCCCGTCCGGCGGTGCGGTCAGCCCGCTCGGCGCGATCGCGGTCGGCGTCATCGCCGGTGTCGCCTGCGCCGCGGCCGTCGGCCTCAAGTACCGCTTCAACTACGACGACTCGCTCGACGTGGTCGGCGTCCACATGGTCGGCGGTGTCGTCGGCTCCCTGCTCATCGGCTTCTTCGCCAGCGGCAAGGGCCAGTCCGACGTCGAGGGCCTCTTCTACGGCGGCGGCCTCGACCAGTTCTGGAAGCAGTGCGCCGGTGTCTTCGCCGTCCTGGCCTACTCCCTGATCGCGTCCGCGATCCTCGCGTTCCTCATCGACAAGACCATCGGTATGCGGGTCAGCGAGGACGAGGAGATCTCGGGCATCGACCAGGCCGAGCACGCCGAGACCGCATACGACTTCAGCGGCGCCGGCGGTGGCATCGGCAGCGGCGCGCTGGCCGCCGCGGAGACGAAGAAGGTGGACGCATGAAGCTCATCACCGCCGTCGTGAAGCCGCACCGGCTCGACGAGATCAAGGAAGCCCTCCAGGCCTTCGGAGTCCACGGCCTGACGGTCACCGAGGCCAGCGGCTACGGTCGTCAGCGGGGCCACACCGAGGTCTACCGCGGTGCCGAGTACACGGTCGACCTGGTACCGAAGATCCGTATCGAGGTACTGGCCGAGGACGACGACACCGAGCAGCTGATCGACGTCATCGTCAAGGCCGCCCGCACCGGCAAGATCGGTGACGGCAAGGTCTGGTCCCTCCCGGTCGAGACGGCCGTACGCGTCCGGACCGGCGAGCGCGGACCGGACGCGCTCTAAAAGAAGAGGAACAGGAGTCGCTGGGTGTCGAGCACGGACGTGCGCAACGAAGCAGAGGATTCGGGACCCAGCGGCTACGCGGCGGCCCGGCTGCGCCTCCTCCAGGAGGGGGCGCGGTCCGGGCCGCCGCGCCGTGCCGCCCTGGCCGAAATGACCGACGACTGGCTGTCCGGGCTCTTCACCGCCGGCGCCACCGACCTGCGGGGCGTCTCCCTGGTCGCCGTCGGCGGCTACGGCCGCGGCGAGCTCTCCCCACGCAGCGACCTGGACCTGCTGCTCCTGCACGACGGCTCCGACTCCGGCGCGGTGGCCGCCCTGGCCGACCGCATCTGGTACCCCGTCTGGGACCTCGGCCTCGCCCTGGACCACTCGGTCCGCACCCCGGCCGAGGCCCGCAAGACCGCCGGCGAAGACCTCAAGGTCCAGCTCGGCCTCCTCGACGCCCGCCACCTCGCGGGCGACCTCGGCCTCACCGCCGCCCTGCGCACCTCGGTCCTCGCCGACTGGCGCAACCAGGCGCCCAAACGCCTCCCCGAACTCCAGGAACTCTGCGCCGAGCGCGCCCAACGCCAGGGCGAGCTGCAGTACCTCCTCGAACCCGACCTCAAGGAAGCCCGCGGCGGCCTGCGCGACGCCACCACCCTGCGTGCCGTCGCCGCCTCCTGGCTGGCCGACGCCCCGCGCGAGGGACTCGACGACGCCCGGCGCCGGCTCCTCGACGTCCGCGACGCCCTGCACCTGGCCACCGGCCGCGCCACCGACCGGCTCGCCCTCCAGGAGCAGGACCAGGTCGCCGCCGAACTCGGCCTGCTCGACGCCGACACCCTGCTGCGCCAGGTGTACGAGGCGGCCCGGGTCATCTCGTACGCCAGTGACGTCACCTGGCGCGAGGTGGGGCGCGTGCTCAGGTCGCGCGCTGTACGGCCGCGGCTGCGCGCCATGCTCGGCGGCGGCAACAAGCCCGTCACCGAACGCTCCCCGCTCGCCGAGGGCGTGGTCGAGCAGGACGGCGAGGTGGTGCTCGCTCGGGCCGCGCGCCCCGAGCGCGACCCCGTCCTGCCGCTGCGCGCCGCTGCCGCCGCCGCGCAGGCCGGTCTGCCGCTGTCCCTGCACGCTGTACGGCGTCTGGCGGCCACCGTGCGCCCGCTGCCCACGCCCTGGCCCGCCGAGGCGCGCGAACAGCTCGTCACCCTGCTCGGCTCCGGGCAGCCCACCATCGAGGTCTGGGAGGCGCTGGAGGCGGAGGGCCTCATCACCCGGCTGCTGCCGGACTGGGAGCGGGTGCGCTGCCGGCCGCAGCGCAACGCCGTGCACATCTGGACCGTCGACCGGCACCTGATCGAGACCGCCGTACGCGCCTCCGAGTTCACCCGCCGGGTCAGCCGCCCCGACCTCCTGCTGGTCTCCGCGCTGCTGCACGACATCGGCAAGGGCTGGCCGGGCGACCACTCGGTGGCCGGCGAGATCATCGCCAAGGACGTCGCCGCCCGCATCGGCTTCGACCGCGCGGACGTCACGGTGCTCTCCACCCTCGTACGCCATCATCTCCTGCTCATCGACACCGCCACCCGGCGCGACCTGGAGGACCCGGCCACCGTGCGCTCGGTCGCCGAGGCGGTCGGCACGCAGAGCACGCTGGAGCTGCTGCACGCGCTGACCGAGGCGGACGCGCTGGCCACCGGGCCCGCGGCCTGGTCGTCCTGGCGCGGTTCCCTCGTCGCCGACCTGGTGAAGCGGGTCGCCGCCGTGCTCGCCGGAGACGTCCCCGAAGAGCCCGAGTCCGCCGCGCCCACCGCCGAGCAGGAGCGGCTCGCCATCGAGGCGATCGCCACCGGCAGCCCGGTCCTCGCCCTGCGCGCCCAGACCGAGCCGCCCACGGAGGACCAGCCGACCGGGGACCCCGAGCCGCTCGGCGTGGAGCTGCTGATCGCCGTGCCCGACCAGCCCCGGGTGCTGCCCTCGGTGGCCGGCGTGCTCGCGATGCACCGGCTCACCGTGCGCACCGCCGAACTGCGCGCCCTGGACCTGCCGGACGGCGTCGAGGGCTCCGTGCTGCTGCTGAACTGGCGCGTTGCCGCCGAGTACGGCTCGCTGCCCCAGGCCGCGCGGCTGCGGGCCGACCTGGTCCGGGCGCTGGACGGCTCCCTGGACATCGCGGGCCGTCTCGCCGAACGGGACGCGGCCTATCCGCGCCGCCGGGGCGTGGTGGCACCGGCGGCCCGTGTGACGGTCGCCTCCGCCGCCTCCCGCTTCGCCACCGTGATCGAGGTCCGTGCCCAGGACGCCCCCGGGCTGCTGTTCCGGATCGGCCGGGCCCTGGAGGACGCGGGCGTCCTGATGCGCAGCGCGCACGTCTCCACGCTGGGCGCGAACGCGGTCGACGCCTTCTACGTGACCGGGCCCGAGGGCGCCGCCCTGCCCGGCGAGGAAGCGGCGGCGGTGGCGCGCAAACTGGAGGAGATGCTGCGCGCGTGACCTCGCGGTCCGCGTAGGCGGGGAGCACGCGGCCTCGTCCCCGCCGGCTGAACCCAGCAGGCGGGGGCGATTGTCCTGCGCGGCCGGATACCCTGGAAGACGCCCACACTGCCCCCGACTCCGAGGACCGACTCCGCCGTGTTCGATACTCTCTCCGATCGCCTTTCAGCGACCTTCAAGAACTTGCGCGGCAAGGGGCGCTTGAGCGAAGCGGACATCGACGCCACGGCGCGTGAGATCCGCATCGCCCTCCTCGAAGCCGACGTGGCCCTGCCCGTGGTGCGGACGTTCATCAAGAACGTCAAGGAGCGTGCCCTCGGCGCCGAGGTGAACAAGGCGCTGAACCCGGCCCAGCAGGTCCTGAAGATCGTCAACGAGGAACTCGTCACGATCCTCGGCGGCGAGACCCGTCGGCTGCGGTTCGCCAAGAACCCGCCGACCGTGATCATGCTCGCGGGTCTGCAGGGTGCCGGTAAGACCACCCTGGCGGGCAAGCTCGGCAAGTGGCTCAAGGACCAGGGGCACTCGCCGCTGCTCGTCGCCGCCGACCTCCAGCGCCCGAACGCCGTGAACCAGCTGAGCGTCGTCGCCGAGCGGGCCGGGATCGCGGTCTACGCGCCCGAGCCGGGCAACGGCGTGGGCGACCCGGTCAAGGTCGCCAAGGACTCCATCGAGTTCGCCAAGTCCAAGGTCCACGACATCGTGATCGTGGACACCGCGGGCCGCCTGGGTATCGACCAGGAGCTGATGCAGCAGGCCGCGGACATCCGCGACGCGGTCTCGCCCGACGAGATCCTCTTCGTCGTCGACGCGATGATCGGCCAGGACGCGGTCAACACCGCCGAGTCCTTCCGGGACGGCGTCGGCTTCGACGGCGTGGTGCTCTCCAAGCTCGACGGTGACGCCCGCGGTGGTGCGGCCCTGTCGATCGCCTCGGTGACCGGCAAGCCGATCATGTTCGCGTCGAACGGCGAAAAGCTGGAGGACTTCGACGCCTTCCACCCTGACCGGATGGCCTCCCGCATCCTCGACATGGGTGACCTGCTCACCCTGATCGAGCAGGCGGAGAAGACGTTCAGTCAGGAAGAGGCCGAGAAGATGGCCTCGAAGCTGGCGTCCAAGAAGGGCCAGGACTTCACCCTGGACGACTTCCTGGCCCAGATGGAGCAGGTCAGGAAGATGGGCTCCATCTCCAAGCTGCTCGGCATGCTGCCCGGCATGGGCCAGATCAAGGACCAGATCAACAACCTGGACGAGCGGGACGTCGACCGCACGGCCGCGATCATCAAGTCGATGACCCCGGCCGAGCGCCAGGACGCGACGATCATCAACGGCTCCCGCCGCGCCCGTATCGCCAAGGGCTCCGGCGTCGAGGTCAGCGCGGTCAAGAACCTCGTCGAGCGGTTCTTCGAGGCCCGCAAGATGATGTCCCGCATGGCCCAGGGCGGCGGCATGCCCGGGATGCCGGGTATGCCGGGCATGGGCGGCGGCCCCGGCCGCAGCAAGAAGCAGCCGAAGCAGGCCAAGGGCAAGCAGCGCTCCGGCAACCCGATGAAGCGCAAGCAGCAGGAGCAGGAGGAGGCCGCCCGGCGCGCGGCCGGTGCCCAGGGCGGCGTGCCGGGCCAGCAGGCGCCGCAGGACTTCGAGCTGCCGGACGAGTTCAAGAAGTTCATGGGCTGAGGCTCACGAGGTTCACGGGCTGACGGTTCCTGAGGCTTACGAGGTTCACGGGCTGAGGGCTCCTTAGGCTCAGGAGCTTCATGGGCCGACAACCCCTCTTCCACGTCACCGAGGGCGCCCCTCTCCGGAAGGGCGCCCTCGGTGCATCCTGGGCGTGCCGACGCCTGGCCCGTGTCGTAACTTGCCGATATGACCAACCCCGCGCCGCCGCGCAAGTCCCCCGATCAGCCCTGGCGTACCGAGGGCACCCCGGACGAGCCGCCGAAGCCGTCGCCGGGCGGGAAGAAGATGCGCGGCGGCTGGTGGAGCCTGATCCTGACCGCGCTGGTCGTCTACCTGATCGCCAACCTGGTCCTGTCGTTCTTCAACGAGGGCGACGAGCCGACGATCTCGTACACGGAGTTCAGCAAGCAGGTCGACGCCGGGAACGTCAGCAAGATCTACGCCAAGGGCGACGCGATCCAGGGCCAGCTCAAGAAGGGCCAGGACAACCCCGAGGGCGACGGCAAGTACACCAAGTTCAACACCGAGCGGCCGACCTTCGCGGACGACCAGCTCTGGGAGGACCTGACCAAGCACAACGTCACGGTCACGGCGGAGCCGGTCGTACAGCACCGAAGCTTTCTGGCCAATCTGCTCATCTCGCTCGCCCCGATGCTGCTCCTGGTCGTCCTGTGGATCTTCATCGCGCGGCGGATGAGCGCGGGACTCGGCGGCGGGGGCGGCATGCTCGGCCGCAAGGCCCCGCCCAAGCCGGTCGAGCTGGAGCCGGGCCAGCAGCGGACCACCTTCGAGGACGTGGCCGGCATCGACGAGGTCGAGGGCGAGCTGAACGACGTCGTCGACTTCCTCAAGAACCCCGACGCGTACCGCAAGATGGGCGCCAAGATGCCCCGGGGCGTGCTGCTCGCGGGCCCGCCCGGCACCGGCAAGACGCTGCTCGCGCGGGCGGTCGCGGGGGAGGCGGGGGTGCCGTTCTTCTCGGCCTCGGCCTCCGAGTTCATCGAGATGATCGTCGGCGTCGGCGCCTCACGCGTGCGTGAACTGTTCGCGGAGGCCCGCAAGGTGGCCCCCTCGATCATCTTCATCGACGAGATCGACACCATCGGCCGGGCCCGCGGCGGCGGTTCGGGGATGGGCGGTCACGACGAGCGCGAACAGACCCTGAACCAGATCCTCACCGAGATGGACGGCTTCTCCGGCTCGGAGGGCGTCATCGTCATCGCGGCCACCAACCGCGCCGACGTCCTGGACCCGGCCCTCACCCGCCCCGGCCGCTTCGACCGGGTGGTCGTGGTCTCGCCGCCCGACCGGGGCGGCCGCAAGGCGATCCTGGAGATCCACACCCGCCAGATCCCGCTCGCCCCCGGCGTGGACCTGGCCCAGGTCGCCCGTACGACCCCGGGCATGACCGGCGCCGAACTGGCCAACCTCGCCAACGAGGCCGCCCTCCTCGCCGTCAAGCGCAAGCAGGACCAGGTCACCCAGGCCGACCTCTCGGAAGCCCTGGAGAAGGTCCAACTGGGCGCCGAACGCCCGCTGGTGATGCCCGAGGAGGAGCGCCGGCGCACCGCGTACCACGAGAGCGGCCACGCCCTCCTCGGCATGCTCCAGCCCGGCGCCGACCCCGTCCGCAAGATCACCATCGTCCCGCGCGGCCGCGCCCTCGGCGTCACGCTCTCGACACCGGACGCGGACAAGTACGCGTACACCGAGGAGTACCTGCGCGGCCGGATCATCGGCGCCCTCGGCGGCATGGCCGCGGAACAGGTCGTCTACGGGGTGATCACGACCGGCGCCGAGAACGACCTCGAACAGGTCACCAACCTCGCGCGCGGCATGGTCGCGCGGTGGGGGATGAGCGAACGGGTGGGCCGGCTCTCGGCCCTCCCGAACGACGCCCAGCAGGCGTACGGCCTCGCCGCCGCGCCCCGGACCCTCGACGTCATCGACGACGAGATGCGCCGCATCGTCGACGAGTGCTACGAGGAGGCCTGCCGCAAGCTGCGCGACCACCGGGGCCAACTCGACGACCTCGCCGCGGCGTTGCTGGAGAACGAGACGCTGGAGGAGACGGACGCCTATCGGATCGCGGGCGTCACACGGCTCTTCAAGGAAGAGCCGTAGTCGTCCTCAGGGCGTCCGCGCGATCAGGTACCGGAACACGTTCGGCATCCACACCGTCCTGTCCCGCCGCTGATACGGATGCAGGGCCTCCGCCAACTCCTTGTCCACCTGCGCCTGGTCGGTCGCGATGATCGCCGCGTCGAAGAGCCCCGTCGACAGCAGCCCTCGTACGGCGCTCTCCATGTCGGCGTACCCGAACGGGCACGACACCCGCCCCGAGCCGTCCGGCCTGAGGCCCGCCCGCTGGGCGACCTCCTCCAGGTCGTCGCGAAGGGCGGGGCGCCAACTGCCCGCGCTGCGCAGCGGATCCGCCAGTCTGGTGGCCACCCGCAACACGGACGACGTGGCGCAGCGCTCCGGCGGACCCCAGCCGGCCAGCACCACGGGCGCCCCGCGCTCGGCGAGCGGAGTCGCCGCCCGCAACTGCCCGCCGAGTCCCTCCGAGTCGCCCGCCAGACACCCGATGGGCTCGAAAGCGGTCACCAGGGTGTACGCGGGCGTCTCCGCGTCGGCCGCGTCCCCGGGTGTGCCGTCGACGATCCGGGTGTCCCCATGCGTGCGTGCGCCCCAGGTCGCCGGGGACAGCCGCTCGCGCGCGAGGGCGAGTCGTTCGGGGGAGGAGTCGACACCGGTGACCGCCGCGCCCGAGGCGGCGGCCATCAGAAGGGCGAGGCCGCTGCCGCAGCCGAGGCCCAGCAGCCGGGTGCCGGGGCCCACTTCGACTCGCTCGTGGACGGCCTCGTAGAGCGGTACCAGCATCCGCTCCTGGATCTCGGACCAGTCACGCGCGCGTGCACACAGGTCCACGCGGGGTGTTTCGTCCGCATGGGGATGGTGCTGCCGCACGAGCGTAGGTGTCATCTAAAGCGCCCCAATCCGCCGAGAGTTGTCGCTGTGCCCGTATCCCTTTGCCCCCGTGACGTTCGCGCGCACTTCCCCCGCATTGCCAGGTAACTCCGCACCAGGAGCCGCGTCCAGGGTTTGTGGGGTGCTGCTTGTGGCTTCGGTATGTCTGTGGCGAGATTTCACATCCCGGCAACTTGGACCCGTACCATCTCGCCATGGCCAAGGCACCCGTACTCACGCCCCGGGCGGACGACTTTCCGCGCTGGTACCAGGATCTGATCAGCAAGGCCGAACTGGCCGACAACGGTCCGGTGCGCGGCACCATGGTCATCCGACCGTACGGGTACGGGCTGTGGGAGCGGATGCAGGCCGAGATGGACGCCCGGATCAAGGAGACGGGTACGCAGAACGCGTACTTCCCGCTGCTGATCCCGCAGTCCTACTTCGCCCGGGAGGCCGACCACGTCGAGGGCTTCGCGCCCGAGCTGGCCGTGGTCACCCACGGCGGCGGCAAGGAGCTGGAGGAGCCCGCGGTCGTCCGCCCCACCTCCGAGATGATCATCAACGACTACTTCTCGAAGTGGGTCCAGAGCTACCGCGACCTGCCCCTGTTGATCAACCAGTGGGCGAACGTGGTCCGTTGGGAGCTGCGGCCCCGCCTGTTCCTGCGCACGACCGAGTTCCTCTGGCAGGAGGGCCACACGGCGCACGCGACCTTCGAGGACGCCCGCGACTTCGCCGCGCACATCCACCGCCAGGTCTACGAGGACTTCATGGTGAAGGTCCTCGCGATGGACGTCGTGGCCGGTCGCAAGACCGTCAAGGAGCGGTTCGCCGGCGCCATCAACACCCTCACCCTCGAAGGCATGATGGGCGACGGCAAGGCCCTCCAGATGGCCACCAGCCACGAGCTGGGCCAGACCTTCGCGAAGGCGTTCAACACCCAGTACCTGTCGAAGGAAGGCAAGCAGGAACTCGTCTGGCAGACGTCCTGGGGCTCCACGACCCGCATGATCGGCGCCCTGGTGATGATGCACGGCGACGACAACGGCCTGCGCGTCCCGCCCAACCTCGCCCAGACCCAGGCCGTCGTCCTCGCCATCAAGGGCGACGAGGCGGTTCTGGCCAAGGTCCACGAGATCGGCGATCAGCTGAAGGCGGCGGGCGTACGCGTCCACGTCGACGACCGCACGGACGTCCCGTTCGGGCGTCGCGCCGTCGACTGGGAGCTCAAGGGCGTGCCCGTGCGCATCGAGGTCGGCCCCCGTGACCTGGAGAACGGCACCGCGATGCTGGCCCGCCGGATCCCCGGTGGCAAGGAGCCGGTGGCGCTCGACTCCCTCGTAGGACTGCTGCCCAAGGTGTTCGCGGAGGACCAGGCGCTGCTGCTCGCGCAGTCGCGGGAGCGCCGGGAGTCCCGCACCTCCGACGTGGCGACGGTCGAGGAGGCCGTGGAGGTCGCCGGGGCCGGTGGCTGGGCGCGCATCCCGTGGGCGGACCTGGGCACGGAGGGCGAGGCCAGGCTGGCCGAGCACGCCGTGACCGTACGGTGTCTGGTCGCCGAGGACGGGTCGGTGCCCGAGAGCGACGAGCAGCCCGGTAACGTCGCGGTCGTCGCGCGCGCTTACTAGAGCGGGCCCCTCCGTCGCGAGAGCGACCGAAACGCCCCTTGCGCATCCGCGGATCGCAGTCGCACCGACGTGTGGACATCATCTACGCGTTGGTGCGTACGTCAGACTACGTACCGGCTTGGTACGAGCTGTGAGGCTTCTCCGCAGATCAGCGCACCCGCCCTCGTCCGGACGCATCAGCGGCAACTGACGGGTACGTGCAAATTATTTGGGATGGCCCGGAATAGGAACACAGGGGCACTCCGGCTCGTTGTCATTACGTGAGCACGACACAGACACCACCTGTTCTCGCCGCAGAGCTGGCAGAGGCGTGGGCCGACATTCAGCGGTACCACCCCGAACTGCCCGATCTGGCCGCGCCCGAGTCCCTGATCGGAGAGTCGTCGTCCGCCTGCGGGCACGAGCTCTCCTTCGAGCGACTGCTGCATGAGGCAGTCCATGGCATCGCCGCCGCGCGCGGCGTGCGCGACACGTCCCGTGCCGGCCGGTACCACAACCGGAGATTCCTCGCGATCGCCGAGGAACTGGGCCTGGACCACCAGGAGGAGCCGCACCCGAGCAGCGGTTTCTCGCTGGTCACGCTCAACCCCGAGGCCAAGCGCCGGTACCGCCCGACCATCGAGCGGCTCCAGCGCGCCCTCAAGGCCCACACCGCGGCCACGTCCTCGGACACCGGCCGCTCCTTCCGCGGCCCGGCCGCCCGCCACGGCTCCTCCGGGGGCGGCGTGCGGGTCAAGGCCGTGTGCGACTGCGGCCGGAACGTGCGCGTGGTCCCGTCCGTCCTCGCCCAGGCGCCGATCGTCTGCGGGGGCTGCGGGAAGCCGTTCCGGATCCCGGAGGTCGTGGGCGCGGCGGCCGGCTGACGGGTGCGGCTGCTCGTGGCGGCCGCACTCGGGACGGCGTAGTGGCGTGCGCAGCCCGAGGGCACCCGGCATGCCGGGTGTTCCTCAGGCATGCCCCCGCACTCCCGGGGGCGAAGGGACCCGCAGGGTGTGGCACAATGGCTAGCTGTACTCGACAGCCGCACAGGAACCCTCTCGCCTCCGGCTGACGCGTCCATCGGGCACTCGGGTACCGCAACCCCACGCGGCCGTCTCGCCGTGCCCAACCACGTCAAAACCAGGAGAACCCACTCCCGTGGCAGTCAAGATCAAGCTGAAGCGTCTGGGCAAGATCCGTTCGCCTCACTACCGCATCGTCGTCGCCGACTCCCGTACCCGCCGTGACGGCCGGGCCATCGAGGAGATCGGTCTGTACCACCCGGTGCAGAACCCCTCGCGTATCGAGGTCGACACGGACCGCGCGCAGTACTGGCTGGGTGTCGGCGCGCAGCCGACCGAGCCCGTGCTCGCCATCCTCAAGCTGACCGGCGACTGGCAGAAGTTCAAGGGCCTGCCGGCCCCGGCGCCGCTGCTCGTGGCCGAGCCGAAGGCCGCGCGCCCGGTGTTCGACGCCCTCGGTGGCGACGACGAGGGCAAGGGTGAGGCCATCACCCAGAAGAAGAAGGCCGACAAGAAGGACGAGGCCCCGGCCGAGTCCTCCTCGTCCGAGTCGACCGAGGCCTGAGCATGCTCGAGGAGGCTCTCGAGCACCTCGTGAAGGGCATCGTCGACAACCCTGACGATGTGCAGGTCGCCTCGCGCACCCTGCGCCGCGGGCGTGTGCTGGAGGTCCGGGTCCACCCGGACGACCTCGGCAAGGTGATCGGCCGCAACGGCCGCACCGCACGCGCTCTGCGTACCGTCGTGGGCGCCATCGGCGGTCGCGGTGTCCGCGTCGACCTCGTCGACGTGGATCACGTCCGCTGACGCACTGACGGGCGTGCACCACGTCCGTCGACGCCGAAACGCAGCACCGGCTCGGGCCGGGGAGGGCCAGTGGGCCGTCCCCGGCCCGTCGTCGTCATGACAGGAGATCCAGAGAAGTGCAGTTGGTAGTCGCCCGCATCGGTCGCGCCCATGGCATCAAGGGCGACGTCACCGTCGAGGTCCGCACCGACGAGCCGGAACTCAGGCTCGCCCCCGGCGCCGTCCTGGCCACCGACCCGGCCGCCACCGGCCCGCTCACCATCGAGACCGGCCGCGTCCACAGCGGCCGGCTCCTCCTGCGCTTCGAGGGTGTCAACGACCGCTCCGCGGCCGAGGCCCTGCGCAACACCCTCCTGATCGCCGAGATCGATCCCGAGGAGCTGCCGGAGGAGGAGGACGAGTACTACGACCACCAGCTGATGGACCTGGACGTGGTCACCCGGGACGGCATCGAGATCGGCCGCATCACCGAGATCTCGCACCTGCCCTCCCAGGACCTCTTCATCGTCGAGCGGCCCGACGGCAGCGAGGTGATGATCCCCTTCGTCGAGTCGATCGTCGTCGAGATCGACCTGGAGGAGCAGCGCGCGGTCATCGACCCGCCGCCCGGGCTGATCGACGGCCGGGCCGAGATCGCGTCCTCCAGGGAGGAGGAGGCGTAATGCGGCTCGACGTCGTCACGATCTTCCCCGAGTACCTCGAACCGCTGAACGTCTCCCTCGTCGGCAAGGCACGCGCGCGTGGGCAGCTGAACGTCCATGTGCACGATCTGCGTGAGTGGACCTACGACCGCCACAACACCGTCGACGATACCCCCTACGGCGGCGGCCCCGGCATGGTCATGAAGACCGAGCCCTGGGGCGACGCGCTGGACTCGGTCCTGGCCGACGGCTACGAGAGCGACTCCCGCGCCCCCGCGCTCATCGTCCCCACCCCCAGCGGCCGCCCCTTCACCCAGGAACTCGCCGTCGAGCTCTCCGAGCGCCCCTGGCTGATCTTCACGCCCGCGCGCTACGAGGGCATCGACCGCCGGGTGATCGACGAGTACGCGACCCGGATGCCGGTCTACGAGGTGTCCATCGGCGACTATGTGCTCGCCGGCGGCGAGGCCGCCGTACTGGTCGTCACGGAGGCCGTGGCCCGGCTGCTGCCCGGCGTCCTGGGCAACGCCGAGTCCCACCGGGACGACTCGTTCGCGCCCGGCGCGATGGCGAACCTCCTGGAGGGGCCCGTCTACACCAAGCCGCCCCTGTGGCGCGGCCGCGACATCCCGGACGTGCTGCTCAGCGGGCACCACGGGAAGATCGCCCGCTGGCGCCGCGACGAGGCGCTCAGGCGTACGGCCGCCCACCGGCCCGACCTCATCGAGCGCTGCGAGCCCAAGGCCTTCGACAAGAAGGACCGCGAGATGCTCTCCATCCTGGGCTGGGCCCCGGACCCGGAGGGCGAGGCCCACGGCCGATTTTGGCGCAGGCCGGAGGGCGTGGAAGAATAGGCCGCTGTTGTGCGTCGTCCGGCGTGCGCCCCTGCCACAGGGGGACACGACGCCCGCCCCGACCCGCACAACCTCCTTCAGAGAACCTAGTACCGGTGATGACCTGTGGCATCAGCGAAGAAAGCAGATGAAATGTCCAACCTGCTCGACATCGTCGACGGCGCCTCGCTGCGCACCGACATCCCCGCCTTCCGCCCGGGCGACACGGTCAACGTGCACGTCCGCGTCATCGAGGGCAACCGCTCCCGTGTGCAGCAGTTCAAGGGTGTGGTGATCCGCCGCCAGGGTGCCGGCGTCCGCGAGACCTTCACGGTCCGCAAGGTCTCCTTCTCCGTCGGCGTCGAGCGCACCTTCCCGGTGCACACCCCGATCGTCGAGAAGATCGAGCTCGTCACCCGCGGTGACGTGCGTCGCGCGAAGCTGTACTACCTGCGCGAGCTCCGCGGCAAGGCCGCGAAGATCAAGGAGAAGCGCGACAACTGAGCGCCTTACGGGCGTCATATCGAGGCCGGATAACATCTGGCTCCGATGGACACCGAAGCACAGTCGACGGAGCGCGACCGCTCCTCCAGCCCTTCCGACTCCCCGGGGACATCCGGGGAGATCTCGGACACAGAGGGTTCGGAGGGCCGGTCGCGCTTCGCGTTGGTGGCGTGGATCACCGACTGGCTGCCCGGTGGGTTCATCACCCTGACCGCACTGGTCTGCCTGGTGTTTTTGCTGCTCCTCAACTCTTTCGTGGTCCGTCCCTTCCAGATTCCCAGCGGATCCATGGAAAACGGATTGAGGATCGGCGACCGCGTTCTCGTAAATAAGTTGGCGTACCGTTTTGGTGCCGATCCGCGGCGCGGTGACGTCGTCGTGTTCGACGGAACCGGGTACTTCGGGAGCGGTGACTACATCAAACGGGTAGTGGGTGTGGGGGGAGACCACG
This sequence comes from Streptomyces sp. NPDC002499, assembly GCF_053595415.1. Classification (NCBI taxonomy): domain Bacteria; kingdom Bacillati; phylum Actinomycetota; class Actinomycetes; order Kitasatosporales; family Streptomycetaceae; genus Streptomyces; species Streptomyces sp. NPDC002499. Next base: position 227,747 of record NZ_JBSFXO010000013.1, read on the forward strand.
TGGTCTGCTGCGACAAGGAGGGGAGGCTCCAGGTGAACGGCCGGTCGGTCGACGAGTCGACGTTCCTGTTCCCCGGCGACGGCCCGTCCACGGTTCCCTTCGACGTCCGCGTGCCCGCCGGCACCCTCTTCGTCCTCGGCGACCACCGCAGCGACTCCAGTGACTCCCGCGACCATCTGGGCTCGCCCGGCGGCGGCATGATCCCCGTGGCCGACGTCGTCGGACGCGCCGACTGGATCGTCTGGCCCACCGCCCACTGGACCCGTCTGCACCGCCCGAGCGCTTATGCGCGCGTGCCCGCCGCGGAGGCGACCGCGTCTGAGAAGGGGGACGGTGCGCATGGGTAACCGCGGCAGACCACGGGGCTCGGTGCCCAGCAACCCCTTCGGCACCGAGAACCTGCTTCCCACCGGCTCCCGGCGCACCAGCGCCCCCGCGGGCGACGGCCGTTCCCGTGCCGACCGGCGCAAGCTGCAGCGCAAGGTCAAGCGCCGCCGACGGCGCAGCGCGGTCAAGGAGATACCTCTCCTCGTCGGCGTCGCCGTCCTCATAGCCCTGGTCCTGAAGACCTTCCTCGTGCAGGCGTTCGTGATCCCGTCCGGCTCCATGGAGCAGACGATCCGGATCGGCGACCGTGTCCTGGTGGACAAGTTCACCCCGTGGTTCGGCTCCGAGCCCAAGCGCGGGGACGTCGTCGTCTTCAAGGACCCCGGCGGCTGGCTCGACGACGAACAGACCACCACCAAGAAGAGCGACCCCATCGTCATCAAGCAGGTCAAGGAAGGGCTCACCTTCATCGGCCTGTTGCCCTCCGACAACGAGAAGGACCTCATCAAGCGGGTCGTCGGCGTCGGCGGCGACAACGTCAAGTGCTGTGACACGCAAGGCCGGATCACCGTCAACGGCGTTCCCCTGAGCGAGAGCGACTACCTGTACCCCGGAAACGCCCCCTCCATCCAGCAGTTCGACATCACCGTCCCCAAGGGGCGACTGTGGGTGATGGGCGACCACCGCGCCAACTCCGCCGATTCCCGGGCACATCAGGACACCGACTACGGCGGAACCGTGTCCCTGGACTCCGTGGTGGGCCGCGCCAAGGTCATCGCCTGGCCCATGGGGCACTGGACCAGCCTCAACGAACCTAAAACTTTCGCCTCCGTTTCCAACTCGGTGCCGGGGACGACCGCCGCTCCCCAGCTGTCGCATAGGGTTGCCTCCGACGATCCGAACGGAACGATCCAACTCCCGACCCCTGCGGAACTCCCGCTCGTTATGGGAGTGGTGGGCCTGCGCCGCGCATGGGGCAGGCGGCGGCACAGAGTAAGGAGTTGGCGTGGGGGATGTGGCGGTTGGCGCACGGTCCGGACACGACGGCGAGGAGCACCGCGGACGCCCCGTGGATGCAGCTGTCCCGGCCGCGGACAGCGCCGTGACCCCCGGGAGTGACTCCGGGGCGACCAGTGACGCCCCGGCGTCCGGTGAGCGGACCCGGGCCGATGACCAGGGTCCGGGCGATCCGACGCCGAGGCGGGGTCCCGGTGAACCGACGCCGGGACCGAAGAAACCCCGCTCCTTCTGGAAGGAGCTGCCGATCCTGATCGGCATCGCGCTCGTACTCGCGCTGCTGATCAAGACCTTCCTGGTGCAGGCGTTCTCGATCCCCTCGGACTCGATGCAGAACACCCTCCAGCAGGGCGACCGCGTCCTCGTCGACAAGCTCACCCCGTGGTTCGGGTCGGAGCCCGAGCGCGGCGAGGTCGTCGTCTTCCACGACCCGGACAACTGGCTGGCGGGCGAGCCCACGGCCGACCCGAACGCGCTGCAGAAGGTCCTCAGCTGGATCGGCCTGATGCCGTCCGCCGAGGAGAAGGACCTCATCAAGCGCGTGATCGGCGTCGGCGGCGACACCGTCTCCTGCAAGGGCACGGGCCCGGTGAAGGTCAACGGCAAGGCGCTGAACGACACTTCGTTCGTCTACGCCGGCAACACGCCGTGCAGTGTGGACGATCAGGGCGGTCAGTTCACGGTGAAGATCCCCAAGGGCTACCTCTGGGTGATGGGCGACCACCGTCAGAACTCCCGTGACTCCCGCTACAACCAGGACGACGCGCACCACGGCATGGTCCCGGTCAAGGACGTCGTCGGCCGCGCCATCGTCATCGCCTGGCCGATCAACCGCTGGGACACCCTCCCGGTCCCGGACACCTTCGACCAGCCGGGCCTGAATGACCAGTCCTCGGCCTCCGGCGCCCTGACGAACGCGCCCGACGCGATCGCCGTCGCCGGGCTGGTGCCGGTGGCCCTGTGGCGCCGGCGGCGGATCGCACCCGCCGAGACCCGCTGAGGTGACTCGCTGGGGGCGCTCGTACCGCCCCTTCGTGAAGCCATCGTGGAGCTGTGACCCCGGTCCCCTTGAGGGGCTGACCGGGTCAGGTACCGCCGGGTAGGGTGCGGATCCATGGGTGGCGAGAGCATGACGCGTACGGCCCCGCACAGCGGCGGCACAGGCACGGGCCCGGTGGGCAGCCGGACCGGACAGCGACTGTCCGGACTGGCGGTCGCACTGGGCATTGTGCTGTTCCTGGGAGGGTTCGCCTGGGGAGCGGTGGTCTACCGGCCCTACACCGTGCCCACCAGCTCGATGACGCCGACGATCGACGCCGGTGACCGGGTGCTGGCACAGCGCGTCGACGGCGGCGAGATACGCCGGGGCGACGTCGTCGTCTTCAACGACAAGAGCTGGGTGACGGGCTCGGCGGTCGTCAAGCGCGTGGTCGCGGTCGGCGGCGACAAGGTCTCCTGCTGCACGGACGGCAAGCTGACGGTCAACGGCAAGGAGATCGACGAGCCGTATCTGCCCAAGGGCAGCCTCGCCGAGATCACGGACTTCCCGTCGGTCACCGTCCCCGAGGGCCGGCTGTTCCTGCTCGGCGACGAGCGCCAGGGCTCCCTGGACTCCACCGCCCATCTCACGGACACCGCGAACGGCACGGTCGCGCGCTCCGCCGTGACGGCCCGCGTCGACGCGGTCGTCTGGCCCATGAACGGCATGCTGAAGAAGCCGACAGGATTCGAGGAACTGGGCGCCCTGTCCACGCCGGGCCCGCTGCGTCTGATCGTCGTACTGATCGTCGTCGGCGCGGTGCTCGTCCTCGGCGGCGGCGCGTACGGCCCGATCGCCAAGCGGCTGGGCGGCCGCCGCGCCCGGACCCGAACGGAGCCCGTGGGTGCCCCCTGAGGCCACGGACACCTACGAGGGCGGATTGCGCAAGGTCGCCCGGGTCGTGCTCCTCGACCCCGACGACCGCATCCTGCTCCTGTACGGCCATGAACCGGACGACCCCTCCGACGACTGGTGGTTCACCCCGGGCGGCGGTGTCGAGGGCGAGGAGACCCGCGAGCAGGCCGCCGTGCGGGAACTCGCCGAGGAGACCGGCATCACCGAGGTCGAACTGGGCCCGGTGCTGTGGCGGCGGATGTGCTCCTTCCCGTTCGCCGGTCGTCGCTGGGACCAGGACGAGTGGTACTACCTGGCCCGTACGACACAGACGGCGACGCAGGCCCTGGGGCTGACCGAGCTGGAGCGGCGCAGCGTCGCCGGAGCGCGTTGGTGGACCTGTCAGGAACTGACCCGGGCACATGAGACGGTGTATCCGACCAGACTCGCCGAGCTGCTGCGCAGGCTGCTCGACGAAGGTCCCCCGCCCGGCCCGGTGACCCTTGACCCAGAAATCGTCTAGGGGCATACGGGACTGGCGCACAATGGTGGGATCGCACGGCTGAAGGGGAACATGCCATGAGCGCCGAGGACCTCGAGAAGTACGAGACCGAGATGGAGCTGAAGCTCTACCGGGAGTACCGCGATGTCGTCGGTCTGTTCAAATACGTGATCGAGACCGAGCGGCGTTTCTACCTGACCAACGACTACGAGATGCAGGTGCACTCGGTCCAGGGCGAGGTGTTCTTCGAGGTGTCGATGGCGGACGCGTGGGTCTGGGACATGTACCGCCCGGCTCGCTTCGTGAAGCAGGTCCGCGTCCTCACGTTCAAGGACGTGAACATCGAGGAGCTGAACAAGAGCGATCTGGAGCTGCCGGGCGGGTGAGATTCCCTCGTGTGGGTGGCGGGGTTTTCCACAACCGGTGAGTAGCGCACCAAGATCAACTTGATCCACCCCGGTGCGTGAGCGTTGGCGCCGGAGGTGGTGCCGACATGAACGCACGAAGCGCACTCGGCAAGTACGGAGAAGACCTCGCCGCGCGGCGACTGAGCGAGGCCGGCCTGACCGTCCTGGAGCGCAACTGGCGCTGCGGACGGACGGGCGAGATCGACATCGTGGCCCGGGACGGGGACGTCCTGGTGGTCTGCGAGGTGAAGACCCGCAGGGCGGGCCCCTTCGAACATCCCATGGCGGCGGTCACGCCGACCAAGGCGGACCGGCTGCGCACCCTCGCGGAGCGCTGGGCCCAGGAACACGGGGGCGCACCGCCGGGAGGCGTCCGTATCGACCTGGTCGGCGTCCTGCTCCCCGATCGCGGCGCACCCGTGGTCGAGCACGCGCGGGGGGTGGCCTGAGATGGCGTTCGCACGCACGTGCTCGGTGGCCCTGGTGGGCGTCGAGGGAGTGGTCGTCGAGGTCCAGGCCGACCTCGAACCGGGGGTCGCGGCGTTCACACTGGTCGGCCTGCCGGACAAGAGCCTGACGGAGAGCCGGGACCGGGTACGGGCGGCGGTGGTGAACTCCGGGGGCGAGTGGCCGCAGAAGAAGCTGACGGTCGGACTCAGCCCGGCGTCGGTACCCAAGGCGGGCAGCGGGTTCGACCTCGCTGTCGCGTGTGCGGTGCTCGGCGCCAGTGAGCGGATCGACCCGCGGGTGCTCGCCGACATCGTGATGATCGGAGAGCTGGGCCTGGACGGGCGGGTACGGCCGGTCCGGGGCATCCTGCCCGCGGTGCTGGCCGCGGCCGACGCCGGCTACGAGCAGGTGGTGGTGCCGGAGTGCGCCGCCGCCGAGGCGACGCTGGTCCCGGGGGTCTCCGTGCTGGGTGTCCGCAGCCTGCGCCAGCTCATCGCGGTACTGACGGACGAACCGGTGCCCGAGGAGGCGCCCGACGAACTGGGCCGCCCCGATCCGCTCCTCGCGGGGCTGCGCGTACCGGGCACCGGAGCGGCCACGGGCATGCACAGCATGGGCGCCGCGCAGCACGACCACGGCCATGACCTGGCCGACGTCGTGGGCCAGATGTCGGCGCGCACCGCCGTGGAGGTGTCGGCGGCGGGCGGCCACCATCTCTTCCTCGAAGGGCCGCCGGGCGCGGGCAAGACGATGCTGGCGGAACGCCTGCCGGCCGTACTGCCTCCGCTGGGCAGGGAGGAGTCCCTGGAGGTCACGGCGGTGCACTCGGTGGCCGGGCTGCTGCCCCCGGGCAAGCCTCTCGTGGACACGGCCCCCTACTGCGCCCCGCACCACTCGGCCACGATGCAGTCGCTGGTGGGCGGAGGCCCGGGCATCCCACGTCCTGGCGCGGTCTCGCTGGCTCACCGAGGCGTCCTCTTTCTCGACGAAGCGCCGGAATTCCACAGCCAGACCCTGGACGCCCTGCGGCAACCGCTGGAGGCGGGGCATGTGGTGATCGCGCGCAGCGCCGGGGTGGTGCGGTTCCCGGCCCGCTTCCTGATGGTGTTGGCGGCCAACCCATGCCCCTGTGGACGCTTCTCGCAGCTCAACTCCCTCTGCGACTGCCCGCCCTCGGCGATCCGCCGCTATCAGGCACGACTGTCCGGCCCGCTGCTCGACCGGGTCGACCTGCGGGTCGAGGTCGACCCGGTGACCCGCGCCCAACTGACCGCGCCGGGCGCCCGGGGCGAGTCCACCGCGACGGTCGCCGACCGGGTCAGGGCGGCCCGCGAGCGCGCGACGGAACGCTTCACAGGCACCCCGTGGCGCAGCAACAGCGAGGTGCCCGGACGCGAACTCCGCAGCCGCTGGCACGCGACGCCGGGCGCCATGGACGACGCCGAGCGCAGCCTGGAGCGGGGAGTGCTCACCGCTCGCGGTATCGACCGGGTGCTACGGGTGGCCTGGACCGTGGCGGACCTGGTCGGCCACGACCGACCCGACGCGACGGATGTGGCTCTGGCGCTGCAACTCCGCACGGGAGTGCCACGAGGGGTGCCGATGGCTATCGGGGCGCTGGCGTGAGGATGGGAGAGGAAGCGGGGGCTGGGCCGGCAGGTGGTGTCCTTGGGGTCGAGTCGGCGGGCGGCGGCCTTCGAGCCGAGTCGATGGGTGGTGGTTCCGAGGCCGGGTCGGCAGGCGGGCGCCCCGAGGCCCAGCCACCGGACGACAGTCCCTCGCCCGAGTTGCTTGCCCTCGTTCATCTCACCCGGGTCATCGAGCCGGGGGACGAGACCTGTGGGCGGTGGGTTCGGGAGTTGGGGGCCGAGGAGGTGGTGGAGCGGTTGCGTGGGCGTGGGGCGCAGCTTGCCGGGGTGACCCATAAGCGGTGGGCCGGGTTGCGGGCGCGGGCCGAGCGGGGTGAGCCCGAACGGGATCTTGCTGTGGCGCGGGCCGCCGGGATGCGGTTCGTGCGGCCCGGGGACGCCGAGTGGCCCGCGCAGCTCGACGATCTCGGGGACGGGCGTCCGCTCGGGCTGTGGGTGCGCGGTCCTGCGAGCCTGCGGATGTGGGCGCTCAGATCCGTCGCCGTCGTGGGCGCGCGGGCCTGTACCGAGTACGGGGCGCATATGGCGGCCACCCTCGCCGCCGGCCTTGCCGAGCGCGGCTGGGTGGTCGTGTCCGGCGGTGCCTACGGGGTCGACGCCGCCGCACACCGGGGCGCGCTCGGCGCCGGTGGTGCCACCGTCGCCGTGCTGGCCTGCGGGGTGGACCGGCCCTACCCGCGCGGACACACCGAGTTGATCGGCCGGATCGCGGAACAGGGTCTGGTCGTGGGCGAGTTGGCGCCCGGTGAGCATCCGACGGCGAGCAGATTCATCGTCCGCAACCGCGTGATCGCCGCGTTGACCCGGGGCACGGTGGTCGTCGAGGCCGCCTACCGCAGCGGCTCGCTGGTCACCGCACGGGCCGCACGGCGGTTGGGGCGCCACACGATAGGGGTGCCCGGGCCCGCGACCAGCGCGCTCTCGGCCGGTGTGCACGAACTGCTGCGCGCCGACGCCGTGCTGGTCACCGAGGCCGCGGAAGTCGTCGAACTCGTCGGCGACATGGGGGAGCTGGCCCCGGAGCGGCGCGGCCCGGTGCTGCCGAGGGATCTGCTGGACCCGGCGGCCCGGCACGTCCTCGCCGCGCTGCCCGCCCGCGGCGCGGTGCCGGCCGACGGGATCGCCCGCGATGCGCGGACCACGAAGGACGACGCGATCGCGAGACTGTACGAACTCCGATCACTCGGTTACGTCGAACGACACGGCGACGGCTGGAAGTTGACACGCCAGGCGATGTCGTCCGTCGGAGCGGATCGGGGTCGATGCTGACCGAGCGTGTTCGGCCGTCCGGGGGAGGCCGGACACCTTTGGAAATCCCGGCAGTTGGCGCTCAGTGATGATCACTTAGAGCGACTGTCGTGATGCGGTGAGTCGTCGACGGGATGCCTCCGGGCGCACCTCGGCCACCCGTCCTCGCTCACCGCGACACTCCAGTCACGCTACGCTCACCTGAATTCCGACGCAGACAGGCAACTCGACATCAGACCGACAGCTCACCCACGCAGCCCCGATTCATGGCAGAACGGCACAAGGCGACGAATGCCCCAGCACACTTCCGGGTCCGACCGGGCGGCGATCCCGCCAGCCGCCCGCGACGGTGGCAGCGTGCGACCGCCCGCTCCCTCGACGCTCGACGAGCTGTGGCGGTCGTACAAGTCAACGGGGGACGAGCGGCTGCGGGAGCAGCTGATCCTGCACTACTCGCCCTTGGTGAAGTACGTGGCGGGACGGGTCAGCGTCGGGCTGCCGCCCAACGTGGAGCAGGCCGACTTCGTCTCCTCGGGGGTGTTCGGGCTCATCGACGCGATCGAGAAGTTCGACGTCGACCGGGAGATCAAGTTCGAGACGTACGCGATCACGCGGATCCGGGGCGCGATGATCGACGAACTCCGGGCGCTGGACTGGATCCCGCGGTCCGTGCGGCAGAAGGCGCGGAACGTGGAGCGCGCGTACGCGACCCTGGAGGCGCGGCTGCGGCGGACCCCGTCGGAGGGGGAGGTCGCCTCCGAGCTGGGCATCCAGGTGGACGAACTCCACGCCGTGTTCAGCCAGTTGTCGCTGGCGAACGTGGTGGCGCTGGAGGAGCTGCTGCACGTCGGCGGTGAGGGCGGCGACCGGCTCAGCCTGATGGACACGCTGGAGGACACCGCCGCGGACAACCCCGTGGAGGTGGCCGAGGACCGGGAGCTGAGACGGTTCCTGGCACGGGCGATCAACACCCTGCCCGACCGCGAGAAGACCGTCGTCACGCTCTACTACTACGAGGGCCTCACCCTCGCCGAGATCGGGAACGTGCTCGGCGTCACCGAGAGCCGGGTCAGCCAGATCCACACCAAGTCGGTGCTGCAGCTGCGCGCGAAGCTGGCGAGTTTCGGCCGCTGAGCGGTGGGGTGCCGCCCGCTGGAGCGAGCGCGAGTGACGTCCGTCGGAAGGCGCGCGAGTGACGTCCGTCCCGGCGGAGAGACTCCCGCCCGGGGAGGCACGTCCGTAGAGTGGTTGACGTGCCAAGGATTCGAGCGGCCTCCGTGGCCGAGCACCGGTCGATGCAGCGAGCCGCCCTGCTGGACGCGGCGCGGTCCCTGTTGTCCGAGGGCGGGACGGAGGCGCTGACCTTCCCCGCGCTCGCCGAGCGGACGGGGCTCGCGCGCTCGTCCGTGTACGAGTACTTCCGGTCGCGGGCCGCCGTGGTCGAGGAGCTGTGCGAGGTCGACTTCCCGGTCTGGGCCGCCGAGGTCGAGGCCGCCATGGAGCGCGCGGCCTCACCCGAGGGCAAGGTCGAGGCGTACGTCCGCCGGCAGCTGGCCCTCGTCGGGGACCGGCGCCACCGGGCCGTCGTGGCCATCTCCGCGAGCGAACTGGACGCGGGCGCCCGGGAGAAGATCCGCGCCGCGCACGGCGGCCTCGTCGCGATGATCGTCGAGGCACTGGCCGAACTGGGCCACGCCCAGCCCCGCCTCGCGGCGATGATGCTCCAGGGCGTCGTGGACGCGGCCGTCCGTCGCATCGAACTCGGCGCCGCCGAGGAGCCCTCGGTGATCACGGACGCGGCCGTCGGCATGGCCCTTCGGGGTGTGCGGGGCTGACCGGCCTTCCTGCCGACCAGGGGTGGCGTCACCCCGCGTACGAACCCGACTCCGGCGGCAGTGGTACGCCCAGCACCGGCAGCAGGCGGGACGGGCCCGTGCGCAGGAGCCACGGTGGGAGCAGGGTGAGTGGGTCCAGGTAGGCGTCCCCTCGCAGCAGGCCCCAGTGCACGCAGGTGAGGGGGCAGTGCGTGCCCGTCGGTTCCACCGTGCCCACCGTCTCGCCTGCCGCCACCTCGTCGCCCTTCTTCACCGACGCCCGTACCGGCTCGTACGTCGTGCGCAGATCCGTGCCGGACAGTTCCACGGAGACCACGCCCCGTCCGGCCACCCGGCCAGCGAAGGAGACGTGTCCGGCGGCGACCGCGCGTACCGGAGTGCCCGGGGCCGCGGCCAGGTCCACGCCCCGGTGGCCGGGGCCGTACACCGTCGCCGGCCGCTCCCAGCCTCGTAGGACGGAGGGGCGGGTGCCCACCGGCCAGGCGTGGGCGATCGCCGGGGCCCGTTCGCCCGGGTCGGGTGGGGGCGGTGGTGGGGTGTCCGCTCGGGCCCAGGGGGCCAGGGCGGTCGACGCCGAGATCAGCAGGACCGCTCCCAGCAGGCGCGCGTAGCGCTTCCACAGCCGTACATGCCGTACATATCGGTTGCCTCGCATGCGAGAACGGTCCCGTGATCCGGCGATCATGGCCGGGATCTGTGGACTACTCACCGGTTGTGGACAGCGGCGTCACCCGGTACCTCCAGGGTCCCGTACACTTCTTCTGGCGATCCGGGTCACCGGGTCGACTTCGCACGCCCCGACACGCGGCCGGCAACGGTCCCTGTCAGCGCCCCTCGGTCCCTCGTGGCACGGCGCATGTGGGCGTCAGGCGCGGAAGCCGTCCGGCATCCGCGGCACAACCGAGAACACCAAGGAGTACGGCCATGGCCGTCGTCACGATGCGGGAGCTGCTGGAAAGCGGCGTCCACTTCGGTCACCAGACCCGTCGTTGGAACCCGAAGATGAAGCGCTTCATCTTCACGGAGCGCAACGGCATCTACATCATCGACCTGCTCCAGTCGCTGTCGTACATCGACCGCGCCTACGAGTTCGTCAAGGAGACCGTCGCCCACGGCGGCACGGTCATGTTCGTCGGCACGAAGAAGCAGGCGCAGGAGGCGATCGCCGAGCAGGCGACCCGCGTCGGCATGCCCTACGTCAACCAGCGCTGGCTGGGCGGCATGCTCACCAACTTCTCGACCGTCTACAAGCGTCTGCAGCGCCTCAAGGAGCTCGAGCAGATCGACTTCGAGGACGTCGCCGCGTCCGGTCTCACCAAGAAGGAGCTTCTCGTGCTCTCGCGCGAGAAGGCCAAGCTGGAGAAGACCCTCGGTGGTATCCGCGAGATGTCCAAGGTGCCCAGCGCCGTCTGGATCGTGGACACCAAGAAGGAGCACATCGCGGTCGGTGAGGCCCGGAAGCTCAACATCCCGGTCGTCGCCATCCTCGACACCAACTGTGACCCCGACGAGGTCGACTACAAGATCCCGGGCAACGACGACGCGATCCGCTCCGTCACCCTGCTCACCCGTGTGATCGCTGACGCGGTCGCCGAGGGCCTCATCTCCCGCTCCGGTGTCGCCACCGAGGGCAAGGGCGACAAGGCCGCGGGCGAGCCGCTGGCCGCGTGGGAGCGCGACCTGCTCGAGGGTGAGAAGAAGGCGGACGAGGCCGAGGTGCAGACCTCTGCCGAGACCGAGAAGGTCGCCGACGCCGAGCAGGCCGAGGCTCCGGCTGCTGTCGAGGCCCCCGAGGCGCCGGCCGCCGAAGCTGCTGAGGCCCCCGCGGCCGAGGCCCCGGCCGCCGAGGCTCCGGTTGCCGACGCTCCGGCCGCGGACGCCGAGCAGGCCTGACCGTAAGCGTCAGTGTTGACGGCGGGAGCGGTACTGCATCAGAAGCGCCTTCGGGCGCGGTGAAGTCCGCTCCCGCCGTTCACCTGTAGGTCGGCGGAGAGTCAGCGGCCCCCGACTAGATGGGGGCCGTGGACCCCGTAGATCTTCGATCTTCCAGACTTCCAGAAAGATTCACAGACTCATGGCGAACTACACCGCCGCCGACGTCAAGAAGCTTCGTGAGCTCACCGGCGCCGGCATGATGGACTGCAAGAAGGCCCTGGACGAGGCCGACGGCAACGTCGAGAAGGCCGTCGAGGCGCTCCGTATCAAGGGCCAGAAGGGCGTCGCCAAGCGCGAGGGCCGCTCCGCCGAGAACGGCGCCGTGGTCTCCGTCATCGCCGACGACAACTCCTCCGGCGTGCTGGTCGAGCTGAAGTGCGAGACGGACTTCGTCGCCAAGAGCGAGAAGTTCCAGGTCGTCGCCAACCAGATCGCCGAGCACGTCGCCAAGACCGCGCCGGCCGACCTGGCCAGCCTGCTTGCCTCCGAGATCGAGGCCGGCAAGACCGTCCAGGCGTTCGTGGACGAGGCCAACGCCAACCTCGGCGAGAAGATCGTCCTGGACCGCTTCGCGGCGTTCGCCGACGGCTTCGTGACCGCGTACATGCACCGCACGATGCCCGACCTGCCCCCGCAGATCGGTGTCCTCGTCGAGCTCGACAAGCCCAACGCCGAGGTCGCCCGGGGCGTCGCCCAGCACATCGCCGCCTTCGCGCCGAAGTACCTCTCCAAGGAGGACGTGCCGGCCGAGGTCGTCGAGTCCGAGCGCCGCGTCGCCGAGGAGACCACCCGCGCCGAGGGCAAGCCCGAGGCCGCGATCTCGAAGATCGTCGAGGGTCGCGTCAACGGCTTCTTCAAGGACGCGACGCTGCTCGGTCAGCCCTACGCGCTCGACCCCAAGAAGTCCGTCCAGAAGGTCCTGGACGAGGCCGGTGTCACCCTGAAGCGCTTCACGCGCATCAAGGTCGGCATCTGAGTCCGTGCCGCGATCGGCGCCCGGCCCCGATAGGGTCGGACGCAGTCGTCCGGTACGCCGTCACGCGCGCGCGTGACGGACGACAGCAGATCTGACGAGGAGGCCATTGCCGAGCATGGGATGCGATCGACACCCCACCGGCAGTGGCCTTCTTTGTATGCGCACGACGTGAAAGAGGCGGGATCTCCCATGACCACCAAGCCCCAGAAGAGCGACGACGGCAAAGTACGCGGCCGGTTCATGTTGAAGCTGTCCGGAGAAGCCTTCTCCGGCGGCGGGGGCCTGGGCGTCGACCCCGACGTCGTGCACAAGATCGCGCGTGAGATCGCGGCCGTCGTGCGGGACGGCGCCCAGGTCGCCGTCGTCATCGGCGGCGGCAACTTCTTCCGCGGCGCCGAACTCCAGCAGCGCGGCATGGACCGGGCCCGCTCGGACTACATGGGCATGCTCGGCACGGTGATGAACTGCCTCGCCCTCCAGGACTTCCTGGAGAAGGAGGGCATCGACAGCCGGGTGCAGACCGCCATCACCATGGGCCAGGTCGCCGAGCCGTACATCCCGCTGCGCGCCGTGCGCCACCTGGAGAAGGGCCGCGTGGTCATCTTCGGTGCCGGTATGGGCATGCCGTACTTCTCCACCGACACCACCGCGGCCCAGCGCGCCCTGGAGATCGACGCCGAGGCGCTGCTGATGGGCAAGAACGGAGTGGACGGGGTCTACGACTCCGACCCGAAGGCCAACCCCGAGGCCGTCCGGTTCGACTCCCTCAGCTACGGCGAGGTCATCACCCGCGACCTCAAGGTCGCCGACATGACCGCCATCACGCTGTGCCGCGACAACAAGCTTCCGATCCTGGTCTTCGAGCTTCTGGCCGAGGGCAATATCGCCCGCGCCGTCAAGGGTGAGAAGATCGGCACCCTGGTGGGTGAACAGGGCAGCCGGGACTGACGGGCAACACCACCCACGGACCCTGACCGGGGGATGGACAATGTCCTGCCGGTCGGGAACCGTGCAGAAAGAAGACGCGACGCAGCCGGCCGCCGCCCCATCAAGGAACCGCAGCCGGGCCTCACTCAAGACACGCAGGAGCAAGTGGTGATCGAAGAGACCCTCCTCGAGGCCGAGGAGAAGATGGAGAAGGCCGTCGTGGTCGCCAAGGAGGACTTCGCCGCGATCCGTACCGGTCGAGCGCACCCGGCGATGTTCAACAAGATCGTGGCCGACTACTACGGTGCGCCGACGCCGATCAACCAGCTGGCTTCGTTCTCCGTGCCGGAGCCGCGCATGGCCGTGGTGACCCCGTTCGACAAGACCGCCATGCGCAACATCGAGCAGGCGATCCGCGACTCGGACCTGGGCGTCAACCCGAGCAACGACGGCAATATCATCCGGGTGGTGTTCCCCGAGCTGACCGAGGAGCGCCGCAAGGACTACATCAAGGTCGCCCGGACCAAGGCCGAGGACTCCAAGATCTCGATCCGCTCGGTCCGCCGCAAGGCCAAGGACACCATCGACAAGCTGATCAAGGACGGCGAGATCGGTGAGGACGAGGGCCGCCGTGCGGAGAAGGAGCTCGACGACACCACGCACAAGTACGTCGCCCAGGTGGACGAGCTCCTGAAGCACAAGGAAGCGGAGCTGCTCGAGGTCTGATGAACGACTCTTCCTGGGGTGCGCCGCCACAGACCGGGTACTGGGGGCCGTCCGACCAGGGGCCTGTCCAGGGGGCTGCCCCGGCGGGTCCCGCCTACGATGCGCCTGAGGCGCAGCAGACTCGCCCCATGCCCATCGTGCCCGACGGACCCGCGTACGGCGGAGACCAGGATGACGACCGGGGGGCCGCTCGCACGGGCGGTCCCTTGTTCCGCGACGAATCGCCGCAGGCGCAGCCCTACGCCGCGCCGCAGAATCCGGAGCCCATGTCCGACGCCCCGCAGCCGGCGCCCCGCCCGCAGAAGAAGAGCGCGGGACGCGACCTGGGTGCGGCCATAGGGGTCGGCGTCGGGCTCGGTGCCGTGATCGTCGCGTCCCTGTTCGTCGTCAAGGCCGCCTTCGTCGGGGTGATAGCGGTCGCCGTCGTCGTCGGCCTCTGGGAGCTGACCAGTCGGCTCCAGGAGCGCAAGGGCATCAAGGCACCCTTGGTCCCGCTGGCGCTCGGCGGCGCGGCGATGGTCGTCGCCGGGTACGTCCGGGGCGCCGAGGGCGCCTGGGTCGCCATGGCGCTCACGGCGCTCGCCGTCCTCGTATGGCGTATGACGGAACCGCCGGAGGGCTACCTCAAGGACGTCACGGCGGGCGTCTTCGCCGCCTTCTACGTGCCGTTCCTGGCCACGTTCGTCGCGATGATGCTGATGGCCGACGACGGGGCCTGGCGGGTCCTGACGTTCCTGGTGCTGACCGTGGTGAGCGACACGGGCGCGTACGCCGTCGGCTGGCGCTTCGGCCGGCACAAGCTCGCGCCGCGCATCAGTCCCGGCAAGACCCGCGAGGGGCTGTTCGGCGCGGTGAGCTTCGCCATGGTGGCGGGCGCGCTGCTCATGCAGTTCCTGATCGACGACGGCACCTGGTGGCAGGGTCTGCTGCTGGGTCTCGCGGTCGCGGCCAGCGCCACGCTGGGCGACCTCGGCGAGTCGATGATCAAACGGGACCTCGGCATCAAGGACATGGGCACGCTGCTGCCCGGCCACGGCGGCATCATGGACCGCCTGGACTCCCTCCTGCCGACGGCTCCGGTGGTGTGGCTGCTGCTGGTGCTGTTCGTCGGGTCCGGCTGACGGAAACGAAGCGCTGGAGCCCCTGCCCTGCTTGTCGGGCGGGGGCTCCAGCGCGTCCCAGGAGCAGACGTCCTTCTATGAGCAGACGTCCTTGAACTTGTCGGCCGCCTTGTCGATCGCGTCGGAGTCGGGGTGCTCGCCGTCGAGAACGGCCTTGTTGTAGTCGGCGATCGCCTTGTTCAGGTCCCGCACGGCCTTCCCGACCTTGCTGTCGTCGGTCCTGACCTCGATCTCGTCGAGCTTCTCGGAGTCGGGCGCCTCATGGATCGCCCTGAGGCTGTCGACGAAGTCGTCGTAGCCGCGCGCGCAGTCCAGCGAGTTGTCGATGGAGTCGGGGTCGTCGGGGTCGCACCCGGTGGCGAGCCCGGCGGTCAGGGCGACGGCTGCCACGGCGGTGGCGATGGTGGTGAAACGGCGTCGGCGTCGGAGGTCGGCGGCCATGACGGTCCCCTCGTGGATGGCGTGGGTGCTGCTCTGTGGGGTCCACGATTCCGGGGCGAGGGGTGCCGGGACGATGGCGTACGTACCCGTATCCACAGTGGAGTGGGCTACACCGGGGGATCTGCGACACTGGACGGGTTATGCCTGCACCCGGAGAACTCACTTTCGTAGCCCCGCGCGGAGCCAAGAAGCCGCCGCGGCATCTCGCCGATCTCACTCCCGCCGAGCGCAAGGACGCCGTGGCCGAGGTCGGGGAGAAGCCGTTTCGTGCCAAGCAGCTCTCGCAGCACTACTTCGCGCGGTACGCGCACGACCCGGCCGAGTGGACCGACATCCCGGCCGGCTCGCGGGAGAAGCTGCGCGACGCGCTGCTGCCCGAGCTGATGACCGTCGTACGGCATCTGTCGACCGACGAGGGCACCACCCGTAAGACGCTGTGGCGGCTGTTCGACGGGACGCTCGTCGAGTCGGTGCTGATGCGGTACCCGGACCGGGTGACCATGTGCATCAGCTCGCAGGCCGGGTGCGGGATGAACTGTCCGTTCTGCGCCACCGGGCAGGCGGGGCTCGACCGGAATCTGTCCAGCGCCGAGATCGTCCACCAGATCGTGGACGGGATGCGGGCGCTGCGGGACGGGGACGTGCCGGGCGGCCCCGCGCGGCTGTCCAACATCGTCTTCATGGGGATGGGCGAGCCGCTCGCCAACTACAAGCGGGTCGTGCAGTCCATTCGCGCGCTCACCGACCCCGCCCCCGACGGGCTCGGGCTGTCGCAGCGCGGGATCACCGTGTCGACGGTCGGGCTCGTGCCCGCCATCCACCGGTTCGCCGACGAGGGCTTCAAGTGCCGGCTCGCGATCTCGCTGCACGCGCCCGACGACGAGCTGCGCGACACCCTCGTCCCCGTGAACACGCGGTGGAAGGTGCGCGAGGTCCTCGACGCCGGGTTCGAGTACGTGCAGAGGAGCGGGCGCCGGCTGTCGATCGAGTACGCGCTCATCCGGGACATCAACGACCAGGCGTGGCGCGGGGACCGGCTGGGCCGACTGCTCCGGGGCAAGCCCGTGCACGTCAACCTGATTCCGCTGAACCCGACCCCGGGCTCGAAGTGGACCGCGTCCCGGCCCGAGGACGAGAAGGCGTTCGTCGAGGCCATCGCGGCGCACGGGGTGCCGGTCACCGTCAGGGACACCCGTGGTCAGGAGATCGACGGGGCCTGTGGCCAGCTCGCGGCCACCGAGCGGTAATCTTTAGTCCGTACGTACATCTTCATATCCGACAGGGGAGCGCGACAGCGCTGAGAGTGCGGCAACCGGGCCGCAGACCCTCTGAACCTCGCCCAGGTCATTCTGGGTAGGAAGTTCGGTCATCACTGTGAACACCAAGAAGTATTGGGCTGCCGTCGTCTGCCTCGGTCTCGGCACGCTCTGCGCGTGCGGGTCGTCCGACGGCGGCAGCGGCTCGTCCGCCGGCTCCAAGACCGTCACGCTCGTCAGCCACGACTCGTGGGCCGTCTCCAAGAGCGTGCTCCAGGACTTCGAGAAGCGGTCCGGGTACAAGGTGCGGGTCCTCAAGGACGGCGACGCCGGACAGGCCGTCAACAAGGCCATCCTCACCAAGGACAACCCCCAGGGCGACGTCTTCTTCGGCGTCGACAACACCCTGCTGTCCCGGGCGCTCGACAACGGGCTGTTCCAGCCGTACGAGGCCAAGGGGCTCGGCCAGGTCGAGACCGCGTACCAGCTCGACGCCGGCAAGCACCGGGTCACGCCTATCGACTACGGCGACATCTGCGTCAACTACGACAAGAAGTACTTCGCGGACCACAAGCTGGCCCCGCCCGCCTCCTACGACGATCTGATCAAGCCCGCCTACAAGAACCTCCTCGTCACCGAGAACGCGGCGACCTCCTCGCCCGGTCTCGGCTTCCTGCTCGGGACCGCCGCGAAGTACGGCGACGACGGGTGGGAGGGCTACTGGAAGAAGCTCAAGGCGAACGGCGTGAAGGTCGTCGACGGCTGGGAGCAGGCCTACAACGAGGAGTTCTCCGGGTCCGCCGGCGGCAAGAAGGCCAAGGCCGACCGGCCGCTCGTCGTGTCGTACGCCTCCTCGCCGCCCGCCGAGGTGATCTACGCCGACCCGAAGCCGACGACCGCGCCGACCGGCGTCGCGGCGGGCACCTGCTTCCGGCAGATCGAGTTCGCGGGCCTGCTCAGCAACGCGAAGAACACCGCGGGCGGCAAGGCGCTCATCGACTTCCTGGTCTCCAAGGAGTTCCAGGAGGACATGCCGCTGAACATGTTCGTCTACCCGGTGCTCAAGGGGGCGACCGTGCCCGCCGAGTTCACGAAGTACGGGCCCGCCGCCGAGGATCCCGAGACCGTGGCCCCCGACAAGATCGCCGCCGACCGCGACCAGTGGGTCAAGTCGTGGACCTCACTCGTACTGAAGTAACCGATGTAGCCGGCCCGGCGGTTCGCGCGAGCCGTACGGGGAACGCGGCGCGGCTCGGGCTCATGGCCCTGCCCGTCGCGTTCTTCGGTGTCTTCTTCGCCTGGCCGGTCGCCGCGATCGTCGCGCGCGGCCTCAAGGTCGACGGGGTGTGGCACCTCGGGCGGATCGTGGATGTCCTCGGGCAGTCCGACATCCGGCACGTGCTGTGGTTCACCACCTGGCAGGCGCTCGCCTCCACCGCGCTCACGCTGGCGATCGCCCTGCCCGGCGCCTATGTCTTCGCCCGCTACGACTTCCCCGGCAGACACGTCCTGCGCGCGGTCGTCACCGTCCCCTTCGTGCTGCCGACGGTCGTCGTCGGCACGGCGTTCCTGGCGCTGGTCGGGCGCGGGGGACTCCTCGACGAACTGTGGGGCGTACGGCTGGACACGACCGTCTGGGCCATTCTGCTCGCGCACGTCTTCTTCAACTACGCGGTCGTCGTACGGACCGTGGGCGGCCTGTGGGCGCAGCTGGACCCGCGGCAGGAGGAGGCCGCCCGGATGCTCGGTGCCTCGCCGCTGCGGGCCTGGCGCAAGGTGGTCCTGCCCGCGCTCGCGCCCGCCGTGGCCGCCGCCGCGCTGATGGTCTTCCTGTTCACCTTCACCTCCTTCGGGGTGGTGCAGATCCTCGGCGGGCCGACCTTCTCCACCCTGGAGGTGGAGATCTACCGGCAGACCTCCGAGATCTTCGACCTCTCCACGGCCGCCGTCCTCACGATCGTCCAGTTCGCCGCGGTCGGCGCGATCCTCGCCGTGCACGCCTGGACCGTACGGCGCAGGGAGGCCGCGCTGCGGCTGGTGGACGCGTCGACGACGGCGCACCGGCCGCGCGGGGCCCGGCAGTGGGCGCTGCTGGCCACCGTCCTCGCCACCGTCCTCGTCCTCCTCGTGCTGCCGCTGGCCGTGCTGGTGCAACGGTCCCTGGACGCCCCGGACTTCGGCTACTACCGGGCCCTCACCTCCGAGGACGGCGGGACCTTCCTCGTCCCGCCGATCGAGGCGGTCGGCAACTCCCTCGAATACGCCCTCGCCGCGACCGGGATCGCCGTGCTGATCGGAGGTCTGGCCGCCGCGGCCCTCGCCCGCCGGGACGCCGGCCGGCTGGTGCGGGGCTTCGACGCGCTGCTGATGCTGCCGCTCGGGGTGTCCGCGGTGACCGTCGGGTTCGGCTTCCTGATCGCCCTGGACGAGCCGCCGCTGGACCTCAGGAGCAGCTGGATCCTGGTGCCGCTGGCGCAGGCGCTGGTGGGCGTCCCGTTCGTCGTACGGACCATGCTGCCCGTGCTGAGGGCCGTGGACGGGCGGCTCAGGGAAGCGGCGGCGGTGCTCGGGGCCTCGCCCTGGCGGGTGTGGCGCGAGGTCGATCTGCCGCTGGTGCGGCGGGCGTTGCTGGTCGCGGCCGGGTTCGCGTTCGCGGTGTCGCTGGGGGAGTTCGGGGCGACGGTGTTCATCGCGCGGCCCGACAACCCGACCCTGCCGGTCGCGGTGGCGCGGCTTCTCGGACGGCCCGGCGACCTCAACTACGGCCAGGCGATGGCCCTTTCGACGATTCTGATGGTGGTGTGCGCGGTGGCGCTGCTGGTCCTTGAGCGGCTCCGCACCGACCGGACGGGGGAGTTCTAGATGGCGCCCGACATGCCGGCCGACGTGCCGCCGAACATGCTGCTGAGCCTTGAGGACGCGACCGTGCGGTTCGGTGAGCGGGCCGTGCTCGACGCCGTCGGGCTCGATGTCGCCGAGCACGAGATCGTGTGCGTGCTCGGCCCGAGCGGCAGCGGCAAGTCGACGTTGCTGCGGGCGGTGGCCGGCCTGCAACCCCTCACCGCCGGACGGGTTTTGCTCGACGGGCACGACCAGGCGGGGGTGCCGGCGCACCGGCGGGGCGTGGGCCTGATGTTCCAGGACCACCAGCTGTTCCCGCAGCGGGACGTGGGCGGCAACGTGGCCTTCGGGCTGCGCATGCACGGCGCGGCGAAGGGCGAACAGGCGGAGCGCGTAGGGGAGTTGCTCGACCTCGTCGGGCTGCCGGGTGCGGGACGCCGGGCCGTGGGCTCGCTCTCCGGCGGTGAGCAGCAGCGCGTGGCGCTCGCCCGTGCGCTGGCGCCCCGGCCGCGGCTGCTGATGCTGGACGAGCCGCTCGGGCAGCTCGACCGGTCGCTGCGGGAGCGGCTGGTCGTCGAACTCCGCGAGCTGTTCGGCCGGTTGGGCACCACCGTGCTCGCCGTGACCCACGACCAGGGCGAGGCCTTCGCGCTCGCCGACCGGGTCGTGGTGATGCGGGACGGGCGGATCGCCCAGTCCGGTACGCCCCTTGAGGTGTGGCAGCGGCCGGTGGACGAGTTCGTGGCCCGGTTCCTCGGCTTCGACAACGTGGTCGAGGGCACGGTGGCCGGGCAGGTCGCGGTCACACCCTGGGGCAAGCTCCCCGTGCCCGAGGGCGCCCTCCAGGGGCCGCGCACGCTCCTCGTACGGCCTGCCGGCGTACGCCTGTTGCCCGCCGACGAAGGACTGCGCTGCACGGTGACCGCGCGCACCTTCAAGGGCACCCATGTCGCCGTGCACCTCCAGCCCCAGGACGCGCCGCGCCTGGAGGCGGCCTGCGCGCTCCGGGAGGCGCCGGAGGTGGGGGACGCGGTCGGGGTGGAGTTCGACGGGGCCGAGATCGTCGTGCTCGGCTGATTCTCGTACCCGGTCGAATGCCGTGCTCGGCTGGTCCTCGTACCCGGCTAAATGTCGTGCTCGGCCGGTCGGCGTCTCCGTAGGGTGCGGGCATGACGCTGCTCGCACATGACCGCTACTGCGCCGAGATCGCCCACCAGGCCGCCGAGTTGAGAGCCGTGGTGACGTCCGGCGCCGATCTCTCCGCGACCGTACCGACCTGTCCGGACTGGTCGCTGGAACAGCTCGTACGGCATACGGGCGTGGCCCTGCGCTGGACGGAGTACCTGGTGCGCACGCGGGCCCAGGAGGCCGTACCGGGCGAACAGGTGCCCGGGATCGGCGGCCCCGAGGCTCGGGGTGACGCCGCCGCGCTGGACGCGTGGCTCGCCGAGACCGCTGAGGCGGTCGTGGAGACGCTGCGGGAGGCCGGACCGGACACGAAGGTCTGGGGGTGGGCCGGAGTGCACGACGCGGGCTTCTGGGCCCGTCGTATGACCCACGAGGTCACCGTCCACCGCGCCGACGCCACACTCGCCGCCGGACTGCCCTACGCGGTCGCGCCGGAGGTGGCCGCGGACGCGCTCGACGAGTGGCTGGAGATCGTGACGTACATCCAGCGGACGCGACCGCACCCGGCGGCCGAGGAGTTGCGCGGACCCGGCCGCCGCAGCATCCATCTGCACGCCACCGACACCGATGCCGGGCTCGACGCCGAGTGGCTCGTCGAGCTCACCGAGGACGGGGTCACCTGGCGGCGCGGCCACGAGCGCGCGACCGTGGCCCTGCGCGGGCCGCTCACCTCCGTGCTGCTCGGCTTCTACCGTCGGCTGCCGCTGGACAGCCCGGAGTTGGAGGTGCTCGGCGAGCGTGAGCTGCTGGAGTTCTGGCTGGAGCGGGCGACGTTCTGAGGCCGCGGCCCGCTCCTGGCATCGGGACATGCCGCGGGCACGGTGACATGCCTGTGGCCCGCCCCCTCGGTGTTCCGGGGACGGGCCACACGCGTGACCTACGGGAGGCGTCAGCGACCGCTGTTGGCTCCACGACGGCGCATGCCGAAGAAGACGGCTCCGCCACCGACGACGACGAGGGCACCGGCGACACCGGCGATCATCGGGGTGTTGGAGTTGGCACCGGTCTCGGCCAGGTTGGAGTCACCGACCGCGGGGGACGGCGCGTTGCTCGGGGTGTCGGCCGGAGCGGTGGTGCTCTCCGACGGCGACGGAGTCGGGCTCTCGGACTCCTCGGCCGGGGGAGTGGTCTCCTCCGACGGCGGCGGCGTGGTGGCCGGCGGAGTCGTCTCGTCCTTCGAGCAACCGGCGGACGGGGTCTTCAGGTTGTCCGCGATGTCCTTGTCGACGATCGGGTGTTCCTTGTCCTTCCCGGCCGTGACGTGGATGCGGTACTCCGCGTTCGGCGACCAGTCCTCGTTGAAGGTGATGGTGACACCTTCACGGGAACCGACGACGTCCTGCTCCCCGACCTGCTTGGAGTCGGCGCCGTTGCTCTCGAGGAACACGGTGATGGTCGCGGGGGTACCGGAGGCGTCCTTGTCGGTGACGGTGATGACGCCCTTGCTGCCGTCGCACTTGGCTTCGGCGGAGAACTCGTTGATGTTGCAGGCGAGCGCGTTACCGGCGACTCCCAGCGCGAGAGCGGTGGTGGCGGCGGCAACGCCCAGGACGCGCGCTGAACGGCGTGCGGTGCGGCGAGATATGGACACGTTTGCCCTTCACGGATGAGCAACTGCGGGGGGCTTGAAGGGGAAGCGAGGCGAAGTTGTGTTGAGGCTTCACGTTCCCCAGGAGGCTCACAGGTCTATAAGCGTTCCATAAGGAGTGTCAATGCATATGCACACTTGGAGCGTTGGCTTTGCCGTCTTATTAACCTCCGAGACGTTTCAAGGCCTCCGGAGCCTCCTCGATCCGGTCAACGAGGGCGATACGGGACTCCATCGACCGTTCCCGGGCGAGCGCCCGCAAGAGGGGCCACGCCGGCAGCCGCTCCGTCCAGTGCGCGCGATCGACCAGCACCATGGGCGTCGGTTCGCCGCGTGACTCGTAGTAGTTGGGCGTCGCGTTGTCGAAGATCTCCTGTACGGTCCCGGCGGCGCCCGGCAGGAAGACCACGCCCGCGTTGGAGCGGGCCAGCAGGCCGTCCTCGCGGGTGGCGTTGGCGAAGTACTTGGCGATGTGCGAGGCGAAGGGGTTCGGCGGCTCGTGGCCGTAGAACCACGTCGGGATGCCGATCGAGTGGTTGCCCTTGGGCCAGCGGGCACGCACCTCGAAGGCGCGTCGGGCCCAGTCGGTGATCGAGGGGCTGAACGACGGGGAGGCGGCCAGCAGTTCGCACGCCTCGTCCAGCACGGCGTCCTCGTAGGGCGCCACGTACGCGCCCAGGTTCGCCGCCTCCATCGCGCCGGGGCCGCCGCCGGTCGCCACGGTGAGGCCCGCGCGGCTCAGTTCACGCCCGAGGCGCGCGGCACCGGCGTACGCGTCCGTCCCGCGCGCCATCGCGTGGCCGCCCATCACGCCCACCACCCGCGCCCCGCGCAGGAGTTCGTCGAGGGCGTCGGAGACCGAGTCGTCGTGGACGGCGCGCAGCATCGACGCGTATATGTCGCCGTCGGCCCTGGTCCGCTGGAACCAGGCGTACGCGAGCGCGTCCGGGGTCTGCTCGTACCCCTTGTCGAGCGAGGCGAACAGCTCGTCGGGTGTGTAGAGCCGGCCGCGGTAGGGGTCGAAGGGCAGGTTCGGGACCGGCGGGAAGACCAGGGCGCCGTCGGCACGGACCTTCGCCGCGGCCTCTTCGCGCATCGGGCAGCCGAGGAAGACGGCGCCGGCGGTGTCGGTGGCGAGCAACTCCCGCGTACGGTCCGTCAGATCGACGGCCTGGACGCGGTGTCCGGCGAGGGTGCCGCGGGCCGAGACGGTCGCGTCGAAGTCCTCGACCGTCTCGATCTCGCGTTCGTCGTGGGGGGCCGCATGGGCCGGGCTCGTCTGCACGGGCCCATGCTAGGCACGACCGTCAGCCCTCGACCGCCGCCGGGTCCATCCACACGATCTCCCAGGAGTGGCCGTCGAGGTCGTCGAAGGAACGGCCGTACATGAAGCCCTGGTCCTGGACGTCGTCGTTGGCCGTGCCGCCCGCCGCGACCGCCTTGTTCACCAGCTCGTCGACCTTCTCGCGGCTCTCGGCGCTCAGACACAGCAGCACCTGGGTGCTCTTGGTCGCGTCCACGATCTCCTTCTTGGTGAAGGTCGAGTAGAACGGCTTGGTGAGGAGCATCGCCACGATCGTCTCGCTGATCACGACGGAGGCCGCGTTCTCGTCGCTGAACTGGGCGTTGATCGAGTAGCCGAGGTCCGTGAAGAACTTCTTGGAGGCGTCGAGGTCGGACACGGGCAGGTTCACGAAGATCATCTGCTGGTACATGGCTGGAAGGCTCCCGTCGAGTGTGTGTCGTTCGGTGGGGTAGACCGGGGGGCTGCGCACAACTCATCGGTGCCCGGAGATTTTTTTCGCGGGTCAGTGAGTCAGCGGGTCAGCGGGTCAGCGGCAGGGCCGCCAGTTCGGCCACGACCAGGGTCAGCGGGACGAACAGTGCCAGCAGGGCGCCGGCCCGGATCGCGGCGGCGCTGCGCAGCATCGTGGCCGGGGCGCCGAGACGGACGAGCGCGGCGGTGGTCTCGGCGCGGGCGTGCTTCGCCTCGACGGCCGCGGTCAGCAGGGTGGCCACGGTGCAGCCGGTGACCAGGAGGGTGCCGAGGGTGGTCAGGGGGCCGAAGTCGGGGCCGCCGGTGTCGTAGAGCGCGGTCATGGCGTACGCGCCGGCGGCCACGGCGCAGACGATGCCGAGGGGGCGGCCGATGCGGGTGGACTCCTCCATGAGGACGCGGCCGGCGAGCAGGCGCAGGGCGCCGGGGCGGGCGGACTGGAGGAGGCGTCCGCAGAGGTGGGTGAGGCCGGGGGCGGCGAGGGCGAGGCCGAGGGCGGCGAGCGCGAAGCCGGTGAGGATGGCGGGGGTGCCGGTGGTGACTCCGCCGGGGAGGGCGAGGCGGGGGGTGGGGGTGGTGCGGCTCGCGTATGCCTCTACTGCCAGGCCGGCGGCGAGGATGGCGATGCCCCAGGGGAGGCCGGCGGTTGCGCTGCGCGGTGGGGTGGAGGGGGTGTTGGGGTGGGGCGGCGTTTCAGAGGTGCGGTCGGTGTCGGCTGGATGGTCGGCTTCGCTTGCCTGCGTCGGTGAGGTGCTGCCCGTTGGCGCTGGGGGGGTGGGTTCGCTTGCCCGCGCGTGCGGGGTGCCGCCTGCGCCCACCCGTGCCGCCCTAGCGGCACGACTGCCCGCAGGCTCAGGGGAGTTAAGGGCCGCTCCTGCCGCACGACTGCCCGCAGGTGGTGCGGGGATGGGGGCTGCGGGCTCCGCGCCAGGCGGTACGGCGGTCTCCGCGTCGGGTTCTGTGCGCCGGAGGCGGGCGCCGAAGCGGCCGTAGGCGCCGAAGGTTTCTCGGTCGTTCGGGCGGGTGTACGCCCCGAAGCGGCCGTATGCCCGGCCCAGGGTGCGGGGTTGGGGTCGGTGGAGGTCTCGGGGGCGGAGGACCAGTGCCACCGTCGCCGACGCGATCGCCGGGACCAGGGACAGCAGGGTCAGGGCTGCCGGGAGGGGCAACGGGCTGTCCGCCGCGAGGAATTGGGAGGCCGCGCCGTCGAACGGCATGCCCGTGAGGTCGCCGCGGAGGTGCAGGAAGAAGAGGAGGGCGAGCATCGAGCCGAGGACGCAGGACAGCGCCGTGGTGAGGGCCGATACGGCCATCAGGCGGGCCGGGCCCAGGCCGATCGCCGCGAGACCGGGGCGCGGCCTGGTGGCGGGGTCCGTGCGGGCCACCGCGACGGCGAAGTGGACGGTGGCCGCGAGCGGGGTCAGACACCAGGCCAGACGCAGCAGCGAGCCGCCGGCGTTGTCCGGGTGGCTCATCGCGTAGCCGAGGGTGCACAGGAGCAGGAACCCGGTGCCCGCCGAGGCCACCGCGACCAGCAGACGGCGCAGTTGTACGGCCGGGTGGGCGCCGCGGCTCAGACGGAGAGCGAGCACTCGGGCCGGCCTTCCGACTCGGTGACCGGGGGCAGGTGGACGGTGTTCACGCGTCGTCCGTCCAACAGCGTGATCGTGCGGTCCGCCAGGGCCGCCGTGTCCGCGTCGTGGGTGGCGAGCACGACCGTGATGCCGTGCGAACGGGCCGCCGTGGTGAGCGTGCGCAGCACCTGCGCGCGGTCGGCGCGGTGCAGCGGGGCCGTCGGCTCGTCCGCGAACAGGACCGTGGGCGCCGGGGCGAGCGCGCGGGCGATGGCCACGCGCTGGCGTTCCGACTGGCGGAGTTCGTGCGGGCGCTTGCGGGCCCGGTCGCCGATGTCGAGGCGCTCCAGCCACTCCAGGGCGGCGACCTTGGCGCGCCGGCGGCTGGTGCCGCGCAGCATCAGGGGGAGGGCGGCGTTCTCCCAGACGTTGAGTTCGGGCACCAGCAGGGGCGCCGGGTCGATCCAGCCGAAGCGGTCGCGGCGCAGCCGTTCGCGGGTCATCGGGCCCATGGTGTGCACCGGCACGCTGTTGAACCACACCTCACCGCGCTGGGCGGGCACCAGCCCCGACAGACAGCGCAGCAGGGTCGTCTTGCCGCTGCCCCGGGGGCCGCTGACGGCGAGGATCTCGCCCTGCTGGACGCCGAGCGAGACACCGCTGAGCGCGGGCGAGCCGTCCTTGTGCTGGAAGTGCAGGGCGCGTGCCCAGAGCACGTCGTTGTCCGGCGGGGCCACCATCCGCGTACACCTCGTTCAGATCCGTATTTCCCGTGCCAATCCCCCGTGCGGGGGAACGAGAAGAGGGCCGATCGGTTACCAGGCACGCCAGGGCCTGTCCGGCGGATCAGCTCGGCGTCGCGGGTTCTGGCACGCGCATCTGCGGCGTTGTCGTCGGTCGCCGACGCTCCGCGTCGACTCCCTCCTCCGCCTTGCAGATGCACGCACCAGACCCCGCTCGGCTCGGCCAAGAGGCACCGCGCCTCACAGCCGACCTGATCCGCCGGACAGACCCTAGGGAGCCGGGGGTACGACCCCGGACAGCACACGGCCCGGGGTGCGCCCATCTCACTCGCATGGGCGCACCCCGGGCCGTATTAACGGCTGAACGGCTGAATCGCCGGAGGCTAGAGCTTCGTCCACGCCTCCGTCAGGACCTGGCGGACGATTCCCTCGATCTCGTCGAAGGTCGACTGGTCGGAGATCAGCGGCGGCGACAGCTGGATGACCGGGTCACCGCGGTCGTCGGCGCGGCAGTAGAGGCCGTACTCGAAGAGCTTCTTGGAGACGAAGCCGTAGAGCACGCGCTCCGACTCCTCGTCCGTGAAGGTCTCCTTGGTGGCCTTGTCCTTGACCAGCTCGATGCCGTAGAAGAAGCCGTTGCCGCGGACGTCGCCGACGATCGGGAGGTCGTGCAGCTTCTGCAGGGTCTGCAGGAAGTTGGCCTCGTTGTCGAGCACGTGCTGGTTGAGGCCCTCGCGCTCGAAGATGTCGAGGTTGGCGAGGCCGACCGCCGCGGAGACCGGGTGGCCGCCGAAGGTGTAGCCGTGCAGGAAGGTGTTGTCGCCCTTGTAGAACGGCTCGGCCAGGCGGTCGGAGATGATGCAGGCGCCGATCGGGGAGTAGCCCGAGGTCATGCCCTTGGCGCAGGTGATCATGTCCGGCACGTAGTCGAACTTGTCGCAGGCGAACATCGTGCCCAGGCGGCCGAAGGCGCAGATGACCTCGTCCGACACCAGCAGCACGTCGTACTGGTCGCAGATCTCGCGGACCCGCTGGAAGTAGCCGGGCGGCGGCGGGAAGCAGCCGCCGGCGTTCTGCACGGGCTCCAGGAAGACCGCGGCGACTGTCTCCGGGCCCTCGAACAGGATCTGCTGCTCGATCTGGTCGGCGGCCCAGCGGCCGAAGGCCTCGGGGTCGTCGCCGAAGAGCGGGGCGCGGTAGATGTTGGTGTTCGGCACCTTGTGCGCGCCCGGGACCAGCGGCTCGAACGGGGCCTTCAGGGCCGGGAGTCCGGTGATGGACAGGGCGCCCTGCGGGGTGCCGTGGTAGGCGACCGCGCGGGAGATGACCTTGTACTTGGTCGGCTTGCCCTGGAGCTTGAAGTACTGCTTCGCCAGCTTCCAGGCGGTCTCGACGGCCTCGCCGCCACCGGTGGTGAAGAAGACCTTGTTCAGGTCGCCGGGGGCGTGGTGGGCCAGGCGCTCCGCCAGCTCGATCGCCTTCGGGTGGGCGTACGACCAGATGGGGAAGAACGCGAGCTCCTGCGCCTGCTTGGCCGCGGTCTCGGCCAGCTCGGCGCGGCCGTGGCCGGCCTGGACCACGAACAGGCCCGCGAGACCGTCGAGGTAGCGCTTGCCCTTGTCGTCGTAGATGTAGGTGCCCTCGCCGCGGACGATCGTCGGCACCGGGGCGTTCTCGTACGAGGACATGCGGGTGAAGTGCATCCACAGGTGGTCGTACGCGGTCTTGCTGAGGTCCTTCTGGCTCACGGTTATCGGGTTCCCCACATGTAGGTCTGCTTCTTCAGCTTCAGATAGACGAAGCTTTCGGTGGAGCGCACGCCGGGCAGTGACCGGATGCGTTTGTTGATGACGTCCAGCAGGTGGTCGTCGTCCTCGCAGACGATCTCGGCGAGGATGTCGAACGAGCCCGCGGTCATCACCACGTACTCGACCTCCGGCATGTCGGTCAGCGCTTCCGCTATGGACTCGACATCGCCCGCCACGTTGACGCCCACCATCGCCTGCCGGCGGAAGCCCACGGTGAGCGGGTCCGTGACGGCGACGATCTGCATCACGCCCTGGTCGAGCAGCTTCTGGACGCGCTGGCGCACCGCCGCCTCGGACAGGCCGACGGCCTTGCCGATCGCGGCGTACGGCCGCCGGCCGTCCTCCTGGAGCTGCTCGATGATGGCGAGGGAGACGGCGTCCAGGTGCGGGCTGCTGCCGTTCCTGGACTCGCGGGAGTCCCTGTGCTCTGCGCTTCGACTGGCCACGCCCTCACTGTGCACGAGGCCTCAACGGTTCCGCAAGGGCGGACCGATGAAATTCGTTGTTTACGTGACGGAGACCTACGGATTTCGCAGTAATGCGCGGACCAGGGGTGTTGAAAACGTGGGGCGGCGGATTAGGGTGGGTGTCTCAGTCAATGGACGGTTCGACCCTGACAGGAGGCCGGCAGTGAGCACGGAGCTGCGTCGTCTGCGCAATTACATCGACGGTGAGTTCAAGGACGCCGCCGACGGACGGACCACCGAGGTGGTCAACCCCGCGACGGGCGAGGCGTACGCGACCGCGCCGCTGTCCGGACCGGCGGACGTGGACGCGGCGATGGCCGCCGCTGCCGCCGCCTTCCCCGCCTGGCGCGACGCCACCCCGGCCGAGCGGCAGCGAGCCCTGCTGAAGATCGCGGACGCCTTCGAGGAGCGCGCCGAGGAGCTGATCGCGGCCGAGGTGGAGAACACCGGCAAGCCGATCGGGCTCACGCGGTCCGAGGAGATCCCGCCGATGGTCGACCAGATCCGCTTCTTCGCGGGCGCGGCCCGGATGCTGGAGGGGCGCTCGGCCGGCGAGTACATGGACGGGATGACGTCGATCATCCGCCGCGAGCCGGTCGGCGTCTGCGCGCAGGTCGCGCCCTGGAACTACCCGATGATGATGGCCGTGTGGAAGTTCGCACCGGCGCTCGCGGCGGGCAACACCGTCGTGCTGAAGCCGTCGGACACGACCCCGGCGTCGACGGTCCTGATCGCGGAGATCATCGGCTCGATCGTGCCCAAGGGCGTCTTCAACGTCGTCACCGGCGACCGCGACACCGGCCGCCTGATGGTCGAGCACCCCACGCCGGCGATGGCCTCCATCACCGGGTCCGTGCGGGCCGGCATCTCGGTCGCCGAGTCGGCGGCCAAGGACGTCAAGCGGGTGCACCTGGAGCTGGGCGGCAAGGCGCCGGTCGTCGTCTTCGAGGACACCGACATCGCCAAGGCCGTCGAGGACATCTCCGTGGCGGGCTTCTTCAACGCGGGCCAGGACTGCACGGCGGCCACGCGGGTGCTCGTACAGGAGGGCATCCACGAGGAGTTCGTGGCGGCGCTGGCCAAGGCCGCGGCCGAGACGAAGACCGGGCAGCCGGACGACGAGGACGTGCTGTTCGGCCCGCTCAACAACCCCAACCAGCTCAAGCAGGTCTCCGGGTTCATCGAGCGGCTGCCCGCGCACGCGAAGGTGGAGGCGGGCGGCCACCGGGTCGGTGACGTCGGCTACTTCTACGCGCCGACCGTCGTCTCCGGCCTGAAGCAGGACGACGAGATCATCCAGAACGAGGTCTTCGGACCGGTCATCACCGTCCAGTCCTTCACGGACGAGGACCAGGCGGTGGAGTGGGCCAACGGCGTCGACTACGCGCTCGCCTCCTCGGTGTGGACGAAGGACCACGGGCGGGCCATGCGGATGTCCAAGCGGCTGGACTTCGGGTGCGTGTGGATCAACACGCACATTCCGCTGGTCGCGGAGATGCCGCACGGCGGATTCAAGAAGTCCGGCTACGGCAAGGACCTGTCGGGGTACGGGTTCGAGGACTACACGCGGATCAAGCACGTGATGACGTCGCTCGACGCGTAGGCCTGCGGCGGTTGTAGGGGTGCGAGGCGCGGCCCCGGACGGTGAACTCCCGTCCGGGGCCGCGCCTTTCCCCCTCCGTGATGGCTGTGCTGGCTGTGCTGGTCGTGATGGCTGTGACGGTCAGGCGGTCCTGAAGCCGCTCTCGGTCAGCGACGGGAGGCCTTCACCCGGCTTGCCGGGCTTTCCGGGCTTGCCCGGGGTCGGCAGGGGCGGCAGGTCGGCCGGGTCCGGGAAGGTGATGCCGGCCTTCGCCAGGATCGGGGCGCAGGCCTTGAGCGCCTTGCGGAAGCTCTTGGACGTCGGGTCGAAGTCCGAGCCCTTGATCCCCACCTTCAGCAGGATGCCTCCGTCGTCGCCCTTGGACGCCTCGAAGTCCGGGAAGACCGACCGGCCCTGCTCCTTCATACAGGCGGCGAAGTCGTCGTTGGCGGCGTTGAGGTCGTCCGGGGCGTCCGTGGTCGGGTGGTACGACACCCCGAAACCGGTGCTCCGGGGCGGCTCGGCGGGCTTGGCCGTGGAGGCCTTGGCGGGGGTCCGGGAGAAGGTTCCGGTCTCGGCCTTGGTGGTCGAGGTGCCGGACGCCTGGGCGGCCGTCGCGCCGACCGTGCCGAGGGCGGCGGCCGTCAGGACGGCGATGCCGAGGGCGAGGCTCTGCGAACGGGTCGCCAGAGCGCGCATGGGTTCCTCCTGTCATCAGGCCTGTGATGAGGCGCTGTTGGATGCGGCCGGTCGCGGGTGCTTGCGGCTGCTGGTGGATCTCAGGCAACTCCCCGGGCGGTTACAGCAGCGGAACGGCCTCCCTTATCCGTGTGTAACCCCCCGCCCGCCACACTGACGGCCATGCGTGTGCTGCTGGTCGAGGACCACGAAGAGCTAGCCGAGACGGTGGCCGCGGGGCTGCGCCGCGAGGGCATGGCGGTCGACCTCGCCTTCGACGGACCGACCGCCCTGGAGCGTGCCGAGATCAACGGGTACGACGTCGTCGTGCTCGACCGCGATCTGCCCGGTCTGCACGGCGATCAGGTGTGCCGGCGGCTGGCCGGGGGCGGCAGCCGGGCCCGGGTGCTGATGCTCACCGCGTCCGGGACGGTGGCCGACCGGGTCGCGGGCCTTGGCCTCGGCGCCGACGACTATCTCTCCAAGCCGTTCGCCTTCTCCGAACTCGTCGCGCGGATACGGGCGTTGGCGCGTCGTGCGCAGCCCGCGCTGCCGCCGGTGCTGGTCCGGGGCGAGCTCCGGCTGGACCCGGCGCGCCGGGTCCAGCCGTGCCGGGGGCCAACTCCCGCTCAGTCCGAAGGAGTTCGCCGTGCTTGAACTGCTCCTCGGGGCGCAGGGGGCGGTGGTGTCCACGGAGGAGTTGCTGGAGCGGGGGTGGGACGAGGCGGCGGACCCCTTCAGCCAGACCGTGAAGGTCACGGTGAGCAGACTGCGCCGGAAGCTGGGGGAGCCGCCGTTGATCGAGACGGTGGACCGGGCCGGGTACCGGATCCGGTGAACGGCCCTATGAAAGTGACCGGGTGGAGCGGCCTGACGAGGGTGTCCGCGTGGAACGGCCTCACCAAGGTGCCCGCGTGGCGCCCGCGCAGCATCCGGTGGCGGCTGACCCTGCTCTACAGCGCCCTGTTCGTGGCGGCGGGCGCGCTGCTGCTGGGCTTCGTCTACTTCCTCGCCGCGAACAACGTGGGGGTCCACAGGACCGTCTCGTCGGTCGAGGGGCCCGGTCTGCCGGGCGCGGGCGCCGCACCCACCGCCCCGGCCACCATCAACGCCTTCGCCGAGGTCGTCCGCCAGGACCAGTTGCACGACCTGCTCGTCTACGCGGCCCTCGCCCTCGCCGCGATGGCGCTGGCCTCCGTCGCCCTGGGGTGGGTGATGGCCGGGCGGGTGCTGGCACCGTTGCGGACGATGACCGCGACCGCCCGGCGGATCTCGGCCGACAATCTGCACGAACGGCTGGCCGTGGCGGGGCCGGACGACGAGTTGAAGGCGATGGCGGACACCTTCGACGACGTACTGGCCCGGTTGGCGGGGGCGTTCGAGGCGCAGCGGCAGTTCGTCGCCAATGCCTCGCACGAGCTGCGTACTCCGCTCACGCTCCAACAGGCCGTCGTGGACGTGACCTTGGCCGATCCGGATGCGTCCGAGGAGGAGCTGCGGGGTGCGTTGCGGCGGGTGCGGGCGGTGGGGCAGGAGCAGGAGCGGCTGATCGACGCGCTGTTGACGTTGGCGCGTAGTCAACGGGGGCTTGAGCGGCGGGAGTTGGTGGACCTGACGGCCATCGTGCGGGAACGGCTGCCGGTGGTGGGCGGTTGTCGGGTCGAGGCCCGGCTGGAGCCGGCGCCCGTGCTCGGGGACCCGCAGCTGATCGAGCGGCTGGTGGTCAACCTCACCGAGAACGCCGTGCGCCACAACCTCCCGGCGGGGGAGGAGGGTTGGGTGAGTGTGTGGACGGGCGTGGACGCTGTGGGTCGGCCCGGGCTGCGGATCGAGAACAGCGGGCCGGTGATTCCGGCGGACCAGGCGGCGGGGCTGTTCGAGCCGTTCCGGCGGGTGGGGCCGGAGCGTGTCGCTCCGCAGGCCTGGGCTCGCGCACGGGGTGCGCAGGGGTCCGCGATGTCGCAGGGCGCGGAGGGTTCGCGGGGGAGGGGGCGAGAGCGGGACGGGGTGGGGCTCGGTCTGTCGATCGTCGCCGCCGTCGTCGCGGCGCACGGGGGACGCGTATGGGCTCGGACCCGGCCTCGGGGCGGGCTGACGGTGGAGGTCAGTCTGCCGTGCTGGGGAACGGGAACGGGGGCGGGGATGGGAACGGGGCCGGGGGCGGAGGTGGGGGCGGCTGGTGTCGCGGCGGCCGGCCCGGCCTTGCCGCGGGCTTGACCTGTCGTATCGACAAGGTGTCGGACCTGCGCGGTGCCGCTCGACGCTGCGTCGATTGTCCGGGCACAGGCACGGGCGGCATCCTTCGGTAATGGCCCTCTCACCGAAGACTTCCCCGCCCTCCCGCCGGACCCTGCTGCGCGCGCTCGGCGGGGCCGCGGTGCTGGGCGGTCTGGCCGGCTGCGGGGTGCCTGCCGCGTACGTGAGTCCCGGGGAGCGGGCCGGGACCGATCTCTCCGCCTCGGACCACCGGCTGACCTGGTCGAACTGGCCGCTGTACATCGACACCGATGACGACGACTCGACCAAGCGGCCCACGCTGGACGCCTTCGAGAAGCGCACCGGGATCTCCGTCGACTACATCGAGGAGATCAACGACAACGACGAGTTCTTCGGCAAGATCAGCCCCGCCCTCATGAACCACCAGCAGACCGGCCGGGACCTGATCGTCATCAGCGACTGGATGTGCGCGCGGTTCGTGCGGCTGGGCTGGGTCCAGGAGATGGACCGGGCCCGCCAGCCCAACGTGGCCAAGTACCTCGACCCCCTGCTGCGCTCGCCCGCCTTCGACCCGGGCCGCAAGTACACGGTGCCGTGGCAGTCCGGCATCACCGGCATCGCGTACGACCGCCGCAGGGTGGGCCGCGAGATCCGGCACGTGAAGGACCTCTGGGCGAGCGACCTCAAGGGGCGGGTGACCCTGCTCTCCGGCCTCGACGAGGCGTTCGCGCTGCTCATGCAGGGCAACGGCGTCGACGTCACCAAGTGGACGGCCGACGACTTCTACGCCGTCTGCGACGAGGTCGAGAAGTACGTCAAGAACGGCCAGATCCGGCGCTTCACCGGCAACGACTACACCAAGGACCTGGTCAGCGGCGACGTACTGGCCTGCCAGGCGTACTCGGGCGACGTGATCCAGCTCCAGGCCGACAACCCCGACATCCGCTTCGTCGTCCCCGAGGAGGGCGCCGAGCTGTGGTCGGACTCCCTGATGATCCCCGACCTGGCCCGCCACAAGACCAACGCCGAGCGGCTGATCGACTACTACTACGAGCCGAAGGTCGCCGCCGAACTGGCCGCCTGGGTGAACTACGTCTGTCCCGTCCCGGCCGCCCAGGACGTCCTGGCCTCTTCCAAGGACAAGGACACCGCCGCCCTCGCCGAGAACCCCCTGATCTTCCCGGACGCCACGATGCGCAAGCACCTCGCCATCGCTCGGGACATCACCTCGAAGGAACGGGTGGACTTCGCGAAGGAGTGGAACCGGATCGTGGGGTTGTGAGGGCGCGAGAGGTCCCGCATGGTTCTGGGGTTTCTGTCATGGGCACTGAAAGTTCCGGGGAGCTTTCCCGGCGCCCGTAGACAGGTCGGGCGCCGCTCCAAGCGATGGGAGACCGATCAACGATGTTCACTCCGGTGCGGAGCAGAGTACGGACCGCCGCCCTCGCGCTCTCGGCCGTCATGGCCCTCGCCTTCGGCGCGACCGCCACGACCGGCGCGGCAGCGGCACCCGCTGCCGCTCTCGCCAAACAAGGACCGACCTCGGTGGCGTACATCGAGGTGAACAACAACAGCATGCTGAACGTCGGCAAGTACACCCTCTCCAACGGCGGCGCCAACGTCTTCGACATCGCCGTGATCTTCGCGGCGAACATCAACTACAACGCAAGCACGAAGGCGGGGACCCTGTACTTCAACCCGAATGTGCAGCGCGTCCTCGACAACGCCGCCACGCAGATACGGCCGTTGCAGCAGAAGGGCATCAAGGTCGTCCTCTCGGTGCTCGGCAACCACCAGGGCTCGGGCTTCGCCAACTTCCCGTCCCAGCAGACGGCTTCGACGTTCGCGAAGCAGCTGTCGGACACCGTGACCAAGTACGGACTCGACGGCATCGACTTCGACGACGAGTACGCCGACTACGGCAACAACGGCACCAGTCAGCCCAACGCCAGCTCGTTCGTGTATCTGGTGTCGGCCCTGCGCGCCAACATGCCCGGCAAGATCATCAGCCTCTACAACATCGGACCGTCCGCGTCGCGCCTGTCCTACGGCGGCGTCGACATCTCGTCCAAGTTCGACTACGCCTGGAACCCGTACTACGGCTCCTGGCAGGTTCCCGGCATCGCACTGCCCAAGTCCAAGCTGTCGCCGGCGGCCGTCCAGATCGGCGGGACCTCGCAGAGCACCGCCGCCAGCCTCGCCCGACGCACGGTCAGTGAGGGCTACGGCGTCTTTCTGACCTACAACCTCGACGGCGCCAATCGCACCGCCGATGTCTCCGCGTTCACCAGGGAGTTGTACGGCAGTGACGCCCGCTACACGCCGTAGGCCGACCACACCCTCCGGTCTCGGGGCGCGCTGCATCCCGTAGGTCCGCGCCCCGGGCAGGCCGCGCTTTCGACAACGATGTCGGAGGCGCGGCCGCCACGGGTCGGTGACCTGCGCTGCACCAACGTGCCGACTGGCAATCCTCGTCACGGTCCCGGGTCCTGGAACTCTCAGGCGCCGGTGAGCTGTTGAGAGATGGTCATGACGCGTTGCACTTCGAGTGGTGCTGCTTCGATACGGGTCCGGTCCTCGAACGCGCCCGGCTTTCCCCAGTACTGAGCGCCGGTCCAGTCGTCGCGCAGGGTGGCTTGGACGACGTTGTGAGCCGACTTCTCGACGCTGCCCGCGAACAGTGCCGCGACGACTGTCGCCGTCACCTTCATCAGGCGTGACTGCATGCGCAGGAGGTCGGTCTTCACCACTCCCGCGTTGATGACTCCCGCTCTGATCTCCGGTTCCACGCCGGTGAGGTGTGCGGCGTAGAAGTGGTTGGCGAGCTGGATCGGTTTCCGTGCCTGGAGGAAGTCGTAGGGCCGGAAGTCCGGGAACTTCTCGAAGCTCGTCCTGGTCGTGGGCGGAATGTGGGCCGTCATCATCAGGACCCTGCCGTGGTCGCCGTTCCGGAGCGCCGGCAGCAGCAGCTGGGTGAGGTGATAGCGGCTCAGGTAGTTGACCGCGAAGACCTGGTGCAGGCCGTCCGTCGTGCGCAGGTCCTCGGACGTCATCACCCCCGTCGTGTGCACGAGGGCGTCGAAGCGGTCGTTCTCCCACAGGACGCGCCGGGCGGCGGCGCGCACTCCGTCGTGGGTGGACAGGTCCACCGCGTGGAAGGAGGCATGTCCGGCGGCGTCGCCGAAGGAGGCCAGGGTCTCTTCGCCTTTGCGCCGGTCGCGCCCCAGGATGACGACGCGGTGGCCCAGGCCGACGAGTTCGGCGGCGATGTGCCGGCCGATGCCGCTGTTTCCTCCGGCGATCAGGATGGACTTCATGGACGGGAGCCTCCTCGGTTACGATTTGTTCGTAGCCCCATCATGAGTTATCGCGTAAGGCCGTACAAAAGGCACATTCGTGTGCCTCCAGCACAGGGGAGGAACCATGGCCGGGACGCGAGAACCCGCAGCGGCACCCGGGACGTCGGCGGACTTCGCGGCGATGTGCCTTCAGACGACGGACGGACGCGCGTTCCGTGAACTCCTCGACCTCGTCGGCGACAAGTGGTCCCTGCTGATCATCGGCACGCTCAGCTCGGGACGGCTCCGCTTCAGTGAACTGCAACGCTGCATCCCCGGCGTGTCCCAGCGGATGCTCACGCTGAAGCTCCGCGGCCTCGAACGGGACGGACTGGTCTCGCGTACCGTGCACGCCGAGGTGCCCCCGCGCGTGGAGTACGACCTCACGGCCATGGGACGCACGCTGATCGAGCCGGCCATCGCCCTGGCGACATGGGCGATCACCCACCAGCCGGAGACCGCCGCGGCGCGCCGGGCCTTCGACGAACAGGACGAGTAGCAGGCGGCTATCCGCTCTGTCTGCTCTGTCCGCCGTCGGCGGCCGCGGTGTTCGGCTCGTCGTCCTTGTCGTCCTGATCATCCTGGTCGAGGGTGGCGGCCCAACTGGCCAGCAGTTTGAGGCTGTCGTGGGACGGGGTGCCGGGTTCGGCGCTGAGGGCGGTGAGGGTGAGGCCGGGCTCGGTGGGGATGGGCATCGCCTCGAAGGGGAGGGCGAGTTCACCGACCGCGGGGTGGTGGAAGTACTTGACGCCGGTCTGGTGCAGTCGGACGTCGTGGGCGGCCCACAGCGCGCGGAACTTCTCGCTGCGGGTGGAGAGTTCACCGACGAGATCGGTCAGGTCCCGGTTGTACGGGTCGCGGCCCGCCTCGGTGCGCAGCAGCGCCACCGCTCCGGCCGCCTGGCGTTCCAGCTGGGGCAGGAAGTCGGCGGCGCCCGGGTTGAGGAACTCGTAGCGGGCGAGGTTCACCGGCCGGGCCGGGTCGGCGAAGACCGGGTCGTACAGGGCGCGGCCCAGCCGGTTCGTGGCCAGGATGTCCAGGCGGCCGTTGCGGATGAAGGCCGGGGCCTCGGTCATCGCGTCGAGCAGGTGCTGGAGGCTGGGCCGGATCGGCTGCGGGGCCCGTCGGCGCGCCGGCCGACGGGTGGTGTTCGCCGTACGCGCGAGGTCGTCGAGGTGGGCGCGCTCGGCCTCGTCGAGCTGGAGGGCGCGGGCGAGGGAGTCGATGACGGTCTCCGAGACACCGGAGAGGTTGCCGCGCTCCAGACGGGCGTAGTACTCGGCGCTGACGCCGGCGAGCAGCGCGACCTCTTCCCTGCGTAGCCCCTTCACCCGCCGGTTGCCGCTGTGGGCGGGCAGCCCCGCCTGCTGGGGCGTGATCCTGGCGCGACGGCTGGTCAGGAACTCGCGTACCTCGCTCCGGTTGTCCATGGTTTCGAGGCTACGTCGGCTGTCGGGCGGTGTCTCCGGGCGAAGGGTGTACTGGCAGTACACGTATCAACGAGTCCTTCTCCGTGCGCGTGACCTGCGGTTTCATCGGTGGTGACGCAGGACGATCCCCCGTTCCGGCCGCTCTGAGACGGCCGACGCAAGGAGTACGCACCACCATGGAGATCCTCAAGAAGTCCGCGACCGTGAAGCTGCCGCCCCATCTGTTCACCGGCGACGTCTGGGCGGACGTGATCCAACGGGGCGAGGAGCCCTCCCGGGTACGGGTCAACCTGGTCCGCTTCGCCCCCGGCGCCCGTACCGCCTGGCACAGCCACGGGCTGGGCCAGACCCTGCACGTCGTGTCCGGAGTCGCCCTCGTCGGCACCCGGGACGGCGTGATCATCGAGGCCCACCCGGGCGACACCATCGACTGCCCGCCCGGCGAGGAGCACTGGCACGGCGCGAGTCCGGACCGGTTCATGGAGCACATCGCGCTGTGGGAGGGCGACGAGGTCGAGTGGCTGGAGCACGTCACCGACGCCGAGTACGGGGGCCCGCGCACCAGCACACGTGCGCCCCGCTGACCACGCCCGGACCCGATGCGAAGGAGCGTCACCATGGAGTACACCCGTCTCGGCACCACCGGTCTGAAGGTGAGCCGGCTCGCTCTCGGCTGCATGAGTTACGGCGATCCGACCGTTCCCCGTGCCCACCCCTGGGCGTTGACCGAGGACAAGGCCGCGCCGTTCTTCCGCCAGGCCGTCGAACTCGGCATCACCTTCTGGGACACCGCCAACGTCTACCAGGCGGGCACCTCCGAGGAGTTCGTCGGCCGGGCGATCCGCGAGTACTCCCGGCGCGAGGACATCGTCCTGGCCACCAAGGTGCGCGGTCCGATGCACGCGGGTCCGGGCGGCGAAGGCCTCTCCCGCAAGGCGATCCTGGAGCAGGTCGACGCCTCGCTGACCCGGCTCGGCACGGACTACATCGACCTCTACCAGATCCACCGCTTCGACGACGAAGTCCCGGTCGAGGAGACGATGGAGGCGCTGCACGACGTCGTCAAGGCCGGCAAGGTCCGCTACCTCGGCGCCTCGTCGATGTACGCCTGGCAGTTCGCCAAGCTCCAGCACGCGGCCGAACTCGGCGGCTGGACCCGCTTCGTGTCCATGCAGAACCAGTACAACCTCCTGCGCCGCCAGGACGAGCCCGAACTCATGGCCATGTGCGGCGACATGGGCGTGGGGCTCGTGCCGTACTCCCCGAACGGCAAGGGCCGCCTGGCCCGTCCCGTTGGTGCGCAGAGCGCCCGCTCCGCCACCGACCACGTCGTGCAGGCCTTCGACAGCGCGTACGACGAGCCGGTCATCGACGCCGTGCGGCGCCTCGCCGAAGCCCGCGGCGTCCCCATGGCGCAGATCGCGCTGGCCTGGGTGCTGCGCAACCCGCTGGTGTCGGCGCCCATCGTCGGTGCCACCGAGCCCCATCACCTCCAGCAGGCCGTGGCCGCGCTCGCCCTCCGCCTCTCGGACGAGGAGGCGGCGGCGCTGGAGGAGCCGTACACCAACGCCGGGCCCTCCTGGTACTGATGCCGGTCGACGGCCCCCACCGTGGGCCGGCGCATAGGATCGCCGGCATGCCACTGCGACCTGTTCAGGTGAACGTCAAGGCCGTCGACAGCGAGGCGGTCGGTCGGTTCTGGGCGGAGGCACTCGGGTGGAGCGCCTACAGCCCCGGTGTGACCACATACGTCGGACCCGGCGGCGGTCTCGTCTGGCCGGACCCGGTCGTCGTCGGGGTCGACGTCGTTCCCGTCCCGGAGCGCAAGTCGGCGACGAAGAACCGTACGCACCTCGATCTCGCCACCGACTCCCTCGCTCATCAGGCGGAGTTGATCGCGCGGCTGAGGGCTCTCGGTGCGACGCCCGTCGACGTGGGCCAGGGTGATGTGCCGTGGACGGTACTCGCCGACCCCGAGGGCAACGAGTTCTGCGTGCTGGAGCCTCGGGAGGAGTACCGGGACACCGGGCCGATCGCCGCAGTGGTGGTCGACTGTGCGGATCCGCGGGTCGTGGGCCGGTTCTGGGGCGAGGCGTTGGACTGGACTCTGCGTGAAGTGACCGACGAGCACGCGGTGTTGCGCTCGGCCCGCGGCGGTGGGCCGTACCTTGAGCTCCTCCGCGTGCCCGGTGGGAAGACCGTGCCCGATCGCGTCCATCTCGATCTGCTGCCGTATCCCGGTGACGATCAGGCGGCGGAGGTCGACCGGCTGCGAGCCCTCGGAGCGACCGACCTCGACCTCGGCCAGGGTGACGTTCCCTGGACCTGTCTGGCCGATCCGGAGGGGCATGAGTTCTGCGTTCTCGCCCCCGTAGGAGAGACGGGAGACGGGCACCCGGTGGACTAGCCGAAGGCCCCGTGGTCCCCGAAGCCGCCTCCGTGTCCGCGCTCCTCCGATTCCGTCGGGGCCGTGGTCGGCGCCGTCGAGCCGTCCGCCGCCTTGAAGCCCGCCTTGTCCAGGGCCGATTGGAGGGACGCGGCGTAGCTCTGGCTGGTGATGGTCGCGCCGCTGACCGAGTCGATCGCGGCGCTCTGCTTGGACAGGGCGCTCTCCCGCAGGGTCGGTACGGCTCCGTTGCTGATCTGGACGGACTGCGGTTCGTTGGCGGGGAGTTGGAGCGTCTTCACATCTGTGATCTTTCCGGCCTTGATGGTCACCTGGACCTGGGTGTTGCCGAACTGGGTGCTGATCGCCGCGCCGGTGGCGGTCGTGGTGGAGCCGCTCTTCGAGACGGTCGCGTCCTGGCTCGACGACGAGGAGGACGAAGACGAAGACGACGAGGACGACGACGCGATGGTCGGGGTGATCTCGTGGGGCTTGAACATCAGCACGCCGGTGGTGCCGATGACGGTCGTGACCAGGACGATCGGGGCTCGTCGCATGGGGTTCTCCAGGGGTGTCGGGAACGCGAGGTCAGAACGCGAAGTCCTCGTGGTGGATATGGGCGGCCGGCACCCCGGCGTCCCGGGCCGCGGTGACGATCCGGCGGGTGAACTCGTCGGGGCCGCAGACGAAGACGTCCCGGCCGGCGATGTCGGGGACCAGGGTGTGCAGGGAGGGCGCGTCCAGGCGGAGCGTGCCCCGTGGGCCGGTGAGGGTGTGCAACAGGCCCCGGCGTTTGGCCAGCAGGCGCTCGAACTCGTCGAGGTGGGCGATGTTTTCGCGGTGCCTGCCGCGGAGCAGGACGACCACGTGGGTGTCCCGGGGCAGGTCGTCGAGGAGGGCGCGGATCGGGGTCGTGCCCACGCCGGCGCCGACGAGCAGGACGTTCCGGGACCGCCGCGCGTCGGCGGTGAAGACGCCGTACGGGCCCTCGAACGCCACCCTGGTGCCGGGGGTCAGACAGGACAGGGCCGTGCTGTGGTCGCCCAACTCCTTGACGGTGATGCGGAGATGACCTGCCTGGGGCGTGGCCGACAGGGAGTAGGGATGGGCCTGCCACCACAACTCCCGGCGCAGGAACCGCCACATCATGAACTGGCCGCCGGCCGTGGGCAGTTTCTCCAGGTGCCGCCCGCTGAGGACGATCGACCAGGTGCGGGGTCCCACCGGCGCGATCTGGGCCACACGCAGGTCGTGCCGGACGGACCGGTACAGGGGGAGACCGATCCGGAAGGTGAGTACGACGACCAGGGCACCGACCCACAGCGACGTCCACCAGGCCGTGGCCAGGGGGTGCCCCACGAACGGGGCGCCCGTGTCGATCTGGTGGATGAAGGAGAGGCCCAGGCCCAGGTAGGTGTAGAGGTGGACGGCCCACCAGGTCTCGTACCTCATCCGGCGTCGCGCCCGCCGGTAGGAGGTGACCCCGGCGACCAGCAGCAGGACGCTGCCGACGGTGGCGGACAGGATTCCGGCGTAGCTCCACAGGAGTTGGCCGATCTCCGCGAGGAGACCTGTCTTCGCGGCGCGTGCGTATCCGACGGTGATCAGCACCGCGTGGGCCAGGAGCAAGTACAGGCCCCAGGGGGCGAGTCGGCGGTGCCAGAGGATCAACCGGTCCTGGCCCAGGGCGCGTTCGAGGGGCGGGATGCGGGCCGAGAGCAGGACGATGACGACCATGGCGTAACCGCTCAGCATCCCGGTGACACGGCCGAGCGCGGTGGCGATGCCGCCCGGCGCCTGCAACGCGCTGACGGTCTGGGAACCGATGCCCAGGGCCAGGGAGATGCCCAGGCCGAGACCCGCGGCAGCGGCCAGGGCGTCGACGACGAGCGGACGGCGGCGGGCCGGGAACCTGCGGGGCACCCGTACGGCGCGCCGCGACGACGGAGGGACCGACGGCGGGGGCCAGTTGCGCGGGCGGACGGGCGGCTTCGGCGGGGGCTGCCGGGAGAGGTGGGGTGCGGTCATCGTGACTCCTCCACGGGGTCGGCCAGGGGGAAGCCCGGGGTGAGATACACGCGTTCGTCGTCCGTGACCGTCATCGCCTCGTATCCGTCGAGCGTCAGCGTCCAGTCCGCGGCTCGGCGCCCCATGGCGAAGGCCGCCGTCGCGTACGCGTCCGCGGTGCCCAGGTCGGGACCGCAGACGGTGACGGACAGCAGCCCGGTGGGGGCGGCGGCCGTGTGGGGGTCGATGATGTGCTCGCCGCGTTCGTACGCCCCCGAGGTCGCCACCGCGAGGTCGCCTGCGTGCACCACGGCCGCCAACGCGCCTCGGTCCGTGGGGTGTTGGATCCCGATCCGCCAGGGCAGACCGTCCTGGCGAATCTCCTGGCCGCCCTCGCTGTCCCGACGTCCTCGACCGCCCTCGCCGGCCCGGCTACCCTCGTCGGCCCGGCCGCCCTCGCCGCCTCGGCTGCCCCGGACTCCCCGGCTTCCCCGGCTCACGACATCGCCACCGGCCGTCAGGCAGAAGTCCGTCAGGCCCCGGGCCACCAACGCGTCCGCCGCCCGCTGCACCGACCAGCCCTTCACCAGCGCGGACGGATCCAGTCTGCCCGCCGCCCACGCGTCGAAGTACCCGTCCGTGGCACGGC
Source organism: Streptomyces sp. NPDC002499 (assembly GCF_053595415.1). Classification (NCBI taxonomy): domain Bacteria; kingdom Bacillati; phylum Actinomycetota; class Actinomycetes; order Kitasatosporales; family Streptomycetaceae; genus Streptomyces; species Streptomyces sp. NPDC002499. The sequence continues at coordinate 270,710 of NZ_JBSFXO010000013.1, forward strand.
GGAGTTCCGCGCACCTGTTGAGCACCCAGGTCACCTCGGCGCCCGCGTTCTCCGGCGGCAACTCCCCGCGGTCGATACGGGAAACGGCGCTGTCCGGCTTGTACGTGCTGAACAGGGCGTCGACCTCGTGCAGCCAGCGCACCGCACTGGCGACGCCGGCGGCGGCCTCCTTCGGGTCGCAGTCGCGCAGGTCGAGGGAGACCACGGTGCCCATGACGTGTTCCACGTGGACGTACCGAGCAGGCAGGTCGGTCGCAAAGGCGGCATGGCTGTCAACGCTGCTCACTGCACTGCTGTGAACGCTGCTCATGAGGCTCCTCGGGAGCGGAAGCGGTGGTCTGCCCTCACCTTCCTCAGCGGACCTCTCAGTTCCCTCTCAGACCAGGCCGGATACGGGCCCCGCGGCCTCTTTTAAAGAGGAATCTCAGGCAGCAGCACCGTGAACACCGTCGAACCCGGGACGCTCTCGAAGGTCAGCGTGCCCTCGTGGGCCGCGACGACGGCCGCCGCGATGGACAGACCGAGCCCGGCGCCCGCACCCCGCGTCCCCGTGCCGGGGTGCCGGCGGTCGGCGCGGGTGAAGCGCTCGAAGAGCGTCTGCCGGAGCTCGGACGGAATCCCGGGCCCGTCGTCCGCGACGGACACGCGACACCACCCCGGCCCGCTCCGCCCCGGCGCGCCGCGTTCCGGCCCGCTCCGCGCCACGCGCACGGTCACCAGCGTGCCCGCCGGGGTGTGCAGCCGGGCGTTGGCCAGGAGGTTGGTCAGCACCTGCGCCAGCCGGTGGGCGTCGCCGGTGACGATCACCGGCGTCTCGGGCAGGTCCAGGACCCAGTCGTGGTCGGGGCTCGCCGCCCGGGCGTCGTCCGCGCAGTCGATGACCAGGCGGGTCACGTCGACCCGGTCGCGCTGGAGGGGCCGCCCGGCGTCGAGGCGGGCGAGCAGCAGCAGGTCGTCGACCATGGCACTCATCCGTGCCGCCTCGGCGGCCACCCGGTCCAGGGCCCGCTCGACCTTGGCGGGGACCGGTCCGGGGTGGCGCAGGGCGAGTTCGGCATGGCCACGGATCGAGGCGACAGGGGTACGCAGTTCATGGCTCGCGTCGGCCGCGAAGCTCCGTAGCCGCTCCTCGCTGGTGTGCCGTTTGGCCAGTGCCTCCTGGACGTGGCCGAGCATGCGGTCGAGCGCGGCGGCCACCTGACCGGCCTCGCTGTGCGGGTCGCCCGCCGCCGTCGGGCCCGGCAGGGTGACCTCGCCACTGTCCAGCTTCAGCGCGGCGACGGCCGCCGCGGTGTCCGTCACCCTGCGCAGCGGGTGCAGCGAGTGGCGTACCCACAGGGCACCGGCGACCCCGGTGATCACCAGTGCCCCGCCGAAGACCAGGGAACAGACCAGGGCGAGGCGCCGGACCGTCTCCTGGAGCGGCGCCAGCGGCAGGCCGCTGACCAGGACGTCGTCGTCCTTTCCCGCGCAGGCGTACACGCGGTAGGCGCCCAGGGACGAGAACGAGACGGTGTGGGCCTTCCCGTCGGTGGGAAGGGCGTTGAGCGTCGCCGTGTCGGCCGCGTCGAGGGTGACGGCGGTGCCCCGGTTGGCCCGGACGACGGCGGCATCGGTGATCCGGCCGTCGTTGAGACGTGCGCCGAACGTGCCGATGCTCTGCCCTCGGGTGTCGGCACGCCAGCGGGCCGCCAGGTCGCCGTAGTCGACGTCCCCGTCCGACTGCTGCCGGGCGTCCGCGGACTGTCGTAGCGAGGAGGGGAACAGGCAGCCGGAGTCGGCCAGTTGGTGATCGAGTTGGTCGGTGAGATAGCTGCGCAGGGCGAGGACGCTCGCCACCCCGACGGTCGCGCAGCTCAGCGCGAGCAGGACGACGAGGCCCCAGGTGAGCTTGGCCCGCAGGGTGCGGGGGCGCAGCCGGTCGAGGCGGGCCCGCGTCGCCGCGTTCATGAGGTGGGCGGCTTGAGGACGTAACCGACTCCGCGCACGGTATGGATCATGGCCGGCCGGCCGGCGTCCACCTTCTTGCGCAGATACGAGATGTACAGCTCGACCACGTGCGCGTGGTGGCCGTAGTCGTAGGACCAGATCCGCTCCAGGATCAGCGTCTTGCTGAGCACCTGGCGCGGGTGGTTCATCAGCAGCCGCAGCAGCGCGTACTCCGTGGGGGACAGGGCGATCACCTCACCGGCCCGAGTGACCTCGTGGGCCTCCTCGTCGAGCACGAGGTCGCCGACGGTCAGCGCCGTCTCGCCCGCGCTCCGGCGCGCCATGCCGGCCCGGCGCAGCAGGCCGTGCAGCCGGGCGGTCACCTCGTCCAGGCTGAACGGCTTGGTGACGTAGTCGTCGCCGCCCGCCCGGATCCCCGCGACCCGGTCCTCGACCGCGTCCCGCGCGGTGAGGAACAGCACGCACACGGTGGGGAGTTCGGCGCGGATCTCGCGCAGCACGGTGAGCCCGTCGGCGTCGGGCAGCATCACGTCGAGGATCACCGCGTCCGGCCGGAACTCGGCCGTGGCCCGCACCGCCGACGCCCGGTCCGCGGCGGGGCGCGCATGGTAGCCCTCGTAGGCGAGCGCGCCGCACAGCACCTCGGTGAGATCGGGCTCGTCGTCGACCACGAGCACCCGGACACGCGAGCCGTCGGGGCGGACCAGGGGATGTGCCGGGGCGGCGGGGTCCGTAGGGCGTGAAGTCACCGTGACATCAGACCGCCCGAATCTGAGATTCGCCTGAGATGTACGGGGCCGGGGTGCGGGTGGGGAGCCGGGCGCTGGGGTGCCGGTCCCGTGGGAGGCCCGCTGTCGTCCCTGGTCAGCGATACCGCGCGGCCTTCCGGAAGCCGCGCTCGGACACCTCGTACCGCCCCGGCGCTGAGAGCGTGCTGAGAAGTCCGGCGTGCAGGGTGACGGCCGCGCCAAGGAGGGACTCCCACGTCCCGACGGCCCCCCACAAAGGCCGCGACAAGGCCTCCGCAAGGCCGCGACAAGGCCCCCACAAGGAGAGACATGACCACGCTCAACCCCTCGGTCCTTGAGGGCCCGTTGCCACCTCGCACGGCCGCGGCCACCGACCGCACCGCCACTCCGTCTTGGGAACGGCCCGCCTTCTGGGCCCTGTTGGTCGTCGCGGCGATCGCCTTCCTCTGGGACCTGGGCGCGTCCGGCTACGGGAACGAGTTCTACTCGGCGGCCGTGCAGGCGGGCGGCGAGAGCTGGAAGGCCGCGTTCTTCGGGGCGTCGGACGCCGGGAACTCGATCACCGTCGACAAGCCGCCGGTCGCCCTGTGGCCCATGGACCTCTCCGTACGGCTCTTCGGAGTCGGGTCCTGGCAGATCCTCGCCCCCGAGGCGCTGATGGGCGTCGCCACCGTCGGCGTGCTGTACGCGGCGGTACGGCGACTGTACGGACCGGCCGCCGGGCTGCTGGCCGGCGCGCTCCTCGCGCTGACCCCGGTGGCGGCGCTGATGTTCCGCTTCAACAACCCCGACGCGCTGCTCGCCCTGCTCATGGTGTGCGCGCTGTACTGCTTCCAACGCGCCCTGGAAGGCCACCGGGCGGCCCGCTGGATGGTGCTCACCGGGGTCTGCTTCGGTCTCGCCTTCCTGGTCAAGACCCTCCAGGCGTGGCTGATCCTGCCGGCGCTGACGGTGGTCTACCTGGTCTGCGCGGCGCAGCCCGTCGCCAGGCGGATCGGTCATGTCCTGCTGGCCGGGGCTGCGATCGTGGTCAGCGCCGGCTGGTGGGTGGCCCTGGTCGAGCTCTGGCCGGCCGACTCCCGCCCGTACGTGGGCGGTTCCACGAACAACAGCTTCCTGGACCTGACCCTCGGCTACAACGGGCTCGGGCGCATCACCGGCGACGAGGCCAAAGGGGGTGCGGGCGGCGGCGGTTCGGCGGCGAGCGGCTTGCCCGCAGGCGGCAGCGTGCCCGGCGGAGGTACCGGGGGTACCGGGGGAGGCGGCGCCGGCGGCCATGGTGGCGAGGGCGGCATCACGCGCATGTTCGACAGCGCGCTGGGCGGCCAGATCTCCTGGCTGCTGCCCGCCGCGCTGATCCTCCTGGTCGCCGCGCTGGTGGTCACCCGCCGGGCCGCCCGAACCGACGTCCACCGCGCGGGATTTCTGGCCTGGGGCGGTGCGTTGCTGTGCACGGTGGTGACGTTCAGCTTCATGTCCGGGATCTTCCACGAGTACTACACGGTCGCTCTTGCGCCCTACGTCGCCGCGCTCGTCGCCATGGGTACGGTCCTGCTCTGGCGCCTGCGAGGCCACGCCATGGCGGCCGTGGTGCTGGCGGCGACGGTCGCGGCGACCGCGGCATGGGCGTTCGTGCTGCTCGGCCGCGCGGACGGCTGGACCTCCCAACTCCGCTGGCCGGTAATGGTGGTCGGACTGCTGGCGGCAGTCGGCCTGGCGCTCACCCGTCTCCTCCCGCGGCGCCTGGCCCTCGGGGCGACGGGCCTCGCGCTGGCCACCGTACTCGCCGGACCGGCTTCCTACACCTGGGCCACCGTCACCACGGCCCACACCGGACAGACCCCGCTCGCGGGCCCCGCCTCGGCGGCCGACGCACAGGGACACGGAGGACCCACCGGGGGAGGCACGGGACGCGCGGCCGGCACGGGAAAGAGCGGCGCCGGCCGGCTGGGCGGGATCGACGCCGTCACGCCCCAACTGCGCGCCACGCTGGTCGAGAACGCCCAGGACTACACCTGGGTCGCCGCGACCGTCGCCTCCGACAACCAGACCTGGCTCCAACTCGCCACCGGCCGACCGGTCATGCCCATCGGCGGCTTCAGCGGCGGGGACCCGGCACCGACACTGGCCCGGTTCAAGCAGTACGTCGCCGACGGGGAGATCCACTACTTCGTGGCCCAGAGCGGCGAAGAGGGCGGCTTCGCCCGCGAGGGCGAGGACAGCACCGGCTCGCAGATCTCGGCCTGGGTGACGGCGTCCTTCACCCCGCGGACGGTGGGCTCGACGGTGGTCTACGACCTGACCGCGCCCAAGAGTTGACGCCGAGGCGTCGACGCCCGCGAGTTGGTGTTCCGGAGTCGAGCGGTTCAGTCGTTGGGCACGGTCCGGATCGCGGCGATGTCGAACTGGAGCCGGACCTTCTCGCTCACCATCGCGCCGCCCTCCGCGAGCCGGGCGTTGTAGGCGAGGCCCCATTCGGAACGGTTGATGGTGGTCGTGCCGTCGAATCCCACCCGATCGTAGCCGAAGGGGTCGGTGACGTGTCCGATGTAGGTGAGTTCCAGGTCCACGGGACGGGTGCGGTTCTTGATGGTGAGGTCGCCGGTCATGCGGTAGACGTCGTCACCCATGAGCCGAACGGCCGTACTGACGAAGCGCATGCGCGGGTAGTTCCTGGCGTCCAGGAAGTCACGGCCGATCAGATGGGCGTCGCGCTGTTCCACGCCGGTGTCCACGGACGCGGTCGACAGGACGATCTCGGCGCGTGAGCGGGAGGGGTCGCGGCCGTCGAAGTGGAGCCGGCTGTCGTACTCCGTGAAGGCCCCGCGCACGGTCGTCACCAGGGCGTGACGCACGGAGAAGCCGATACGGCTGTGCGCGGGGTCGATCAGCCAGTCCCCGGTGAGTCCCGCCAGGCCGGGGTCGGGCCGGGCGGCGGACGCGAAGGCCGGGGGTTCGGTGGGGGGTTGGGGAAATTCGGTGGGGGGTGCCGGGCGGCGCAGGGACGCAGCACGGTTGAACAGGTTCATGATCCAACTTGTTACGTCACGGCAGTGATCGCCGCAAGGGTTCCGTGGGCCCCGCGGTGGCGTGTGAACCTATCCACACGCCACCGCCACGAATCGCCCCGCAATTCGGCCGCTTGTGTCAGCCGCCTGTATGGGCCGCCGGTATCAGCCGGAGTTCGCGTTCGACGGGCCGAAGAACTCTATTTCGGCGATGGCCACCTGCTTGGTCGAGGAGATCAGGTACGCCGACTCGATGGTGAAGCGGACCTTGGTGACCTCGCCGACCCGGAAGGCCCGGCGCTGGGCGCCCGCGCCCTGGTCGAGGGTGAGTTCACGCTTGGTCGTCTTGCCGCTGGCCAGCGTGATCGTGGCCTCGATGCGGTGCGGCAGGGCCGACTGGGAGAGCTGGTCGGCGCGGGCGGAGACGCCGGGCGTGATGAGCAGGTCGAGCAGGCGGGTCGGTTCCTCGAACTTCGCCTCGATCCACTCGCCGCGGCCGGACGCCGAGACGCCCGGACCCCACCAGGTGTCGTTGAGCTTGTCGAAGGCCAGCGCCGGCTTGTGGCCAGGGTAGGACCGGGACGCGCTGACGCTGTCCGGGGCGACCTGCGCGCGCTTGGCGAAGTGGTCGCGGGTGGCCTGGACGCCCTTGGGGATGCTGAACGCCAGCCAGATCAGCAGGGCCAGTACGACCGCGGCGGTCAGCCAGGTCAGGACGCGGTCGAAGGCACGGCGCAGTCGCGGCCGGTCGCCGGCCCAGGGGGTCTCCCGGTTGCGGAAGCCCAACAGCCTTCGCCACCAAGGCAGTCGACCGGGTACGGGTCCTTCGCCAGCCATCGGCATCGCGCACCGCGCGCAGTAGTGCCGCTCGGGCCGATTCCGTGTGGCGCACCAGGGACACGGCGTCCCGCCGTCCGCCCCGAGCTCCTCACCCGGCGCCCGCACGGTCTGCGGCCGCTGCGGCGCGGGGCGCCCGGGCAGCACCGGCGCGACGGCGGGCTCGGCCGTGGGACGGGGCTGAGGGTCGTTGACCGGCACGAGCAACTGCCGGGCACGGTGGGCCATTTCGTCGTGATACGCGGGGTCCTCTGGGGGCGGGGCCGCCGGAAAGACAGTGGGGTTCGGAATCGCCCCCGCCGCGGCGGACACCGACTGGTTGGGGAGGGTGTCGTCGTCCCTGGGCGGGGCGGTGGGGTAGGGGTCGGAGGGGGACTGGGCGGCGGCTTGAGAGGGGGCCGCCTGAGACGGGGAAGGGGACGGGGTGGGGTGAGAGGGGGAGGCTGACGGGGCGAGGGGCTGAGCGGTGGAGGGCGACGGACCCGTGGAGGCGTTCGTGGCCACCGGCGCGCCACCGGCATCGGCCGCGGTGGCCGTCGTACCGGAGGCCAACAGCTCCTCCCGCGCGCTGCGGACCAGCCCCGCACTCCCGTCCGACCGGGCGAAGGCGTCCCAACCGGGGTCACCGGACCCACCGGACGATGAACTGCCGGCGCCGGAACCGTCGTCGAGCGAGCCGCCCGTCCCGGCCGCGGCGGCGGGCCCCGCGGGGGCCGTGGCGAACGCTGCCTCGCCCGACCTGTGGGCCGCGCCGCCCGGGTGCTCGCCGGAGGTGTCGGCGCTCCGGCCGGAACCGTCCGCGTCGCCGCCGGAGGCGCTGCCGTTCCGGTCGGTGGTGTCCGCGCCGCCGCCGAAGCCGTCCGCTCCCCTGGCGGAGCCACCTCCACCCCCACCGGAGCCCTCCGCGCTTCCGCCGGAGGCACTCGCATTTCTGCCGGAGGCACCGGCAGCCGCACCTCCGCCGGATCCTGCCGCCCTTCCGCCGGAGGCACCGGCCCGGTCCGTCCAGCTCAGTACCGCCCCGCAGGCGTCGCAGAACGACTGGCCCGGTTCCGCGCGGGTGCCGCATTCGGCGCAGTTCTGGGTGGTCGTCATCTCTGCTGGGTCCTTTCGGCGGGGTCGCCTGCGGTCACCTGGACCGTGTACGGCATGTGGGCGGGGCGGGCGGCCGCCACGAGGGCGTCCAGGCGGTGGTGGTCCGCCGAGGTGGGGGAGGGCAGGCGCAGGTGGACGTGGAGGCGCGGGCGCGCCTCGCCGGGGACCGGGCCCAGCGGGCGCGCGCTCCAGGCCGCCGCCCCGCTCTCCGTGATCTCCGGTGTCACGCCGAAGGCGAGGCGTACGGCTTCGGCGAGACCGCGTACCGTGCCGCGCACCCGGTGCAGATACGCGGCGGCGGCCACGGCGGTCCGCAGCAGGTCCTCCGGTTCGCTGCCGTCGGTCTCGGCGCCGACCCAACTCCCCAGCCACTGGGTGAAGTCGAGCGGCGCGAGGGACGGGCGGAAGTACGTGTCGAGGCAGTCCAGCGTGTTGTGGATCGGCGCGACCACCTCGTCCAGGCCGCCGACGAAGCGCTGTGCGAGGTCGTCGTCGGCGAACACGGCCGGCAGCATCATGCCGATCGGCGCGGACGACTCCAGGCCGTCGATGGAACCTCTCATCAGTTGCCGTCCCCGATCACCCGTACGCGATGGTCGAACGAGAACACCAGTGAGGGCGCGGACAGATCGATCCGATCCGTCGCCTCGCCCCGCTTGCCCGTCAGCGGGTCGGCCGGGTGCAGGGTCACCTCGTCGACCAGTTCCACGCCGGGCACGCGCTGGAGCACCGCGAACACCTCGCCGGACTGCACGGGCCGCCCGAACGGCCAACCCGTGCCGTTCGCCCCGCCGGTGAGCGGGTCGAGGTGCCGGTACAGGGCGTCGTGGGCTTCGCGGCGCACCTTGTCGGTGTCGACGCCCCGGAAGGCGTGCACGGTGGCGACCACGGTCACGCCCTGGTAGTACGGCGGCCCGACCGCCAACCTCGTGCCGATCAGGCGCCGTTCGTCGAGGTGTCGGGTGATGCGGTCCAACAGGGCGTCGCCGGGCACCAGTTGCTCGAAGCGCAGGCGGCCGCCGGGGTCCGCCACCGCCTGCGGCACCACCAACACCCGTACCGCGTACGCCCCGTGCTCGCCCTCCGCGCCCTCCAGGCAGGTGATGCGCGCGGTCTCGGGAGCAGCGCGGCGCGCCAGTTCCTCGTAGTCCCTGAGCGTCACCGCCCGTTCCTGCGCGCGCAGTGTGATCGGCGCCCGGACCTTGGCCTCCTGGACCGTCTCGCCGTCCACCCCGCCCCGCGCGGCCTCGCGGTTGACGACCTCGGAGACGTACGGGATGGAGGTCCGCAGGATCTGTACGGCGCCGCGCGCCACGTTGCCCGACCGGCCGCCGCCGGTTCGGTAGCGGCGGGCCCGGATCGGCGAGCCCTTGGGCGCGACCGTCCCGTACTGCCGCAGGGAGCCGTCGGGTTCGCGTACGGCGGGCCCGAAGGCGATCTCGCCGCTGGTCGCGTCGACGACGATGTGCCGGTCGTCAGGGCCCGAGTCCGCGAAGTGCGGCACGACCCGCCAGTCCGTCCAGCCGTCGTGCTCGGCGGTCTGGAGGAGCACCGGCGGATCGTCGCCGACCACGGGCGCGTGCGCCAGCCGCAGCCGCTGCCCCGGCAGCCCGGTCGACTCGCCGAGCGCCTCGTCGTACACCGCTTCGGCGTGTACGGCCGCGGTGGTGCCGCCGATGGTGAAGGCCTCGGCGGCGCGGATGGTCGGGGAGGTGGTGTAGAAGGGCTGGCCGGGGCCCGGTTCGGTGACCCGGCAGCGCAGCCAGCCGGCCTCCTGGCCGGCGTTGCGGGACAGGACGTGACCGCTGGGTATGTGCAGCACGACCTCGCCCGGCCGGTTGAGGCCACCCGTGCCGTCCCGGTCGACCTCGCACAGCTGCCAGCCGTCCGCGGTCCACGCCTCCCACACCAGCGGCGGCTGCCGCGGGTCCACGCCGACACCGTCCACCCGGCTGTCCAGGTCCAGCGCCACCGCGCAGTGCGGCACCGCGTTGGTCAGACCGAGGAGCATGCAGTCGCCCGGGTCCGGGGACTCGGAGAAGCACAGCAGGTCCCGGTCCTCGACGGCCAGGTCCGGCGTCCGGTCCACCGCCGGCTCACCCCGGTGCTGCACCAGCAGATGGCTCAACTCGCAGGGCACGACCGTCAGTTGGCGCTCGGTGGCGAAGACCACCGCCTCCTCGCTCTCGGTCCGCATGGTGGCCACCTCGGTGCCCACCGGCACCGGGATCGCCTCTTCCTGCGGCGCCGACAGCCAGAACGTCACGTCCGTGCGCGCGGCCGACGGCGGGAACAGCGTGATCCCCACCAGGTCCAGGAACGCCAGATGGTTCTTCTCCGGCACCCGGTTGAGCCGGTAGACGATCTGGTCGGCCATGTGGGCGACCGTCTCGACGAGGGTGACGCCCGGGTCGGAGACGTTGTGGTCGGTCCACTCCGGGGCGCGCTGCTGGATGTAGCGCTTGGCGTCGTCGACGAACTGCTGGAAGCGGCGGTCGTCGAGATTGGGTGAGGGCAGGGCCATCAGCGGTCGCTTTCGAGGGAGGTGCCCGCGCCGGGGCCGGCGTCGGGCTCCTCGTGGGACGGAATGACGTAGAACGGGAAGACCAGGCTGCGCGGGTTGTTGGTGCCGCGGATCGAGTAGCGGACGTCGATGTAGAGCACGCTCTGGTCGCCGCCGGCGGTGACCTCGACGTCCTCGACCTCGATCCGCGGCTCCCAGCGGTCCAGGCTGATGTGCACCTCGTGCTGGATACGGCCCGCGGTCTGCTCGTTGACCGGCGCGAACACCAGGTCGTGGATGGCGCAGCCGAAGTCGGGCCGCATCGGCCGCTCGCCCGGCGCGGTCGACAGGACCAGCCGGATCGCCTCCTCGACCTCCCGCTCGCCGCTGACCAGCGCGATCCCGCCGGTCGGCCCGATCCGCAGCGGGAACGACCAGCCGGACCCGACGAACTGCTCCGCCATCAAAGACGCACCTGCCTTCCTGGGAAACGGCTCACGGAACCATCGGGACGGGGATGGTGGTGACCCCGAACACCGGGGACATGACCATGGTGGTCGGCGCCTTGATCGTCGTGTTGACGGCCGAGGTGACCTGCACGGTGCCCACGCCGGTGAGGCTCGCGGCACCCAGCGCGTTGAGGTTCAGGGCGCCCGCCGCGTTCAGCCCGATCACGCCCGCGGACCGCATGTTGACCACGCCGCCGCCCTGGATGTTGAGCGGGCCGCCGCTCTTGATGGTCAGCGCCCGCCGCGCGCTCAACGTGAGGTCGGTGCCGGCCTCCACCGACACCGACCGGCTGCCCTTGATGGTGACCGAGCCCTTGCTGTCCACGGTGATCTCGGTCTTCGTCCGGTCCAGGAAGACGGTCAGCATCTTGTCCCCGGAGATCAGCCGCACGCCCTGCTTGCGCATGCCGGTCTTCTGGCTGAGCAGGTCGAGCCGGTTGCCGTCCCGGTCGGAGACGGTGTGCCGGCTCGCCTTCTTGCGCACGGTGTCGTGCAGCGGCACATCGCTCACGACGGTCGGCTTGTCCCGCCCGTTGTAGAGCCCGCCGATCACGAACGGATGGTCGAGTGCCCCTCGGTCGAAGGCGACCAGCACCTCGTCGTTGACGTCCAGCGGAAAGATGCCACCCCCGCCCAGTCCGCCCATCTGCACGGTCCGCGTCCAGTCGCTGACGTAGGTGTCGTCCAGCCATGGGAACTGCAACCGCACCCGGCCCTGCTTGAGCGGGTCGTTGACGTCGGTCACCAGCGCGTTGGCCACACTCGGCAGCCGTGGCGAGGTGTCCGCGCCGCCCGAGGCGAGGCCGTACAGCGACCGCCACTGCCGCCCGCTGACCGTCACCCACGCCTCGTAGTGCTTGCCGTCGCCGAACACGTGCCGCACCGAGGTGACCGTGTACTTGCCCTCGAAGGGCACGCCGACGTCCGCGAGCGCGACCGGAACTCCCGGGCGCAGCTTGGGATTTCCGCGCGCGACGACCTCCAGCTCGGCGAACGACCCGGTGACGTCGTCGGCGAGGGCGTCGGCGGCGAACTTCACCTCGTTCTGCTTGTCGTAGGGCGTGCCCGTCTCGACCAGCTTGGCTGTCTTGAACTTCCCGGCCGCGGCCCCCGGAGTGGTGCCGATGGTGATGCCCGGGTTGGAGGTCGCGGGCGAGGTGGCGGTGAGCTTCTTCTTCGTCGTCACGTCCCAGCCGCGCGCCTCGACCTTGCCGACCTGGTCGGCGGCGGTGGCGGCGGCCCGCAGCCGCAGGATGTCGTGCCCGGCCTGGAGCACGAACGGGCTCTTGTCGCCGTCGGTGTTCGGGGAGGGCGCGCCCGAGGCCGACTTGGGCTTCACGAACTGGAACTTGCCGTCCGCGTCGACGGACATGACCATCTCGTTCTCGTCGGCGAGGCGCGAGAGGAAGTCCCAGTCGGTGACGTTGGACTGGCTGATGAACTCGTAGACCGTCTTCGTCGACTCGATCTTCCCGATCGGCACGCCGTCCTGGCCGGCCAGTTTGCGGGCGATGTCGGAGGCGCTCTGGTTGCGGTACGCGGCCACCCGGCGCTGGCGCAGCATGCGGTGCCCGAGGTCGTACCCCCGCACCACGGTGTAGCTGCCGGTGCCGTCGTAGTCGGCCTCGAGTCCCGTGACCTCACCGGTCAGCAGCGGATCGCCGGCGCCCTCGCCGTCGGCCACCGGCGCGAACACCACCTTGGTGCCAAAGGTGATGTTCAGCTTGCCAAGGAGCAGCCGGTAGGGGTCGCGGAAGGTGAGCCGGAACGCGGCCGGGACGCCGACGCCCTGGTCGACGTAACTCTCCACCAGGTCGGGGGCGAACTCGGGGGGCAGCTTGGCGCCGCCGATCTTCACGTCGACGACGTTGGAGTACGCGGACTGCACCATCAGGTACGCACCTCCTCGGCGGCCGGCAGCACGAGTTCGATGCCGGTGGGCAAGTGGCCAGGGTTGTCGATGCCGTTGATCTCGGCGATGGACCGCCACGCGGCCGCGTTCCCGTACTCCCGCCAGGCCAGCGACTGAAGGGAGTCCCCGGCCACAACTCGGTGCACACGCTGGGCCGTCAGCGCGCCCGACGTCGGGTTCTGCCCCTTGGTCTTGCTGGGGATCTCGTGCAGTTGCAGCCGGCAGGTGGCACGGATGGGCACGCCGGTCGTCGAGAACAGCGTGTAGTTGGCCTCCGCCGAGCTGACGTACGCCGTGAAGCGGGCCGTCGCGAACGACCCCCACTGGAAGACGACCCACGGCGGCGAAGGCTGCTTGGCGGCAATGGACTTGGTCGTCACCTCGCAGCACGACAGCAGCGACTCGACCTTCTTCATGACGGTGTTGCTGGTCGGCTCGTCGGAGGAGTCGAGGAAGATCTCGACGCTCATCTCGCGCGGCTCGGAACCCATGAACTCCGGCAGCGGGCCGTCCCGTTCGATCTGAGCCGGGGTCACCTTCCACTGCGCACGCCGGGTCAGCGACAGCTGCGCCGGGTTGAAGTCGAAGCCGAACGTCTTGATGATCCCGCCGGGCGCCCTGCTCTTGCCCTTCGGCGGTTCGTGGATCGCGAGCGTGGCGTGTACGAGGCTCTTGCCCGCGCCCTTGCTGCCCTTCGCCATGTCTCCCGCTCCCCGCTAGTCCGTGAACCCGTGGTGGGCGATCTCGAGCACCTCGGTCGCCACGGACGGGCTCGCCGGGTCGAGGGTGGGCCCGGTCCAGCTCACCGGCAGCACGTCGATCAGCCCCCAGCGCGCCACCTCCGAACCGTCCGCGCGCAGCGCCGCGATCTGCGCGGTGGGCCGCTTGATGCCCGTCTGCACGGACGAGATCCACTTGGCGACCTTCGTGGTGTCCGGGGTGAGCGGACGCGTCAGCCGGATCGTGGAGAACGTGACCCGCGTCGGCAACTGCCAGACGAAGCCGTTGTTCCCGCCCTCCTGGCGGTGCTCCACCTCCACCTGGGACGACAGGCCCTCGCATCCGTTGAAGTAGCCGAGGCTCTCCCCGTCGATGCTGAGGGTGAACCAGATGGTGGAGCCCGGGTCCTGGCGGGACATCACGGGGCCTTTCTGTCGTTCAGTGGCGGTTGGATGCTGGTCGGTCGGGCGCTTGTCAGTGGCGAGGATCGCGGAGCTTGCCGATCCGCTCACGGTCCATCCGGAGTTCGGTGCGGATCAGCCGTGTGATCCGGCCGATGATCCGGTGCACGAGTTCGTCGAGCTGGAAGTCGGTGAGGTCCCGCGGGTCGAATCCCCCGGCGGCCACGGCCGTGTACTCGGGCGGCGGCGCGGCGGCCGAGGCGGACGCGGAGTAGGGCGGCGGGGGTTGGTTCGGCGGCGGACCCGAGGTGGTGGCTGTGTACGGCGGTGGCGGTTCGTGCCGGCGCGCGGCGGCGGGCGGAGCTGCGGGTGCGTGCCGGCCGAGCGTGCTCGCGACCGTCGCGGCGGCGGCTGAGGCGAGGGCTCCTGTGGCGCTGTGCCTGGTGGTCTGGTGCTTGGCCGGTGAGGGCGACTTGGACCTGCTCCAGGGGGCGCGTTGGACGGCCAACGGGGGAGCGGCGGCGCTCTGTTGACTGCCGGGAGCGGCGGACGCAGGGCCCTGGACACCCGAGGACGGAGGCAACGAAGGCGGAGTGAGCGCGGCCACGGGGAGCGGGGCGCGGCCGGTGTCGGGTGGCGCCGGGCGACGCAGGGGGGTGGCTTTGACAGCTGTCGCCGCGCGCTGAACCTGCGGTACGGAGTGGGAAGTTGACGGCGACGGCGTCGGGCCTGGGCCCAACGGGTCGGCCGTGGTGGGGAAATACGTCGGCGGCTGATGCGAGATGGCGACGGGCGGCGCCGCCGGGAGGCTGAGGGGGGTGCCCGTGACGGGTGCCGGGGGGAAACCGGGCGGGGCGAAGGTGGTCGAAGAGGCCTCGGCCGAAGGAGAGTTGCCGGGCGGCGTGCTCACCAGAGGTGCCGTCGGGAAACCGGGCGGGATCGGCGTCGGCGCTGCCGGAGCGCCGGCGATCCGTTGCACGAACGGCTGGTCCGGTACGGAGGTGGAGCGCGCTGCGGGGACGGTCGGGGGCGCCTGGACGGGCGCGCCGAGGAGGGGCGTGGCGTCGGCCGGCGGGGTGGTCAGGGGGGCGCCCAGGGGAGAGCGGCGAGGGGTGGGTGTGGGCGCGGGGGAGGTGGCCGGGATGCGCTGGATAGGGGGTGTGGCGGAGTCGGCGGAGGTGGGGCGCGCAGGGGCGACCGGGGACGTGGAGGTGGCGGGGCCCGTGGCGCCGGTACTGACGGTGGAGGCAGCCGCGGTAGGGGAGGCGGCCGGCGTGGTGATGGTCGCGGGGTTCGGCCGCGCGGCGGGTACCGAGGTGCTGGGCGCCGAAGGCGTGGGGGCGACCGAACTGGGCTGTGGAGACGCCGGGTTCGGCGCGGCCGGGGGTGCCTGCGGAGCCGTGGACGAGACGGGCCGTGCGGACAGCGGGGCGCCGAGGCCGGGGCGCGGGCGAGGCGTGGTGCGCGCGGTGCTTCGCTGGACGGACGGGAGAGGGGCGGTCGGCGAGGTCGGTGTGGTGGCCGACTCGGGACCGGGCGGAGTAGAGGCCGGCGAGGCGGGGGTCGGCGAGGTGGCCGGTGCGGTGGTGGCCGACGGAGGGCCCGACGGAGTGGCCGGGCCGGTGTGGTCGGCGTGGGACGAGACGGACGCGGCAGACGAGGGGGACGCGGGCGACCCGGGAGCGGGCTTGGCGATTCGCTGGATCGGGAGGCCCGGGGGCGGCGCGGGTGAGGCGGCGGCGGGTGGGACACCGGGCGTAGGCGGCGGGGCCGGAGCGGAGGTGCCGGCTGGGCCTGCCGGCTTCTGCTCTACGGGCGTCGGGCTGCCGCCGGGCGCTTCTGCGGTGCGCTGCACGGGAGTTGGCGTGGTGCTCGGAGCCGCCGGGTTCCGCCGTACGGGTGTCGCGGAACCGTCGGCGGTGGGCGCAGGTTCAGGAGACGTCGACCGCTGCACCGAGGGCGGTGAAGTGCTGGGCGGGACAGCCGAGTTGGTGTCCGCGATGCGCGAGGCCGAGATCGGGGGCGTGGTCGGCGCAGGGACCGGAGCCGTCGTACGGCTGACGTCGGTCGGCGAGACCGACCCGGTAGCGGCGCGCCGCTGGACGACCGGGAGCGCGGCCGTCGATTCAGGGACCGAGGGGACAGCCGGCGGCGCGGGCTCGACGCGCGGGGCGTCGACCGGCGTGGTGCCGCCGTCGCCCGGAGCGCGCTGCACGACGGCGTCGGTGACCGGGCCGACGGAAGGGACGGTCGGCGCCGGACCCGCGGAGCGAACCGCTCGGTCGCTCTCGGCGGAGGGTGCCGCCGATCCACCCGTGTCGGCCGGACCGCCCGCCGCCTTCGCGCCGGAGGCCGTGGGCCCGGCCGAGGCGCGGGGCGCCACCGGCAGTGTCCGGCGCTGTACCGCCGTAGCACCGGTCCGGGCCCTGGTGAGGGACTGCGGCGGCCGGGACGGCGAGGCGGCCGGGACGTTCCGCACCCGGAGACCGGATGCCGGCGGCGACACCACGGGGGCGGCGCTCGGTCCGGCGGGTACAGCGCGTGTCGGTGCGGCGGCGGCCGAGGGGCCCGCCGCGGCGATCCGCTGAACCGGGGTCCTGTCTCCGCCCGTACTGCTTGCGGCGACGGAGGGCGCACTCGTACGAGCGGCACTCGGGGCACCGCCGGAAGGAGCCGGCGCCGGCGCACGTTCGGAAGGGCCCGCGCCGGAAGGAGCCGGCGCCGACGTACCCCCAGAGGGGACCGAACCCGACGCACCTCCGCCCCCAACGGGATCGCCGCCCGGGCGGGTTGCGCCGGTCGGATCGGCCGCACCGACCCGGGCCACCCGCTGAACGGCCTGTCCGACCAAGGGCGTTCGCGCCCCGGCCGTAGGGCCGCCGGCCGCGGCCGGACGGCCACCCGCACCCGGCACCGACGGCGGAAGCACCCGCAGAGGCACCGCCGGTACGCGCTGCACCGGTGTCGCCGTCGGCTCGGGACCGGCCAACGGCAAGGAGCCCGCGGGCCGTTCGAGACCTGACACCGGACGGGCCGCCACCTGCGCTGCCCGGCCGAGGAGCGCGCTGGAGCGGCCGTCCAGCACGGCATGGGACGCCGTGGCCATGAACGACGGGTTCTGCCAGGTCGGCAGGCGGCCGCCGAAGGCCGCGTCGGCCACCCCGGCCCGCCCCGGCGCCAGCGTCCGCTGGATCGGCGGCAACCCCGGCCAGGAGGCGAGCACAGGCGCCGTACCGCCCGATGGCACGGGTGCGGGGGTGACGGCTGCTTCGCCGTCACCCTTGCTCCCGCCGACGTCGACGCCCACGCCACTGTCACCCCGCCCACCGACGGAGACACCCCGGCTGCGCAATCGGTCCAGGAAACCCACCGCTCAGCCCTCCGCCCCGGCCCGTGTCACCAGGGACGCGATCTCGTCCGTGAAACGGCGGCGGTCGGCGTGCTCCAGATCCAGGATCTCGTCCATGCTCCAGTGGAAGTGGTAGGCGACGTACGCGATCTCCTCGTGCAGCCGGTCGGTCGCGTACGTCACGATTCCCCCAGGCGGCTCCCGCCGAGTTCCACCTCGAACGGCTCTGAGCAGTGCGGGCACTGCACGGCGGCGCGGGTGTGGCCCTCCGCGTTGATCTGGCGGTAGAAGTCCTGAAGGAAGGCCAGGTCGGAGGCGAACATGTTCTCCACGATGCCGTCGTGGACGATCGGCAGCGTGCCGAGGCGGGTGATGACCCGGCCCAGCAGCACCACCGACAGGAACGCCGGGTTCTCCTGCACCCGCACGTCCCGCAGCGGGACCAGTTCGTCCCGTGCCGTCGACAGACGCATCACGCCGTCCCGGTGGACGGTGCCCGCCTCGTCGACGTATCCGCGCGGCAGCTGGAAGGCGAACTCCGTGCGCAGCGGCTCGGGTTGTGGCGCGGGGGCGGGCGGCGCGGGGGCCACGGCCGGCTGACCGCCCGTGAACTCCCCGTCCGCCTCTGACGCGGGCGCCGCCGCGTCCGCGCCGGAGTACGAGACGGCGCCGCCGGCCCTGGCAGCCGAACGACGCATTACTCGATGACCAGTTCTTCGAACGCGATGGTCACGGTCTCGGTGAGCGCGGCGGCCTCGCCGGCCTTGACCGTGCTCGCGTCGATCTTGTTGCACCAGGCGTTGCGCAGGTGGTAGCGCTTCACCGGGTTGTTCTGGAAGTCCATCATGATGATCGACGCGTTCTTGCGGGCCGTCGTCATCTGACCGGAGATGGACTCGTTGATCCACTGGGTGAACGAGGCCGACTGGGTCATACCGCGGACCACCGTGCAGGTGCCGTTCTTCTTCACACCCGGCAGGTTCTTGACCACGTTCTGGCCGTTGGGGGTGTTCTGCTGGTACGTGATGACGTCCTGCTCGATGCTCAGGCCGCTGACCTCGGCGAGGTACTCGACCATCACGCCGTCGATCTGCAGGCCGAAGTTGTGTGAGGTGAGGGCGTCACCCGGCTGGAGACTCATGAATTCGCTGTCCTTCTAGGGGCTGAGGGTGGTGCAGGCAGAAGACCTGGAGAAGCGGAGGCCCTGCCCTACTCCTCCAACTCCCCGTTGCCGCTGGAGAACTGGGCCAGCCGGAAGATCACGAACTCGGCGGGCTTGACCGGCGCGATGCCGATCTCGCAGACGACCCGGCCGACGTCGACCGACTCCGGCGGGTTGGTCTCCTCGTCGCACTTGACGTAGTACGCCTCCTCGGGCCGCTGCCCGAACAGGGCGCCGCTGCGCCACTCGTTGACCAGGAACGCCGAGATGTTGCGCCGGATCCGCGCCCACAGGGCGTGGTCGTTCGGCTCGAACACCACCCACTGGGTGCCGATCAGGATCGACTCCTCCAGGTAGTTGAAGTACCGGCGGATGTTCAGGTAGCGCCAGGCCGGGTCCGAGGAGAGGGTGCGGGCGCCCCAGACGCGGATGCCGCGGCCCGGGAAGGAGCGGATGCAGTTGACGCCGATCGGGTTGAGCAGGTCCTGCTCACCGCGGGTGATCTGCATCTCCAGGTCCACCGCGCCGCGTACGACCTCGTTGGCGGGCGCCTTGTGCACACCGCGCTCGGAGTCGTTGCGCGCCCAGATGCCGGCCACGTGACCGCTCGGCGGGATCAGCCGGGACTGACCGCTGGAGGGGTCGAAGGACTTGATCCACGGGTAGTACAGGGCCGCGAACTTGGAGTCGTAGCCGGCCGTCTCCTGCCGCCACACCCGGATCTGACGGGCGTTCAGGCTCGGCGGCGGGTCGATGATCGCGACCCGGTCGCCCATCAGCTCGCAGTGCGCGATCAGGCCCAACTGGACGGCCTTGACGGCCTCCAGGTCGATCGCGCCGCGCTGGTAGGCGGCCATCAGGTCGGGCACCGCGACCATGGAGATCTCGTCCACGGCCTCCAGGCCGCCGAAACCGGTGCGGTCGGCGGAGTCGCCGAGGTAGGTGGCCGGGCCGGGGTGCGAGGTCTCGACGGCGCCGTCGGTGCCACCGGAGCCGGCGGGCGCGGCGGCCGGGGAGACCAGGGCCAGCGTCTGGTTGTCCGGACGGGCCAGCTGCGCGGCCGGCGCGGCCTCGGTCACGGTGATGAGCTTGGAGCGCTCCTTCACCTGCGTGACCACGTAGTTGCGGCCGCCCTTCTTGGCGGTCACGTCGAAGTTCTCGACGGCCTTGTCGCCGTCCTTGACGATCAGCTTGAACCGCTCGGCGGGGCCTTCGCCCTCCGCGTCCGCGACCTCGACGCTCAGCGGGCCGCCGCTGCCGGCGGCGAGCGCCGTCACGGAGAACGTGCCCAACTGACGGGGCTCGCCCGCAGGGAGAGCGGCCGGGGCGGCGGAACCGGTGACCGCGGCGGGGCCGGCGCCGTTTCCGGCGGACGCGCCGGGAGCACCGCCCACCCGCACGACGTACGCGGCGCTGCCGCCGTTCTGGAAGAAGCCGTAGACGGAGTGCGCGAGGTAGTACCCGTCGGTGAACTCACCGAAGGCCGCCACGTACTGGGTCCAGTTGGTCACCAGGGTCGGCTCGTTCAGCGGGCCGCTCGGGGCCAGGCCCACGAAGGCCGCGACCGATGTGCCCACTCCCTCGATGGGGCGCGAGCCGCTGGCCACCTCCTCGACGTAGACGCCGGGCGACAGGTAGGACGGCATGCTCTGCTCTCCTCGGGGTACGAGACAGGAACGCCTCCCACCCTCACGCGCGCGCAACTCTCCGCGAAACGGCCCCCAGTGCCTGATCGGGGGCAACTCGATTGCCCGGAAGGGCAGTCCGGTCGGTGATGCCCGGTCCTTGTGCCCTCGCCGTTGCCCTTCCGGTCCTTCCCCGTCCCCCGACGGCCCGGTAACGCTGGGGAGTCGACGTCCAGCTTCGAGGGAGTGCCGTGCGCGCACAGGGGACACCGGTCCGCAAGGACAGCGACCAGCAGGGGGCACGCCCCGTCCCGGTACCGGGTCCGCCCGCGCAACGCGTGCTGGACCTGCAACGCCTCGCGGGCAATGCCGCCGTGACCCAGGCGATCGCGGAGGAGCGCCACGAGCACGACGCGGGCTGCGGGCACACGCCGTCCGTGCAGCGCCGGGCCCTCGTGCACGACGTGGTGCGCTCTCCCGGGCAGTCCATGGACCCGGTGCTGCGCGGCGAGATGGAAGCCCGGTTCGGCGGCGCCGACTTCAGCGGCGTACGCGTGCACACGGGCGCCACGGCCCGCGCCTCGGCCGTACAGCTCCAGGCCAAGGCGTACACCTCCGGTCCGAACGTGGTCGTCGGCGACACCATGACCAAGGAGGACTGGGCGCACGAACTGACCCACTACCAGGACCAGTTGGCGGGCCCGGTCCCCGGGACGGACAACGGGACCGGGGTGCGGGTCTCCGACGTCAACGACTCGGGCGAACGCCGGGCGGTGGACAACGCCCGCAAGGTGATGAGCGGTTCGGTGCCGCAGGTGCAGCGCATGCCGGCGACGGCGCAGGCCTCCACCGCGCCCGCGCCCACCGGCGCCGTGCAGCGGGTCACCAAGCTGGCCGTGCAACAGGGGCCGTCCTGCTGGCTCTACGTGCTGGAGGCCATCGCCGAGCACCACGGGCTGCCCATCCAGGCGCTGTCCGTCGCGATGCGGGCCTACCCCACCACGGCCGACCGCGACGACCGCCAGCGGGAGGAGAAGCAGCGGGGGAACAGCATCGAGGGCCGCCGGCTCGCGGTCATGATGACGGCCGAGGCGCTGGCCGTCATGGTGAACAAGCTCGACAACTGGCGCGCGCACCAGGACCCGTCCGTCACGGACATCACCCGCGACGAGGTCGCCCTGTTCGCTCGCCGGTCCATGGGCGCGGAGACCTCGCTCGACAAGCTGGACTTCCAGAACGGCAGCGCACAGTTCGCCTCGATCCGTGACGTCTACGCCAAGGCCCAGGACCGTGCCACGAAGCTGGTGCAGAAGGTGGGCGCGCAGGGTGACGAGGTGAACAAGCTCCTCGACACCGCCCCCGCGCAGATCGACGCGAGCCAGAGCCTCAACGACGTCCACCTCGCGATGACGCACCAGAGCCTGCCCTGCTACGCCGGCATCAAGCGGCGGTTCAAGCTGAAGGCGGGCGACGACACGTCCGCGCCGGAACTGGACCTGACCTCGCGGTTGGCGAGCACGATGGAGAGCACGGTGCACGCCGTTCTCATCGACTCCTACGACACGGGGAGCCGGGAGGTCCGCTACAAGGACCCCAACTACGGGAACATCACGCTGAAGGTGAGCCTCTCCCAGTTCCAGCGGATGGCCGGCAACAGCTCGCAGCACATGACCCTGCGGCCCTACTCGACCGGACCGCGCGCGAAGCCGGGGCTCGACGAACTGAAGGACTGACCGCACCACTCTGCCCCGCCGGTCACCCGATGTGCCCCAAAGCCTCCTGACCGGCCCCGTCGACCCCACCTAACGTGTCGCTGTGAGCCTGTGGACTTCTCTGGAACCTGCTTCCGCGACGGTTGATCCGGGCGGCAGCACGCGCGTGCGGCTTAGGTTGCGCAACACCGGTGACGTGGTGGACGAGTACCGCTTCGAGGCGGTGGGGCCCATCGCACCCTGGACGACGGTGGAGCCGCAGACGCTCCGCCTGTACCCGGGGACGACGGGATCGGTGGACCTGACGTTCGCCCCGCCGCGCACCCCGGACGCCACCGCGGGCCCGAACCCGTACGCGGTACGGATCACCCCGACCGAGCACCCCGAGGCGACGACCGTCCCCGAGGGGAATCTGACGATCACTCCGTTCACGGAGGTGCGGGCGGAGTTGGTGCCGCCGACCGTGAAGGGCAGGTTCAGGGGCCGCCCCAAGCTGGCGATCGACAACATCGGCAATACCAAGCTGACGGCGTCGATCAGCGGCAGTGACCAGGGCGATCACCTCGCCTACGACATCCACCCGGGCAACGTGCAGATCGAGCCGGGTCGGGCGGCGTTCGTGAAGACGACGTTGAAGCCGCGCCGGATCATCTGGTTCGGCCCGAAGGAACAACGCCCGTACACGCTGTCGGTCCTGCGCTCGGGCACCAACCCCCACCCGGTGGAGGGGACTTACCTCCAGCGCGGCTTCCTTCCTCGCTGGCTCGCCACGTTCTTCGGCATCTTCTTCGCCCTCGCGATCACCTTCGCCATGCTGTGGATCGCGTACAAGCCCCAGGTCGGTACGGGCGCCAGGCCCAAGCCCGTCGAGGCCGGCAACGCCCTCACGCCCACTCCCTCGGCGAGCGCCGCTCCGGTGATACCGGCGGCCCCCGCGACGACCAGCGCACCGCCGGCCGCCGACTCCGGTGCGGCGGGCGGGGGAAGCGGGTCCGGGGGCGGCGGTGGGGCCGAGGCCACGGTGACCGCCAAGCCCAAGGCGGACACGGCGGCGACCGCCGTGAAGCGGCTGGCCAAGAGCGACCCCGGCGGACGGCACGTCTGCTACCGCGCGTTCGTGTTCGGCGCGGGCTGGCAGAAGCCGGTCTGCGACGGCACCCTCGGCGGCACGGTCGGACAGGGCAGGCAGGTCACCGCGCTGAACATCGCGGTGTACGGCGTTGACGGTTCCGCCGGCACGGCCATGGTGCACAACCCCGAGTCGACCAACGGCCAGGGCAGTTGGCTGCCCAAGTGGACGGCCATCGTCGAGGACGGCAAGGACAACTACGTGGGCAGCACGGCGAAGGACGCCCCGTACATGGTGACCTTCGTCTGGAACGTCGGCTCCGGTCAGCTCTGCAACACCGTCAAGCAGGTCGAACAGGACTGGAGCCAGCAGGTCTGCAACGACGCCCGCCCCGGCCTCAACACCGCCGGCAACTTCGACAACAACCACTGGATCGAAGCCATCAAGCTGACGGTGTGACGCCATGACTCTGTGGACCTCACTCGAACCCGCTTCGGCGACGGTCGATCCGGGCGGCAGCACGCGCGTGCGGCTGCGCCTGCGCAACACCGGTGACGTGGTGGACGAGTACCGCTTCGAGGCGGTGGGCCCGATCGCGCCCTGGACGACGGTGGAGCCGACGACCCTCCGGCTCTACCCCGGAACCACAGGATCGGTGGACCTGACGTTCGCCCCGCCCCGCACACCCGATGCGACGGCCGGACCGAACCCGTACGCGATCCGCATCACGCCGACCGAGCACCCCGAGGCGACGACCGTCCCCGAGGGGAATCTGACGATCACTCCGTTCACGGAAGTGCGGGCCGAGTTGGTGCCGCCGACCGTGAAGGGGCGTTTTCGTGGGCGGCCGAAGCTGGCGATCGACAACATCGGCAATACGAAGCTGACGGCGTCGATCAGCGGCAGTGACCAGGGCGATCACCTCGCGTACGACATCCACCCGGGCAACGTGCAGATCGAGCCGGGTCGGGCGGCGTTCGTGAAGACGACGTTGAAGCCGCGCCGGATCATCTGGTTCGGGCCCAAGGAACAACGCCCGTACGAACTCTCCGTGTTGCGCTCAGGGGCCAACCCCGTTGCCGTGGAGGGGACTTACCTTCAGCGCGGCTTCCTGCCCCGCTGGCTCGCGACGTTCTTCGGCATCTTCTTCGCCCTGGCGATCACCTTCGCCATGCTGTGGATCGCGTACAAGCCCCAGGTCGGTACCGGCGCCAGACCGAAGCCCGTCGAGGCCGGCAACGCCCTCACGCCCACCCCGACCCCCAGCCCGGTCCTCACACCGCCCGCTCCGCAGCCGTCCGCTCCGGCGGCGCAGACCGGCGGCGGGCAGACCGAGCAGGCCGGCAGTGGAGGCGGTGGCGGCGGCAGTTCGCAGGCGCCGCCCAAGAAGAAGACCCCGAAGCCCGTGGTGCCCGCGACGAACGTCCTGCTGCGCAACGCCACGACCACCAAGTGCGCGGACATCCCGAACTACGACAAGGGCACGATCAACGGCCCGGTGCGCCAGTACATCTGCGACGGCACCAGCCACGACAACCAGCTCTGGAACCTTGAGGTGAAGTACCCGAAGGGCGGCCCCGGCAGCACCGCGCTCTTCCAGATCCGGAACGTGAAGGACGGGCTCTGTATGGACCTGCCCTACTACGGGGCGCAGCCGATCCGCACGAAGATCACCGAGTTCACCTGCGACGGCACGACCGCCGACAACCAACTGTGGTGGATCGACAAGCAGGAGAGCGGCGACTACTGGATCCGCAACTTCGCGAGCAACAACAAATGCCTCGACGTGGACGGCAACAGCTCGTCCGCCAACGACCTCAACCTCACTCTCTTCGACTGCTCCACCACCGACGACCAGGAGTGGCGGATCGTCCACCCGACGGAGGCATGACGTGACCGGCCTGTGGACTTCTCTGGAACCCGCTTCGGCGACGGTCGATCCGGGTGGCAGCACGCGGGTGCGGCTGCGCCTGCGCAACACCGGTGACGTGGTGGACGAGTACCGCTTCGAGGCGGTGGGCCCGGTCGCACCCTGGACGACGGTGGAGCCGCAGACGCTCCGGCTGTATCCGGGGACGACGGGGTCGGTGGACCTGACCTTCTCCCCGCCGCGCACACCCGATGCGACGGCGGGCCCGAACCCGTACGCGGTGCGGATCACGCCGACCGAGCACCCCGAGGCGACGACCGTCCCCGAGGGGAACCTGACGATCACTCCGTTCACGGAAGTGCGGGCCGAGTTGGTGCCGCCGACGGTGAAGGGGCGGTTCCGGGGGCGGCCGCGGCTCGCCGTGGACAACCTGGGCAACACCGGGCTCACGGCGTCGATCAGTGGCAGTGACCACGGCGATCACCTGGCGTACGACATCCATCCCAGCAGCGTGCAGATCGAGCCGGGGCGGGCCGCCTTCGTCAAGGCGACGCTGAAGCCGCGCCGGATCATCTGGTTCGGGTCGAAGGAACAGCGGCCGTACGCGCTGTCGGTCCTGCGATCGGGCGCCAATCCCCTTCCGGTGGAGGGGACTTACCTCCAGGGCGGACTCCTGCCCCGCTGGCTGGCGACCTTCTTCGGTGTCTTCGTCGCCCTCGCTCTCGCCTTCACGATGTTCTGGATCGCCTACAAGCCCCAGGTCGGTACCGGTGCCAGGCCGAAGCCCGTCGTGGCCGGCAACCCGCTCGCCCCGTCGTCGCAGGCCAGTCCCGACCTCGCCCAGGCGGCCCCGGAGCCGCCCGTCCCGTTGGCGACCGAGGAGGAGTCGGACAAGGGGTCGGGCGGCTCGGGGGACACCGACACGTCCGGTTCCTCGGGGTCCACGGGCTCGACGGGCGGCGGCGAGAAGCAGCCGACCGAGTCGAAGCCCACGCCGAAGAAGACCGTCAAGGTGGTGGGGCAGCTCATCATCGGGCAGGGCTCGGACCGCTGTATCGACGTCACCGACACCCAGAACGGCAAGGGCAAGGACGGCACGCAGCTCCAACTCTGGGACTGTGCCGGCAGCGCCAACCAGAAGTGGGACTTCCGCGGGGACGGCACCGTGCGCTCGCTCGGCATGTGCATGGACGTGGCGTGGGGCTCCAAGGACGACGGGGCGCACATCCAGCTCGCCCGGTGCAGCGGCAACCCGGCCCAGCAGTTCGTGCTGAGCCAGGCCGGCGACCTGGTGAACCCGCAGGCCGACAAGTGCGTCGACGCCAAGGACAACGGCACCGCCAAGGGCACCAAGCTCCAGCTGTGGACCTGCTCCGGCACGCCCAACCAGAAGTGGCGCGTGCAGGACTGACCGGGACCGGTGGCGGCCGCGTGGGAGCCCGGCCGCCACCGTCGCCAAGTGCCGCCGCTACCAGGACCCTTCGCCGGGCACCAGCCGCCCCGCCTTGCGGTACTCGCGGCGGGCGCCCTCCAGGAGGTCCGTCCCGGTGACGAGGTCGTCGCGGGCCGCGGCGAGATACGCGGCGGTCACCACCGCGCTGCGGATGGAGCCGCCGGCCAGCTCGAAGTCGGCGGCCACGGGCCCGAGTTCGACCTCACCGGCACACGGCACGTGGGACAGGCTCTGCCGCCACAGGGCGAGCCGCTGGTGGCGGTCCGGGAACGGGAAGTCGACCACCAGGTCAAGGCGCCGGGTGAACGCCTCGTCGATGTTGGCCCGCAGGTTGGTGGTGAGCAGGGCGATGCCGTGGAAGGACTCGAGCCGCTGGAGCAGATAGGCGCTCTCCATGTTGGCGTACCGGTCGTGCGAGTCCTTCACCTCGGAGCGCTTGCCGAACACGGCGTCGGCCTCGTCGAAGAGGAGCACGGCGTCGGTGCGGTCGGCCTCGGAGAAGATGCGCTCCAGGTTCTTCTCGGTCTCGCCGACGTATTTGTCGACCACGGAAGAGAGTTGGACGACGTAGAGGTCGAGGCCCAGTTCGGCGGCGACCACCTCCGCCGACAGCGTCTTGCCGGTGCCGGACTCGCCCGCGAACAGCCCGAGCACGCCCCGGCCCCGGCCGCCGCCCGCGCTGAGCCGCCAGTCGCCGAGGACCCGGTCGCGATGTCGGGCGCGCAGGGCGAGTTCGCGCAGCTGGGTGAGCGGACGGTCGGGCAGCACGAGGTCCTGCCAGTCGACCGCGGGGTGGATACGGCGGGCGTGCTGCTCGAGCCCCGACGCCGACTGCTGCCGGGCGCCCAGGCGCAGATGGGCGGGGGAGAGCGGGGTGCCGTCGAAGCGGGCGAGCTGACGGGCGGCCTGTGCGGCCCGCGAGATGCGGTCGCCGGAGAGGTGGTACGGGGCGACGACGGCGGCCAGATCGAAGCCGGGCTCCTCGCCGAGAGCGGCCGACCAGGTGCGTACCGCCTCCGCCTGCTGCGCGGGCACGTCCAGCACGAGCGGGTCGTGCGCGCACCACTGGGGGTCGTACGGGCGGGCTCCGGTGACCAGCACGGGCACATCGGTGACAGCCGTCAACTCCCGCATCAGGCCCGCCGGTCGGTCCGGCAGCCCGGAGACGACGATCGCCCGCCCGCTCAGCCGGGCCTCCCGCACCAGGTCGGGTACGCGGTCCTCGGGACCCGAGAAGCGCAGCGCCGGCACGCCCGCGGTGTGCAGGGCGGCGGCGACACAGGCGAGCCCCTCGCCCTCGCGCCGCTCACGGAGGTAGACGGCGAGCGGGGGACCGGCGGCGAGATGAACGGCCAGCCGGTGCGCGAAGGGGGCGAACTCGCCGTCCTGGAACGGGTCCTGACCCTCGTACGAGTCGTCCGTGTCGTACGACGGGGGCGGCGCCGGCAGCGGGTGCAGGTGGCCGGTGAGTGTCGCGTCCGGGGTGTCGTCGCCGAGCAGGTGCGCCACGAGCCGGTCGGGCACCCGCAACGACCGGCTGAGGAAAGGACGCTCGGGCTCCTCCACGGTGAGCAACCCGAGCGTCGACAAGGGGGCATCGGCGTGGAACCGCGCCCGTGCACCCGCCGAGTGCACGGGCACGCCGAGCAGGTCCAGCGCCAGCGCGACCGTGGCCCGGCGCCGGCTGACGTCGTCGTTCAGATAGCCGTACAGCGGTTCGAAGGTGCGGTCCAGGTCGGGCGCGAGCGCGATGAGCAGCAGCGCCGCGTCGAGTTCGGTCAGGGCCAGGCGCCGGGCGAGGGCGACGAGACGATCCTGCGGGGCGGCGGACTCGGCCCGGAAATGGGCGTCGGCGAAGGCCTCCCGGACCGGTTCCACCGGCTCCAGCAGGTGCCGTACCGCCTCCTCCGACAGGTACAGGCCGCGCAGCGGGTCGCCGGCGGTGGGGTCGTCGGCGGAGCGGATCTCGACCAGCACGGCCACGCGGTCGCGCAGGACGTCGAGCCGGGCGACGAGCGCGGCGGCGCTGCCGGAGACGGACTGAGCCGCCGGTTCGTGCGGCCCTTCCGCGTACGACTCCGGGGCGTGCGGCACTTCCGCGTACGTCTCGGCGTCGGGCGCCGCACCGCGCGGGGTCTGCGTCGTCAACTGCGGTCCGTCTCCTGGTTCTTGTCGGGCCGGGCCGTCGTGCGGGCGTCGCGGGTGGCGGCCACCTGGACCGGGCGGTGGGCGCGTTCCTCGGTGACCGGGTGCTCCTCGTCCATGGTGCGGACGCGGACCGCGGCGCCCTCGGTGACGGGCGGGCCCGCGTCGTACTCGGGGTAGGCCGGGAAGGGGGCGGTGACCACCAGGTCGAGGGACGGCTTGAGTTCGCCGCCCAGCGCGGACCAGATCTCGGCCAGCGAGCGCGCCTCGGTCTGGATGCCGGCCACCGAGAGGCCGACCGTGAGGCCCAACGCGCCGAGCGAGCCAGGGAGTTCCTCGGGGGCGATCAGCTCGCGCGGGATCAGCGTGGCCAACACGGCGGACAGCAGTCGGTGTTCGTCCTGCGGTTGCTTCGTCCACGCCGTCACCAGGTACGACAGCCGGAACCAGCGCGGCGGCTGACGCCGTTTCACGATCACGTCCCGCTCGTCGCGCACCGGCACGTGCCCGCGCTGACGGCGATTGACGTCCTCACGGATGTCGTACAAGTAGGCGTTGATCGTGGGCGCGTTGCGGCGGGCGGCCCAGTCGCGGGTCGGCGCGTCGAGGGCGACGTCGATCCCGGAACCCGCCAGCGCGCCGCCGCCGAGCAGCTCCTTGAGGACCTCGTCCACTTCGTGGATCACCGTCGTGCTCCCGCCCTGCCGTGCCCAACCGCGTGCCTGACCTGCCGCTCTCCGATCCTGCCCCCGGCCGGCCCCGCCCCCGCAGGCACGCAGGGGACGGCGGCGGGGCAGAACGTCCTGTCCGAGGGGGCGGCCCCGGCTGCCCTTGCGGTCAGATGTAACCTTCCCGAAGGGCATGGGCCACGGCGTGCGCCCGATTGCGCAGATGCAGTCGGGTCGTCAGCCCGTGCATCACATTCTTGACGGTGCGTTCGGAGTAGGACAGCTTGGCGGCGATCTCTCCGGTGTCCAGTCCCTCGGCGACCAACCGCAGCACATCCACCTCACGCGGCGTCAGCCCCGAGGAGGGTGCGCCGGTCCGGCCCGCCGCACTGCGGTGCAGTGTCCCGACCTGGTTGATGAGCCGGCCCAGCAGATCCGCCGGCAGGTCCCCGTCGCCGCGCGCGGCCGCGATCACGGCCTGTACGAGGCGGGTCGCCGTCGCCTCGTGCCGCCACACGATGGCGCCGACCCCGCACTCGATCACGTCGAGCAGTTCGGTCTCCCGCAGCGAACTCACCACGAGCACCGCCCGCGCGCCCTCGCTGCGCACCAGACGGCGCAATCGGGTCAGCGTGGCCTCGTCCAGCACGTCGCCCACGAGCAGGGCCACCGTGCCGGGGCCCGACTCCTCGCGCAGTTCGATCTCCGGGTACCGGCGCAGCTGGCCGGTCGCCCCTTCGCGCAGGATCGGGTCGGGCGCGTGCACCGCCACGGGTATCCGCTCGGGCACGTCCGCCGTACCGGAGCGTGTGGTCCGCGATGAGCTGAGCAAGCGTTTCCCCCATGTCCACGTACATGTCACCTCTGTGCGGGCGGTGACAGGTGTGTGCTCCTCACACTCGTGTGGCGGGTGGGGCGGCGGCAATCGTGGAGCACCACGAGCAGCACCACGAGATCGGCGGTACGGGTACCACGACGGAGGTGGACCGCCCGGTTCCCCGAGGACGGGTTCCGGCCACCGTGGGACTTGTCACGTCACCCATCGGCCTCCGCGGTCGTCCTCGACAGCGGAACACGGCACGTCCGAGCAAGGAGGCAGGGATGTCCCAGGCGCACCATGAGCGACCGCGCGAACATCGGGAAGCCGCCGCGCTGTTGGCGGACGCGGCGGCCCGCGCCCGGGCCGGCACCGGGAGCCTGGTGCTGCTGCGCGGTGCCACCGGCACCGGCCGCACCACCGTCCTGGAGGCCGCCGCCGCGGACGCCACCGCCCACGGCATGCGCGTGCTGCGCGCCCGCTGCTCCCCGGGCGACACCACCGCACCCTTCGCGACCGTGCTCCAACTGCTGGGCCCCGTACCCGAATTCGACGAGATCGGTCCCGCGGCGAGCGAACGCGACCGGGCCGCGCTGCTGAGCCGCGCCCTGCGTTCCTACGTCGACGAGTCCCCCCTGCTGCTCGCGGTGGACGACATCCACCTCGCCGACGCCCCCTCCCACCGCTGGCTGGTGGAGATCGCCCGGCACGTGGGCCGATTAAGGCAGCCCGTCCTGCTGGCCGTCACCGAACGCAGCCAGTACGACATCGACGTGCCCACACCGGGCCTGACCCACACCCTCTCGCCGGCTCTCGTGCACACCCACACCCTCGCCCCGCTCACCCCGGACCGGGCGGCCTTCGTGGTGCGCGC
The DNA here is from genome assembly GCF_053595415.1 of Streptomyces sp. NPDC002499. NCBI lineage: Bacteria > Bacillati > Actinomycetota > Actinomycetes > Kitasatosporales > Streptomycetaceae > Streptomyces > Streptomyces sp. NPDC002499. The sequence goes on from NZ_JBSFXO010000013.1 coordinate 301,138, forward strand.
GGAGTTCCCCTCGGCCCGCCCCTCCTGGGTGGCCGACTGCGTGCGGGCCGGCGCCGGCAGCCCGCTGCTGCTGCGCGCCCTGCTGGACGACCTCGGAGCCCCCGGCGGCCCCTCTACCGTGCCCGAGACGACCGCCGCCCTCTACCCCGGCGAGTACTCGGCGGCCGTGTCGTGGTGGCTGGACAGCGCCGGGCCCGGCACCGCCGAGGTGGCGCGGGCCCTCGCCGCCCTCGACGAGGGCTGGGACCACGCGCCGGCCGGCGCCTGGGACCTCGAGCCGGCCGGTCGACTCGGCGGACTGCTGGCCGAGTTGGCGGGCACCGACCCCGCGCGGGTGGCGGGCTGGCTGACCGCGATGACCGGGCTCGGCCTGCTGCGCCCGGACGCCGACGGCCGCCCCCGCTACGCCCATCCGCTGCTGCGGGACGCGGTGCTCACCGGCGTGCCCATGACCCGGCGGCGCGCCGCGCACCGGGCCGCCGCCGAGGCGATGCTGCACCGGGGCGCCCCCACCGAGGCGGTCGCCCGCCAACTGCTGGTCTCCGACCGGGTGGGCACCTCCTGGGCGCCGGGGGTGCTCCAGGACGCCGGCGCGCTCGCCGTGCGCGACGGCCGCCCCGACGACGCCGTGGAGTACCTGCGCCGGGCCCTGGACGAGACGCTGCCCGACGAACGCCGGCAGCGGCTGCTGACCGAACTGGGCTCCCTGGAGTGCGCGGGCCGCGGCTCTTCGGCCGGCATACCCCGGCTCACCGAGGCCCTGGGCCTGCCCGGCCCGCCGCAGGACAGGGTGCGCGCCGCGATGGCCCTGGGCACCGCGCTCGCCGGGCGCGGCCGGGCCCGGGCCGCGGTGGAGGTGCTGCACGGACTGGACGAACAGCTCGTCGGCCGCCCCGACCTGGCGGGCATCCTGCAGAGCGCCTCCGCCCTCCTCTCCGAACAGGACCAGACCGTCCGCCGCGAGGTGTACCGGGGACTGTGCGAACGCGCCCGACGCGCACCGGAGTTGGTCGGCCCGGCCACCCGCGCCCTGCTCGTCCGGTACGCGGCCACCGCCGGACTCACCTCCGCCGCCGACGCCATGCGCCAGGTACGGGACCTGCTCGCCGAGCCGGCCGACCCGCTGACCGAGCCCTTCCTGCTGGGCACGGCGGCCGCCGTCGCCCAGTGGGCCGACGAACTCGACGAGGCGGAGCGGCTCGTGGAGCGCGGCCTCGCCGGTCAGCGGCCCGGGATGCTGCACCCCATGCACCAGGCGCTGCTCAACACCCGCGCCGACATCGCGGCGGTGCGCGGCGAGTGGGCGGACCTCCCGGTCGAGCCGCCCGTCCGGCTGCACGACGGCCCCTCCAACGTGCACGCGCACACCCTGATCGCGCTCGTGGAGACCGGCCGCACGGTCGAGGCACGGCGCCTCGCGGACGGTTTCGACCTGCGGGAGGCGCCGGACTCCTGGGAGTTGAACCGGTTCCTCTACGCGCGCGGACTCCAGCGGGCCGCCGCGGGCGATCCGGCCGGGGCGCTGCACGACTTCCTGGAGTGCGGGCGCCGCCAGTCGGCACGCGACGTGGTCAGCCCGGTGGTCACGCCGTGGCGCTCGGCCGCCGCCGAGTGCCGGCACGCGCTCGGCGACCCCCGCGAGGCGCTCGCGCTGGCCGAGGAGGAGCTGCGGCTGGCCCGCGAGTGGGGCACACCCCGCACGGTGGGCCGCGCCCTGCGCACCCTCGGCACGGTCACCGGCGGCCGCCGCGGCCTCGAACTGGCCGAGGAGTCCGTACGGTTGCTGCGCACGGCGCCGGCCACGGCCGAGCCGGAGCTGGTCGCGGCCCTCCTCGCCCAGGGCCGCCAACTCACCGCCGCCGAAGGCGCCCGGGCCCGCGAGTGTCTGCGCGAGGCGGCCGAACGCGCCGAACGCCTGGGCGCGTTGCGGCTCCGCGCCCTCGCCGAGGAGGCCCTGCGCGAGGGCGGCGCCCGCCGCCCGCCCCTGGTCCGCACCGGCTCCCGCTCCCTCACGGGCAGCGAACGCCGCATCGCCCAACTCGCCGCCCAGGGCCGCACGAACACGGAGATAGCCGACCTCCTCCACCTGGCCCGCCGAACGGTGGAAACCCATCTCACCAGCACGTACAAGAAGTTGGGGATACGGAGACGGGGAGAGCTGCCGCAGGCGCTGGCGGCCGACTAGGGCTCGCGTACGGTGCTCGGAGTCCTAGCTGCCGGACGGCGGAGGCGGTGGGGCCACCGTCGCGCCGAGCCCCAGGTGGTCGTCCGGGTCCTGGAGCTTGGCGCCCTCCGCCCGCAGCATCCGGCGGACCATCGGTTCCGGCATGCGGATCACCACCGGGCGGGCGAGGGTCGTCTCGCGTTCAACCGTCTCGGTGCGGCCGGTGCGGACGCGGTTGGTCAGGTGGGCCACCACCCGGACGTCCAGGGTGAACTGGACCAGGACCGACCTCATCTTCGGCTTGTGCAACGGCATCGAGCCCGCCTGGTTCGCCGTGGCGTCCGCCGCGCCGCCCGAACCGCCGGTGTTGCCCATCAGCTGGTTGAGCCGGAACTCGTCCGCGTTGAGCAGTCCCGCACCCCCCATCGGCCGGGCCGCCCGGCTCCGGTCGGTGGAGCTCTGGCCGTCCGACTGGGTCGGGCGCGGCGCGTCCAGGTGGCTCTGGCCCACCGTCTCGAAGGTCATCTTGTCGCCGACGCCCAGCACCCGCCCCTGCCGCAACCGCGCGTGCAGCGAGGCCCGCAGATCCTGTCCCTCCGCACCGGACGCGTGCACCGGCGGCAACTCGGCCCCCGCGGAGGTGAGCAGCGGCAGCGCGGCGATCATCCACTCGGTGGAGACCGCCTCGTTCAGCGCGTACGCGGCGGCCTGCCCCTTGTCCCGGAACCGGCCCCCGCCGCCCGCCTGTCGCACCGCCGAGTCCAGCAACTGCCGTACCTGCGTGACCCCTTGGAACCCGTTGACCTGTGCCTCCATCGGCAACCGCACCCCGCCCGCACGCCACGCGCCGAGCCCGCCCGGGGCCCGCCCGGCCGTGGGTCCGGCGGCCCGCCCGGCGGTCGGCCGTGCGTCGGCCGCGGGGGCGGCCACCCGGCTCAGCGCCGCCAGGTCGTTCTTCAGGACGCGATGGGTCAGCGACAGATTCCTCCCGGCCAGCTGGGCGAGCCCCAACCGCCGGTCGCCCTTGTACAGTTCGAGGCTCGCCCGGATCGGCACGCGCATCTTCGCCGACGGCGCCGCGCCCGCCTCCGCGACCGTCTTCATGCCGAGCTGCCCCCGGCCCGCACCGCCGGTGCGGCGCGCGTCGCTCGACGCGTAGCCGAGCCCCACCGAGCCACCCGTGCTCTTCAACTGGCCCACCCCGCCCTCGGGTTTGCCGGATCCCGCGACGATGCCCTCGACGCCGGTCGTCGCGCCCGCGTCGTGGGAGGCGGCGCTCTGGGAGACGGCCGAGGTGATGTACTCCATGTCCCGGCCGTCGTCCACGTCACCCTCGTACGTGCCGGGCCCGCTGCGGCTGATCTTGAACACCGCCCAGTACGGCGTCCTGCGGCCGTCGAGCAGTTCGACGGTGACCCCGCCGTCCATGGCGCTCGACAGCAGCCCGGCCGAGCCGTCCCGGTCCAGCACGCGCAGCAGCCGCTGCACGTTGTCGTTGCGGTCCTTGGTCTGCTGCCGGGGCAACACGGCGTCGGCGACGGCCTGTTGACCGGAGGTCGCGAGGTTCGCCCGCAGCCGGGTCAACAGCGGTACGAAGTCCGGCAGATCCTCGATCGTGCCGAAGCCGAGCGCCGTGTCGGCGCCGAGGGTCGGACCGGTGGCCCGCGCGCGAGCGGACCCGGAGACCCCGGATACCCCGACCCCCGCCGAGCCGGACGCGTCCGTGACCGCCTGTTCCCGGCCCGCCCGCTCCTGTGCCATCCGCGAACTCTCCGCCGGACTCTCGCCCTGTACCCGGGATGAAGCGGTGGTGGCGGTCTTCGCGGCCGGCGTCTCCGCGTCCAGCCCCAACTCCCGCCGTATCCGCGGCGGCAACTGCGCCTCCGTCAGCCACACACCCGCCGCCCCCGGCAGTGTCCGCGCGCCCTTGGTCACGTACGGGCCGCCGCCGGTCACCTTGACCTCCGCGACCATGTTCAGCAGCACATCGCACTGGACCAGGTACAGCGGAGCCTTCTTCGGCGTATGGGTGTTGCGCTCGACCGTGCCGGACACGGCGGTGGCCCGGGTGTCGCCCTCGCCCGAGGTGCGGAACGACGACAGGCCCTGGCCGGTGCGCCACTCGGGTCCGTTCTCCGAGACGGTCGCGCCGATCTGCACCGTGCTGCTGGTGCCCTGGCCGACCTGCCCGGCCGACTGGTGCCCGCCCAGCACGAAGGTCTCCGTACCCGGTCCCGAACCCGTGTGCAGGAACTTCGGGTTGGCGAGGGCGATCCGGGTGCCGACCGCGCCGTTGAGGGCCGCGAGCCGGCGCGGATAGCGGAGGTTCTTCACCACCCAGCCCGAGGACGCGGCCTGGCGCAGCGCCCCCTGGATCGACCGCTCACCGAACCGCTCCTCCAGCGCCTGCCGGGGCGCGAGCCCCTCCGCCTCCAGCGCGGTGTCCCTGCGCAGTCCCTTGTCGCGGGCGGCGGCCCGGGCCAACAGCTCGTAGGCCAGGGCCCGTACAGGCTCCCCGTCGAGGGTCTCCACCAGCTGCCAGTCCCGCAGCACCCGCCCGGCGGACGGCCTCGGGGCCACCGCGGCCAGATCGCCGATGCCCTCGGCGGCGAAGTCGTGATCGGGCCTGGGCGCCTGCGCCTTGCGGGCCTCGACCACGGCGTCGAGCCGCTCCTTGCCCGCCTCGTCCAGCGTGAACTCGGTCGGCGTGAGCAGCCGTACGTCCTGCTCCGGCAGGTGCAGCCCGCCCAACTGCCTGGACTCCGGACCGTTCCGGCCCGGAGAGCCGGGGGTGACGGTCCGGGCCAGCTTGCGCGGGCGGGACGTCATGGTGACGTCCACGTCCAGGCGCAGCGGCGCCGCGAAGGCGCTCGCCGACTCGGAGCCGTTGGCCACAATGTCCGAACGGCCTGTGGGCCCGGCCTGGTTGCGCCGACTGCCGGTGCTGTGCCGCTCGTAGCGGGCCGCGCCGGTCAGCACACCGGGTATCAACCGGGCCTGGCCGAGCACCAGACCGCCGATCGAGCGCGAACTGCTGCGCCCGCTCTGCGCGTTGCTGGTGACCCCGGAGTGCGCGCGCACCAGCCAGTCCTTGACGTCGCCCTGGTAGGCGGTGTCGCCCAGATCGCCCTTGACCCGCAGCTGGACGTCGTGAGCGTGCAAGGTGGTCTTGCGCCGCAGCCGGACCGTGAGGCCGGTGGACAGCAACTGGTCCTTGTTGACACGGAGGTTGGTCTCCGAGAGGGCGGTCATCAGCTCGCGGTAGTTGCGCCGCTGGACCTCGGCCTCCTCGTTGCTGGTGTGCACGCCGGGCGGGTTGGTGCCGAACGCGGGGAGATAGCCCGCCAGTCGGGGATCGGTGGCGAACATCTCGCGCACCGCCCGCACCATGGGCCCGGTGTCAATCCGGCTGAGCGCGACGTTGGATCCCTTGCCGCCGTACGGGAGATGGCGCTCGACGTCCACCTCGTCGCCGTGCTCGTCGGTCCGCTTCGGCTTCTCGACGAACTCACCGGCCGCCATCCCCGGCGGCAGCGGCAGCCCGAGCGCCTGCGCCTCGTCGGCCCGCAGGCTCATCCACACCTTCATCGAGTGCGTGGCGACCCGGCGTTCGGGGTGCAGGATCATCTCGGCCGACCGCGGACCCGTACCCTCCGCGCTGAGGGTCACCGTTCCGACGTAGAGCGCCTTCTCGCCCCGGACCTCCGCGCCCTGCCGGCTGGAGACGGTCTGCTCGGTCGCCGTGAAGCGCGCCTTGCGGGCACCGGCGACCGGCATGGCCGTGGCCCGCACGACCGCCGCGCTGCCGGACAGACCGACGCCGATCGCCGGCCCCACACCGCCCGAGATCGCCCGCCCCTTGCCCGCGCTCTCCGCGACCGTGTCCTGGCCCTGCTGGTGGGTGCGCAGTTGCGTCTTGCCGGTGCCCCACGCGGGGGAGAGGCCGCTGAGCACGGCCCGCAGGTGGTAACTGCCCGCCGTCTTCCCGTCCTTGGACTGGAGGTCCTCGCCGACCACCCCGTCCCGCAGCAGTCGGGGCAGGTCCTCCAGGACGGTCGCGGTGGCCGTCGCCTCCTGCAGCCGGGCCCGTCCCGGCGCGCCGGACGCGGTGATCGAGGGGTGCAGGACGGAGGCGACCGCGTCGAAAAGACCGCCCCCGCCGCGCTGCGGGGCACCGGTCTCGACGACGGCGACGGGCGCCAGCGAGTCGGCCTGCGAGACCGAGTCGGCGAGCGCGGCAGCCCGTACGGGATCCGCGTGCAAGGGCGCGGGGGTGCCGGGATCGCTCGTGCCGACCGGCACCAGATGCTCGGTGGGCACCCGCTGGGTGAGCGTGCCCGCGCCCTGGAAGGACTGCGCGTCCTCGCTGCCGTGCTGCTGGATCCGTACGTCGTAGAGGACCTTGCGGGTCACCTCGACCGAGCCCTTGTCGCTGCGCAGGACGCGCGGCTCGGCCACGTTCTTCTGCCGGCGGGACTCCCGCGAGGACTGCCAGGGCTGCACGTTGCCGGTGGCGGCGCCGCCGAGGAAGAGACCGGGCACGACCGGCGCGAGCCCGAAGCCCATGCCGCCGACGCCCTTGCTCGACGAACTCCCGGCCGTACTGCTCACCGTGGCACCGCTGTTGTGCTGGACGTCGACCTTGGTGTCCTTGCCCTCGGCGTCCTCCAGCTCCGCCTCACCCGTCTCCAGGCCCGCGTCGGCCACGCGCTCGGGGGGCTGGAAGGCGGGCGGCCGGTCGTCGGGGGCCCGGCGGACGGCGACCGTCACGTCGTACCACTCCTTGCCGGTGCGGCCCTGGACGGCGAAGGCCCGGCCCTGCCCGAAGAAGCTCTCCGGCCGGCCGGCCAGTTCGGCGGCGAGGTCACCGACGGCGCCGTCGCCGCGCCCGACGACCGCGGCCACCGCGTGCCGCACGAACTCGTGCCCGGTCGGGCCGTAGGCCGTGGAGAGACCGGCGGCCTGCAAGTGCAGTAGGTAGGAGGGCAGTTCGAGCCCGGTCTCCGGGCGCTCGTCCACGCCCGGCAGCGCGGGACGGGGGGCTCCGGCACGGTTGCGGCGTACGGCCCGGGTGGCGGCCCTGTTCCCCGCAGAGTTCTGGACGCCGAGCAGGGGGTGCGCGGCGGAGGCAGGCGGCCGGGTGGTGCGGGGTGCCGGGGGCGTCTGATGGGAGTCGCCGGTCCTGCCGTTCCCTGACTGCTGAGGTGTCCGCACGGCCTCAACGTAACCAGCGCCGTGGCGGCCGGAGATCGCTCCGCCCACTTCCCGCCCAGTCGCCGCTCACGCTCAACCGGCCTGCCAACTCCCGTACACCGCAAGGTCATCTACGGCTTTGCCAGCCCTTTACAACCCGCCCGCCGGCTGCCTCGTCTCTCCGCTCGATCCGTCAGCCGACCGCTCAGTGGCCTTCGCCCGACGGTCGACCGACCGCCCACCGATGAAAGAGAGCGATTCATGCGTCGAACCGGCCTCAGTGCCATGGCACTCGCCTGCGCCGCCGTCCTGGCGGGTGCGGTGCCCGCGTTCGCCGACGACACGTCCCCGTCGCCCGTCCCGAGCCAGGCGACGTCCGCCGAGCCGACCCGGGCGCCGTCCGCCGCCCCGAGCCCCGCCACCAGCGCCGAGCCGACCCGCGCGCCGTCCGACGCCCAGGTCTCCGTCCGGCCCAGCGGGGCGCCGAACACCGGTGAGGTCACGCCCTCCTCCGGTTCCGGCACAGGCACGCTGGTCGGCGGGGGCGCCGCCGCGGCGGTCGTCCTGGGCGGCGGGGTCCTCCTCGTCCGCCGCCGCCGGGCGAACGGGGTATGAGCCCCTTCTCCAGGCGCGCCTTCGCCGGGGCGGCGCTGGCCTCGCTGCTCGTCGCCTGCGGCGGCCCCGGCACCACGACCGGAGGCTCCGCGAGCCCATCACCGGCATCGGTGTCGTCCGGGACCTCCGTCCCGCCGCCCGCCAAGTCGGCGGCGGCGATGGCGCGTTCGGTCCCGGTCGGGCTGAAGATCCCGGCCATCGGGGTCGACACGTCGGTCATGCGGCTGGGGCTGGCGGCCGACGGCACCGTCGAGGTGCCGCCGATCGCCGCGCACGACCGGGCGGGCTGGTACCGGCACTCACCGACGCCGGGCCAGACCGGCCCCTCGGTGATCCTCGGCCATGTCACGGTCGGCTCCTACGGGGACGGGGTCTTCCGTCACCTGGGGGAGCTGAACCGGGGCGACAAGGTCGTGGCCCGCCTGGAGAACGGCAGGTCCGCGGTGTTCGCCGTCACGGCCGTGCGGACGGTCGCCAAGGCCGACTTCCCGACGGACGAGGTGTACGGAGACGTGGACCGGCCGGAGCTGCGGCTCATCACGTGCGGCGGAGCCCGTACCGGTGACGGCTACCAGGACAACGTCATCGTCTTCGCGACGCTGACCGGGTAGCCGACGGCCGCTCGCTCCACACCGTCCCGGATCCCGGACCGTCGGAACCCGAGCCGACGGTCCGGGCTCTTCCTCTGCGAACGCGAACGCCACCACCCCCCACATGGAGAACACAGAGAACGTTGAAACGGTCCAGTGAGAAGGCCGCGTCCGAGCTGTTCGCCGCCCTCTATCCGCGCCTCGCCGGCTGGTGCCGCCGGCTCGTCGACGACGACGAGACGGCCCACGAGATCGCCTCGGAGGCGTTCACCAGGCTGTGGGCGCGCTGGACGACCGTGTCGGAGCCGCGCGGATTCCTCTACGTCACCGCGGCCAACCTGGTCCGGGACCACTGGCGCAAACTGGAGCGCGAGCGCCGGGCCGTGCGCCGCGCCACCGACGAGGCGGCCGTGCGCCCCCAGCCGGAGCAGGAGGACCCGTCGGTACGGCTCCTGGTCCAGTCCCTGCCCGAACGGCTGCGCGTGCCGATCCTGCTGCACTACTACGCTGACATGCCGATCCGGGAGGTGTCCGTGCTGACCGGACGCAAGGAAGGAACCGTCAAGGCCGACCTCCACGCGGCCCGCGAACTGCTCCGCGCGCATCTGAGGAGAAGCCTTGATCACACACTCTGACGACGGCCCGGACTTCGACCCCGAGGACGAACTCACCGTCCTGCTGCGCCCGTCCACCGAGTACCTCGGGCCGCCCACCGGCCGCTACGAGGCGATCCGCCGCGGCGCGGCCCGCCGCAAGCTGTACAAGGCGGCCGTCGGCGCCGCCCTGACCTGCGGTGTCGCCGCCCTCGTCGTGCTGCCCCTGCGGCTGACCGCCACGGACTCCCCGTCCGCCCCGGTCCTGCCGCAGGCCCCGCCCCCGGCGAGCAGCCCGTCGAGCAGCCCGTCGAACGGCCCGCCGGCCGATCCGACGACCGGCCCCGACCGGACGCAGGCTCCCATGTCCGCGACGCCCACCCCCGTGCCCAGCCGGATGCCGTCCGGCACCACGCCCAGCCAGCGCGCCACGACGTCCGCCACCTCGGTGCCGTCGACGGCACCGACCGACGTACGGGACACGGCCTCCGTGGCACCGTCGTCGCGCCGCACCGCCGCCGCACCACGTGGCTGACACCACTCGCCAATGGTTTTGAACACGTTCAACTATGGGCGTACGCTGCCGTCATGAGCGACAGAGCCGCCCTGCTCAAGGGCATCCGCGCCTGGTTGGTCCTCTTCGTCGTCTGTCTGGTGCTCAGCGGCGCCACGGCCTTTCCGCTGGTCCACGAACTGCGCTGGACCGAGGACGTCCTGCGCTCCCTGTCCGTGCCGCAGCACCTGCCCGCGCTCATGGAGTGGATCGAGCACGTCCGCCGCGGCCTCGACACCGCCGACGCCGAGTACCCCTTCGTCCTCTACGGCACGGACTGGCTGGCGTTCGCCCATCTCGTCATCGCGGTCGCCTTCTACGGCCCCTACCGCGACCCCGTCCGCAACATCTGGGTCGTCGAGTTCGCGATGATCGCCTGCGCCGGAATCATCCCGCTGGCCCTGATCTGCGGGCCGATCCGCGGGATCCCCTTCTGGTGGACGGTGATCGACATGTCCTTCGGCGTCATCGGGATCGTCCCGCTGTACGTCGTACGCCAGAAGATCAAGCAGCTTGAGGCTCTCACCCCGAACCACGCCCCGGCGCTGGCTACTTGAGCGCGGCCAGCGCGATCCGCTGCGCCACGGCGTTCATCTCCTCGCCCTTCGCGTCCGTCGCGTTGACGGAGTAGACGAGGGTCCGGCTCAGATCGCGGGTCGCGGCGATCACCGCGCTGTAGCCGTACCGGGAGCCCGACTTGACCCAGTACACCCGCCCGTCGAGCACGAACCGCTGGAGCCCGGCGCTGTAACTGGCGTCCTTGATCCCCGCCGGGACGGTGAACATCTCCCGCAGCTGCGGCCCGGACACGATCCGCCCCCGGAAGAGCGCGGTGACCAGCCGTTCCAGATCCGCCGTCGTCGAGATCATGTCCCCGGCCGCGAACCGGTCCGCCTGGTTCCAGTCGGTGACGTCGACGAACTCCGTCGTCCCGTCGGCCCGTTGGACCGCCTGGTAGCCGTGGTTGTGCGGGCCGCGGATCCGGGGATCGGTCCCGGGGAAGTACGTGTCCCGCATCCCGGCGGGCCGCAGCACGAGCCGGGTGGCCTCGTCGGCGTACGAGCGTCCCGTCACCTTCTCGATCAGCAGCCCGAGGACCGTGTAGTTGATGTTGAGGTACTGCTGCTTCCGCCCTGGCCGGAACGCCGGACCCTTCGACACGGCCGACGCCACCACCTGCTGCGGGGTGAGCGTGTCGAAGCGGTGCGCGTACTGGGACTCGAAGTCGCCGAAGTCGCCCCACCCGTCACCGGGCTGGATGCCGCTGGTGTGGTTCAGCAACTGCCGTACGGTGATCGGCTCGAAGCGCGAGGTCAGCAGCCCGGGGAGGTAGTGCTGCACGGGCGTGCCCAGGTCGATCCGGCCCTGCGCGGCCAGCTTCAGCACGGCCGCCGCGGTGACCACCTTCGTCGTCGAACCGGCCCGGAAGCGGGCGTCCGGGTCAGCCGCCCGCCCGCTCGCCAGATCGTGCACGCCCGCGCTGCCCCGCCACCTCCCGTCACTGCCCCCGACACGCACCAGGGCCGCCGTCGCGTCCGCGTCCGGCAACCCGGCGATCGCGGCGCGCAGGGCTTCGGCGTCCGGGGCGGTGGCGGTGCTGGTGACGGTGGCCGGGCTGCCGGCCGAGGTCGAGGCCGGCGCGGCCGAGGCGGGCGCCGCCAATGGGCCCGCCGCTGCCAGGGCGAGGACGACAGAGACGGCGAGAACGGGGGTACGGGCACGCATCGGCTGCTCCAGAGGGCTGCGGTGGCGGTCGCTGTCGTCGATCAGCCTCTGCCGTGGGCGCCGCCGCGCGGATCGTCGGCGAGGAGGGTGCCGGACCCTGACCGGACCCCGAGCAACTCCCTTACGTATCAAGGGTGTTGTGAGGGATGTCCCCTACGGGCGATGACTCCGGCGGGCGACTCCGGCGGGCGACTCCGATGGGCGAAAAAGTGTTATCCCGCCCGCCCCCACCGCGTCTCCTCTCGCACCCGCCGGCCCCACACCCCGGGAGCCACCACCAAGGGCGCGGCTGAGAAGGTGCGGTCGGAGGGCGGATGACCTTGGAGAGGACGGACGTGGACGGGCGGCAGTGGCGTTCCACCATCGCGGCGGCGCAGGACGGTGACCGGCAGGCGCTGGACGAACTGGTGGCGGGCTGGCTGCCGTTGGTCTACAACGTCGTCGGCCGCGCCCTGAACGGTCACGCGGACGTCGACGACGTCGTCCAGGAGACCATGCTGCGCGCCGTCGACAACCTCGGCTCCCTGCGCGACCCGGACAGCTTCCGGTCCTGGCTGATGGCGATCGCCATGCGGCAGATACGGGACCGGGCCCGGCGCAGGTCCACGGAGAAACTGGACGAGTCGGCCGCCCGCGAGGTCACCGACTTCGCCGAACTCACCGTGCTGCGGCTCCAGTTGGAGGGCCAGCGGCGCGAGGTCGCCGAGGCGGTGCGCTGGCTGGACGACGAGGACCGGCAGTTGCTGTCGCTGTGGTGGCTGGAGGTCGCGGGGGAGGTGACCCGGCGCGAGCTGGCGGCGGCCGTCGGCATCAGCAGGCAGCACGCGGCCGTGCGCGTCCAGCGGATGAAGGAGCGCCTGGAGACCGCGCGCGGCATCGTGCGGGCGCTGGACGGCGCCTGCCCGGAGCTGCGGGAGCTGACCGGCCGCTGGACCGGCCGGCCCGACTCGGTCTGGCGCAAGCGCCTGGCCCGGCACATCAGGGGCTGCGCCTACTGCTCGGACACGCGCGAGTCCGTCGTACCCGCCGAACGCCTGCTCGTCGGCATCGCGCTCGTCCCGCTCCCCGTCGGCTTCACCGTGTCGCTGGCCCTCGGCGGCAAGACGGCGGCGGCCGCCGGGTCGGCCGGCTGGTCCGCCAAGTTGCTCGGCGCGCTCACCAAGCCGGCCGTCGCCGTGACGGCGAGCGCGACCATCGTCGCGGGCGGCGCGTACGTGGTGACGCGACCGGCCGACACCCCGCCCCCGCGCGCGGTGACCACCCCCACGGCCCAGACCTCCCGCTCCCCGTCGCCCACCGCCTCGCCCTCGTCGTCACCGTCCGTCTCCCCGTCCGCGACGCCCACGAAGAAGGCGACCGCGGTGTACGGCAGTGTCGTGGACGCCGTCGACCGGGCCCCGGACCCCGACACCCCGCCCGCCGCCCTCCCGCACCGCCCCGGATCCGGCGTCACCAGCACCGGCGGAGCGCACGCCACCATGAACCACCGCGGGGACGCGGTGACCCTCACCGGCGAGGGCTATGTCCTGGTCCGCTGGCAGATCTCGCCGCAGTACCGGGCCGGCAGCCTGGTCATGCCGAGCTGGACCGGCTTGAAGGGCAAGCTCTTCCACGTCGCCTCGGGCGGCGGCAAGCGCATGGACGACCGGGCCGGTACCACCGACAACTCCGCCACCGGCATGGGCAGTTCGGCCACCGGCTTCGCGGTCCTGCCCACCGGCACGCAGCAGATGTGGCAGAACGAGTACTTCTACGTCGACGGCGCCGTCACCCTCACCGTGAACGAACGCGGCGCCGACTACGGCCTGAACGTCTTCCCGACCACCTGGGACGCGGTCGAGAAGGACGTCACCACCGGCCCCGCCCAGGGCGCGATCCGCTACGGCCTGGTCCGCGACACGGGCAAGGACGACACCCCCGTACCGCAGTACGCCACCCGCGCGACCCCGGCGGACCCGGCGACGGTGGCGCAGCGCTCGCGCCTCTAGCCGTCAACTGCTGCTGTCTCAGCCGCCGTTGACGTCACTGTCGCTGTCGCTGTCACGCAGGGCGTGCAGGACGTCGACGCGGTTGGTGGTGATGGAGTCGACGCCGAGGTCGAGCAGGCGGCGCATGGAGCGGCGGGTGTCGGGGGTCCAGACGGAGAGCAGGTAGCCGGAGCGGTGGACGTAGGTCGCGAGGTCCCGGTCGACCAGAGCGAAGCGGTAGTTGAGCCAGCGCGGACGCACCGCGTCCAGCAGCGCGGGCCGCGGGGGCGCCAGCGACTTCCAGGTCAGCGCGATCTCGGCGGCCGGGTCGGCGGCCCGGACGGCGAGCATCGCGGGGGCGTCCGCGGTGTAGTACGCGCGGTCCGCCGCGCCGCTGTCGCGCACGACGTCCATGATCCGCCGCACGGCGGGCAGCCCCGGATCGCCGGGCAGGTCGACCATGACCCGGCGGCCCTCGGTCGCGGCCAGCGCCTCCGCGAGGGTCGGCACCCCGCCGTCCGTGAGCCCGCGCACCTCGTCGGCCGACAGGGACTTGATCGGGCGGTCGTGCTCCCACAGCCGCTTCAGCGTGTCGTCGTGCAGCAGCACGGGGACGCCGTCCTTGGTCAGCCGTACGTCGAACTCGACCGCGTCCGCGCCCTGTCGGAACGCGGAACGCAGTGAGTCGGTGGTGTTCTCACGGACGCGGTAGGGGTCGCCGCGATGGGCGACTGCGGTCACCTTCTGCATGGACCCCATTGTGGTGACTCCGTGACTCAGGGGGCGAGCCACGCCGTGGTGAAGGTGTCGATCTCCTCACGGATCCGTGCCTGGCCGGCCGGGTCGAGGAAGGAGACGTCGACCGCGTTCTTGGCCAGCTCCGCCAGGCCCCGCTCGTCGAGGTCGAGCAGCCGGGCGGCGACCGCGTACTCGTTGTTGAGGTCCGTGCCGAACATCGGCGGGTCGTCGGAGTTGATCGTGACGACGACTCCGGCCCGCACGAACTCCTTGATCGGGTGCTCGTCGAGGGTGCGGACCGCGCGCGTGGCGATGTTGGAGGTCGGGCACACCTCCAGCGCGATGCGTTCCTGGGCCAGGTGCTCTAGCAGCTTCGGGTCCTGGGCCGAACTCGTCCCGTGCCCGATGCGCTCCGCGCGCAGATACGTCAGCGCGTCCCACACCGTCTCCGGTCCTGTCGTCTCGCCGGCGTGCGGCACCGACCGCAGCCCGGCCGCGATCGCCCGGTCGAAGTACGGCTTGAACTGCGGCCGCGGTACGCCGATCTCGGGCCCGCCGAGCCCGAACGACACCAGGCCCTCCGGGCGCAGCCGGTCGTCGGTGGCCAGCCGCACGGTCTCCTCCGCGGCCTCCAGGCCCGCCTCGCCGGGAATGTCGAAGCACCACCGCAGTACGGTCCCGAACTCGGCCTCGGCCGCCTTGCGCGCGTCCTCGATCGCGTCCATGAAGGCGCGTGCGTCGATCCCGCGGCGGGTCGAGGAGTACGGGGTGATGGTCAGCTCGGCGTACCGCACCTGCTGCCGGGCCAGCTCGCGCGCCACCTCGTAGGTCAGCAGCCGCACGTCCTCCGGGGTCCGGATCAGATCCACGACGGACAGATACACGTCGATGAAGTGCGCGAAGTCCGTGAACGTGAAGTAGTCGACGAGCGCCTCGGCGTCGGTGGGCACCTGGGAGTCGGGGTGCCGTGCGGCCAGTTCCGAGACGATGCGCGGGGAGGCGGAGCCGACGTGATGCACGTGCAGTTCGGCCTTGGGCAGCCCGGCGATGAAGGCGTGCAGCTCACGCGGGGCGACGGAAGCGTCGAGGTGGTCGGTCAAGGGGTTCCTCCCCGGAACGGCGCCCCTGGGCGGCTCGGCCTCGCGGGACGCGGGTGATCGGCTGATCGGTGGTTCAGGGATCATCGTAGGCCGGGGCGGGGTGCTGGGTGCGGTGGGTGGGGGCGGGGGAGACAGCGGCCGACCGGGCGGCGAACCGGGCGGTCAGCCGTTCAGGCTGAGGCTTTACCATGGCGTGGCGATCGATCGAGGGGGACGGGAACGTGGTGGACGGGACACAGTCCGGCGGGGGAGCGGGCGCGGAACGCGACCCGTGGGCGCCGCCGCCCGAGGAGAAGACGTCGCTGGACAAGGGCGCCCGGCCCGGGCCCGGCGAGCCGCCCCAGGCGGCCCCGCCGTCCGCGTATCCGCCGCCCCCGGCGTACCCGCAGCCGCCTTCCGTGCACGACCAGGCCACGATGGCGGCCCTGCCGTCCGACGGCTTCGCCCCGCCCGGCCAGGGCACCGGCACACCCGGTCAGACGACCCCCGGTTTCGGCGCCCCCACCTACGGCGCTCCCGGCACGCCCCCGCCCGGCTGGTCCGACTCCGCCGTGCCGCCCCCGCCGTTCGCCCCGAGCGGGCCGCAGGGCCCCGGCGGCTACGGCTACCCCGCCTACCCGCAGGGCTACGGCTGGCCCGGTATGCAGCCGCCCCCGCAGAACGGCATGGGCACCGCCGCCATGGTGCTGGGCATCCTGTCCTGCTGCCTGTTCTGCGTGTACGGCATCCTCTCCGTCATCCTCGGCGTCCTCGCCGTGGTCTTCGCCGTCAAGGGCAAGCGACGAGCCGAACGCGGCGAGGCCACCAACCGCGGCCAGGCGCAGTCGGGCCTGATCACGGGCATCATCGGGATCGTCCTCGGTCTCGCCACGATCGCCCTGGTGATCGTCGGAATCGTGATCGCCGTGAACGACGACGACAGCGGCAGCACGGACGACGGCTCCTACTACGACTCGGCCCCCGGCATCTCGGCCCCCCTGCTGGCCCAGGGCTGAGTCGCCCCCGTCCCGCTACTCCCGGTCCGCGTCAGTCCCCGTCACCAGCACCCCGCAGCCGCTCCCGCGCCTCCATCAGGGCGAACCCCAGCAGATTGGGCCCCCGCCACCGCTGCGGATCCTCCGCGGCCGGGTCGTCCGCCGCGAGGCCGATGCCCCACACCCGGTCCACGGGGCTCGCCTCGACCAGTACGCGCGTGCCCGTCGTCAGCAGGTACTCCCGCAGATCCGCGTGCGCCGCGAACTTGTGGACGCTGCCCTCGACCACGATCCCGAAGCGCTCCCGCTCCCATATCGCCTGGTCGAAGCCGCGCACCAGCCGCCCCGCCTTCTTGGCGAGCGAGGGATGCCCCGCGTCCAGGACGCGCCGCTCCGCCTCCGCGTCCCCGAACAGCTGCGCTTTCCGCGCCATCATCCAGTGCTCGGCGGTGCCGTACTCCACCCCGTCCACCGTGAACGGCGCCGGCCACCACTGGCTCAGACAGCTCGAACCGACCTGACCGTCCGCCCGCGGCCGGTGCCCCCAGAAATGCAGGTACTTGATCTTCGCGCCCGCGCGGGCCGCCTTGACCAGCGTTTCCTGTGAATCGATCGTCCCCGTGATCCGTCCCATGCACGCGAGTCTGGCAGCCACCACTGACATTCCGTCCGTCCTTTCCCGTGGTCACTCGACACCTGGTCGACAGATTCCGTCGCGTAACCAAAAGGCAACAACGGAATCACTTGTTGGACGCCCTTTGCTCTGTCAGGATCGGCACTCAAATCGAGCTGGAGCTACGCCACCCGCCCCCGCGACCGAGGGGCTCCGGCGGAGGAGAGCGACATGCACAAGCCGGGCAATGCCACCCCGGACCGATTCCCGGCGCAGGACTGCTTCGCGGACGGCGCCCAGTACATCGCCGGCCGCCTGACCAAGGGCACCTCCGGCCGTACGCACACGGTCGTCGACCCGTCGACCGGCGAGGAGGTCCTCACCTACGAGCTGGCCGGACCCGAGGACGTGGACGCGGCCGTCGCCGCCGCCCGCGAGGCGTTCCCCGCCTGGTCCGCCGCCACCCCCGGCGACCGCTCCGACGCCCTGCACCGGCTGTCCTCCGTGCTCGCCGACCGCGCCGAGGACTTCGCCCGCGCCGAGTCCCTCCAGTGCGGCAAGCCGCTGAAGCTGACCCGTGAGTTCGACGTGCCGGGGACGATCGACAACACCTCCTTCTTCGCCGGTGCCGCACGGCACCTCCAGGGGCAGTCCGCCGGCGAGTACTCCGGCGACCACACCTCGTACATCCGCCGTGAGCCCATCGGTGTCGTCGGCTCCATCGCGCCCTGGAACTATCCCCTCCAGATGGCCGCCTGGAAGATCCTCCCGGCGATCGCCGCGGGCAACACGATCGTCCTCAAGCCGGCCGAGCTGACCCCGCTGACCTCACTGCTGTTCGCGCAGGCCGTCACCGACGCCGGCATCCCGGACGGAGTCGTCAACATCATCACCGGCACGGGCAAGGAGGCGGGCGAGCACCTGGTCGGCCACCCGGACGTGGTGATGACGTCCTTCACCGGCTCCACCGCCGTCGGCAAGCGCGTCGCCGAGATCGCCACCGCCACCGTCAAGCGCCTGCACCTGGAGCTCGGCGGCAAGGCGCCCTTCGTCGTGTTCGACGACGCCGACCTGGAGGCCGCCGCCAACGGCGCGGTCGCGGGCGCGCTCATCAACACCGGTCAGGACTGCACCGCCGCCACGCGCGCGTACGTGCAGCGCCCGCTCTACGAGGTGTTCGTCGAGCGGACGGCCGCCCTGATGGAGACCGTCCGGCTCGGCGACCCCTTCGCCGGAGGCACCGACCTCGGCCCGCTCATCTCGCACGTCCAGCGCGACCGCGTCGCCGGTTTCGTCGACCGGGCGCGTGCCTACGCGCGCGTGGTGACCGGCGGCGAGGTACCCGGCGGAGACCTGGAGAAGGGCGCCTACTACCGGCCCACCCTGATCGCCGACGCGGCCCAGGACAGCGAGGTCGTCCAGTCCGAGATCTTCGGCCCGGTCCTGGTGGTCCTGCCCTTCGACACCGACGACGAGGGCATCGCGCTCGCCAACGACACCCCGTACGGACTCGCCGCCTCCGCGTGGAGCCGCGACGTCTACCGCACCAACCGCGCCACCCGCGACATCAAGGCGGGCTGCGTGTGGATCAACGATCACATCCCGATCATCAGCGAGATGCCGCACGGCGGATACAAGGCATCCGGCTTCGGCAAGGACATGTCGGCGTACTCCTTCGAGGAGTACACCCAGATCAAGCACGTGATGTTCGACAACACGGCGGTGGCCAGGAAGGACTGGCACCGCACCATCTTCGGGGACCGGCTGTAGTTCGATTCCGGCTACCGCCGGGCGGGAAGACCGGCCGCCGACCACGGCCCCAACCTCGTCCCTCCTGAAAGGGCAGCAAGCGCATGGAGCAGTACGAGCCCGAACGCCTCTCCCCGGCCCAGGTGGCCGCCATGCGGCGCAGCTTCCGCAACGGGAGGGCCGCCCTCACCCGCCGTTCGCTGCTGCGCGCCTCCGCGGGCGGCGCGCTCGCGCTCGGCGGCGTCGGGGCACTGAGCGGCTGCGGGATCCCCGCGGCCGGCAAGACCCAGGGCGGCGTGTCCGCCGACGACCACTCGGCCACGGAGAAGACCGTCAACTTCTCCAACTGGACCGAGTACATCGACGTCGACGACAGCGGCAAGCACCACCCGACGCTGGACGCGTTCCGCAAACGGACCGGCATCACGGTCAAGTACACCGAGGACATCAACGACAACAACGAGTTCTTCGGCAAGATCAAGCCGCAGCTCGCCGCGGGCCAGGACACCGGCCGCGACATCATCGTCCTCACCGACTGGCTGGCCGCCCGCCTGATCCGCCTGGGGTGGGTCCAGAAACTGGACCCGTCCCATCTCCCGCACGCCTACGCCAACCTCTCGGCCCAGTTCCGCAACCCGGACTGGGATCCGGGACGCGCCTACTCCTACGTATGGCAGGGCATCTCGACCGTCATCGCCTACAACAAGAAGGCGCTCGACGGCGTCGAGGTGAAGTCGGTCTCCGACCTGCTCGACAACCCCAAGCTCAAGGGCCGGGTCGGCTTCCTGTCGGAGATGCGCGACAGCATCGGCATGACGCTGCTCGACATGGGCAAGGACCCGGCGAAGTTCACCGACGACGACTTCGACGCGGTGGTGGCCCGCATCCAGAAGGCCGTCGACAAGGGCCAGATCCGCCGCTTCACCGGCAACGACTACACGTCCGACCTCACCAAGGGCGACTTCGCGGCCTGTATCGCCTGGGCCGGTGACGTGGTCCAGCTCAAGGCGGACAGCCCCGACGTCGACTTCGTCATCCCGGACAGCGGCTACATGACGTCGACCGACAACATGCTGATCCCCAACAAGGCGCGCCACAAGACCAACGCCGAGCGGCTCATCGACTTCTACTACGAGCCCCAGCAGGCCGCCGACCTCGCCGCCTACATCAACTACGTGACGCCCGTCGACGGCGTGAAGCCCTATCTGGCGAAGATCGACAAGTCGGCGGCCGAGAACCCGCTGATCATTCCCGACCAGGCCATGGCCGCCAAGTCCCATGCCTTCCGCTCCCTGAGCGCGAAGGAAGAGACGGCCTACGAAGAGAAGTTCGCGAAGCTCACAGGGGCGTGACGACCATGAACACCACGGACAACAGCGGCGACGTCCGCCTCTCCGGAATCAGCAAGACCTACGGCGCCTTCACCGCCGTGCACCCGTTGGACCTGACCGTGCCGCAGGGCTCCTTCTTCGCCCTGCTCGGTGCCTCCGGCTGCGGCAAGACCACCACCCTCCGGATGATCGCGGGCCTGGAGGAGCCGAGCAGCGGGACCGTGTTCCTGGGCGACCAGGAGGTGACCCATCTGCCGCCCTACAAGCGGCCGGTGAACACCGTCTTCCAGTCCTACGCCCTCTTCCCGCACCTCGACATCTTCGAGAACGTCGCCTTCGGCCTGCGCCGGCGCGGCATCAAGTCGGTGAAGAAGCAGGTCGAGGACATGCTCGACCTGGTCCAACTGGGCGAGCAGGCACGCAAGAAGCCGCACCAGCTCTCCGGCGGCCAGCAGCAGCGCGTCGCCGTGGCCCGCGCCCTGATCAACACCCCGAAGGTGCTCCTGCTCGACGAGCCCCTCGGCGCCCTCGACCTCAAGCTGCGCCGCCAGATGCAGTTGGAGCTCAAGCGCATCCAGACCGAGGTCGGCATCACCTTCGTGCACGTCACGCACGACCAGGAGGAGGCCATGACCATGGCCGACACGGTCGCCGTGATGAACGCGGGCCGCGTCGAGCAACTCGGCTCGCCCACCGACCTGTACGAGAACCCCAACACCACGTTCGTCGCCAACTTCCTCGGCACCTCCAACCTGATCGAGGCCGAGGTCGACACCAAGAGCGGCGACGACATCGTCCTCAAGGCCGGTGGCGGCAAGCTGGTGCTGCCCGAGGCGCGCTGTTCGGCGCCGACCACCACCGGCGGCAAGGTGCTGGTCGGCGTACGCCCCGAGAAGATCTCCCTCACCCACGCCGACGAGGCCGGCGAGATCCCCGAGGGCCGCAACCGCATCACCGGCAAGATCGTCGACTCCAGTTTCATCGGCGTCTCCACGCAGTACGTCATCGACAGCCCGGTCTGCCCCGAGTTCGAGGTCTACGCCCAGAACATCGACCGCGACGCCCGGCTGCGGCCCGGCGCCGAGGTCGTCCTGCACTGGAACCCGGCCCACACCTTCGGCCTCGACGCGGCCCAGGACATCGACGCCGGCGTCGACATCGAGGAGGAGGCCGCCTGATGGCCGCAGCCACCGAGGCGCCCCCTCTGGCGCCGGCCCCCGACAAGAAGCCGCCGCGCAAGCGGGGCCGCTGGACGCCGTACTGGCTCCTGCTGCCCGGTCTGCTCTGGCTGGTGGTCTTCTTCGCGCTGCCGATGATCTACCAGGCCTCCACCTCCGTGCAGACGGGCTCCCTGGAGGACGGCTACAAGGTCACCTGGCACTTCGCGACCTACTGGGACGCGCTGAGCGAGTACTGGCCGCAGTTCCTGCGCTCGGTCCTCTACGCCGCCGCCGCGACCGTGCTGTGTCTGCTGCTCGGCTATCCGCTGGCGTATCTCATCGCGTTCCGCGCGGGCCGCTGGCGGAACCTGATCATGATCCTGGTGATCGCGCCCTTCTTCACCAGCTTCCTGATCCGCACGCTCGCCTGGAAGACGATCCTCGCGGACAGCGGCCCGGTCGTCGGCGCCCTCAACACGCTGCACGTCCTGGACGTCACCAGCTGGCTCGGCTGGACCTCCGGCGACCGCGTGCTGGCCACACCGCTCGCCGTCGTCTGCGGACTGACGTACAACTTCCTGCCGTTCATGGTGCTGCCGCTCTACACCTCGCTGGAACGCATCGACGGGCGGCTGCACGAGGCGGCCGGCGATCTGTACGCGAAGCCCTTCACGACCTTCCGCAAGGTGACCTTCCCGCTGTCGATGCCGGGTGTGGTCTCCGGGACGCTGCTGACGTTCATCCCGGCGGCCGGCGACTACGTGAACGCCGAACTCCTCGGCTCCACCGACACCCGCATGATCGGAAACGTCATCCAGACGCAGTTCCTGCGGATCCTGGACTATCCGACGGCCGCGGCCCTCTCCTTCATCCTCATGGCGGCGATTCTCCTCATGGTCACCATCTACATCCGCAGGTCCGGGACGGAGGATCTGGTCTGATGCCCGTCGTCACCTGGTTCAAGCGCCATCTCGTCGTCATCGCGGGACTTCTGACCCTCGGTTATCTGCTGCTGCCGAACGTCGTCGTCACGGTGTTCTCCTTCAACAAACCGAAGGGGCGCTTCAATTACGAATGGCAGCAGTTCTCCTTCGACGCCTGGAAAGACCCGTGCGGGGTCGCCGACATGTGCGGCTCGCTCTCGCTGAGCCTCCAGATCGCCTTCTGGGCGACCGTCGGCGCGACCGCGCTCGGCACGATGATCGCCTTCGCGCTGGTCCGCTACCGCTTCCGCGCGCGCGGTTCCGTGAACTCGCTGATCTTCCTGCCGATGGCGATGCCCGAGGTCGTCATGGCCGCCTCGCTGCTCACCCTGTTCCTCAACCTCGGTGCGCCGCTCGGGTTTTGGACGATCCTGATCGCGCACATCATGTTCTGCCTCAGCTTCGTCGTCGTCGCCGTCAAGGCACGGGTGATGTCGATGGACCCGCGCCTGGAACAGGCCGCCCAGGACCTCTACGCCGGCCCGGCGCAGACCTTCCTGCGCGTCACCCTGCCCATCGCGGCACCCGGAATCGCCGCGGGCGCGCTGCTTTCCTTCGCGCTCTCCTTCGACGATTTCATCATCACCAATTTCAACGCGGGCTCGACCGTCACCTTCCCCATGTTCGTCTGGGGTTCGGCACAGCGCGGAACACCCGTACAGATCAATGTCATCGGCACGGCCATGTTCCTGGTCGCCGTACTGTTGGTGCTGTTCTCCATGGTTCTCGGAAATCGCCGCAACAGGCAGAAGGCGTAAGCACAAAGCCCTTGTAGGGAGTTGAAATCATGGCCCCAAGCGCCATGAGCAAGTGGACGAAGTCGCTCTCCGACGCACAGCCGGTCCCGTACTGGCTCGAAGATCCCGGCAAGCCCCACCCCGAGCCCGCGCTCACCGGCGCCGAGACCTGCGATCTGCTGGTCGTCGGCGGCGGATACAGCGGACTGTGGACCGCGCTCATCGCCAAGGAGCGCGACCCGCGACGGGATGTCGTCCTGCTGGAAGGCCGCGAGGTGGGCTGGGCCGCCTCGGGCCGCAACGGCGGCTTCTGCGCCGCCTCCCTCACCCACGGCCTGCCCAACGGCCTCGCCCGCTGGCCCGAGGAGATCCACCAGCTGGAGAAGCTGGGCGCCCGCAACCTCGACGAGATCGAGAGCGCGGTCGCCCGGCACGGCATCGACTGCGACTTCGAGCGCACCGGCGAGATCGACGTGGCGACCGAGCCCTACCAGGCGGCCGAACTGCGCGACTGGTACGAAGAGATGGAGCGCGCGGGCCTCGCCGAGGGCGTCGAGTTTCTGGACGCCGAGGCGGTACGGCAACAAGTCGACTCACCGACCTTCCAGGCGGGCCTGTGGGACCGCGGAGGCGTGGCGATGCTCCACCCCGCCAAGCTGGCCTGGGGGTTGAAGCAGGCCTGCGTCCGGCTCGGGGTCCGCGTGTACGAGCACACCCCCGCCCTCGCCCTGAAGCCGTACGGCGCCGGCATGGCCGTACGCACCCCCTACGGCTCGGTCCGGGCCCGCAAGGTCGCGCTCGGCACCAACATCTTCCCGAACCTGATCAAGCGCGTACGGGCGTACACCGTCCCGGTCTACGACTACGCGCTGATGACCGAACCGCTCAGCGACGAGCAGTTGGCGTCGATCGGCTGGAAGAACCGCCAGGGTCTCGGTGATTCGGCGAACCAGTTCCACTACTTCCGGCTGTCGGCCGACAACCGGATCCTGTGGGGCGGCTACGACGCGATCTACCCGTACGGCGGCCGGGTGCGCCGGGAGTACGACGACCGCCCGGAGACGTACGCGAAGCTCGCGGGGCATTTCTTCACCTGCTTCCCGCAGTTGGAGGGCGTCCGCTTCTCGCACGCGTGGGGCGGCGCGATCGACACCTGCTCGCGCTTCTCGGCGTTCTTCGGCACCGCGCACCGGGGGAACGTGGCGTACGCGGCCGGGTACACGGGTCTCGGTGTCGGCGCCACCCGCTTCGGCGCCGACGTGATGCTGGACCTGCTGGACGGCGAGGACACCGAGCGGACCCGGCTGGAGATGGTCCGCAGGAAGCCGCTGCCGTTCCCGCCCGAGCCGTTCGCCTGGACGGGCATCGCCCTCACCAAGTGGTCGCTGGCTCGCGCGGACACCCGCGACGGTCGGCGCAACCTGTGGCTGCGCACCATGGACCGGCTTGGCCTGGGCTTCGACAGCTGAACGCCGCTTTCGCGAGGTGTGATCCGGTTCACTCCAACGGGGTGCCGGAACCCGCGTAATGCTCCCCGGAAGACCTCCCTCTCTCTCGTGACGCGACCAGCGTCCACGACACAGAGGGAGGTCGTCTCATGACTGGGGCGAAGACGGCGGTCGACTGGCTGGCATCGGTGGCACCCGACCCCGAGGCTTGCCGCTGGGAATGGGAGCGCAATCCGCTGGGGGTGGCCCTGCTGCCCGCCGGCAAGGCGTGGGACGTACTGATCCTGCCGGGCGAACTCGGCTATCCCACGCTCGACGTACTCACCCGGGTGCTGGATCAACCCGGGCCTGTGCTCGTCGACTTCGGCGACAACCGGATGGGCTTCTTCGTGCCGCCCGGGACGGCCGCGCGCTGGCTCGGCACCGGCATCCGCACGGCGGGCGCGGGCACCTGGATCGTCGTGCCCTACCCGGGCCGTGCCACCGGAGGAGTCCGCTGGCTGGTCCCTCCGGACGGCTCGGGCACGCTCACCGATCCGGCCCTGCTCGAACTCGCCATGCACGAGGCGGCGGCCGGGCTGGCCACCGACGACGGCAGCCCATGAGGACGGGCGATGACAGTGGGCGATGAACGCGGGTAGCGGCAGGAGGTCTTGACAACAGGATTGGTCTGGACCAAATTGAGCGCGCTCCACCCCTCCAATTCCCCCATGTCCGGAGGCCCTTGTGGACCGCTTCAGACCCTTCCTCGCCCTGCTCACGGCCACCTTGCTGGCCGTGCCCGGAATCACCGCGCTCTCGTCGGCCGCCCGTGCGGCCGACGCGGAACTGGCGAAGAACGGAGGCTTCGAGTCCGGCCTCGACAGCTGGACCTGTTCGGCCGCCAAGACGGTGAACTCGCCCGTGCACAGCGGGAGTTCCGCGCTGCAGGCAACCCCGGCCGGCAGCGACTACGCCCAGTGTGCGCAGACGGTGACCGTCCAGCCGAACTCCCAGTACACGCTGAGCGGTTACGTCCGCGGCTCCTACGTCTATCTCGGTGCGAACGGCACCGGCACCACCGACGTCTCCACCTGGACCCAGTCCGCCCCCGACTGGCAGAAGCTCACCACGACCTTCACCACCGGCGCCGCCACCACCAAGGTCACTCTCTACACCCATGGTTGGTACGGCACCGGCGCCTACTACGCCGACGACATCTCCCTCATCGGCCCCGGCGGCAGCACCGGCCAGCCGCCCGCCGCCCCGACCGGCCTCAGGACCGGCACGATCACCTCGTCCTCCGTCGGCCTGTCCTGGACGGCGGCCACCGGCGCCACCAGCTACGCGATCTATCGCAACGGCACCAAGGTCCAGACGGCGACCGGCACTTCGGCGACCGTGACCGGCCTGACCGCGTCCACCGCGTACAGCTTCCAGGTCACCGCGAGCAACGACGCCGGCGAGTCGGCGAAGTCGGCCGCGGTGACCGCGACGACCAGCACGGGCACCGGCGGCACCCCGGGCCTGCCCACCCACGCCCTCGTCGGCTATCTCCACGCCAGCTTCGCCAACGGCGCCGGCTACACGCGCCTGGCCGACGTGCCCGACAGCTGGGACGTCATCGACCTGGCCTTCGGCGAGCCGACCTCCACCACCTCGGGCGACATCCGCTTCAACCGCTGCCCGGTGACGGAGTGCGCGAACGTCGAGTCCGACGCCGACTTCAAGGCGGCGATCAAGGCCAAGCAGGCGGCGGGCAAGAAGGTGCTGATCTCGATAGGCGGCGCCAACGGCCAGGTCCAGCTGACCACGACGGCGGCCCGGGACACCTTCGTCTCGTCCGTCTCGAACATCATCGACACCTACGGCCTGGACGGCCTGGACATCGACTTCGAGGGCCACTCGCTCTCCCTGAACGCGAGCGACACGGACTTCAAGAACCCGACGACCCCCGTGATCGTCAACCTGATCTCGGCCCTGAAGACCCTGAAGGCCAAGTACGGCTCGAAGTTCGTGCTCTCGATGGCCCCGGAGACCTTCTTCGTGCAGATGGGCTACCAGTTCTACGGCACCGGCAAGTTCGGCGGCCAGGACCCGCGCTGCGGCGCGTACCTCCCGGTCATCTACGCCCTGCGCGACGACCTCACCCTGCTCCACGTCCAGGACTACAACTCGGGCCCGATCATGGGCCTCGACAACCAGTACCACTCCATGGGCGGCGCCGACTTCCACATCGCCATGACCGACATGCTGCTCACGGGCTTCCCGGTGGCCGGTGACGCCAACAACGTCTTCCCGGCCCTGCGCCCCGACCAGATAGCCATCGGCATGCCGGCGTCGACGAACGCGGGCAACGGCTACGTCTCCCCGTCCGAGGTCAACAAGTCCCTGGACTGCCTGACGAAGAAGACCAACTGCGGCTCGTACACCACCCACGGCACCTGGCCCGCCCTGCGCGGCCTGATGACCTGGTCGGTCAACTGGGACCGGTACTCGAACTGGGAGTTCCAGCGGAACTTCGACGCGTACTTCCCCTGAGCGAACCGAGCGGGCCGGGCTGGCCGAGCACCAGGGTCAGCGCGGTCAGCAGGATCGTGCCGAGGCACCAACTGGCCACCACGTCCAGTGGCCAGTGGTAGCCCCGGCGGACCAGGCCGAAGGCGACGGCGAGGTTGAGGACGGCGGCAGTGACGACCACCGCCCGGCGGGCGTTCGCCGAGCGGAGCCACGGGAGGAGGAGCAGGGCCGCGGTGCCGTACGCGACCATCGCCGTCGCGGTGTGGCCGGAGGGGTAGTAGCCGGTGGCGGGCGGCACGGCCGGGGTCCCGGGGCGGTCGATCAGCTCCTTGAGGGGCACGACCAGCACCGGGACCAGCATCATCAGGACGGCTCCGGCGAGCGGCGGCAGCCACCAGCGGTCCGTACCTGTGGCACGACCTCGCCAGGCGACGTAGACCAGGGCGACGGCGAGGACCGGGACCGCGATCTGGAAGTTGCCGAGGTCGGCGAGCAGCTCGGAGGCGCGGTCCGGATGGACGAGGGCCCGGCTGATCCGTTCGTCCGCGCGCAGCAGGGGGCCGTCGGCCACGACCTGCCAGGTGATCAGCGCGAAGAGGAGGGCGGGAAGCCCGAGGGGAAGTACGAAGGAGAGAGAGGAGGTCGGCCACCCCGGAACAGGGGGGGTGGTTCCGGGGTGGCCGTCCGGATCGGATCGACGCCCACCCCGGGGGGTTTGGGGCGGGCGACTGTCCGATCGGTGAGGAGATCCGGAGCCGGAGGCTCCGGGTGTGTGCGCGAGGGCACGACCAGGTCGAAGCTGGGGAGGCCCCGTCCTGAAATCGCCCACAGTCCCCTGTGGGCGGGGTGTATCTCTCATCTGGAATGAACCTACGGCAGTGGAGTGGGCGAAGACAGGCGGAATCGAGTCCCGCCATGCACCTCGCACACCTTCTTCACACGCTCTGCCGGTGGGCATCCCCGGGGCGTCCCTAGATGCGGGTGAAGGCCTGCTCGATGATGTCGAGGCCCTCGTTCAGGAGGTCCTCGCCGATGACCAGCGGGGGCAGGAAACGCAGGACGTTGCCGTAGGTGCCACAGGTCAGGACCACCAGACCTTCCTGGTGGCAGGCCTTGGCCAGCGCGGCGGTCGCCTCCGGGTTCGGCTCCTTGGTCGTCCGGTCCTTGACGAGTTCGACGGCGATCATCGCGCCGCGCCCGCGCACGTCACCGATGATGTCGAACTTCTCCGCCATCGCGGCCAGGCGGGGCTTCATGACCGCCTCGATGTGCTTGGCCCGGGCGTTGAGGTCCAGCTCCTTCATCGTCTCGATGGCACCGAGCGCACCGGCGCAGGCCACCGGGTTGCCGCCGTAGGTGCCGCCGAGGCCGCCGGCGTGCGCGGCGTCCATGATCTCGGCGCGGCCGGTCACCGCGGCCAGCGGGAGCCCGCCCGCGATGCCCTTCGCCGTGGTGATCAGGTCGGGCACGATGCCCTCGTCCTCGCAGGCGAACCACTGACCGGTACGGCAGAAGCCGGACTGGATCTCGTCGGCGACGAAGACGATGCCGTTGTCCTTGGCGAACTTGCTCAGCGCCGGCAGGAAGCCCTTGGCCGGCTCGATGAAGCCGCCCTCGCCGAGCACCGGCTCGATGATGATCGCGGCCACGTTGTCCGCGCCCACCTGCTTGCTGATCTGGTCGACGGCCTGCGCGGCCGCCTCCGCACCGGCGTTCTCGGCACCGGTCGGCCAGCGGTAGCCGTACGCCACCGGCACCCGGTAGACCTCGGGCGCGAACGGCCCGAAGCCGTTCTTGTACGGCATGTTCTTCGAGGTCAGCGCCATCGTCAGGTTCGTACGCCCGTGGTACCCGTGGTCGAACACCACCACGGCCTGCCGCTTGGTGTACGCCCGCGCGATCTTGACGGCGTTCTCGACGGCCTCGGCGCCCGAGTTGAACAGCGCCGACTTCTTGGCGTGGTCGCCCGGGGTCAGCTCGGCGAGCGCCTCCGCGACCTCCACGTACCCCTCGTAGGGCGTGACCATGAAACAGGTGTGGGTGAAGTCGGCCAGCTGCGCGCTCGCCCGCCGTACGACGGCCTCGGCGGAGGCGCCGACGGAGGTCACCGCGATGCCGGAACCGAAGTCGATCAGCCGGTTCCCGTCGACGTCCTCGATGATCCCGCCGCCGGCCCGCACGGTGAAGACGGGCAGTACCGAGCCCACGCCCTGCGCGACCGCGGCGAGCCGGCGGGCCTGCAGTTCCTGCGACTTCGGGCCGGGGATGGCGGTGACTACGCGGCGCTCCTGCGGAAGTGCGGTCATGAGGGGCTCCTGGGGGTGTTGCGGCCAAACGGACTGTTGGCTTCGGCTGTGGCGTCGGCTGTGACTTTTCCTTTTCTCGCAGGCTAGGACGGGGCATGGGGGGTGGGCATGCTCCATGTGGGCGTTTTCGGTGCCGCCGGTTGTCCACCGTGGACATGGCCCACTCCGGGAGTGCTGGGACGGCCCGGCCGCGCAATCGGTGAACTCCCCTTGCGGGCGCGTTAGATTGACCGCTGAAGGTGGACGGAACGGCTGGTCAGGAAGCGAGAGCGATGGACAGCGACGGGACGCAGGACACGCGGGGTACGCAGGCGAATCCCGTGCCGCGCCCGGCGGGGCCGCCCCGGATCCCGCCGCGGCCCGCCGACGCCCCCGGCGCGCCGCCACGCCCGGACGGCTCGGCCTTCCTGACCTGGCTGCGGACGGCGCGCCCGGAGACGCTGCCCGGGGTGTGGCGGTTCGGACACCGGCCGCGGCCCGAGGAGGAGCCCGAGCGGATCCCGGGCCGCCAGCTGATCAGCGGCGCGCTGATCGCCTTCCTGGTCGGCTGGCTGATCTGGTCGCTGCTGTGGAACGGCTACGTCGGCGGCTGGTGGCTGCTCCCGCTCTACGCGATGATCCCGGACTCCTGGGCCTCGCCCCACAGCTTCGCCTCCGTCGTGGTCGTCTACGCCTACTACGTGCTGATCGCCCTGATCATCATGATCGGCGTGGGCCGGCTCGGCCGCTGGGCGGAGATCTGGCGCCGCTACGGCCCGCCCGCCTGGAACCGCTCCGCGACCCCCCGTACCGAACGCCCCCCGGCCCCCGAGCAGGACCCCGCCGAATGGCCCCAGCTGCGGGCCGCGGGCGCCGTGGACGCGGCCGAGCGGCTGACGACCGAGGCGCGGTCCGGGCTGATGCGGGACGTCGACCACGCCCGGATCACCCGGGCCTGGCAGGGCGTGCGCAGCGGCCGGCACACCCTCGCCGCCTTCACGGGTGCCGTACTGAAGGACGGCTCGGCCGCCTGTCTGCACCCCTCCGGCGAACGTGACCTGCCGGCCCGGCTGGCCCGCCACGACCTGCTGACCGGACAGGTACGGCTCGGCACCACCGCCGACGACCCCCGTAACCCCTACGCCTACCGGGGTGCGGGCCTCGGCCTGGACCCCGACCTGCTGGGCACCTCCCTCCTTGCCGTCGGACCGGCCGGCTCCGGCAAGACCGGGACCCTGGTCCGCCCGCTCGCCGAGTCGCTGTGCCTGCACGCGCTGGCGGGCCGCGCCGCGGTGGTCGTGGTCGGCGCGGCGGGCGCGGGGCTCGGACCGGTCGACGCGTACGACGTCGTCGTACGGATCGGGAATCCGGAATCCGTCTACGACCTGGACCTGTACGGCGGCACCGCGGACCCGGACGAGGCCGCGGCCGTGCTCGCCGAGGCGTTGGTCGGGGACCTCGCCGATCCGCACCCGGGCAACGACAGCCGGCGCTCCACGACCGTCCTGGCCCAACTCCTCGGCCCCTTCCGGGCCGTGCACGGCCGTTTCCCGTCCGTGCCGGAGCTGCGGCAGCTGCTGGACGGCGCGCCCGGCCCGCTGGACACCCTGCGGAAGGCGTTGCAGGGCTCGGGACAGGAGTCGCTGATCCGCGAACTGGACGCGCGGGAGCGGCAGTTGGCGCATCCCGGCGATGTGGCGCCGGTGCTCGCGGACCGGGTGGCGCTGCTGGACCGGCCCGCCTTCGCCGGGTTCTTCGACACGTCCGGGCAGACGCGGCCGTTCTCGCTCAAGGCGCTCGACCACCCCGTACGGGTCCGCATCGACCTGCCCGAGCGCGGGCACGCGGACGCCTCGCGGATGCTGGCGCGGCTGGTGCTCGCGCAGTTCACGGCGAGCGTGTCGGCGCGGGAGGACCGGTCGCTGTTCGCCTGTCTGGTGCTGGACGACGCGTCGGGCGTGGTGACCCCGGAGGCCATCCGCGGCATCCAGCGGCTGCGGTCGGCGAACGCCGGTGTCGTCCTCACCCTGCGCACCCTGGACGACGTACCCAGGCCCCTGCGCAACCCCCTGCTCGGCGCCGCCGGCTGCCGGATGGCGCTCGCCGGGCTCACCCCCTGGGACGGGCAGGACTTCGCCGAGGTCTGGGGCAAGGAGTGGACCGAGGCGCGGGACGTCACCGACCGGCAGATCATCGCCGAGACCCCCGCGGGCAAGGCCCTGCACATGGTCCGCCGCGTGATCACCGGCAAGGCCCCGACCCAGCGCGCGGTCACCGTCCGCCAGGTCGAGCGGGAGCGCTGGTCGGCGTCCGAGCTGGCCCACGGCGTACCGGCGGGCCACGCGGTCCTCTCCCTGACGAACGTGAAGGGCGAACACGCGCCACCGCTCCTGGTGGACCTCCGGAGCTGAGGGCAACGGGTGACGGGTGGCGGGAGACGGATCGGGACCTGGATCGTACGGTGAGGCAGAATCGGTAGAGGTCGTTCATACGAAGCGGCCAAATGATCAGCTCGGGTCATCCGATCGCTCCACCCGATTCACCTCACCGCACGTCACCGCACCTCGCTCCCGCCCGCCGACCTGAAGGCCCCATGCGCCCCACCCTCGCCTCGCTCGTCCATCACTCCGCGCTCAAGCTGACCGTGCGCGCGGGCGAGGACCGCCTGGACGTGCCCGTCCGCTGGGTGCACGCCAGCGAGCTGGCCGATCCGGTGCCCTACATGGAGGGCGGCGAGCTCCTCCTGATCACCGCGCTGAAGCTGGACGCGGAGGACCCGGAGGCGATGCGCCGGTATGTGAAGCGGCTGGCCGAGGCGGGCGTGGTCGGACTCGGCTTCGCCGTGGGCGTCCACTACGAGGACATTCCAGGGGCCCTGGTGGACGCGGCGGTGAAGGAGGGACTGCCGCTCCTCGAAGTCCCGCGCCGCACCCCCTTCCTCGCCATCAGCAAGGCGGTCTCCGCGGCCATCGCGGCCGACCAGTACCGCGCGGTGACGGCGGGCTTCGCCGCCCAGCGCGAACTGACCAGACAGACCCTGACCAACGGCCCCGAGGGGCTCCTCGCCGCGCTCGCGACCCAGGTGGACGGCTGGGCGGCGCTCTACGACGTCTCGGGCGCCGTGGTCGCCGCGGCACCGGAGTGGGCGGGCCGCCGGGCCGGACGCCTCACGCCCGACGTGGAGCGACTGCGGGAACGACCGGCCCCCGCGTCCTCGGTGGTGGGCGGCCCGGAGAACGAGGACCGGGTAGAGCTGCACTCGCTCGGCACGGGCCGCAGACCACGTGCGGCCTTGGCGGTCGGCACGGCAGCCGCCCTGGGCACGGCGGAACGCTACGCGGTCCACTCGGCCATCGCCCTCCTCACCCTCACCACGGAACGCTCCCGCTCCCTCCAGGACGCCGAACAGCGCATCGACGCGGCGGTCCTGCGCCTGCTCCTGGCCGGCGAACCGGACCACGCCCGCACGGTCGCCGGCGACCTCTACGGCACCCTCCTCGACGCGCCCTTCCGCATCGTCGTGGCCGAATCGCCCTCGGCGTCGGTCGCACTCGCCGAGGCCGTGGAGTCCGCCGCCGCCCGCGCGGGGGAGTCGGTGCTGGTGGTGCCCGAGGGCGGGCGCCTGGTCGTCCTGGCCGCGGACGAGGGCGCCGCGGTCGCCGCGTGCCGGGAGTACACATCGGCACTGGAGGCGGCCCGGACGGGCGCGGTGGGCGACCAGCCCGTCGGCGACGAGACCGAACCGGTCGTCGGCCTGTCCGCCCCGGCGGGCCCGATCGCGGCGGCAGCGGCGTACAAACAGGCCGAACAGGCGCTGTCGGTGGCGAGACGCCGGGGCCGGATCTCGGTGGAACACGAACAACTGGCCGCGGGATCCGTCCTCCCGCTCCTGGCCGACGACGCGGTGAAGGCCTTCGCCGACGGCCTCCTCCGCCCCCTCCAGGAACACGACGCGACAGGCCGAGGCGACCTGGTCGCCTCCCTACGGGCCTGGCTCTCCCGCCACGGCCAATGGGACGCGGCAGCGGCCGACCTGGGCGTCCACCGCCATACGCTGCGCTATCGCATGCGCAGGGTGGAGGAGATCCTGGGCCGCTCCTTGGACGACCCGGACGTGCGGATGGAGCTGTGGCTGGCCCTGAAGGCAGGCAATTGAGCCCCTCCGGCGTTTGAGGAGCGGGGTCTGGGGCGGAGCCCCAGCGGGGTCGAAGGGGCAGAGCCCCTGGAGGATGGGACGGGTAGGGGCGGCGGGGGCGAAATCCCCCCACTACGCCAATCCGGCACACCCACCGCCCCCACCCCTACACCCCGGACAAACGCCGCCCCACCCCCACCGCCCTACGGTGGACCCGAATGACGCGAATACCCCATGCACCCCCGACGGAAGGGCCGGACCCCGCAATGACTTCCCCCACCGCCTTCTGGCTCGCCGGCCGCCAGGTCACCGGCGATGACACCTTCGACGTGACCTCCCCCTGGGACGGCCGCCTGGTGGCAAAGGTCGCCATCCCGACGGACGCCCAGGTGGAAGAGGCCGTCTCCGCCGCGCACGCGATCCGCGAGGACTTCGCCGCGACCCCGGCCCACCTCCGAGCCGCCGCCCTGGACCACGTGAGCCGCCGCCTGGCAGACCGCACGGAAGAGATCGCCCAGTTGATCTCCGCCGAGAACGGCAAGCCCATCAAGTGGGCCCGAGGCGAAGTCGGCCGCGCGGTCTCGGTCTTCCGTTTCGCCGCCGAAGAGGCCCGCCGCTTCAACGCCGGCGAGGCGCAACGCCTCGACACCGACCTCGGCGGCCAGGGCCGTCTCGCCCTCACCCGCCGCTTCCCCAAGGGCGTCGTCCTCGGCATCGCGCCCTTCAACTTCCCCCTGAACCTGTGCGCCCACAAGATCGCCCCGGCGATCGCGGCCGGCGTGCCGATCATCCTCAAGCCGGCCCCCGCCACCCCGCTCTCGGGCCTGATCATCGGCGACCTGCTCGCCGAGACCGACCTGCCCGCCGGTTCCTGGTCGATCCTCCCGGTCGCCAACGACAGGATGCCCGCGCTGGTCCAGGACGAGCGCCTGCCGGTCATCTCCTTCACCGGTTCCGAGAAGGTCGGCTACGCGATCATGGACTCGGTGCCGCGCAAGCACTGCACCCTGGAGCTGGGCGGCAACGGCGCGGCCGTCGTCCTCGCCGACTACGCGAGCGACGCCGACCTCGACTGGGCCGCGACCCGCATCGCGACCTTCTCCAACTACCAGGGCGGCCAGTCCTGCATCTCGGTGCAGCGGGTCATCGCGGACGCCTCGGTCTACGACCGGCTGCTGCCGCGCATCGTCGCCGCCGTCGAGGCCCAGGTCACCGGCGACCCCGCCGACGACAAGACCGACGTCGGCCCGCTGGTCAGCGAGGACGCCGCGAAGCGGGTCGAGTCCTGGGTCGACGAGGCCGTCTCGGCCGGCGCCACCCTGCTCGCCGGCGGCAAGCGCGACGGCGCCTCCTACGCGCCGACGGTCCTCACCGACGTACCGGCCGACACGACGATCTCCTGCGAGGAGGTCTTCGGACCGGTGCTGACCGTGACGAAGGTGGACGGCGAGGCCGCCGCCTTCGCCGCCGCCAACGACTCCAAGTACGGCCTCCAGGCAGGGGTGTTCACCCACGACGTGCAGGTCGCCTTCCGCGCCCACCGCGCGCTGGAGGTCGGCGGCGTGATCATCGGCGACGTCCCGTCCTACCGCGCCGACCAGATGCCGTACGGCGGCGCCAAGCAGTCGGGCGTCGGCCGCGAGGGCGTGAAGTTCGCGATGGACGACTACACGTACGAGCGGGTGCTGGTGCTGACGGGCCTCGCGCTCTGACCGCACCTCTCTAGCTAATGGGAACCATTTTCATATAGTCTCCCCGAAGGGGCCCGGCACCGATGCCTTCCGGTGCCGGGCCCCTTCTCCGCGTCGGCCCGCCCCGGACCCTCAACCGGAGAAGCCGACGTGCGCGAGCCGCAGCGGGCCGCGCAGTCTGAGGTGTACGTCGTGCACGCCCTCGGCGACGATCCCGGCACCGAGGACGGTGTAGTCGTACGGTCCCGACGTGGCCGTGGGCAGGGCGAGTTCGGCGAGTGCCGGACCGCCGTCGAGGGACAGTTCGACCGCCCCCTCGCCCGCCACCCGCACGGTCACCTCCGTGACACCGGCCCCGAAGTCGCAGTCCCGGTAGACCAGTTCACCGCCCCTGCCGTCCGCCGGCGTCACCGCGTCCCCCGACACCTTCGTACGGTCGACGATCGCGATCCCGCTCTGCTCGTCGAAGTCGGCGGCGGAGAGCCCCCGTTGGAGCACGCGGCGCGGACCGCCGGGGTCGCCGTCCAGCACAACCGTCGTCCGGAGGCGGACGTCCTCGCTGGAGGCGCCGGCCAACACCTCGTACGGGCCCGGCTCCAGACGCCACCCGCTGCCCTTCACGTCCCAGAACTCGAAGGCGGAGAGCGGGACTTCGAAGGACAGGTCCGCCCGGGCGCCCGGCGCCAGCGTGACCCGGCGGTGCGCGAGCAGCTCACGGCGCGGACGCGGCACCGACGGTTCCACGGCCCGCGTGTACAGCTGCGCGACCTCGTCGGCAGTGACGTCACCGGTGTTGGTCACCGTGAAGGAGACGTGCGCCGACCCGTCCTCGACCCGCACGGCGAGGTCGGCGTAGGCGAAGGACGCGTACGACAGTCCGTGGCCGAAGGGGAACTGGGGCGTGCCCTCGAAGTAGAGGTATGTCTGCCGGCCGCCGATCACGTCGTAGTCGAGCAGGTCGGGCAGGTCACCGTCGCTCGCGTACCAGGTCTGCGGCAGGCGCCCGGCGGGGGAGACCTCGCCGGACAGGACGCGGGCCAGCGCGGTGCCGGCCGCCTGGCCGCCGTGGGCCGTCCACAGCACGGCCGGCAGGGCCGCGGCCTGGACGGTGTACGGGTACGCGGAGACCAGTGCCAGCACCGTGCGCGGGTTGGTGGCGCGGGCCGCGCGCAGCAGGCGTTCCTGCTGGGCGGGGAGGCGGAGGGTCGTACGGTCCTCGGTCTCGCGGCCGTTGATGTGCGGGTCGTTGCCCGCGACGACCACGACGACGTCGGCCTGTGCGGCGACCCGCCGCACCGCCTCCTCGCCGCGCTCGACGAAGACCGGCTCGAACACCTCCGCCCCCGTCTCGGCAACCTTCACGCCGTCGGCGGCGACACAGACATGGCGACCTGTACCGATGTGCAGCAGGAGGTGACCGTTCTCGTGGGGTTCAAGGCGGAACGTCTCCTGGACGACCCAGCCGCCGGGCTGGTCGGTGGAGGCGCGGAGGTAGCCGTCATCGGCCACCGAGAGGTAGCGGCCGTCGGGGGCGCGGAGCGTGAGGACGCCCTCTCCCCAGTCGACGAGCGCGAGTTCGGTGCCGACGGGGTCGGTGGTGAGCGGGGGCAGATCGGTGCGTCCGGCCAGCAGGGCCGGGTCCAACGCGCCCTCGGCGCCGCGCACTTCGTCGGCCACCTCCACCAACGGCAGCTGGAGGAAGTCGCCTTGAGAGGTCCGCAGCCGCACCCGGTCCACGCCCTCCGCGAACTCCACGCGTTCGGCGCCGAACTGCTCGTACAACCCCTCCAGCGGAGTGGAGCGGTGGATGAGGGTGCCGCTGTACCAGTCGAGCTTGCACTCGTCGGCGAGCAGGCCGACGACCGCGATCCGGGTGTCGGGGGCGAGCGGCAGGAGGCCGTCGTTCCTGAGCAGCACGACGGCCTGCTCGGCGGCCTCCTGGGCGAGGGCGCGGTGCGCGGGGGTGTCGAAGTCGGCGGCCCCGGCGTACGGGTCGTAGCGCGGGTCGAACTCGCCCAGCCGGAAGCGTACGGAGAGCTGGCGGCGGACGGACGTGTCGATGTCCGCGTCCGTCAACAACCCTTGTTCGTACGCCCTCTTGATCCGCGCGGTGATCCGCGAGGCGTCCGTGCCGTGGTCGGTGAAGCTGTCGACGCCGGCGCTCAGCGCGGCGGCCGTCGCCTCCTCGTGGGTGTCGAAGTAGTGCTCGGAATCGACCAGGTTGGAGGGCGCCCCCGCGTCCGAGCAGACCAGCAGCTCCTCGTCGGTCCAGGCGCGCAGGTGCTCGCGCAGATACGGGGAGACGTGGTTGGGGCGGCCGTTGACCAGGTTGTACGCCGGCATCACCCCGGCGACCGCGCCCGCCTCGACCGTCTCGCGGAAGGCCCGCAGGTCGTACTCGTGCAGGACGCGCGGGCGGACCGAGGAGGACGTGACGTCGCGACCCGTCTCGTTGTTGTGCGCGAGCCAGTGCTTGAGGACCGGTGCCGTGCGCCAGTACGTCGGGTGGTCGCCGCGCAGGCCGCGCGTGTACGCGGTGGCGATGGCCGAGGTGAGCTTCGGATCCTCCGAGTAGCCCTCCTCGTTACGGCCCCACAGCGGATGGCGCAGCAGGTTCACCGTCGGCGCCCAGACGTTCAGGCCGACGCGGTCGTCGCGGGCGCGCATGGCCCGCGCCTCCTGGGCGACCGCCTCGCCGACGCGGCGCACCAGCTCCGGGTTCCAGGTCGCGCCGAGACCCACGGCCTGCGGGAACACCGTCGCCGGGCCCATCCACGCGACTCCGTGCAGGGCCTCCTGGCCGGTGCGGAAGGCGGCGATGCCCAGGCGCTCGACGGCGGGCGCGAACTGGTGCAGGAAGGAGATCCGCTCGTCGAGCGTCAGCCGCTCCAACAGATCGTCGATGCGCTTCGCGAACGGCAGCTGCGGATCGCGGAACGGCGGCGTGGACGGCGTCTGTTCGGTCACGTGGGGTTCCCCTTGCGATGGAGCGGCGGAACGCTTTCGAAGCGCTTCGATGCTCATTCGACGGACCGGTGGGTGTCAAGGGATGCTCACCGCTATTTCAAGCAGCGCATACCAAGAGGTCGTCCCTGATAGCTCGGAGGAATCTTGGAGGCGACCCTTGTGCACCCCAGGGTGTTCACTTAACCTCGCAGCAACATCGAAGCGCTTCGACAAGTTCGCCAAGTGCTCTGTTCCACTCAAGACACCGCAGCCGACGGCCCACCGCCGGGTGTCCTGGTGCGCCATGAAGGGTTGACGCAATGACGCCGAACGCCTCCGCCGCCTCCGCCCCCAGCCGGAGAAGTTTCCTCGCCTCCACGGCGGTCGCCGCCGCAGCGGTGGCGGGAGGAATGCCGCTGCTCGCCGCGTGCGGTGGTTCGGACAGCGGGTCGAACGGGGGTTCGTCGTCGGGCAAGGGCGTCAAGAAGCTGCTCCCGGCGTACGTGGCCGGCAACGTGGTGACCCCCGACATCCCCGCGAAGAACGGCTCCGCACTCGGTTTCACCGCCAA
The DNA here is from genome assembly GCF_053595415.1 of Streptomyces sp. NPDC002499. Lineage (NCBI taxonomy): Bacteria > Bacillati > Actinomycetota > Actinomycetes > Kitasatosporales > Streptomycetaceae > Streptomyces > Streptomyces sp. NPDC002499. The sequence continues at coordinate 339,498 of NZ_JBSFXO010000013.1, forward strand.
GCTCGACCTCGCCGGCCTGAAGACCTCGGTCCCCAAGAAGCTCGGCAAGGGCGGCAAGGTCTCCATCATGTCGCCGTTCTGGGGCTCGCCGCCGAAGTCGGACAACGCCTACTACAAGGCGATGAACGCCCTGATCGGCGTCGACGTCGAGTGGCAGAACCAGGACGGCAACACCTACGACCAGAAGCTCGGCGCGGTCCTCGCCTCCAGCGACATCCCCGACGTCGTGGTCATCCCCGGCTGGAACATGGGCGGCAAGATACCCAGCGCGATCGTCGGCAAGTTCGCCGATCTGGGCCCCTATCTCTCCGGGGACAAGATCAAGGAGTACCCGAACCTCGCGGCGATCCCCACGGACGCCTGGCAGCGCTCGGTCTTCGGCGGCAAACTCCGCGGCCTGCCCCAGCCCTCCCCGTACGTCACCGGCATCGTGCCCCTGTACCGCAAGGACATCTTCGACAAGGAGGGGTACCAAGTCCCCACCTCCGCCGACGAGTTCATGGCCCTGGCCAAGGAGATCACCAACGCCAAGGCCAAGCGGTGGGCCTGCCTGGACATGAAGTGGACCGCCTTCCAGGCCTTCGGTGTCCTCTCGGGCAGTGAGAAGCCGCTCGGCTGGAACCTCGTCGACGGCAAGCTGATCAACCGCATCGAGACCCCCGAGTACCTCGAAGCGCTGGAGTGGACCCGCAAGCTCTTCGCGGCCGGATACGTCCACCCCGACGCCAAGTTGGGCAAGAGCGCGGCCACCGACCCGGGACCCAAGTTCGCGGCCGGCGAGTTCCTCATCTACGCCAACAACATCTCGCAGTGGTGGAGCCGCACCGCCGAACAGGCCACCCAGAACCCCGAGTACAAGATCTGGGGCATGGACATCTTCGGCCACGACGGCGGCAACCCGAGCCTCTGGGCCGAACAGCCCGCCGGGATCTTCGCCTTCATCAGCAAGAAGGCCTCCGAGTCCGTGATCCGTGACGTGCTGGCCGTCGCCAACGTCACCGCCGCGCCGTACGGCACCAAGGAGTACATGCTCACCAACTACGGCGTGGAGGGCACCCATTACACCGTCAAGGACGGCGTGCCCACCAAGACCGACCAGGGCAACAACGAGGTCCTGAACGCCTACGTGATGGTCGCGAGCCCCGCCGCCACGATCGCCCACCCCGACTTCCCCGACGTCGCCAAGGCACAGGTCGAGTGGCAGCAGCGGATGGGCGCCTTCACCAAGAAGTCCACCTTCTACGGCCAGCAGATCACCGAGCCCAGCCGGTACACCAACCTCTCCAACGACTTCGAGCAGTTGGAGGACGACATCACCCGCGGCCGCAAGAAGGTCAGCGACATGCAGCAGGCCGTCTCCGACTGGAAGAGCAAGGGCGGCGACAGACTGCGCGACTGGTACCAGAAGTTGCTCGACGACAACGGCACCGCGGCGAGCTGACCGGCACCGAGGCAAGGAGAACGGCCGTGTCCCACAGCACGGTGCCTCGGAGCAGGACCGAGGCCGACACGACGGGGAAGACCCCGGTGGCGTCCGGCGGCGCCACCGGCACCCGGCAGAAACGTCCCGGCGGAAAGCTGAGCGTGCGGCTCAGGTTCCGACGCGACCGCGTCCTGCTCCTGATGACACTGCCGGCGCTGCTGCTGATCCTGGTCTTCAACTACCTGCCGATCCTCGGCAACATCGTCGCCTTCCAGGACTACGACCCCTACGTCAGCGACAACGGCATCGTCTCGATGCTGCACAGCCCCTGGGTCGGCTTCGACAACTTCCAGCTGATCTTCCAGGACTCGGCCTTCTGGAGCGCCGTACGGAACACGCTGGTCCTCTTCTTCCTCCAGCTGATCCTCTTCTTCCCGATCCCGATCCTGCTCGCGCTGCTCATCAACAGCGTGGTCAGGCCCCGGGTCCGGGCGCTCTCACAGGCGATCCTCTACCTGCCGCACTTCTTCTCCTGGGTGCTGGTCATCGCCGTCTTCCAGCAACTGCTCGGCGGGGCGGGCCTGTTCTCCCAACTCCTGCGCCAGCACGGCTACGACGGCCTCGACGTCATGACCGACCCCGACACGTTCAAGTTCCTGATCACCGCGCAGAGCGTGTGGAAGGACGCCGGCTGGGGGATCATCGTCTTCCTCGCCGCGCTGTCCTCCGTCAGCCCCGACCTGTACGAGGCCGCCGCGATGGACGGCGCCGGGCGCTGGCGTCGCATGTGGCACGTCACGCTGCCCGCGCTGCGGCCGGTGATCGCGCTGCTGCTGGTGCTGCGGGTGGGTGACGCGCTGACGGTCGGCTTCGAACAGATACTCCTCCAACGCGACGCCGTGGGCCCTGGAGCGGCGGAGGTCCTCGACACCTTCGTCTGGTGGAACGGCGTCCGCAACCAGGACTTCGGCTACGCGGCCGCCGCCGGACTCGTCAAGGGTGTGATCAGCCTCGGCCTGGTCCTCGCCGCGAACAAAGTGGCCCATCTCATGGGCGAGCAGGGGGTGTACAAGAAATGACCGCCGTCATCGACAAGGCCGTGCAGCCGGTCAAGTCCGTACGACAGCCGGGTCGTTGGGCCGCGCCGCCCCGGCCGACCTGGGAGGAAGAACCCAGCAGGGCCGGCCTCGCGGGCAAGGGGCTCGTCCTCACCCTCGCCTGCCTCGGCATCCTCTTCCCGCTCTGGATCGTCCTCGTCACCAGCCTCTCCTCGCGCAGGACCATCGACGAGGCCGGCGGCCTGGTCATGGTGCCCAAGGGCGTCACCTTCGTCGCGTACAGGGAACTCCTCAGCGGCGGCCAGGTCACCCGTGCGGCGATCATCAGCATCCTCGTCACGCTCGTCGGCACGGTGTTCTCGATGACGGTGTCGGTGCTCTGCGCGTACGGGCTGTCGCGGATCGGGTCGCTCGGGCACCGGTGGCTGCTGATGATCCTGCTCGCCACGATGTTCTTCAGTGCCGGGTTGATTCCCACGTACCTGCTGGTGCAGTCGCTCGGGCTCACCGACAGCTATCTCGCGCTGATCCTGCCGAGTGCGCTCAGCGTGTTCAACATCCTTGTGCTGCGCGGGTTCTTCATGGGGATCTCGCAGGAACTCACCGACAGCGCGCGGATCGACGGGGCCGGGGATTTCCGGATCCTGTGGCAGATCGTGATGCCGTTGTCCCGGGCGGTGCTGGCGGTCATCACGCTCTTCTACGCCGTCGGGTACTGGAGTGCCTGGTTCAACGCGTCCCTGTATCTCAACGACCAGAACATGATGCCGCTGCAGAACGTCATGATCCAGCTGGTGCAGAAGCAGGAGGCGCCGGTGGGGTTGGGGCAGGCGATCAAGACGGGTGAGCTGTCGGGGCTCGCTGTTCAGATGGCGGTGATGGTGATGGCGTTGCTGCCGGTGGCTGTGCTTTCCCCGTTCGTCCAGAAGCACTTCAAGAAGGGCATGTTGACCGGTGCGGTGAAGGGCTGACCCGGGTCATTTGTCTGCCGCTGCGTTGTGGCTGGTCGCGCAGTTCCCCGCGCCCCTAGGTGGGTGTCCTCATCCCCTCTCACAAAGCGAGGTTGTGTCATGCGCGCGTCCAGTCCGAGCCGGCGTGTCGTTCTTGCCGGGGCTGCGGCCACCGCCGCGCTCATCACTGTGCCCGGCGCCGCGGTGAAGGCAGCTGCGGTGGAAACCCCCTCCTACCGCTGGCGCAACGCAGTGATCGGCGGTACCGGATTCGTCACCGGCGTGCTCTTTCACCCCTCCGTCCCCGGGCTCGCCTACGCCCGTACCGACATCGGCGGGGCCTACCGCTGGGACGAACGGGCCGCCCGCTGGACCCCCTTGACCGACCACCTCGGCTGGGACGACTGGAACCTCCTCGGCGTCGAGGCCCTCGCCGTCGACCCCCTCCACCCGAACCGGCTCTACCTCGCCGTCGGCACCTACGCCCAGTCCTGGGCCGGCAACGGAGCCGTCCTGCGGTCCGACGACCGCGGTGCCACCTGGGCCCGTAGCGACCTCACCGTGAAGCTCGGCGCCAACGAGGACGGACGTGGCGCGGGTGAGCGGCTGCTCGTCGACCCGCGTGACAGTGACACCCTGTGGCTCGGCACCCGGCACGACGGGCTGCTCAAGTCGACCGACCGTGGCGCCACTTGGGCAGCCGTCAGTGACTTCCCGGCAACCCCGAGCGGCTCCGGCCAGGGCGTCACCCTCCTCGTCGCCGTCGGCCGTGCCGTCTACGCCGGCTGGGGAGACGGCGACGGCACCTCGGCCGCCGTCAACCTGTACCGCACCGTCGACGGCGCCACCTGGGAAGCCGTCCCCGCGCAGCCCACCGGCGCCTCCGCCAAGGTGCCGATCCGGGCCGCCTACGACGCGCACACCCGCGAGCTGTACGTGTCGTACGCCGACGCGCCCGGGCCCAACGGGCAGGCCGACGGCAGTGTGCACAGGTTCGCTCCCGCCACCGGCCGATGGACGGACGTCACCCCTGTCCGGCCCGGCGGCAGCGACAGCTTCGGCTACGGCGGGGTCGCCGTCGACGCCCGTCGACCCGGCACCGTCGTCGTCTCCACCAACAACCGCTGGGCAGCCGTCGACACCCTGTACCGGACCACCGACGGCGGTCGCACCTGGACGTCCCTCAAGGACGCTGCTGTTTTTGACGTGTCCGAGACTCCTTTCCTCAAGTGGGGTGGGGACCAGCCCAAGTTCGGCTGGTGGATCCAGGCCGTCGCCGTCGACCCGTACGACTCCCGGCATGTGGTGTACGGGACCGGGGCCACGCTCTACGGCACGCGGGATCTGAAGCACTGGGCGCCGCAGATCCGTGGCCTGGAGGAGACGTCCGTGATCAAGCTGGTGTCGCCCCCGGTCGGGGAGGCGCACCTGCTGAGCGGCTCGGGGGACATCGGCGTGCTGTACCACGAGCGGCTCACGGCCTCGCCCTCCCGCGGCATGGCGGCGAACCCCGTGTTCGGGTCGGCGACGGGACTCGCGCAGGCCGCGGGCAGGCCGGCGTACGTGGTGCGCACCGGCTGGGGCGACAACGGCAACGGTGCCCACTCGGGCGACGGCGGCCGGACCTGGGCGCCCTTCGCCGCCCAGCCCTCCCTCGCCCATGACGCACCGGGGCCGATCGCCACCAACGCCGACGGCAGCGTGCTGCTGTGGTCCTTCGTGCACTGGGACGGCACGAAGTACGCAGCTCACCGCTCAGCCGACAACGGCACGACCTGGACCGAGATCTCCTCCTTCCCGAAGGGCGCCACGCCGGTCGCCGACCCGGCCGACCCGACGCTCTTCTACGCGTACGACACCGATACAGGAACGCTACGTGCCAGCACTGACAGTGGCCTCTCGTTCACCGAGCGTGCGGGTGGGCTGCCCGCCGGGGACAGTCAGTTCCAGCTGGTCGCGGCGCCGGGCCGGTCCGGTGACCTGTGGCTGAGCGTCAAGTGGAACGGGCTGTACCGGTCCGTCGACGGTGGCGCGAGCTTCACCAAGGTCGCCAGCTGCTGGGCCTCGTACACCCTCGGCTTCGGGAAGGCCGCCGACGGTGCGGACTATCCGGCGATCTATCAGGTCGGGTCGACCGAGACCGTCACCGCCGTCTATCGCTCCGACGACGAGGCGAAGACCTGGGTGCGGATCAATGACGACCAGCACCAGTGGGGTTGGACCGGGCAGGCCATCACCGGTGACCCGCGCGTGTACGGCCGTGTCTACCTCGCCACCAACGGGCGCGGCATCCAGTACGGGGAGCGGATCTGATGCCCCGGCTCAGCGACACGACCCGCGGGCGCATCCTCTTCGGCGGGGACTACAACCCCGAGCAGTGGCCCGAGGAGACCTGGCACGAGGACGTCCGCCTGATGAAGGACGCCGGCGTCAACTCCGTGACCCTCGGCGTCTTCTCGTGGGCCAGGCTCGAACCCCGGCCGGGGGAGCGGGACTTCGGCTGGCTGGACCGGCTGATGGACCTGATGCACGGCAGCGGGATCGGGGTCGTGCTCGCCACTCCCACCTCCTCGCCCCCGCCCTGGCTCGGCCGCCTCCACCCCGAGACGCTGCCGCGCGACGAGGACGGCCGGACCGAATGGTGGGGTGGCCGCCAGCACTTCTCGCACTCCAGCGCCGCCTACCGCGACCGGGCCGCCGCCATCACCGAGGACCTCGCGGCCCGTTACGCCGACCACCCCGCCCTCACCCTGTGGCACATCAACAACGAGTACTGCACCTACGATTGGGGCGACGAGGCCGCCGCCCGTTTCCGCGGCTGGCTGGGGGAGAGGTACGGCAGCCTCGACGCCCTCAACTCCGCCTGGGGAACGGCCTTCTGGAGCCAGGGCTACGGGGACTGGGCCGAGGTGCTGCCGCCCCGGCACGCGCACTACCTCAAGAACCCCACCCAGGTGCTGGACTTCAAGCGGTTCACGTCCGACATGCTCCTGGAGTGCTACGCCGCCGAGCGGGACATCGTGCGGCGCCACACCCCGCACATCCCCGTCACCACCAACTTCATGCCGCTGTGGGCCGGGCAGGACGCGTGGCGGTGGGCTGGGGAGGAGGACGTCGTCTCCGTCGACCTCTATCCCGACCCGCGTGACCCGTTCGGCGCCCAACACGCGGCCCTGGTCCAGGACATGACCCGCTCCCAGGCGCGCGGCCCCTGGATGCTGATGGAGCAGGCGGCCGGACCGGTCAACTGGCGGGGCGTCAACCACCCCAAACCGCGCGGCCTCAACCGCCTCTGGTCCCTCCAGGCCGTCGCCCGCGGCGCCGACGCCGTCTGCTACTTCCAGTGGCGCCAGTCCCGGCAGGGCGCGGAGAAGTTCCACTCCGGGATGGTCAGTCACGCGGGGGAGGAGGGCCGTACCTTCCAGGAGGTCAAACGGCTCGGCGCCGAACTCGCCGCGATCGGCCCTGAAGTGACGGGCAGTCATCTCACCACCGACATCGCCGTCCTGCACGACTGGCACTCCTGGTGGGCCGGCGCCCACGAGGGCCGCCTCTCCACCCGCGTCGACTACACCGACGTCCTCACCTCCTGGCACCGCGCCCTCTGGCAGTCCCACCTCACCACCGACTTCGCCCACCCCGAGCACGACCTGAGCCCGTACAAGCTGGTCGTCGTCCCCCAGCTCTACGCCCTCACGGACCCGGCGATCGACAACCTCCTCGCCTACGTCCGCGCCGGCGGCACCCTCGTCTCCGGCTTCCTCACCGGTGTCGCCGACCAGGATGACCGCGTACGCCCCGGCGGTATGGACCCCCGGCTCCGCGAACTTTTCGGCATCCGCACCCTGCACGAGTGGTGGCCTCTGGACGAAGGGGAGTTCGCGGAGACCGACCGCTTCCGCGGGACCCTGTGGTCGGAGGAGATCGAGGCCGCCGGGAACGTCGAGATCGAGGCCGCGTACAAGGGCGGCGAACTCGACGGGCTTCCCGCGGTTCTGCGCAACGGCCGTGCCTGGTACGTCTCCACGCTCCCCGAGCCCGAAGCGCTGCGCGGGCTCCTCGCCCGGATCGCGGCCGACGCGGGCGCCCGTCCCGTCATCGAGGGACTGCCCGACCGGGTCGAGGCCGTGCGCCGCGGTGACCTGCTCTTCCTGCTCCACCACGGCCGCGAGTCCGTGTCCGTCGAGCTCCCGGGCACCCACCATGACCTGCTCACGGGCGCGTCGTTCACGGACGAAATCACCCTCGGCCGCTACGGCGTGATGGTGTTGCGCTCATGACCCTCACGCACGGAACCTGGGAGCCCCGGCCCGCCACCCGCTGGGAGGACGGCTTCCTCAGCGGCAACGGCCACCACGGCATCCTCCTGTTCGGCGACCCGAACGACGAGCGGGTAGTCGTCACCCATCACACCCTGGTCCGCCCCAACGGCGCCGAACACGCCCGCCCGCCCCGCCTCGCCGACCGACTCCCCGCCCTCCAGGACAGCTTGCTCGCAGGCGACCTGCACGCGGCCGAGTCCTTCACTGACGGGCGCGAGTTGCAGTGGGTGCAGCCCTTCCATCCGGCCTTCCAGATTCGGCTGCGCACCACGCCCGACGCGCTCAACAGGCCGGGTACGCCCGGCTACCGCCGCTCCGTCGACTTCACCACCGGCGTCACCGAGACCGAGTACGAGGGCCACCGCAGCCGCGTCTTCGTGTCCCGCGCCGACGACGTGATCGTCCAGCACGTCGTCGCGCGCGACCTGGACATCACCCTTGACCACCGCCTCCCGGGCGCACCCGCCGGGCTCGCCGTCGGGAACGGCGCGGTGCTCGTGCCCGAGGGCGCCCTGCTCACCCTGCGCGTCCGCTACCCGGGGAGCGAGACGGCGTACACCGGAGCGACCCTGATCGTGGCCACGGGTGGGCGAACCCAGCTCACCCCGCCGGGTGTTCGGGTCACCGGCGCGGACTCGGTACTGCTGCTGACCCGCGTGGCGCGGCACACCGGCGAGCCGGACACCGAGCCCTTCACCCGCGCCCTGCGCGACCTGTTCCTGGACGCCAAGGACCCGGACACCGGGAATTCGGACGCCAACGACCCGCATGCCGACGACCCGCATGCCGACGACCCGCATGCCGACGACCCACGTGCCAATGACCCGCACGCCGACGACCCCTACACCCACCTCCTGAACCGCCACACCACCCTCCACCGCACCGCCTACACCCGCGTCACCCTCGACCTCCACGCGGACCCCGCCGAACGTGCCCTGCCCGGCTCCGAGTTGCTCACCCACCCGGACAGCCCCGCCCTCCTTGAGCGCCTCTTCGCCGCCGGCCGCTACCACCTCCTCTCCGCGAGCGGCCTCCTCCCGCCCCGGCTGACCGGGCTGTGGACCGGCGACTGGGACACCGCCTGGTCCGGCGCCTTCACCAACGACGCCAACCTCAACCTCCAGACCGCCTCCGCCGCACCAGGCGCACTGCCCGAAGTGACCGAGGCCCTCGCCTCCCTGATCCACGGTCAGCTCGACGACTGGGCCGAGAACGCCCGTACGGTCTTCGGCGCCCGAGGCGTCGTCGCCCCCGCCCACACCGACGGCGAGTCCGGGCTGTCGTACCACTTCAGCCGCGAATACCCCCTCCACCTGTGGACCGCCGGCGCCGACTGGCTGCTGAAGCCGCTCGTCGACCACGACGAGACACGCGGCGCCTGCGACCCGCGTACCGCCGCCGCGCTCGCCGAAGTCGCCCGGTTCTACGAGGACTTCCTCAGCCGGACGGACGGGGAGGGGCAGTTGGTCGTCGTGCCGTCCTACTCGCCCGAGAACCGGCCCGCGAACGGGAGTTGGGGCGCGATCGACGCGGCGATGGACCTGTCGGCCGCCCGGCATGCCCTGCTGACCGCGGCCGACTACCACCCGGGCCCCGACGCCGACCGCTGGCGGGCGCTCGCCGACCGTCTCCCGCCGCACCGCGTCAACTCCGATGGCGCCCTCGCCGAATGGGCCCACCCGGGCCTCGACGACAGCTACGACCACCGGCACCTCAGCCACCTCTACGGTGTCTGGCCGCTCGACGAGATCACCCCGTACGACACCCCCGAGCTCGCGGCCGCCGCCCACCGCGCGCTTGAACTGCGCGGCGCCGAGAACGACTCCGCGCACGGGCATCTGCATCACGCCCTGATCGCCGCCCGGTTGCGCGACGGCGACCGGGTCGCCCACGCGCTCGGGCAGGTCCTCAAGGGCGACTTCTTCCACAACTCCCTGATGAGCGCGCACTACCCGAACCGGGACGTCTACAACGCGGACGCGGCTCACACCCTGCCCGCGGTGCTCGTCGAGACGCTCGTGCAGTCGACGCCGGACCGGCTGGTCCTGCTGCCCGCGCTCCCGGCGACGTACCCGGCGGGTGAACTCCTGGGCGTCCGTACCCGGTTCGGGGCCGTGCTCGATCTGACCTGGAGCCCGCACGAAGCGACCGTGCGGCTGCGCCCCACCCGCAGCCGCCGCGTCGAACTCCGGACTTCCGCCGGCGCGGAGCCGCTCGATCTCGTCGCCGGCGAAGACCGCGTCCTCACCCTGAGGGCGTGGTGATCCGCGCAGTTCCCCCCACCCATGGAAGGGACACCATGGCAACACGCACGCTCGGCAGGATCACCATGGCGCTGCTGGCCCCGGCCCTCGCGCTCGGCGCCACCGTCGGACTGGCCTCCGCCCCCGCCTCGGCCGCCGTCTGGAGCTCCTGCGACCAGTGGGGCAACACCTCGCTGAACGGTTACACGCTCTACAACAACATCTGGGGTTCGGGCGCAGGCAGCCAGTGCATCTGGGCCAACTCCGGTACCAACTGGGGCGTCAACGCCAACCACCCCAACACCGGCGGCATCAAGTCCTATCCCAACGCCAAGAAGGTGATCAACAAGTCGATCACCTCCCTCGGTTCGCTGTCCAGCAGCTACAACGTCTCCGTCCCGTCGTCCGGCGCGTACAACACGTCGTACGACATCTGGGACACCAACTACGACTACGAGATCATGCTCTGGATGAACAAGACGGGTGCCGTCGGACCGCTCGGCACCTCGCAGGGCACCCTCACGCTGGGCGGCCACACCTGGACCGTCTACAAGGGCAACAACGGCGCCAACGAGGTGTTCTCCTTCATCCGCACCTCCAACTCCAGCTCCGGCACGGTCAACGTCCTGCCGATCCTGAAGTGGATCAAGGACACCAAGGGCTGGTTCGGCAACGTGACCATCGGGGACGTGCAGTTCGGCTTCGAGATCACGTCCTCCTCCGGCGGCCTGAACTTCACCGTCAACAGCGAGAGCGTCACCAGTAGTTGATCCGCAGTTGTTGATCGCCGGGTGGCCGGTCCCTTCCCCACGGGACCGGCCATTCCCGCGTCTACTCCGCCACCGGCAGCCGCGCCCCGTCCCGCAGGAACAGCGGGATGCGGTCGAGCGGGGCCTCGACCGTCACGGCCGCGCCGCCCTCGTACGTCTCACCGGTCCACGCGTCCGTCCAGGTCGCGCCCGCCGGGAGGTACGTCGTGCGGGCCGTGGCGCCGGCGGTCAGGACCGGGGCGACCAGCAGGTCCCGGCCGAAGAGATAGGCGTCGTCGACCGTCCAGGTCGCCCGGTCGTCCGGGAACTCCAGGAAGAGCGGGCGCATCGTCGGCAGCCCCTCCTCGTGGGCCTCCCGCATCACGTCCAGGACGTACGGCTTCAGGCGTTCGCGCAGGCGCAGGTACTTCGCCAGGATCGGAGTGGTCTCCTCGCCGTACGACCAGACCTCGTTGGGGCCGCCGGTCATGTCGGGGCCCAGCTCCATGCCGGGGTCGCGGAAGCCGTGCAGGCGCATCAGCGGGGACAGGGCGCCGAACTGGAACCAGCGGACCATCACTTCGCGGTACGCGGGGTCGTCCGGGTCGCCGCCGTGGAAGCCGCCGATGTCCGTGTTCCACCAAGGGATGCCGGACAGGGCCGTGTTGAGACCGGCCGCGATCTGGCGGCGCAGGGTCGCGAAGTCGGTGCCGATGTCGCCGGACCACAGGGCGGCGCCGTAGCGCTGACTGCCCGCCCAGGCCGAGCGGTTGAGGGTGATGATCTCGTCGTCCGGAGTGCCGGCGGCCAGCAGACCCTCGTGGAACGTGCGGGAGTTCTCGGCGGGGTAGCTGTTGCCGACCTCCAGGCCCGGGCCCGTCCAGTACCGCAGGTTCTCCTGGAACCCGGGCTTCAGCTCCGGCTCGCAGGCGTCCAGCCAGAAGGCCGTGATGCCGTACGGGTCGAGGTAGTTCTCCTTCACCCTCGCCCACACGAACTCCCTGGCCTCCGGGTTCGTGGCGTCGTAGAAGGCGACCTGGACGGTGGAGGCGACGCCCTTGTCGGGCCAGTCCGCGTGCGCCATCGGGCCGTACTGCGTGCCGATGAGGTAGCCGCGCTGCTCCAGCACCGGGTGGTTCTCCGACAGCGGTGACACCGACGGCCAGAAGCTGACCACCAACTTGATGCCCAGGTCGGCCAGTTCACGGACCATCGCGCCCGGGTCGGGCCACTCGGCCAGGTCGAACTTCCAGTCGCCCAGGTGCGTCCAGTGGAAGAAGTCGCAGACGATCGCCGAGATCGGCAGCCCGCGCCGCTTGTACTCCCGTGCCACGGCGAGGAGTTCGTCCTGGGTGCGGTAGCGCAGCTTGCACTGCCAGAAGCCGGCCGCCCACTCCGGCAGCATCGGCGTACGGCCCGTCGCCGCGCTGTAGCGGCGCTGACCGTCCGCCGGGGCGCCCGCGGTGATCCAGTAGTCGATCTGCCGCGCCGAATCGGCCACCCAGCGCGTGCCGTTGCGGGCCAGCTCCACCCGGCCGATCGCCGGGTTGTTCCACAACAGGGTGTAGCCGCGGCTGGAGGAGAGCACAGGTATGGAGACCTCGGCGTTGCGCTGCACCAGGTCGAGCACCAGGCCCTTCTGGTCCAACTGCCCGTGCTGGTGCTGCCCCAGACCGAACAGCTTCTCGTCGTCGTAGGCCGCGAACCGCTGCTCCAGACGGTGGTGCCCGTTGCCGACGGCCGTGTACAGGCGCGAGCCCGGCCACCAGAAGTGCGCCCGCTCCTCGGCGAGGATCTCCACGCGGTCGTCCGTGCGCAGGAAGCGGATCAGCCCCTCGGCATCCACCTCCACGGTGAGCGCGCCGACGGTCAACTGCCCCTGCCCGCCTTCTATTTTGACGGTGTACGACGCCGGCGGCGCGTCCGCGAGCAGCGCGCCCGGCAGTCCGTCCAGGACGGGACCGCCGAGCCGGGCCCGGACCCGGACGGCATCCGGCCCCCACGGCTCGATGCGCAGCGTCTCCTGGCGGCCGCTCCACTCCAGCGCACCGTCCCGCTCGCGGAAGGTGCCGACGGTGGGGGACGACTGCGCGAGGCTCACCGCGCCGGTCGGGGGCTGGTTTTCGGCAGGCTGATTCACGAGGAGTGCTCCTGGAGGAAAGCGGACAGGGGTGACCCGCACCGGCACCGGGAAACTGGGACGTGGAACCTGGAGTGTGCGACCTGGAACGGGGCGTGTCAGGACGTCGACGGGGCCGGACCCGTACTGGAGCGCACCGTCAACTCCGGTGCGATCAGCACGACTTCGTCCTTGCCGCGGCTGTCCAGCTTGGCGACCAGGTGCTCCACCGCGTGCCGGCCCATCTCCTGCGCGGGGATGGCGACCGACGACAGCCGCACCGAGGCCTGCACGGCGACCTGTTCCGGGCAGATCGCGACCACCGACACGTCCTCCGGCACGGCCCGGCCCTGTCCGCGCAGCAGGGCGAGCAGTGGCTCCACCGCCGACTCGTTCTGCACGACGAAGCCCGTGGTGCCCGGGCGCTCGTCGAGGATGCGGGCGAGGGTGAGTGCCATCGCGTCGTACCCGCCCCCGCACGGCCGGTGCAGCAGTCGTACGCCCAACTCCTGGGCCCGCGACCGCAGTCCGTCGAGGGTGCGCTCGGCGAAGCCGGTGTGCCGCTCGTAGACCGCGGGGGCCTCGCCGATGACAGCGATGTCGCGGTGGCCGAGCGTCGCCAGATGCTCGACGCACAGCGCGCCCGTCGCCTTGAAGTCGAGGTCCACGCAGGTCAGTTCGGTGGTGTCGGCGGGCAGCCCGATCAGCACGGCCGGCTGGTCGGTGCCGCGCAGCAACGGCAGCCGCTCGTCGTCGAGTTCGACGTCCATCAGGATCATGCCGTCGGCGAGCCCGCTGCCGGTGACCCGGCGCACCGCGTCCGGACCCTCCTCGCCGGTCAGCAGCAGGACGTCGTAACCGTGTGTCCGGGCCGTGGTGGCGACCGCGATGGCGATCTCCATCATCACCGGCACGTACATGTCGGTGCGCAGCGGGATCATCAGCGCGATGATGTTCGACTTGCTGCTGGCCAGGGCGCGCGCGCCCGCGTTCGGGTGGTACCCCAGCTCGCGGATGCTCTGCTCGACCCGCAGCCGGGTGGTCACGGAGATGGACCGCTTCCCGCTGAGGACATAGCTCACCGTGCTCGCCGAGACTCCGGCGTGCTGGGCGACCTCGGCGAGGGTGACCATCCAGCTCTCCAAGCGGTGTGAAGCGCTTCGACAGTGCGCATTACGAACAGGGGCGGGTGAGGATGGTTCGACATTAGCTTCGGCGCGGGTGGGTGTCCATAGGTTGTCGAAGCGCTTCGACTGCTTTTCTCGAACCGATGCTCCGCGACTCGGGGGCCGTGCCCCGACGCGTACCCGACCCGTGCCCCGACGCCTAGCCGAACCGGGCCTCGACCCGTACCCGAACCGTCCCCCGGACGGACCAGCGGCGCAACACTTCAATCCGTCGGACGGCTGCGCGAAGGGTGGTGGGGTCGCCCGGAATCGGGTACTAACGATCGGGTAGCACCCGTCGGTAACCAACTGGTCCGAGGTCCCGATTCGCGGCGAGGTGACCCTCATGTCCGCACCATCCAGCGATTCCCCCGTCAAGGCCACCGTCTCCGAACGCGAGGCCCGCCAGGTGGCGGAGGCCGCCCGGGAGCAGGAGTGGCGCAAGCCCAGTTTCGCCAAGGAGCTCTTCCTCGGCCGCTTCCGGCTCGACCTGGTCCACCCGCACCCCACGCCCGCCGCCGAGGACGCCCAGCGCGGCGAGGAGTTCCTCGCCAAGCTCCGCGACTTCTGCGAGACGAAGGTGGACGCGGCACTCATCGAGCGCGAGGCCAGAATCCCCGACGAGGTCATCGGCGGGCTCAAGGAACTCGGCGCCCTCGGGATGAAGATCGACACCAAGTACGGCGGGCTCGGTCTCACCCAGGTGTACTACAACAAGGCGCTCGCGCTGGCCGGCTCCGCGTGCCCGGCGATCGGTGTGCTGCTGTCGGCGCATCAGTCCATCGGCGTACCGCAGCCGCTGAAGATGTTCGGCACGGCCGAGCAGAAGGAGGCCTTCCTCCCGCGCTGCGCCCGCACCGACATCAGCGCCTTCCTGCTGACCGAGCCCGACGTCGGCTCCGACCCGGCGCGCCTGGCCACCAGCGCGGTGCGCGACGGGGACGACTACGTCCTGGACGGCGTGAAGCTGTGGACCACCAACGGCGTCGTCGCCGACCTGCTGGTGGTGATGGCCCGGGTGCCGAGGACCGAGGGCGGTAAGGGCGGCATCACCGCCTTCGTCGTGGAGACCAACTCGCCCGGCATCACCGTCGAGAACCGCAACGCCTTCATGGGCCTGCGTGGCATCGAGAACGGCGTCACCCGCTTCCACCAGGTCCGGGTGCCGGCCGCCAACCGCATCGGCCCCGAGGGCGCCGGCCTCAAGATCGCCCTCACCACCCTCAACACCG
Source organism: Streptomyces sp. NPDC002499 (assembly GCF_053595415.1). Classification (NCBI taxonomy): domain Bacteria; kingdom Bacillati; phylum Actinomycetota; class Actinomycetes; order Kitasatosporales; family Streptomycetaceae; genus Streptomyces; species Streptomyces sp. NPDC002499. The sequence goes on from NZ_JBSFXO010000013.1 coordinate 354,760, forward strand.
GCCGCCTCTCGCTGCCCGCCTCCTGCGTGGCGGCCGGCAAGTGGTGCCTGAAGATCGCCCGCGAGTGGTCCGCGGCCCGCGAGCAGTGGGGCAAGCCGATCGCCGACCACGAGGCCGTCGGCGCGAAGATCTCCTTCATCGCGGCCACCACCTTCGCCCTGGAGGCGGTCCTGGACCTGTCCTCGCAGATGGCCGACGAGGACCGCAACGACATCCGCATCGAAGGCGCGCTCGCCAAGCTCTACGCCTCCGAGATGGGCTGGCTCATCGCCGACGAACTCGTCCAGATCCGCGGCGGCCGCGGCTTCGAGACGGCGGCCTCCCTCGCGGCCCGCGGCGAGCGGGCGGTGCCGGCCGAACAGGTGCTGCGCGACCTTCGTATCAACCGCATCTTCGAGGGCTCGACCGAGATCATGCATCTGCTGATCGCGCGCGAGGCGGTCGACGCCCACCTCTCCGTGGCCGGCGACCTCATCGATCCCGACAAGTCCCTTGCGGACAAGGCGAAGGCGGGCGCGAACGCGGGCGTCTTCTACGCCAAGTGGCTGCCGAAGCTGGTCGCGGGACCGGGCCAACTCCCCAACTCCTACGGCGAGTTCAAACGTGAGGTCGACCTCTCCGCGCACCTTCGCTACGTCGAGCGCACCGCCCGCAAACTCGCCCGCTCCACCTTCTACGCCATGTCCCGCTGGCAGGGCCGGATGGAGACCAAGCAGAGCTTCCTGGGCCGGATCGTCGACATCGGCGCGGAACTCTTCGCGATGAGCGCGGCCTGCGTACGGGCCGAACTCCTGCGCAGCCAGGGCGAGAACGGCCGCGAGGCCTACCAACTCGCCGACGCCTTCTGCCGCCAGTCCCGGCTGCGCGTCGAGGAACTCTTCGGCCGCCTGTGGAGCAACTCCGACACCGTCGACCGCAAGGTGGTCAAGGGCGTCATGGCGGGCACGTACGAGTGGCTGGAACACGGCATCGTCGACCCGTCGGGCGAGGGCCCGTGGATCGCGGACGCGACCCCCGGACCCTCGAAGACCGAGAACGTGCACCGACCGGTGACGTAGTCGGTCTAGCAGTACTTGTCGCTCGGATCCCGCGTCGTCCAGGAGCAGGAGTCGACCTTCGAGCCGGTCGACTTGGTCAGCGTGGCGGTGTCGCTGGTGTTGTTCCAGACGTACGCGCCGCGGCCCTGGTACTTGTTCGACGCGGTGTCCGTGCCCTTGCCGGTGTGCACCTTCATGTACTTGCCGGCGCCGATCTTGATGTTCTTGAAGACGTACTTGTGGCTCGACGTGTCCTTCAGGATCCAGCCCTTGAGCGAGATCGCCGAGCGGCTGGTGTTCTTGATCTGCACCCATTCGCCGTTCAGGCTCGTGTTCGAGCGGTTGTCCGAGCCCGGGCTGTCGAACCAGACGTGGTAGACGATCACTCCGCCGGCGGCTTCGGCGGGTGAGCTGAGCAGGGTGCCGGTGAGTACGGCGGCGCCCGCGATCGCGGGCAGAGCGGCGCGTATCCGCATGGAAATCCCCCAAGAATCCCAAGAAATTCGTCCCCCCGACCGATTTCACCCCCGGTCGGTAGAGCAGTGCTATCACACGATCTTCACTCGGGCTTCACAAAGGGGGTTTCTGCTTCATTCGGCACAGGAAGCGACAAGCCACCCGCGCGAGGGACGCGCTGTCCTCCTGGCGGTGCGATGCGGCCACAATGGGGGGATGAGCGACAGTCCAGCCCCCCTCGCCGATCCGCACCTCGTCTACGACCCGGTCGCGGGCGGCGGACCGAAGGACGTGGTGATCCTCGGATCCACGGGGTCGATCGGCACCCAGGCCATCGACCTAGTACTGCGCAATCCCGACCGGTTCCGGGTCACCGGCCTCTCCGCCAACGGCGGCCGGGTCGCCCTCCTCGCCGAACAGGCGCACCGGCTGCGGGTACGGACCGTCGCGGTGGCCCGCGAGGACGTCGTACCGTCCCTGCGCGAGGCGCTGACCGGCCTGTACGGCGCGGGCGAGCCGCTCCCCGAGATCCTCGCGGGACCGGAGGCGGCCACCCACCTCGCCGCCTCCGACTGCCACACGGTCCTCAACGGCATCACGGGCTCCATCGGCCTCGCCCCGACCCTCGCCGCCCTGGAGGCGGGCCGCACCCTCGCGCTCGCCAACAAGGAGTCGCTCATCGTCGGCGGCCCGCTCGTCAAGGCGCTGGCCAAGCCCGGACAGATCATCCCGGTCGACTCCGAGCACGCGGCCCTGTTCCAGGCGCTGGCCGCCGGCACCCGCTCCGACGTACGCAAGCTCGTCGTCACCGCGTCCGGCGGCCCCTTCCGCGGCCGTACGAAGTCCGAACTGGCGGACGTCACCGTCGAGGACGCCCTCGCCCACCCCACCTGGGCGATGGGCCCGGTGATCACGATCAACTCGGCGACCCTGGTCAACAAGGGCCTCGAGGTCATCGAGGCGCACCTCCTCTACGACATTCCCTTCGACCGCATTGAGGTCGTCGTGCACCCCCAGTCGTATGTCCACTCGATGATTGAGTTCACGGACGGATCGACGATCGCCCAGGCGACGCCCCCCGACATGCGCGGGCCGATCGCCATCGGGCTCGGCTGGCCGGAGCGGGTTCCGGACGCGGCCCCCGCCTTCGACTGGAGCAAGGCCTCGACGTGGGAGTTCTTCCCCCTGGACAATGAGGCGTTCCCCTCGGTGAACCTCGCCCGGCACGTGGGTGAGCTCGCGGGCACCGCCCCGGCGGTGTTCAATGCGGCCAACGAGGAGTGCGTGGAGGCGTTCCGCGGCGGCGCACTGCCGTTCAACGCAATCATTGGGACCGTGACAAGAGTGGTCGAGGAACACGGCACCCCCGGCGCGGGAACTTCACTCACCGTGTCGGACGTCCTCGAAGCGGAGACCTGGGCACGGGCCCGGGCCCGGGAACTGACAGCGCAGACGGCGACCGCGGAGGCGCGTGCATGACGAGCTTGATGATGATCCTCGGCATAGTCGTCTTCGCGTTCGGCCTGTTGGTCTCGATCGCGTGGCACGAACTGGGGCACCTGTCCACGGCCAAGCTCTTCGGCATCAGGGTGCCGCAGTACATGGTCGGCTTCGGGCCGACGCTGTGGTCACGCAAGAAGGGCGACACCGAGTACGGGTTCAAGGCCATCCCGTTCGGCGGCTACATCCGCATGATCGGCATGTTCCCGCCCGGACCCGACGGCCGCCTGGAGGCCCGCTCCACCTCGCCCTGGCGCGGCATGATCGAGGACGCCCGCTCGGCCGCCTTCGAGGAGCTGCGGCCCGGCGACGAGAGCCGCCTGTTCTACACGCGCGCCCCCTGGAAGCGCGTCATCGTCATGTTCGCAGGCCCGTTCATGAACCTGATCCTGGCGGTGACGCTCTTCCTCACCGTCCTGATGGGCTTCGGCATCGCCCAGCAGACCACCACGGTCAGCTCGGTCTCCCAGTGCGTGATCTCGCAGAGCGAGAACCGCGACAACTGCACGTCGGGCGACCCGGCCTCGCCGGCCGCGGCGGCGGGCCTCAAGCCCGGCGACAAGATCGTCTCCTTCGCCGGAGTGCGCACGGACGACTGGAACAGGCTCTCCGACCTGATCCGCGCCAACCCCGGCAAGGACGTCGCGATCGTGGTCTCGCGCGACGGCAAGGAGGTCACCCTCCACGCGACGATCGCCACCAACCAGGTCGCCCAGAAGGACTCCAGCGGCCAGATCGTCCAGGGCAAGTACGTCAGCGCCGGCTTCCTCGGCTTCAGCGCGGCCACCGGCGTCGTCAAGCAGGACTTCGGCGACTCGGTGACCTGGATGGGCGACCGGGTCGGTGACGCCGTCGACTCCATCGTCGCGCTGCCCGGCAAGATCCCCGCCCTGTGGGACGCGGCCTTCGGCGGCGGCGAGCGTGCCGACGACTCCCCGATGGGCGTGGTCGGCGCGGCCCGGGTGGGCGGCGAGATCTTCACCCTGGACATCCCGGCCAGCCAGCAGCTGGCGATGTTCGTCATGCTGGTGGCGGGCTTCAACCTCTCCCTGTTCCTGTTCAACATGCTCCCGCTGCTGCCCCTGGACGGCGGCCATGTCGCGGGTGCCCTGTGGGAGTCCCTGCGCCGCCACACGGCCAGGCTGCTGCGCCGCCCGGACCCCGGTCCGTTCGACGTGGCGAAGCTGATGCCGGTGGCGTACGTGGTGGCGGGCATCTTCGTCTGCTTCACGCTGCTCGTGCTGGTGGCGGACGTGGTTAACCCGGTGAAAATCTCGTAGCCACCACTGGTTCGCAACGGCCCGGCATCCTTTCTGCCGGGCCGTTCTCCATTGAGTGGGTTTACCAGCGGGATGTGCCTGGCCCTCTGTGGGTGACGTAATCTCAAAGCCTGGAGCCCGTTGTTCCGGGACCGGGGCCTTGATCCACGACTTGGGGTTGCACAGCAGATGACTGCGATTTCTCTCGGCATGCCGTCCGTTCCGACCAGGCTCGCCGAGCGCCGCAAGAGCCGGCAGATCCAGGTCGGTACCGTGGCGGTGGGCGGCGACGCCCCCGTGTCGGTGCAGTCGATGACGACCACGCGTACGTCCGACATCGGCGCGACCCTCCAGCAGATCGCCGAGCTCACCGCGTCCGGTTGCCAGATCGTCCGGGTGGCCTGCCCGACGCAGGACGACGCCGACGCCCTGTCGACGATCGCCCGCAAGTCGCAGATCCCGGTGATCGCGGACATCCACTTCCAGCCGAAGTACGTGTTCGCGGCGATCGAGGCGGGCTGCGCCGCGGTCCGGGTGAACCCCGGCAACATCAAGCAGTTCGACGACAAGGTCAAGGAGATCGCGCGGGCCGCGAAGGACCACGGCACTCCGATCCGCATCGGCGTGAACGCGGGATCGCTGGACGCTCGACTGCTGAAGAAGTACGGCAAGGCGACCCCCGAGGCGCTCGCCGAGTCCGCCCTCTGGGAGGCGTCCCTCTTCGAGGAGCACGACTTCCGGGACATCAAGATCTCGGTCAAGCACAACGACCCGGTCATCATGGTCGAGGCCTACCGCCAGCTCGCCGCCCAGTGCGACTACCCGCTGCACCTCGGCGTGACGGAGGCGGGCCCGGCGTTCCAGGGCACGATCAAGTCGGCCGTCGCCTTCGGCGCCCTGCTCAGCCAGGGCATCGGCGACACGATCCGCGTCTCCCTCTCCGCGCCGCCGGTGGAGGAGGTCAAGGTCGGCAACCAGATCCTGGAGTCCCTCAACCTCAGGCAGCGCGGCCTGGAGATCGTCTCCTGCCCGTCCTGCGGCCGCGCCCAGGTCGACGTCTACAAGCTCGCCGAGGAAGTCACCGCCGGCCTCACCGGCATGGAGGTCCCCCTCCGCGTCGCCGTCATGGGCTGCGTGGTGAACGGCCCCGGCGAGGCCCGCGAGGCCGACCTCGGCGTCGCCTCCGGCAACGGCAAGGGCCAGATCTTCGTCAAGGGCGAGGTCATCAAGACCGTCCCCGAGTCCAAGATCGTCGAGACCCTCATCGAGGAGGCCATGAAGCTGGCCGAACAGATGGAGGCAGACGGAATCGCCTCGGGCGAGCCGTCGGTTTCGGTGGCGGGCTGAGGCGATGGCGGGGCCTGTCTCCCGGGCCCCTGGCCGTTTCCACCATTCACTGGCGTTGCTCGTCTTGACTCTCCTGCCGGGTGCGGTGCTTTGAGTTCGGGGTGAGGGCCGCCGAAAACGCCGCGAAAAGCGAGACCCGTGAAGCATCGTCATGGGCCCGGTGGAGGGCTCGGTTGAAGCCGATGAACAGCAGCAGGTGCCTGAGCGGCGTCGAACCAACGAACGCCACGAGTGCAAGGGCACCGAACTGCGGCGAACCTTCCATTGAACTCAGCAAAGCGGAGAACACGTGACCTCCTGAGATCCTGTCAAGCCCGTTCCCGGGCTGCTGAGTCCAGTGCAACGGGGGAGGACGGAGAACGGCGGATTCTCGGACGTCCGGGAATTGCCGTCGACCGCTGGGTATTTGCCAGACACTGTCCGGAGTGCCCGGACTGCTCGGATACTTGTCCCGGACGACTACGGCGGGGGCACAGTGGAGACATGGCAGCAGTTCCGGGCGACAATCCGTCGGCTCATGGACGAAGGGGGCGTCACCGCCGGACAGTTACTGAAGACGGCGGGTGACCCTCCGCCCTCGAGGCCTGGTGCGGGGCCATCACCGTCTTTCGAGTTGATCAAACGCGAAACGCTCTACGGCTACCTGAGGGACGTCGACAGGAGGGTCGGCAACGGCTCCTGGGAATCCATCGACAACCTGCTCCGGTGCATTGCGCATTTGGCCGAGGCGAACGGCCGCCCCGTTGCCGTCGATCACCGCTACTGGCAGAGGCGCTGGCAGCGCTGCGAGGACCGGAAAGCCTCACGGTGGTACGAGAAACGGCTGGGCGAGGAGATCGAGCCGCGGCTGTCGCCGGACAGCTGGTTCGGCGGCTGGGACGGCGCGGCCGACGCCGTTTTCGCACATGAGTCCGTCCGAGAGTTCACTGCCTGGCCGCCAGGGCAGGAACGGTTGGAGGCGCTGGCCCAGGCCGTCGCGGGGCTGGGCATCGCCGACGAACCGGAACTGGCGAAGGAAGCGGCCGAGCGGCTGGTCGCCGGAGCGACGGGAGAACTGGGAGGGGACGACCCGAGAACCCTCGCGGCTCGGCACTCGCTCGCCTTCTGGACCGGCCAGGCTGGTTACCTCCGGCGCGCGTGGACGCTCACCACCGAGTTGCGCGCCGACTGCCGTCATGGGCTGGGCGACGATCACATCCTCAGCCGGCTGGCCGCGCTCCGTGAGGCCCTGTGGACGGGGCACATGGGGCGATGGCACGAAGCCAACCGGCTCTACGCCGCGGTAGTCCGGTTCGAAGACACTTGCTCGGACCCAGAACCCCACATCCGGCTTCTCGCCCGCTGGGGCATGGCCCGCACGGGAGGCCGCACGGGCCAGTGGACGCATGCCTACGCTGAACTGAACGACCTACTGCCGTTTGTGACCGACCTCTTCGGAGCGGGCCACCCCGTGGCGCTCCAGGCGGGAGGAGCACATGCCTGGGCCGTCGGACGGGCTGGTGATTCCGAGAAGGCACGACACCTTCTGGAACGGCTCGCCGAGCGAGCCGAGAACACCCTTCGCCCCGCTCATCCCAGCGCCCTGTGGCTTCGCATCTCCCTGGCATACTGGACCCAGCAGTGCGCCAGGGACACGCAATCGCTCTCCATCGTGGCCACGGCACGCGAACAGTGTGAGTCACTCCTGGGGAGGGACCATCCCCTCAGTATTCAGGCCGCGGAGGTCGCGGCGTTGCTTCTCGTCGACGCCGATCAGGAGGCGGCTCAGGCTGCCCTCTCCGACGTACTGGAGCGTATGGAGCGTTGCTACGGCCGCTCGCATCCCTTCACCTTGCAGGCGATGTCGAACTACACAGCCGTCCGCGCCAGCATCAAAGGACCAGCGCCATACGTGGGGATCTTTTCGGACCTTGCCGACCAGCTGGGCCGGGCACTGGGAGTCGAACATCCCGACACCCTCCGCGTCCGTCTAAACCTTGTCGTCGCCGTCCTTGGCACCAGTGGTCCCCAGGCGGCCCAGTCGCCCTGCGCCGAGGTGGCCACCACCTTCAAGATGCTGCTGGGAGAAGATCACCCGGACACTCTTGCGGCCATGGAACTTCTGGAGGAGATCGAGGTACGAGCGGAGAGTGAAAGGAATCTCCCCACACCGCCGAGTCAGCCGTATTTCAGGGGATTCACGGGTAGCGGCGGAGGTGGAGGAGGTGGCGGAGAGCCTAGTGATCGTGCTCTCAAAACCCGTGTCAGTCCGATCCGCTGGTCCACTGAACGGAATGAGGGAGAGGATCACCTCGACCACCAGAGGGATGGGTTCGAGATCTTGGCGGCGGTCGCCTCGCTTCCGGTCAGCACATGGAGCTACCAGGGCGAGGAGGACGTATGGCATCTCGGTCCCATGGCCCAGGACTGGAACGCGGCATTCGGCCTGGGACCGGATGACCGCAGCATTCACCTGGTCGACGTCAATGGAGTCTCCCTCGTCGCGGTCCAGGCCCTGCACCGTCTGATGCGTGACCTGGAGGCCGAGGTGAACGCTCTCCGTGCCCGGCTCGAGGCAGGATCCGAAGACTGAGCTTTGACGCCTTACCGTCGCTCAGGCATTCTCAGCCCGTCCGGCGTTTGAGGACGAGGCCGTTCAGGCCGAAAGCGGGGGTCTGGGGGCGGCAGCCCCCAGAGGACGCCGAGGACACCGACGCAAGCCGCGGAAAGGCACCCGCACAAAAACAGGGGCGGCACTGCTCAGCTTCCGCAGGTACAGTGCGCAGATCAGCAGAACCCTCAGGGTGAGGCCCCGCACGTGTTGACCCAGACCACCTCCCGAGTGCTCGAACCGAGTGACCTGGAAGCGGCGCTCGCAGTTCTGGACCGCGAGCCCGTCGCGAACGCCTTCGTGACGTCACGCGTCCAGATCGCAGGCCTCGACCCCTGGCGACTCGGCGGCGAGATGTGGGGCTTCTACGAGGACGGCATGCTGACGTCCCTCTGCTACGCGGGCGCCAACCTGGTCCCGATCTGTGCGACCCCCAAGGCCGTACGGTCCTTCGCGGACCGCGCCCGCCGGGCCGGCCGCCGCTGCTCCTCGGTCGTCGGCCCCGCCGAGGCCGTCTCCCAGTTGTGGCGGCTCCTCGAACCGAGCTGGGGCCCGGCCCGTGAGGTCCGCTCACGCCAGCCCCTCATGGTCGCCGACCGCATGCCCACGGACATCGCCCCGGATCCCTACGTCCGCCGCATCCGCAAGGACGAGATGGACACGATCATGCCGGCCTGCGTGGCGATGTTCACCGAGGAGGTCGGCGTGTCCCCGCTGGCCGGCGACGGCGGCCTCCTCTACCAGGCCCGGGTCGCCGAACTCGTAGGCGCGGGCCGCTCGTTCGCCCGTGTCGACGAACACGGCAAGGTCGTCTTCAAGGCCGAGATCGGCGCGGCGACCTCGCAGGCGTGCCAGATCCAGGGCGTATGGGTGGCCCCGGAGTACCGGGGGAGAGGCGTGGCGGCACCGGGCATGGCAGCGGTCCTGCGCTACGCCCTCGCGGACGTGGCCCCCTTGGTGAGCCTGTACGTGAACGACTTCAACACCCCGGCGAGGCGGACGTACCACCGCGTGGGCTTCCAGGAGATCGGCGCCTTCATGAGCGTCCTGTTCTAGTCACCGTCAGCCACTTGCAACCCGCACCAGGCAGATGACCGACGCCCCCCTGTACCCTCCCCGCATGGACCTCGTCATCGGCCCCCTCGACCTCTCAGCCCACGTCGACGAGGCCCTAGCCGTCCAGGCCGTCGCCTTCGGACTCGGCGCGGACGAGGTAGCCGTACGCCGCCAGATCGTCCTCCGCCACATGACCCACCCCGGCGCAAGGGCCCTAGGCGCGACCGTCGGACGACACCTCGTCGGGTTCGTGTACGGCATGCCCAACAACCGCGGCCACTGGTGGTCCACCGTCGTCGAGCCCTATCTCCACGAACAGGGCCACGACAACTGGCTCGACGACTCCTTCGTGATCACCGAGCTGCACGTCCACCCGGGCCACCAGAACCGCGGCATCGGCCGCTCCCTGATCACGACGATCACGGACACCGCCGCCGAGCCCCGCTCGATCCTCTCCGCGATCGACACCGACAGCCCGGCCCGCGGCCTCTACCACTCCCTCGGCTACCAGGACCTGGCCCGCCGCGTCCTGTTCCCGAGCGCCCCCAAGCCGTACGCGGTGATGGGCGCCCCCCTCCCGCTCCTCCGCCGCTAACCGATTTCCACCCCCACAGCGCGCCCGGCTAACCTCCTAGCCATCACCCTTTTCCGGCAGGAGTACGAGAACCATGGCGAACGCACCGGTCCAGCGCATGTCCCAGTTGATGGCGAAGACGCTGCGCGACGACCCGGCGGACGCCGAGGTCCTCAGTCACAAGCTCCTCGTCCGGGCCGGCTACGTCCGCCGCACCGCGGCCGGCATCTGGTCCTGGCTGCCGCTCGGCAAGAAGGTGCTGTCCAACGTCGAGCGGATCGTCCGTGAGGAGATGGACGCGATCGGCGCCCAGGAGGTGCTGCTCCCCGCGATCCTGCCCCGCGAGCCGTACGAGGCGACCGGCCGCTGGGACGAGTACGGCCCCGAGCTGTTCCGCCTCCAGGACCGCAAGGGCGGCGACTACCTGCTCGGCCCGACCCACGAGGAGATCTTCACCCTGCTGGTGAAGGACCAGGCGTCCTCCTACAAGGACCTGCCGGTCATCCTCTACCAGATCCAGAACAAGTACCGCGACGAGGCCCGCCCGCGGGCCGGCATCCTGCGCGGCCGCGAGTTCCTGATGAAGGACTCCTACTCCTTCGACACGGAGGACGAGGGCCTCGCCAAGTCCTACGCCCTGCACCGCGAGGCCTACCAGCGCGTCTTCGAGCGCCTCGGCCTCGACTACCGCATCTGCGCCGCCACCGCCGGCGCGATGGGCGGCTCCAAGTCGGAGGAGTTCCTCGCTCCCGCCGAGGCCGGCGAGGACACCTTCGCGGACTGCCCCAACTGCGACTTCGCGGCCAACACCGAAGCGATCACGTATGAGTTGACGTCCGTGGACGCGACCGGCGTGCCCGCCCTCGAAGAGATCCCCACCCCCGACACCCCCACCATCGAGACCCTCGCCGCCTCCCTCGGCGTCCCGGCCTCCGCCACCCTGAAGAACCTCCTGGTGAAGGTCGACGGCGAGATCGTCGCCGTCGGTGTGCCCGGTGACCGCGAGGTCGACCTGGGCAAGGTCGAGGCCCACTTCGCCCCCGCCACCGTCGAGTTGGTGACGGCGGAGGACTTCACCGGCCGTCCCGACCTGGTGCGCGGCTACGTCGGTCCGCAGGGCCGGGGCGAGAAGGTCACGTACATCGCCGACCCGCGCGTGGCCCCCGGCACGTCCTGGATCACGGGCGCCAACAAGGAGCACACGCACGCCAAGAACGTCGTCGCCGGGCGGGACTTCGAGGTCGACGCGTACGTCGACGTCGTGGTCGTGCAGGAGGGCGACCCCTGCCCGAAGTGCGGCACCGGCCTCAAGCTCGACCGCGCCATCGAGATCGGCCACATCTTCCAGCTGGGCCGCAAGTACGCCGACGCCCTCAAGCTCGACGTCCTGGGCCAGCACGGCAAGCCGGTCCGCGTCACGATGGGCTCCTACGGCATCGGCGTCTCCCGCGCGGTCGCGGCCCTCGCCGAGCAGACCGCCGACGAGCACGGCCTGGTCTGGCCCCGCGAGGTCGCCCCGGCCGACGTGCACGTCGTCGCGGCCGGCAAGGCCCTCCAGATCGAACTCGCCCTCGACGTCTCCGAGAAGCTGCGCGCGGCCGGACTGCGCGTCCTGGTCGACGACCGGGCCGGCGTCTCCCCGGGTGTGAAGTTCACGGACGCCGAACTCATCGGCGTACCGCAGATTTTGGTGGCGGGCCGCCGGTCCGCCGAGGGTGTCCTGGAGCTCAAGGACCGCAAGTCCGGTGAGCGCGAGGAGTTGACGGTGGACGAGGCGATCGCCCGTCTCACCGTCTGACGCCCTGATTTAAGACACCTCTCAGGGAGTTCTTCCGGGGCGTATGGGCGCCTCACAGACTTCTCTCAGGCAGTTCCCCGACCGTAGTGGGTGACACAGAGTCACCAGGGAGGGGAACGGACATGAACAGCAGGGAACGAGGTGCCGCGGCCGCGGTCCGCAGAGGGACCCGGCGCACGGCGGCGACAGCGGCGGCGGTCACTTTGGCGGCCGCCGCCGGGATGTTCGCGCTCATCGGCACGATGGACACGGACACGAGCGCGTCCTCGACGAACACGACCACGAGCAGCGACAGCAGTAGCAGTACGACGGACTCGTCGACGTCGAGCAGTTCGTCCAACGGCGGCTCGTCGACGGACAGTTCGTCGAGCGACAGCTCGTCCTCGACCGACAACTCCTCGTCGAGCAGCTCGTCCTCCAGCGGGGGCCTCACCTCCTCCAGCGGCGGCTCCACCGACTCCACGTCGGGGGCGTCGTGATGACCACCGCCCCGCGTATCACCCCGGACACCGCCCCGCGCACCACGGCCGCCACCGAATGGCGTGCCCTCGGCACCCGCGTCCGTCTGGTCGTCACCGAACCCGCCCTGCTCGACTCCTGCAACCTGCTGCTCGCCCGGCATCTCGCCGAGGTGGACGCGGCCTGCAGCCGCTTCCGCGCCGACTCCGAACTCGCCGCCCTCGACACCACCGACGGCCGCCCGGTCCGGGTCAGCCCGCTGCTCGCCCAGGCCCTCGAAGTCGCCCTGCGCGCCGCCGAGTCGACCGACGGAACCGTCGACCCCACGGTCGGCTCGGCGATGGACGCGATCGGCTACGACCGCGACTTCACCCTCGTCCAGGAGGACGACCGGCCCCTCCGGCTCACCGTCAAGCGGGCCCCGGGCTGGCGCACGGTGAGCCTGGACCGCGCCACGGACACGGTCACCGTCCCGGCGGGCGTCCGCCTCGACCTGGGTGCGACCGCCAAGGCCTGGGCCGCCGACCGGGCCGCAACGATGCTCGCGCGGGCGGCCGGCTGCGGAGTGCTGGTGAGCCTCGGCGGCGACACGGCCGTCGCGGGCCGGGCTCCGGCGGGCGGCTGGCAGATCCGCGTCCAGGACGTGACCGGAGCGGTCGACGAAACGCCCGCGCAAGGGCCGTACGCCACGGTCGGCCTGCACTCCGGCGGCCTCGCCACCTCGGGCACGGCCGCCCGCAACTGGCGCCGGAGCGGCCACGACCTCCACCACATCGTCGACCCGCGCACCGGCCTCCCGGTCCGCTCCCCGTGGCGTACGGTCTCGGTCGCCGCGGACAGGTGCGCGGACGCGAACGCGGCGACCACGGCGGCCCTGGTGAAGGGCGCGGGGGCGGAGCGCTGGCTGACCCGACTGGGCCTGCCCGCACGGCTGGTGGCACACAGCGGGGCGGTCGTCACGACACCCGGCTGGCCCACGGAAGCCGCCGACCTGGAGGCCGCCGCGTGAGCTCCGAGATCCTCTGGTACGCCAACCGCGCGACCGGCGCCGTCTGCCTGGTCCTCTTCACGGTCGTCATCCTGCTCGGCATCGCGGTCCGTCTGCGGACCCGGCTCCCCGGCCTGCCCCGCTTCGGCACGGTCTCCCTCCACCGCAGCCTCTCCCTCTCCGCGATGGTCTTCCTGGCCCTGCACATCGCGTTCGCGGTGATCGACAGCTACGTGGACATCACGGTCGTGGACGTCGTCGTCCCGTTCGCCTCGAACTACCGGCCGCTGTGGCTGGGCCTGGGCACGGTCGCCCTCGACCTGATGCTCGCGGTCGTGGTCACCAGCCTGCTCCGCGCCCGGATGGGTCACCGCGCCTGGCGCGCGGTGCACTGGCTCGCGTACGCCTCCTGGCCCGTCGCCCTGATCCACGGCATCGGCATCGGCACGGACACCGGCGCCGACTGGATGACCTGGCTGACCGTCTCCTGCGTGGCCGCGGTCGTCGCCGCCGTCGGCATCCGCCTGGCGCACGCCGCCCGCGCCGCCCGGCGGACCCCCGCCGCCCTGCTGCGCACCGCCGAAGGAGCCCGCTCATGACCGCGACCTTCCCCGACCTGCACATGTCCCCGCGGCTCCTCGCCCCCGGCAGCACCCCGGCCGACCTCGCCACGCACCACCAGCGGTACGGGCCCCTGGCGTACGGCGATCCGGACGGCGTCCTGCGCGCGGTCGCGGAGTCCGGGCTGACCGGGCGCGGGGGAGCGGCGTTCGCGGTGTACCGCAAGCTCGTGGCGGTCGCCGACGCGGGCCGCCGCACCGGCCGTGCCCCGGTGGTCGTCGCCAACGGCGCCGAGGGCGAGCCCGCCAGCCACAAGGACAAGACGCTGCTGCGCCTCTCGCCCCACCTGGTCCTGGACGGACTGCAGATCGCCGCCCAGGCGGTCGGCGCGGACGAGGCCCACCTCGCGGTCGAGGACGGCGCCTCCTACCTGGAGGCCGCGCTGGCCCGGCGCGCCGACCCGCTCCGCGTCACCGTCGTACGGGTGCCGAAGCGGTTCCTGTCCGGGCAGTCCTCGGCGCTGGCCCAGTACCTCTCCGGGGCCGCCGCACTGCCGGCCCACCAGGACCCGCCGGTGCGCGAACGCGGGGTGCGCCGGGCGCCCACCCTCGTCCAGAACGTCGAGACCCTGGCCCACCTGGCCCTGGTCGCCCGCTACGGCGCCGACTGGTTCCGCACCGCGGGCACCCCGGCCCAACCCGGCAGCGCCCTGTGCACGGTTCACGTCCCCGGCCGTCAAGTCCGGGTCGTGGAAGCCCCGTTCGGCATGCCGCTCAGCCGCATCATCCCGATGGACGCCACCACATCGGCCATCCTCCTCGGCGGCTACCACGGCACCTGGATCCCGGCCCCCGAAGCAGCCCAACTCCCCCTGGACGCAACCACCATGGGCGCCGGCGTCCTGGCCGCCCTCCCCGCCACCCACTGCGGCCTCGCCGAAACCGCCCGCGTCCTGCGCTACTTGGCCCTCCAGTCGGCGGGCCAGTGCGGCCCCTGCCTCAACGGCCTGCCCCGCATGGCCGCCGCGTTCCAGACCCTGGCCACCCCCGGCCCCCAAGGCACCGCCCGCACCGACATAGCCCGCTGGTCGGGCCTGGTCGAGGGCAGAGGCGCCTGCCACCACCCCGACGGCACGACCCGCCTGGCCCGCAGCGCGCTCACCACGTTCACGGCCGAACTGGACGCCCACGCAAGGGGTTTGTGCACGGCAACCATCCACACACCTTTGCTGCCAGTCCCTCAGGAGAACTGACATGGACCAACACATCACGGTCGACTGGACGGCGTGCCAAGGGCACGGCTTGTGCGCCGAGTTGCTCCCGGACCACATCACCCTGGACGAATGGGGCTACCCGTTGGTGGAGGGGTCCCCTGTGCCGGCCCGCACGGCAAAGCGAGCGCGGAGAGCAGCGGCCGACTGTCCCGTCCTAGCTCTGAAACTGACGTCGGCATGATTCTTTTAGGGGCGCGGGGAACTGCGCGACCAGCCCCCACAAACCCGCAGCCAACGAACAACCTCTATAGCCAGCCCGCAAACTCCAGCAACAACTCAGCATCCCTCAACCGCCCCACCCGAAGCGCCCGCAGCCCCGACTCCACAGCCCGAAACAACGTCCACCCCCGCAACCGCTCCTGATCAACCTCCAACGACTCAGCAAGCCGCTTAACGCGCCGCCGAGTGGTCGCCGCCCCCGACGGCGAAGCAATCAGATCCTCCACCCGATCCCGAACCAACCGCGCAAGATCAAACGCACACTCACCCACCACCGGATCCGGCCCCACCGCCAACCAAGGAGACCGCTCACCCGCCAACACCTTGCTCTGCCGAAACGTCCCGTGCAGCAACCGCACCTCCGGCGGCGCGGCCAACAACTCCTCCCGAGCCACCAGCGCCGCATCGACCAGCGAAACAACCTCCCCGCCGGCCCCCGCCCTCATGGCCTCGGCCTGTCGCCCGGTCCGCTCGGCGACGGTCTCGAACACATGCCCACCGGGCGGCTCGACCCAAAGCCGCCGCAACGCTCCCGCCGCCTCGAGCAACGCCTTCGCCTCCGGCAACGACCGCACGGAAACATCGGGATGCAGCCGCTCCAGCAACAGCACCCCTTCACCCCCAGCCCCCTCCAGCAGCTGCACAGCCCCCCGCCCACCCCAGTGCGCCAGCGCGACCCGCTCGCTCTCCGGCCGGGCACGGCCCGGCGCCAGCTTGAGCACGGCCGGCGTCCCGTCGGCCCGCCGCACCAGCACCACCAGGCTGCTGCGCCCACCGGGCACCTGCACCCGCTCCACGGTCAACTCGCGTAGAGCGACGGCCTGTTGCGCCGCCGCGGGCAGCTTCTCCAACCAGCCGTCACCGTCCGGTGCCGTCTCACCGAGCGCCCTCACCAGACGCTGCGGCGGTTCGAAAGCCATACGCGAGCAGTTCCTTTCCCCTACGTGTCACCCAGCGGGCGTTGCCGTGGGCGTCACTGAGGCCGAGGCGTCGGAAGCCCGTTCGGCAAGCCCTGGGAAGGCTACGCTCTCGCCGCGCCAGCGCACCGCCCGCACCGCCGCCTCCCGCACCGCTCCGGCGGCCGTCCGCCGCCGCTCACCATCGGTCGCCCGCACCAGGTCGGAGTACACCCCGGCCACCCGGTCCTCCAGCTCCGCGGCGAGCCGCACGGCCGAGGGCGAGTCCGTCACCGGGAAGGGCAGGGCGTACGCGGCCGAGGCCGCGACCGGCGTACCGCCCAGGTCCCGCACCTCCCGCGCGAGCGCGTCCCGCCGGGCCCGATGGGCGTCGTACGCCGACCGGGCCTCGGTCCGACGCCCCTCACGGATCCGGCCGCCGACGACCCCGTACCCGTAGACGGCCGCGTGCTCCGCCGCGAGCGCCGCCTGGAAGGCCGCCAGCTCCGTCTTGGCCGCCTTCTTCTCGCCGTCGCTCACCGGGCACCTTCCGTCAGCAGATACGCGTGGGCCGCCCCGGCCGCCGCCACCGAGGCCAGCAGCCGGGCGGGTTCTCCGGGTACGTCGAGGAGCGCCGTCGTGCGCCGGTCGGCGAGCGCCCGCTCGGCGGCGGCCAGGTCGACGAGGGCGTCCTGCGGGGTCCCGGGGACGGGAGTACCGGACGGCGAGGCCGACGCGGACGCCGCACCCGCATCGGTGGCCGCGCCCGTACCCGCGCTCTCCATGCTCCCCGCACTCCCTGTCTTCGGCCCGGCCACCGAACCCCCGAACGCCACCGTGTGCCGCACGACCTCCGCCCGCAGCGGCGCCAGCCGCTCCGCGAGGGCCGGATACATGGCGATCACGGCGTCGTAGCGCTCCACGAGACCGGAGCTGTCCCGGGCCGCACGCGCGCGTACGCGTGCGGTCGCGGACATGCTGCCGCTGGTGTTCTCCTCGTCCCCGCCGGACCCGGAGGAGCAGCCCGCGAGTAGGGCGGCGCCGGCGGCCGTGGCGAGGAGGGTTCTTCTGCGCGGACCCGAGGGGGTGCGCGGTGGCGGGGGGTACGGCACGGCAGTCGTCCTCGAAGGCTCGTACGAATCCGCGGGCGGGAAGGGCGGCCCGCAGGTGATCACCGTACCCGCGCCCCCGCCCGGTACCCCTCACCGGCACCGCCCATGTGTGCGAGGGCCGTCGATGGTCCGTACGTGGACGGCAACACACCCCGCGACCGGATACCCTTTGACCAGACACGCGACCTTCCCACAACAGCACACGCGGCCGAGGAGTCACCCGGATGAGCACCACCCAGAGCGAGAGGCTGCGAGAGCTCCTGGAGCCGCTCGTCAACTCCCAGGGACTGGATCTCGAAGAGATCGCGGTGGACTCCGTCGGACGCAAGCGTGTGCTGAGTGTCGTCGTCGACTCCGACACCGGGGCGGACCTGGACCAGATCGCCGATGTGAGCCGCGCGCTCTCGGCGAAGCTCGACGAGACGGACGCGATGGGCGCGGGCGAGTACACGCTCGAAGTCGGGACCCCGGGCGCGGAGCGCCTCCTCAAGGAACACCGGCACTACCTGCGTGCCGTGGGGCGGCTGGTGAAGTTCCAGCCGGTCGAGGGCGACGAGCTGGTCGCCAGGATCCTGGCGGTCGACGACGAGGGCCTCGACCTCGAAGTGCCCGGCGTGAAGGGCCGCAAGGCCACCAGCCGCAGACTCGCCTTCGCCGGCATCGAGAAGGCGCGCGTGCAGGTCGAGTTCAACCGCAAGGACAGCGACAAGTCCGACGACAAGTCCGACGACGTGTCCGACGAGAAGGAAGAGGAGGCGTAGCCATGGACATCGACATGAGTGCCCTGCGGGGCTTGGTACGGGAGAAGGAGATCTCCTTCCCCCTGCTGGTCGAGGCGATCGAGTCGGCCCTCCTCATCGCCTACCACCGAACCGACGGAAGCCGCCGCCACGCACGCGTGGAGCTCAACCGCGAGACGGGTCACGTCACGGTGTGGGCGAAGGAGGACCCCGAGGACCTGGAGGAGGGGCAGGAGGCGCGCGAGTTCGACGACACCCCGTCCGACTTCGGCCGTATCGCCGCCACCACCGCCAAGCAGGTCATCCTGCAGCGGCTGCGCGACGCCGAGGACGACGCGACGCTCGGTGAGTACGCCGGGCGCGAGGGCGACATCGTCACGGGCGTGGTCCAGCAGGGCCGCGACCCGAAGAACGTGCTCGTGGACATCGGCAAGCTGGAGGCCATCCTGCCGGTGCAGGAGCAGGTGCCCGGCGAGACGTACCAGCACGGCATGCGGCTGCGGTCGTACGTGGTCCGCGTGGCGAAGGGTGTCCGCGGTCCGTCCGTGACGCTTTCCCGTACGCACCCGAACCTGGTGAAGAAGCTGTTCGCGCTGGAGGTGCCGGAGATCGCCGACGGGTCCGTCGAGATCTCCGCGATCGCCCGCGAGGCCGGCCACCGCACCAAGATCGCCGTCCGCTCCACCCGCTCCGGGCTCAACGCCAAGGGCGCGTGCATCGGCCCCATGGGCGGCCGGGTCCGCAATGTGATGGGCGAACTGAACGGCGAGAAGATCGACATCGTCGACTGGTCGGACGACCCGGCCGAGATGGTCGCCAACGCGCTCTCCCCGGCCCGGGTCTCCAAGGTCGAGGTGGTGGACCTCGCGGCCCGCTCCGCGCGCGTGACGGTGCCGGACTACCAGCTGTCGCTGGCCATCGGCAAGGAGGGCCAGAACGCCCGCCTCGCGGCCCGGCTGACCGGCTGGCGGATCGACATCCGGCCCGACACGGAGCAGCCCGAGGAATAGATCTGAGCCGTCACTGGCTGAGATCACGACAACAACCGTTCGATTCTTGCCCCAAAGGGGTGAGGTCGGTGCGGGGAGGTAGACTTAAGAGTGTCTGGCCGGACGCGAGCCCGCGCATGCCCTGAGCGCACCTGTGTGGGGTGCCGGGAGCGAGCGGCCAAGAAGGACTTGCTGCGCATCGTGGCGGTCGAGGGCGAGTGCGTCCCCGATCATCGCGGTACGCTGCCCGGCCGGGGTGCTTATGTGCACCCCGCCCTGGTCTGTCTCGACCTGGCGGTACGTCGCCGGGCGTTCACACGGGCGCTGCGCGCCCCGGGAGCGCTCGACACAAAGGCGTTGCGCTTCTATGTCGAGCAGGCAACACCGTAAGAGCGAGTCGTACGGAACCTCCGTGCGGCCCGGTATTCCGCGAGTTGGAAGTAGGTCGAGATTGCGATGAGCACTCGATGAGCACGCGATGAGTACGCCCATGAAGTAGCGACGGTCCGGACGCACCCGGACCTAAAAGGAGCGAAGTGGCTAAGGTCCGGGTATACGAACTCGCCAAGGAGTTCGGGGTCGAGAGCAAGGTCGTCATGGCCAAGCTCCAGGAACTCGGTGAATTCGTCCGTTCGGCGTCTTCGACCATCGAAGCGCCCGTCGTCCGTAAGTTGACGGACGCCCTCAATCAAGGCAACGGAGGCGGCAAGCCCGCCTCCGCGCGTAAGGCTGCCCCGGCCAAGCCGGGCGCCCCCTCTCCGGCGCAGGCTGCCCGTCCGGCCGCCCCGCGCCCGCCGGCCCCGAAGCCGGCCGTCGCCGAGCGGCCCGCGGCTCCCGCCGCGCCGGCCACCTCCGGCACCCGTCCCACCCCGGGCCCGAAGCCCGCGCCGCGACCGGCTCCGGCCTCTCCGGCGCCGACGGCGCCCGAGTTCACCGCGCCTCCGGCGGCTCCGGCCGCTCCGGTCGCGCCCGCCGCTTCGGCCGCCCCCGCATCCGCCGCGGGTCCGCGTCCGGGTGCTCCGCGTCCGGCCGGCCAGGCGCCGCGTCCGGGTTCCCGTCCGAGCGGTCCCGGCCAGGACCGTGGCGAGCGCGGCGGCGACCGCGGCCAGGGTGCCCGTCCCGGTGCTCCGCGTCCGGCAGGTCAGGGCGCGCGTCCCGGTGCTCGTCCGGCCGGTCCCCGTCCGGGCAACAACCCCTTCACCTCCGGTGGTTCCACCGGCATGGCGCGCCCCGGCGCTCCTCGTCCCGGTGGCGCCCCGCGTCCCGGCGGCCAGGACCGCCCGGGTGGTGCTCCCGGCGGCGCCCCGCGTCCGCAGGGTGCCGGCCAGGGCGGTCCCCGTCCCCAGGGTGCTTCGGGCGGTCCCCGTCCCGGCGCTCCGGGCGGCTCGCGTCCCACCCCGGGCGGCATGCCTCGCCCGCAGGGCGGCGCTCCGCGTCCGGGCGGTGGCCCCGGTGGCAACCGTCCCAACCCTGGCATGATGCCGCAGCGTCCCGCTGCGGGTAACCCTCGTCCCGGCGGCGGCCCCGGTGGCCGTGGTCCCGGCGGTGGCGGCGGCGGTCGTCCCGGCGGTCCCGGTGGCGGCGGCGGTCGTCCCGGTGGCGGCGGTTTCGCCGGTCGTCCGGGTGGCGGCGGTGGCGGTTTCGCCGGTCGTCCCGCGGGTCCCGGTGGCGGTGGCGGCGGTTTCGCCGGCCGTCCGGGTGCTCCCGCCGGTGGCGGCGGTGGCCGTCCCGGCTTCGGCGGTCGTCCCGGTGGTCCGGGTGGCCGTGGTGGCACACAGGGCGCCTTCGGCCGTCCCGGTGGTCCCGCGCGTCGCGGTCGCAAGTCGAAGCGGCAGAGGCGCCAGGAGTACGAGGCCATGCAGGCCCCGTCGGTCGGCGGTGTGATGCTGCCTCGTGGCAACGGACAGTCCGTCCGTCTGTCGCGCGGTGCCTCGCTCACCGACTTCGCCGAGAAGATCAACGCCAACCCGGCGTCGCTCGTCGGCGTGATGATGAACCTCGGCGAGATGGTCACTGCCACGCAGTCCGTCTCCGACGAGACGCTGAAGCTCCTCGCGGACGAGATGAACTTCGTCCTCGAGATCGTCAGCCCCGAGGAGGAGGACCGCGAGCTGCTCGAGTCCTTCGACATCGAGTTCGGCGAGGACGAGGGTGGCGAGGAGTTCCTCGTCGCGCGTCCGCCGGTCGTGACCGTCATGGGTCACGTCGACCACGGTAAGACCCGACTGCTGGACACCATCCGCAAGACGAACGTCGTCGCGGGCGAGGCCGGCGGTATCACGCAGCACATCGGTGCGTACCAGGTCGCGACCGAGGTCAACGGCGAAGAGCGTCGCATCACCTTCATCGACACCCCGGGTCACGAGGCGTTCACCGCCATGCGTGCCCGTGGTGCCAAGTCGACCGACATCGCGATCCTCGTGGTGGCGGCCAACGACGGTGTGATGCCCCAGACGATTGAGGCGTTGAACCACGCCAAGGCGGCCGACGTGCCGATCGTGGTCGCGGTCAACAAGATCGACGTCGAGGGCGCCGACCCGACCAAGGTGCGCGGTCAGCTCACCGAGTTCGGTCTGGTGGCCGAGGAGTACGGCGGCGACACGATGTTCGTCGACATCTCCGCCAAGCAGGGTCTGAACATCGACTCCCTGCTGGAGGCCGTGGTCCTGACCGCGGACGCCTCGCTCGACCTGCGGGCCAACCCTGAGCAGGACGCGCAGGGCATCGCGATCGAGTCCCACCTCGACCGTGGCCGCGGTGCCGTCTCGACGGTCCTGGTCCAGCGCGGCACGCTGCGCATCGGCGACACGATGGTGGTCGGCGACGCGTACGGCCGAGTCCGGGCGATGCTCGACGACAACGGCAACAACGTCGAGGAAGCGACTCCGTCGACCCCCGTCCTGGTCCTGGGTCTCACTAACGTCCCGGGCGCCGGCGACAACTTCCTCGTCGTCGACGAGGACCGCACGGCACGTCAGATCGCCGAGAAGCGCGCGGCGCGTGAGCGCAACGCCAACTTCGCCCGGCGCGGAGTCCGGTTCTCCCTGGAGAACCTGGACGAGGCCCTCAAGGCCGGTCTGGTGCAGGAACTCAACCTCATCATCAAGGGCGACGCGTCCGGTTCGGTGGAGGCTCTCGAGTCCTCGCTGCTCCAGCTCGACGTCGGCGAAGAGGTCGACATCCGCGTCCTGCACCGCGGCGTGGGTGCGGTCACCGAGTCGGACATCGACCTGGCGACCGGCTCCGACGCGATCGTCATCGGCTTCAACGTCCGCGCTGCGGGCCGCGCGGCGCAGATGGCGGAGCGCGAGGGCGTCGACGTCCGGTACTACTCGGTGATCTACCAGGCCATCGAGGAGATCGAGGCGGCCCTGAAGGGCATGCTCAAGCCGGAGTACGAGGAGGTCGAGCTCGGCACGGCGGAGATCCGCGAGGTCTTCAAGTCGTCCAAGCTGGGCAACATCGCCGGTGTCCTGGTCCGCTCGGGCGAGGTCAAGCGCAACACCAAGGCGCGCCTCGTCCGCGACGGCAAGGTCATCGCGGAGAGCCTCAACATCTCCGGGCTGCGTCGCTTCAAGGACGACGTCACCGAGATCCGCGAAGGGTTCGAGGGCGGTATCAACCTCGGCAACTTCAACGACATCAAGGTCGACGACGTCATCGCGACGTACGAGATGCGCGAGAAGCCTCGCGTCTGACCGGTGCAGCACGCGATCGGGGCCGATCGGCGGAGAGAATATTTCCGTCGATCGGCCCCGGCCGTTGCGTGTACGGTTCCGGTATCGGCGCCCAGGAAGGCGCCCATACCCCGAACCGGCGGGACATCCGGGCACACATGTATGTGGGGACTCTGTCCTTCGATCTGCTCCTCGGCGACGTCCACTCGCTGAAGGAGAAACGCTCTCTCGTCCGTCCGATCGTGGCCGAGCTCCAGCGCAAGTACGCGGTGAGCGCGGCGGAGACGGGCAGCCAGGACCTCCACCGCAGGGCCGAGATCGGGCTCGCGGTGGTCTCCGGGGACACGGGACACCTCACCGACGTACTGGACCGGTGTGAACGGCTGGTCGCCGGGCGGCCCGAGGTGGAACTGCTCTCGGTTCGACGCAGGCTCCACAGCGACGAAGACTGAAGCAAGCAGCACGACGTAGTTACTAAGGAGACGGACCAGTGGCCGACAACGCGCGTGCCAAGAGGCTGGCGGACCTCATCCGAGAGGTGGTGGCCCAGAAGCTGCAGCGCGGGATCAAGGACCCGCGGCTCGGCTCGCACGTCACCATCACGGACACCCGGGTCACCGGGGACCTGAGGGAGGCGACCGTCTTCTACACCGTGTACGGGGACGACGAGGACCGCGCGGCAGCGGCCGCAGGGCTGGAGAGCGCCAAGGGCGTGCTCCGCTCGGCCGTCGGCGCGGCGGCCGGCGTGAAGTTCACGCCGACGCTCGCCTTCGTCGCGGACGCACTGCCGGACAACGCCAAGACCATCGAGGACCTCCTCGACCGGGCCCGGCAGTCCGACGAGAAGGTCCGCGAGGTCTCGGCGGGCGCCGCGTACGCCGGTGACGCCGACCCGTACAAGAAGCCGGGCGAGGACGACGAGGACGACGCCGCCGAATGACCGAGAAGATCCGGACGCCCGACGGCCTTGTCATCGTGGACAAGCCGTCGGGCTTCACCTCGCACGACGTGGTCGCCAAGATGCGCGGCATCGCCCGCACCCGCCGCGTCGGGCACGCGGGAACGCTCGACCCCATGGCGACGGGCGTGCTCGTCCTCGGCGTCGAGAAGGCGACCAAGCTCCTCGGACATCTGGCGCTGACGGAGAAGGAGTACCTGGGCACGATCCGGCTCGGGCAGACGACGGTCACGGACGACGCCGAGGGCGAGATCACGGGGTCGGTCGACGCCTCGAAGGTCACCCGCGAGGCCGTCGACGCCGGGATCGCCGAGCTGAGCGGCGAGATCATGCAGGTGCCGTCCAAGGTCAGCGCCATCAAGATCGACGGCGTGCGCTCCTACAAGCGGGCCCGTGACGGCGAGGACTTCGAGATCCCGGCCCGCCCGGTGACCATCTCGTCCTTCGCGGTGTACGACGTCCGGGAGGCCGTCGCCGAGGACGGCACCCCCGTTCTCGACCTGGTCGTCTCCGTCGTCTGCTCCTCCGGCACCTACATCCGCGCCCTCGCCCGCGACCTGGGCGCCGGGCTCGGCGTCGGCGGCCATCTGACCGCCCTGCGCCGCACCCGCGTCGGCCCCTACAAGCTGGACACCGCGAAGACGCTGGACCAGCTCCAGCAGGAGCTGACCGTGCTGCCGCTCGCCGACGCGGCCGCGGCCGCGTTCCCGCGCTGGGACGTGGACACGAGAAGGGCCCGGCTGCTCACCAACGGCGTACGGCTCGAGGTGCCCGAGGAGTACGCGGGCCGGGGCGCGGTCGCCGTCTTCGACCCCGCGGGCACCTTCCTCGCGCTGGTGGAGGCGCAGAACGGCAAGGCGAAGAGCCTGGCCGTCTTCGGCTGACAGCACTCGGAGCACCGGGCGGTCACCCCGCCCGGTACCCGCCCGTGGAGCGGCGATCACGGGGTCAAGATGTGTCGCCGCTCCACGGTCCCCCTCGGTTCCCCCACCCCTAGGGTGTATCCATCGCTCCCGTCCTATTCACCCGTCCGGGCAGGCGCTCGGAGTGAACCGAGGGAGCGGAAGGGGGCGCTTTCGCCACGCGATCTGTCCCGCCGATCACCCCGCGCCTACCGTCGAGGACAGGGCACAGGTGTACGGCGGGGAGGTCGATCATGGCGGGACGGGGCCCGCGGCCGGCAGCACGCGACAGGGCCCACGACGAGGAGTCGGCGCCCGGCGGCGACGACTCCCTGATCCGCGTCCGCGATCTCGCCGGACGCCCCCGCGGCACCGGCTTCCTGGCCGACCACCACGGCACGGTGATCACCAGCCACGAAGCCGTCGACGGCCTGTCCCGGCTGATCCTGTACGCCGCCGGCGACCGCAGCTGCCTGGTGAGCGCGGACGCGGTGACCGTGCTGCCCGACCTGAACCTGGCCCTGGTCCGCACCGAGGGCCTCGGCGTGGACCCACTGCCGATCAGCGTGCGGGACGACATCGAGACGGGCGCGTACGTCCGGATCGCCGCCGGCTGCTGGCGCGAGGCGCGGGTGCTGGGCACGACGTCCGTGACGTACACCGCGACCGACCGCTTCCATCTCCTCGACGACGCCCTGGAGTTGGCCATCGGCACCGCGGGCCGGGACGCGCTGCGGCTGGGCGGCGGGGCGGCCGGGGGGCCGGTCCTCGACCCCGCGACCGGCGCCGTGATCGGCGTCCTGGGCACCGCTCTGCACAACGGCCACCGGGACGCCGGCTTCGCCGTGCCGCTGCACCCCGTCCCCGGCCCGCTCGCCGACCTGCTCACCGAGAACGCGGCCACCGTGCCCGCCTACGGCGCCGACCTCAACCTCGCCGGCGTCCTCGAACTGACGGCCACCTCGGTCGGCCAGGACGGCCCGCCGGGCACCCTCGCCGGCTACGTCGGCCGCGCGGACGCCGACGCCCCCGGCTCGGTGCAACCGGTCGAACGGGCGGCCACGGCAAGGGAGTTCGCCGCCTTCGCGCAGAGCCCGGCCGCGGTCCTCGCCCTCGTCGGAGCACCGGGCAGCGGCCGTACGACAGAACTCGCGACCCTCGCCGCCCGCCGCCACCGGGCCTCCGAACCGGCCCCCACGCTGTGGCTGCGCGGGGCCGACCTGCACGACGAGGACGTGTCGCTCGCGGACGCGGTGACGCGGGCGCTGGCCCGGGCGGGGCGGATCGTGGCGGCGGGGGAGAGGACCTTCAGGGGTGCGGGAGGGGACCCCGGTGACCTCAGGGGAGGAGACCTCGGTGACAGCAGAGGAGGGGACCTCGGAGGCATCACGGGAGGGGATCTCGGACGCATCGCGGGAGGAGACCTCGGCGACATCACACCGCACCGCCTGGCCCACGTCGCCCGCGCGGCGGGACGCCCCCTGCTGCTGCTCCTCGACGGCCCCGAGGAGATGCCGTCGGTCCTGGCGCACCGGCTGCGGGAGTGGACGACCGGGACGGCGGAGTGGCTGGGGGAGACCGGGGCGCGGCTGGTGGTGGCGTGCCGGGCGGAGTACTGGGAGGCGGCGGGGGCGGAGTTTCCGGGGGAGGCGCTGCACCGGGGATCACTGCCCGGTGAGGACGGTCGGGACGGAGAGCGTGCCGATCCGCGCCTCCCGCCCTGCGTCCGCCTCGACGACCTCACCCCCGACGAAGCCGAGCGCGCCCGCGCCCGTCACGGCATCCCGGAAGGAGTACTGGACGAGCCCGACGACCGGCACCCCCTCACCCTCCGCCTGCTCTCCGAGGTCCGCGCCGCCCTCCCCGACGCCCCGCACGCACGCGTGGACCGCGACGAGGTCTGCTCGGCCTACCTGGACCTGATGTGCCTGCGGATCGCCGTCCGCCTGGCCGCCGAGAACGGCCTGCGCGGGACCGCCGTACGTCGGCTCGCCGCCAGGGTCTCCGGGCAGGTGCACGAGGCGGCCCGGCGCAGTCTCGGACCGGGGCAGGGGGAGTTGGACCGACGGTCGTTCGAGGCGGTGTTCCCCTGGGGCCAGGCCCCGGCGCGGCTCGGTGGCGGTACCGGCTGGGCGTCGGCCGTCCTCACCGAGGGCCTCCTCGTGCCGGCCGGCGGCGGCTACCGGTTCGCCCACGAGGAACTCGCCGACTGGATCCAGGGCGTCCACCTCGACCTCGACGAAGCCCTGCGCGCCCTGGTCCACCGCCGCCCCACCCCACGGAACACCCGCCCCCTGCCCGTGCCGCACCACCGCATCGGCCCCGTCGTCCAGTCCCTGCTCCTCCTGGCCCGCCAGCAGGGCACGCCCCGACTCGCCCTCCGGCTCGACGAGTTGACGCACGCTCTGGAGGCGGACCCGCACTCCTGGTGGGCCACCGCAATCCTCACCGAGACCCTGACGCGGGTACCGGACGCGACGCCGTACCTGGAGCCGTTGCGGTCGCTGGCGGAACTGGTGGTGAGGATGCGGGGGGAGGGCGGCAGCCGGGCCCTGACGCCCGCCTTCTGGACCGGCCTGCGCCTCGCGGACGCCGATCGCTTCGACCTCCTCCGACGGCTCGTGCTCGCCGACGGCCCACCGCAGGACGGCAGTTCGGGCACCGGCACACGCGACGGCACGGACCTTGCGCCCCGGTTCCTCGACGAGACCTCCCGGCTGCTCGCCGCCGACCCCACCGCCGTACAACCGCTGCTCACCCGCTGGTTCGACGACGACCGGCCGTTGCCCGCGACCCCGCACGCGAGCGTCGCCAAGGCCGCGCAGGCGTTGTTGCACACGCACCGGCATCTCGCACTCGACGACCTGACGGAGGTGCTCGTCGAGAGCGCGCATCGGCGGGCGGACGAGCTGCTGGCCGTACTGGCGGAGGACGAACCGTCGGCGGTGTGCCGGGCCGTGGACCGGTGGGCGCACGACGAGCGGCCCTCCCGGCGGGTGGCGGCGATCGCCTACGGGCTGCGCGCCGCCCCGCACGTACGGACCGAGGCCGACCGTGAACTCCTGCGCTACGCGGCCCAGTTCCTCCTCGCCCGCCCCGCCGACTGCACCCTGCACGGCGGCGCCCTCGCCCTCCTGGTCCGCGATCCACACACGCGTGCCCGTCATCTCCCGCAGGCGCTGCGGCACTTCGCGGCCGGTGACCCGCACCTCCCGCCGAGCGCGCTGATCGCCGCCCTCACCACCCACCCCGAGCCGGTCCTGGACGCCTTCCGGGAACGGCTGCGCCGCGCCGACGGCGGACACGCGCTGCGCACCCTCGCCGACGTCACCACGCCCCCGCTGGCCCGCCGAGTCGCCGACCTCGTCCGCGAGGCCGTCGAGCGGCGCCCGGAGACGGCCGCCGACGTGGCCGCGTACGTCGACCGGTGCCTGGACCAGGGGCCGGCCGCCCGGTCCGTGCTGAAGCCGCTGGTCACCGGCCTGCTGGACGGCGGTCAGGAAGGGGTGCGGGCCGCGCTGGCCGCCGTACTCGCCGCCCCCGGCACTCCGGTCTCCCGTCCCCTCCGGCAAGAACTGCTGGAGTTTCTCCTGACCCACGAACACGCCCCGGCCGTCCTGGACGCCCTGCTGCACGCCACCGCCCGCCAGGACGGCGAGGACGTCCGCGACCTCGTCCACCGCACCGGTCTCCTGCTGGTCCGCACCCCGGACGGCGCGGCCCGATTCGACCGCGGCCTGGTCGACCTGGGCCGGCACGTGCCCGGCTTCGCGGCCCGGATGGCGGGCTGGCTGACCGACACCCCGCAGGCCTGGGCCGCCGTGGTGGGCCCGAGCACGCGCCGCATGATCGAGAACCTGTCCGGCGTCCGCGTGCCCGCCTGAGCGCGCCGCCACGCGCGCGCCCACGTGCATCGGGTCACAGCCCCTATGCCGATGCGGGCGGGGGCCGCCCGGCATGGCACCCTTAGACCTGCGTAACAGGTCGGTAGATACGGACACGGGTTCGAGGAGAGCGGTCACAGTGCAGCGCTGGCGTGGCTTGGAGGACATCCCCGAGGACTGGGGGCGCAGCGTCGTCACCATCGGTTCCTACGACGGAGTCCACCGCGGGCACCAGCTGATCATCCGGCACGCCGTGGAGCGCGCCCGTGAGCTGGGCGTCCCCTCCGTCGTCGTCACCTTCGACCCGCACCCCAGCGAGGTCGTCCGCCCCGGCAGTCACCCGCCGCTGCTCGCCCCGCACCACCGCCGCGCCGAACTCATGGCCGAGCTGGGCGTGGACGAGCTGCTGATCCTCCCCTTCACCACCGAGTTCTCGAAGCTCACGCCCGCCGACTTCGTCGTCAAGGTCCTGGTCGACAAGCTGCACGCCAAGGCGGTCGTCGAGGGCCCGAACTTCCGCTTCGGCCACAAGGCCGCCGGAAACGTCGAGTTCCTGATCGAGCAGGGCAAGGTCTACGACTTCGAGGTCGAGGTCGTCGACCTGTTCGTGACCGGTGAGGCGGGCGGCGGCGAACCCTTCTCCTCCACCCTGACCCGGCGCCTGGTGTCCGAGGGCGAGGTCGAGGGCGCCGCCGAGATCCTGGGCCGCCCGCACCGCGTGGAGGGCGTGGTCGTACGCGGCGCCCAGCGCGGCCGCGAGCTCGGCTTCCCGACGGCCAACGTCGAGACCCTGCCCCACACCGCCATCCCCGCCGACGGCGTCTACGCCGGCTGGCTGCACGTCCAGGGCGAGGCGATGCCGGCGGCGATCTCCGTCGGCACGAACCCGCAGTTCGACGGCACCGAGCGCACGGTGGAGGCGTACGCGATCGACCGCGTCGGCCTCGACCTGTACGGCCTGCACGTCGCCGTGGACTTCCTCGCCTTCGTCCGCGGCCAGGCGAAGTTCGCGTCCCTGGACGCGCTGCTCGTGCAGATGGCGGAGGACGTGAAGCGGTGCCGGGAGCTGATCTCGGCGGCGGAGTAACAGTCCGCGCAGCGGAACGGAACGAACGCCGAAGGGCGGCCGGTGTCATCGAGACACCGGCCGCCCTTCGTCTGTCTGCGGCTGCCTACTGCTGCTGGGGCGGCGGGGGCGGACCCTGCCCGTCCGGCTGCTGCGGGTAGCCGTAACCGGCCGGCGGATACGGCTGTCCGGGCTGCGGCGGATGGGGCTGCCCCGGCTGTGCGTACGGCTGACCCGGCTGGGGCTGACCGGGCTGAGGCGGCTGGGGCTGCTGCGGCGGGTACGGGCCCGGCTGCGCGGGAGGCTGCTGCTGCTGCCCCGGGTAGGGCGGCTGGCCCTGTTGCGGATACGGCTGGCCTTGCTGCGGGTACGGCTGCCCCGGAACCTGTTGGTACTGCTGTCCCGGCAGCGGCGGGGCCGCGACCGGCGGCGGGTTCCCGTCGCTCGTCCACAGGCCGTGCGCCTGCTGGTGGCGTACGAAGTCCTCGGCGACCATCGCCGCGAGGTTGAAGTACGACTCGCGCACCTTCGGCCGCATCATGTCGAGGTCGACCTCGGCACCGGCGGCGAGATGCTCGTCGAAGGGCACGACCACGACACCGCGGCAGCGCGTCTCGAAGTGCCGGACGATGTCGTCGACATTGATCATCTTGCCGGTCTCGCGCACACCGGAGATGACGGTGAGGGAGCGCGAGACAAGGTCCGCGTACCCGTGCGCGGACAGCCAGTCCAGCGTCGTACTGGCGCTGCTCGCCCCGTCCACCGACGGCGTCGAGATGATGATGAGCTGGTCGGCGAGGTCGAGCACACCGCGCATGGCGCTGTAGAGCAGACCCGTGCCCGAGTCGGTGAGGATGACCGGGTACTGCCTGCCCAGCACGTCGATCGCGCGCCGGTAGTCCTCGTCGTTGAACGTGGTCGACACGGCCGGGTCGACGTCGTTGGCGATGATCTCCAGACCGGACGAGGCCTGGGACGTGAACCGCCGGATGTCCATGTAGGAGTTGAGGTACGGGATCGCCTGGACGAGGTCACGGATGGTGGCCCCGGTCTCCCGCCGCACCCGGCGGCCGAGCGTACCGGCGTCCGGGTTGGCGTCGATCGCGAGGATCTTGTCCTGCCGCTCGGTGGCGAGCGTCGAACCGAGCGCCGTGGTGGTCGTGGTCTTGCCGACCCCGCCCTTGAGGCTGATGACGGCGATCCGGTAGCAGGACAGCACGGGCGTCCGGATCAGCTCCAACTTCCGCTGCCGCTCGGCCTCTTCCTTCTTCCCGCCGATCTTGAACCGCGAGGGCGCGGCTCCTGGCCGACCGCTCTTCGCCTTCTGCTTCTTGTTGTTGAGCAGCCGATCGGACGACAGCTCCACGGCGGCGGTGTAACCCAGCGGCGCGGCCCCGGGGTTGGTCATCTGCCGCTGATCGTGCTGCATGGGCTGCGGCCAGGAGGTACCGGTGCGGGGGTCGACGGGGGGCTGCTGGGGATGCGGCGCGTGCGGGTCCTGGGGAGCGGGCTGGGCGGCTTGCGGGTGTTGGGGATCCTGCGGGTGCTGTGGTGCGGGCGCGGGTGCAGGCGCGTGAGGGGCCTGCGGGAACTGGGGGTTCTGCGGAGGCTGAGGGGCTTGCGCGGCTTGGGGGTTGGGCTGCGGGTGAGCCTGCGGCTGGGGCTGCGGGGGGACGCCCGGGTGGGGCTGCGCCTGAGGCGCGGGCTGCTGCGGGAAGCCGTAACCGCCGGGCGCGTCGGGGGTGTTGGGCGCCGGGGACTGCGGGAATCCGTAGCCGCTCGGGGGTGCGTCGGCGGGGGCCTGCGGCGCTGCGGGGGTCGGGGCGGGTGCGGGCGGGGTGGCCGCCGTGTTGGGAACTGGCGGTTGGGGGAAGCCGTAGCCGCTCGGGGGTACGTCGGCGGGGGCTTGCGGTGCTGCGGGCGTCTGCGCGGGCGCTCCGGGGTGCGGGAAGCCGTACCCGTTCGGCGGGGGCGCGTCGGTCTGTGCCTGCGGAGTCGCGGGGGCGGGTGGGGTGTTGGGGGCGACCGGGGGCTGCGGGAAGCCGTAACCGCTCGGTGCGTTGGGGGTGTTGGGCGCCGGCGGTTGAGGGAAGCCGTAGCCGTTCGGCGGCGGGGCGTCGGTCGGCGCCTGCGGTGCCGTGGGTGCCCCGGGGTGCGGGAAGCCGTAGGCGCCGGGGGTGTTGGGGGCGGGCGGGGCCGGCTGCGGGTGGCCCTGGCCGACCGGCTGTGGGGTCGGGGGCTGCTGCGGCGGCTGGTGCCAGGCCGCGGGGGCGGGCTGCGGGGCCTGCGGCTGGAACGGCGGCACGGGCGGCTGGGCCTGAGCGGCTGCCGGTTCCGGCTGCGCGGGCGCGACCGGCTCCGCATGCTGCGGCTGAGGCTGCGCGGGCCACTCGGCCGCCGCTGCGGGCGCGGCGAGTTGGTACGACGGCGGCAACGGCGGCAACCCGCTCTGCGGCGCCGGCGGGGGAGTCCAGACGGGCGGCCCGACCGGCGGAGCGTCCTGCGGCTCGGCGGCGGCCTGGGGAGCGTCGCTTTGCGGCTCCTCGTCCGGGGCGTTGTCCTGCGGCTCGTTGTGTTGGGGCACGGCGTCTGCGGGTGCGGCTTCTTCGGCTACGGCGTTCTCGGTTACGACGTTCTCGTCTACGAGGTCTTCGTGCACGACGTCTTCGTTTACGGCGTCCTCGGCCACCGAGTCTTCGGCAACGGCGTCCTCGGCCACCGCGTCCTCGGTCTCCGCATCGCCAGTCACCGAGCCCGCAAGCTCGGGGTCGGCAGGCGCGGAGTCCTGAGCTTCGGCGTCTTCCGGCTCGGCCTCGGTCTCCGCAGCGGCCTCAGTCTCGGTCTCCGGCGCGACTTCGGGCTCGACCTCGACCTCGACCTCGGCCTCGGCGTCCGGAGTTGCCTCCCCGTTCGCGTCGGGCTCGGCGGCGGCCTCAGTCTCGGGCTGGCCCCCGGCGTCAACCGCTTCCGCTTCCTCCGGTTCCTCGGCTTCCTCCGGCTCGACCGCCGAAGGCTCCGTGGCCTCGTGCTCGTCCTGGCCGTCGGTCGCAACGACCTCGCCGGCGCCCTCCGCCTCCTCGGCGGCGGCAGCAGCAGCGGCAGCCGTGCGCTCCGCGAAGTCCCGCTTCAGGGCGACGGGAGAGATGCGCATGGTCGCGCCGCTCTCCAGATCACCGTTCCCGGACTCGTCCCCGGAATCCGATGCGGCGTCGGAAGGACCCACGAGCGGCTGGACCCCGACGACGGGAACGTTCGGCACGGCGGTCGGAGAAGAGACGTCCGCGACCGGAGCCGGAGTCGGAGCCGCCGGAGCTGTCGCGGGAGTTGGGGCAGGCGCGGGCGGCGTCGGCTGCGCCCCCTGCGGCTCGAATCCACTCCCCGTCGGAAGACTGGGTACCGCCCCCGGCCCGCCAACCACCGGCGCACCCGGCGTGACAGGCGGTGCGAAAGGCGCCCCCGGCACAGGCGCGGGCGGCGCAGGGGGAGCAGCTGGGGGAGTGAAGGCACCCCCAGGCGCGGGCGCGGGAGGCGCCGGCGGCGTGAACGGAGCCCCGGGCGCAGGCGCGGGCGGCGCGGGCGGAGTGAAAGGCGCCCCGGGAGCCGGAGCTGGAGCAGGAATGGAGGCAGGACCGCCGGAGGCACCCGGCCTGGGCGGCTGCGGAAGCGAATGAGCAGGCGGAGTCAGCCCAGGAAGCGCGGAGAAGTCCGCAGGAGAGAGCCCAACTGCCGGCGCACCGGAGTTCACCCCATGTCCGGGTACTTGCCCAGGCACCTGCCCCGGCCCATGACCGGAATCCTGCGACTGGCCAGGACCTTGCCCCTGACCCGGAGCAGCCCCCTGCGCCTCTTGCGAACCCGGCCCTGATCCCGAACCCGATCCCGAACCCGACCCCCCGGACGCGTTCTGCGTGTACCAGGCGGGCGGCGCGTAATCGATGGTGAACTCGCCGGTCGTCTCGACGGAGGCCTCCGCGTCGGGCTGGTCATCGCCGGGTGTGGCCCAGCCCCCGCGGTTCCCGTCCCGATCGCTGCTCACAATTCCTCCTGGTGTGGTCGAGAACCCTCATGCCGTGTCGGGGCGACCATCGCTTGTCGTCCTTACGTTGTCCGAGGTAGTCCGATCCACCGGCTCTCCCCCTGGGACACCACCGCCCGGTCCACGGGTTCTGGCGACGCGCCCCCTCCCAGCCTAATCACCAGGGGCCCCACCTCGGCAGGCCCGTCCACCCCTGAGCGCCTTCCCGGTGCGTCACAACCAGCCCAGAAGTGCCGTAGTCAGCTGCCCCATCGGTGAACAAACCGGGCACGATCCGTGAACGTGCCGGACAGGAATCGACACCGCGGTGCCTGCGCTTACACCCGAAGAGGCGTTCCCTGCAAGGGTGTTGGGGAAACGGCGTCCCACCCCACGCCATGCGTTCCACCAGGCGGCGGGCATAGTGGGGGCCGCTCCGACCACCCCCCGACGGAATCTGACCGAAAAGGACTTCTTCGCGTGAGCTTCGGCCCACCTCCCTCGATCTACACCCAGTCCACACTGGCGGCCGACCGGTCCCGCAGGCGTCGCCGTTTCCGTCTGCTGGGCGCCGTGACGGCCGCCGTAGTCGCCGTCGGAGGTGTCGGCGGCTGGCTCCTGATGTCGGGCGACGACGAGCCCGGAGACCAGAAGACGGCCGTGGTCGCTCAGGCCCCGGACGACGTCAGGGAAACGGTCGAGAAGCGACCCGTATCGCCCGAGGGGCAGAACGTGCTGGAGTTCAGCGAGGAGGGTCTCGCCGCTCGCCCCGACACCGACCCCCGCTACGCGCCCGGCACTTGGGCCACCGGCACGATCCTCGCCAAGGGCATCGCCACCCGTGTCGACGGCTACCGCATCGGCGACGAGAGCGGCGACAAGGCCTGGACCCTCGACCTGGGCGGCCACCTCTGCGCGGTCACGGACCACGTCACCGCCGACGGCCGTACCGCGGTCGTCGTCCAGCCCCCGCAGCCGGAGGGCGCGAAGTCGGAGGGCGTGTGCGACCAGGTCGTCCTCGTCGACCTGGACACCGGCAAGAAGCTCTGGCAGAAGACGATGCCGTCGGCTCGCGCCGCGTTCGTGACCAACACGAACATCACCCTGGCCAAGGGCGTCGTCGCGGTGGGCTGGGGGCACGGCTCGGTCGCGTACGACATGAAGAGCGGCAAGCAGCTCTGGAACGGCACCTCCACCTCCGAGTGCGAGGACAAGGGCTTCGCCGGCGGGCGCGAACTCCTCGCGCTGGAAGCCTGCGGCGCGCTGCCCGACACGCGGTACGAGGTGCAGCGGCTCGACCCGCGCACAGGCAAGGCGCAGTGGACGTACCGACTCGCGAGCGGTGTGCAGGACGTGTACCTGCCCTCGTCCGACCCGCCCGTCCTCGCGGTGGCGGCCGGCGACAGCCTGGTCACCGACCTGATCACGCTGGACGGCGACGGCAAGCACCTGGCCACCATCTCGCTGGGCGGCTACGACGCGAAGTGCGACGACCGGTACTTCGGCAGCTCGTACTTCGGCACCGTCGAGAACTGCGACGGCGTGGTCGTGGGCCCGACCCGGGCGTACGTCACCAGCAAGGAGTCCACCGACCCCGCCCAGGCCGCGGACTGGATCGTGGCGTTCGACCTCAAGACCGGGCGGGGGCAGGGGAAGTTCGACGGACGCCCGTTCCAGCAGGTCTTCCCACTCCGGATGAACGGCGACGAGCTGCTGATCTTCCGCCAGGGCCGCACCGGCTTCCAGTCGGCGGCCGTGGTGAGCTGGAACGCCCGTACGGACCGGGAGACCCCGCTGCTGCTGTTCAGCCTGCCGGAGGATGACGACTCCGAACTCGGCGACCCGGAGCAGTCGGACATGGTCTACGAACAGGGCCGCGTCTTCTTCGCCAAGCGCGAACTGTCCCGCGACGACAAGTCCCCGAAGGACCCGGTCCTGGTGACCGTCGGCTACGGCACCGCGGGGCTGAAGCACTGAGGGCCGTAGGAGAAGGAGTAAGGGGCGGCACGTATACGTGCCGCCCCTTACTCCTTCTCGCGATCGCCTACGCGCGCGTGCTCACTCCGCCGACAGGCCCCCGTTGCGCGTCGTCGGCTCCAGGTCGAACTCGCCGTCCCGCGCGCCGAGCACGAAGGCCCGCCACTCCGCCTCGGTGTAGCGCAGCACGGTGTCCGGGTCGAGCGAGGACCGCATGGCGACCGCCCCGTCGGGAAGGTCGGCGATCTCGACCCGCTCCTCGTGCTCCTCGGTACCGGGCGCGCTGCGCCACTCGACGCCGGAGATGTCGAGCGCGTACAGCTCGTCGCGCTCGCGCTCCTTGCGCGCCTTGATCTGCTCTTCCGTCTCCGCCATGCCGCAGCGACCCCTTCCCGACGTGATCCGTGTGCCAACCTTAGTGACCTGGTACGCCCGCCTTCCGGGGTTCGCGGAGCTGGTAAGGGCGCCCACCGGCTCCTGGTACCCTGAGTGACGGCCGTTTGTGTTACGGCTTTCCGCCTGACGAGTCACCGAAGCTCCCCCGAGAATTAGACCGGGGGCACTCGAAGGCACACAGACCATGAGGAGTACGCGTGTCGCTCGACGCCGCCACGAAGAAGCAGATCATCGGCGAGTTCGGCCAGAAGGAGGGCGACACCGGCTCCCCCGAGGTCCAGGTCGCCATGCTCTCGCGCCGCATCTCGGACCTGACCGAGCACCTCAAGACCCACAAGCACGACCACCACTCCCGTCGTGGTCTGCTGATCCTGGTCGGTCAGCGCCGCCGGCTGCTCCAGTACCTGGCCAAGAAGGACATCCAGCGCTTCCGTGCGCTGGTCGACCGCCTGGGCATCCGTCGCGGTGCGGCGGGCGCCAAGTAGTACGCCGTGAAGGGGGCGGTTCCCGAAGCGATCGGGGGCCGCTCCCTTCGCCGTTTGTGCCGCCGTACGTGCGGAAACGTGCGGAGTGTCACACCCGCTTTGTAGTGTGGTAGCACAACGCAACAGCACGAGGAGAAGTGCACCTCGCCGCCGCCGGTCCTCGGTAGTGGCTCCCGGGCAATGCGAACCCGGGTGCTTCGATCGAAGACCGGCCCGCAACAGGTGGAGCGCTTCTCCGCTCATGTCCCCCCGCCATACGGGCGGATCGGGACAAAAGACGAAAAGCAGACGAAAAGTAACGGAGAACACGCTAGTGGAGAACGAGACCCACTACGCCGAGGCCGTCATCGACAATGGCACCTTCGGTACCCGCACCATCCGCTTCGAGACGGGCCGCCTGGCCAAGCAGGCCGCCGGCTCCGCCGTGGCGTACCTGGACGACGACACCATGGTGCTGTCGGCCACCACCGCCTCCAAGAACCCCAAGGACCAGCTCGACTTCTTCCCCCTCACGGTGGACGTCGAGGAGCGGATGTACGCCGCCGGCAAGATCCCCGGCAGCTTCTTCCGCCGCGAGGGCCGTCCCTCCGAGGACGCCATCCTCACCTGTCGCCTGATCGACCGCCCGCTGCGCCCGTCCTTCAAGAAGGGCCTTCGCAACGAGATCCAGGTCGTCGCCACGATCATGGCGCTCAACCCCGACCACCTGTACGACGTCGTCGCGATCAACGCGGCCTCCGCGTCCACGCAGCTGGCCGGTCTGCCCTTCTCCGGCCCGATCGGCGGCGTCCGTGTCGCGCTGATCAACGGCCAGTGGGTCGCCTTCCCGACGCACACCGAGCTCGAGGACGCCGTCTTCGACATGGTCGTCGCCGGTCGCGTCCTGGAGGACGGCGACGTCGCCATCATGATGGTCGAGGCCGAGGCCACCGAGAAGACCATCCAGCTGGTCGCGGGCGGCGCCGAGGCGCCCACCGAGGAGGTCGTCGCCTCCGGTCTGGACGCCGCGAAGCCCTTCATCAAGGTGCTCTGCAAGGCCCAGGCCGACCTCGCCGCCAAGGCCGCCAAGCCCACCGGCGAGTTCCCGGTCTTCCTCGACTACCAGGACGACGTCCTGGAGGCGCTCACCGCCGCCGTCAAGGACGAGCTGTCCCAGGCGCTCACCATCGCGGGCAAGCAGGACCGCGAGGCCGAGCTGGACCGCGTCAAGGGTCTCGCCGCCGAGAAGCTGCTCCCGCAGTTCGAGGGCCGCGAGAAGGAGATCTCCGCCGCGTACCGCTCGCTGACCAAGTCCCTGGTCCGTGAGCGCGTCATCAAGGACAAGGTCCGCATCGACGGCCGCGGCGTCACGGACATCCGTACGCTCGCCGCCGAGGTCGAGGCCATCCCGCGCGTGCACGGCTCGGCGCTGTTCGAGCGTGGCGAGACCCAGATCCTGGGCGTCACCACCCTGAACATGCTCCGGATGGAGCAGCAGCTGGACACCCTCTCCCCGGTGACCCGCAAGCGCTACATGCACAACTACAACTTCCCGCCGTACTCCGTCGGCGAGACCGGCCGCGTCGGCTCCCCGAAGCGTCGCGAGATCGGCCACGGAGCGCTCGCCGAGCGCGCCCTGGTCCCGGTCCTGCCGACCCGCGAGGAGTTCCCCTACGCGATCCGTCAGGTGTCCGAGGCCCTCGGCTCCAACGGTTCGACGTCCATGGGCTCGGTCTGCGCCTCCACCATGTCGCTGCTGAACGCCGGTGTGCCCCTGAAGGCCCCGGTCGCCGGTATCGCCATGGGCCTGATCTCCCAGGAGATCAAGGGCGAGACGCACTACGTCGCCCTCACCGACATCCTCGGTGCGGAGGACGCCTTCGGTGACATGGACTTCAAGGTCGCCGGCACCAAGGAGTTCGTGACCGCCCTCCAGCTGGACACCAAGCTGGACGGCATCCCGGCCTCCGTCCTGGCCGCGGCCCTCAAGCAGGCCCGTGACGCCCGCCTCCACATCCTCGACGTGATGATGGAAGCGATCGACACGCCGGACGAGATGTCCCCCAACGCCCCGCGGATCATCACCGTCAAGATCCCCGTGGACAAGATCGGCGAGGTCATCGGCCCGAAGGGCAAGATGATCAACCAGATCCAGGAGGACACCGGCGCCGAGATCACGATCGAGGACGACGGCACCATCTACATCGGTGCCCAGGTCGGCTCGCAGGCCGAGGCCGCCCGCGCCACGATCAACGGCATCGCCAACCCGACCATGCCGGAGGTCGGCGAGCGCTACCTGGGTACGGTCGTCAAGACCACCACCTTCGGTGCGTTCGTGTCGCTGCTCCCGGGCAAGGACGGTCTGCTGCACATCTCGCAGATCCGCAAGCTCGCCGGCGGCAAGCGCGTGGAGAACGTCGAGGACGTGCTGGGCGTGGGCGCCAAGGTCCAGGTCGAGATCGCCGAGATCGACTCCCGCGGCAAGCTCTCCCTGATCCCCGTGATCGAGGGCGAGAGCGACGACGAGAAGAAGGACGACACCGACCAGTGACGTCGAGCGGCTCCACGGCGACGGCCCGCACCTCTTCGGAGGCGCGGGCCGTCGCCCGTACCCAAACCGTCATCGAGGGCACCAACGGCATCGGCACGGTCCGCAAGACCACCCTCCCGGGCGGCCTGCGCATCGTCACCGAGACGCTGCCCTCGGTGCGCTCCGCCACGTTCGGCATCTGGGCGCACGTCGGCTCCCGTGACGAGACGCCGTCCCTGAACGGCGCCACGCACTACCTGGAGCACCTGCTCTTCAAGGGCACCTCCAAGCGCAGCGCGCTGGACATCTCCTCCGCCATCGACGCGGTCGGCGGCGAGATGAACGCGTTCACCGCCAAGGAGTACACGTGCTACTACGCGCGCGTGCTCGACACCGACCTCCCCCTCGCCATCGACGTCGTCTGCGACATGCTCACGGGCTCGCTGATCCGCGAGGACGACGTGAACGTCGAGCGCGGCGCGATCCTCGAAGAGATCGCCATGACCGAGGACGACCCGGGCGACTGCGTGCACGACCTGTTCGCGCACACGATGTTCGGCGACAACCCCCTCGGCCGCCCGGTCCTCGGCACGGTCGACACGGTCAACGCCCTCACCGCCGACCGCATCCGCCGCTTCTACAAGAAGCACTACGACCCGACCCACCTGGTGGTGGCGGCTGCCGGCAACATCGACCACAACAGGGTCGTACGCCAGGTCCGCGCCGCCTTCGAGAAGTCGGGCGCCTTCAAGAGCGCCGACGCCGCGCCCATCGCCCCGCGCGACGGGCGCCGCGCCCTGCGCACCGCGGGCCGCGTCGAACTGATCGGCCGCAAGACCGAACAGGCGCACGTCGTCCTCGGCATGCCCGGCCTGGCCCGCACGGACGACCGCCGCTGGGCGCTCGGGGTCCTCAACACGGCCCTGGGCGGCGGCATGTCCTCCCGCCTGTTCCAGGAGGTCCGGGAGAAGCGCGGCCTGGCCTACAGCGTGTACTCGTACACGTCCGGCTTCGCCGACTGCGGTCTCTTCGGCGTCTACGCCGGCTGCCGGCCCTCGCAGGTCCACGACGTACTGAAGATCTGCCGTGACGAGCTCGACCAGGTCGCCGAGCACGGTCTGTCCGACGACGAGATCGACCGCGCGATCGGCCAGCTCCGGGGTTCCACGGTCCTGGGTCTCGAGGACACGGGCGCGCTGATGAACCGCATCGGCAAGAGCGAGCTGTGCTGGGGCGAGCAGATGTCCGTCGACGACATGCTGGCCCGGATAGCGTCGGTCACCCCGGACGACGTCCGCGCGGTCGCCCGCGACATCCTGGGACAGCGGCCCTCGCTGTCGGTCATCGGGCCGCTGAAGGACAAACAGGCGTCCCGTCTCCAGGAAGCCGTCGCCTGACACCCCTCCGGTAAGGAAGCAAGAACATGAGCAAGCTGCGCGTGGCCGTCCTCGGTGCCAAGGGCCGGATCGGTGCGGAGGCGGTACGGGCCGTCGAGGCCGCCGAGGACATGGAGCTGGTCGCCGCCCTCGGCCGGGGCGACAAGCTGGAGACGCTGGCGGACACCGGCGCCCAGGTCGCGGTCGAACTGACCACCCCCGCCTCGGTGATGGGCAACCTCGACTTCTGCGTCCGGCACGGCATCCACGCGGTCGTCGGCACCACCGGCTGGACCGACGACCGCCTCGCGCACCTCAAGGACCTGCTCGCCCAGTCCCCGGAGACCGGCGTGCTCATCGCGCCGAACTTCTCCATCGGCGCCGTCCTCACCATGAAGTTCGCGCAGATCGCCGCGCCCTACTTCGAGTCGGTGGAGGTCATCGAACTCCACCACCCGAACAAGGTCGACGCGCCCAGCGGCACCGCCGCCCGGACCGCCCAGCTCATCGCCGAGGCCCGGGCGACGGCGGGCTCGGCGCCCGCGCCGGACGCCACGGTGACGGCCCTGGACGGCGCGCGCGGCGCCAGCGTGGACGGCGTCCCGGTGCACTCGATCCGCCTGCGCGGCCTCCTCGCCCACCAGGAGGTCCTGCTCGGCGGCGAGGGCGAGACGCTGACGATCCGCCACGACTCCCTGCACCACAGCAGCTTCATGCCGGGCATCCTGCTCGGCGCGCGCCGCGTGGTGACCACACCGGGCCTCACCTTCGGCCTGGAACACTTCCTGGACCTGGGCTGACACCTGCCATGCGAGCCAAGCTCACCTACGCCGTCACGGCCGCCGTCCTGGTCTTCTACTTCGTCCTGGTCGGCAGCCGCGGCGTCATGCTGATCCAGTCCGGCACGCTCCTGACCGTCACCTTCGGCGTGGCGGTGCTGATCCTGCCGGTGATCGGCCTGTGGTTCCTGTGGAAGAACACCCAGTTCGTCCGCAGGGCCAACGCGCTGGCCGCCGAACTCGACGCCGAGGGCGGCCTGCCCGTCGACGAACTGGCGCGCACGCCCGGCGGCCGTATCGACCGCGACTCGGCCGACGAGGTCTTCGCCAAGCGCAGGGCCGAGACGGAGGCTGCCCCCGACGACTGGCGCAGCTGGTTCCGGCTGGCCGTCGCCTACCACGACGCCCGCGACACCCCGCGCGCCCGCAAGGCGATGCAACGGGCGATCGCCCTGCACGACGGCCGGACCATCGAGGCCTGACCGCATCCTCGAAGGATGCCCGCGC
This sequence comes from Streptomyces sp. NPDC002499, assembly GCF_053595415.1. Lineage (NCBI taxonomy): Bacteria > Bacillati > Actinomycetota > Actinomycetes > Kitasatosporales > Streptomycetaceae > Streptomyces > Streptomyces sp. NPDC002499. The sequence goes on from NZ_JBSFXO010000013.1 coordinate 396,145, forward strand.
CGCAATACGCCGAAGGGGCCGCCCCGCACCAACTGCGGGCCGGCCCCTTCGACTTGAGTACAGGCGACTTGCGTACGACCGTCGGCGTCAGCTCCGCCGATTCTCCGCGGCCCAGGCCTCGATGGTGTCCGCCGCACGGTCGAACGACCCCGTGCGCGCAAGGAAGTCGGCGTTGTGCGTCGTCAACAGCACCGGCGCGTCCTCCGGGCTGCGGTCGTTGCGTACGAGGACCAGCGCCTGTCCCTGCACGGTCCGGGGCAACCCCAGCCAGCGCACCGGCTGTTGGACCGTCCGCACGGCGACGACCCGGTCCCAGGGCGTGGTCCGCGTGCCGAAGAAGCTCACCCGGCGCAGCCCGTGCGCGCTGACCCACACGCCCACGCGCAGCAGGCGCAGCGAGCAGAGGATGACGGCGAACGCGATCGCGAGGATCACGCCGGCTTCGGACGCCGAGGTGGTGAGCGCCAGGATGACCGCGGAGAACAGCACGAACGAGGCGAGCAGCAGCCAAAGGGCCGCCATGCCGACGCGCCAGGGGCCGGGACGGTAGGGCCGCCGCCAGCGGTCGCGGTCGTCGAACGGCAGCGCGATGTCGTCCGCCGTCTCGAAGGTTCGGTCGGCCGTCAGGAAGGGCAGGGGCACGGCTGGTCCTCACTCAATCCATGCATGGGCTGTGCCCGGTGAGGTTATCCGGCTGTGTCCGTGCTCACCACCTGTGGGGTCCGGATGGAGTCAACGCCCCTGGGATGCCTGTGATTGCTGGGCCGGTGTGGACGTCGGGGTGGACAGCGCCGGCATGCCGAGGATCAGCGAACCCGCTATCCCGGCGACGATGGTGAGCCCCAGCAGCCAACGCCCGGCCGTCTGGCCGAAGGACGCCCGCTCCCGGGGCGGCGGAGCGACATTGCTGCGGAACCTGTCGGCTTCGGCGAGGAAGGCGAACGGGACGGGTTCGCGCCGACTGAACATCGGGGTGCTTCTCCCTTCGGGTCGAACGAATCACTCTCATCAGGTCAGACGAGCGAATGCCCCAAGAGGTGCCCGGTTTCGCCGAATTCACAGAATTTCGCCGCAGTATGTCGCGACCCGCCACCGAACGCCCGTTGTCGGTCCCGGCCCGTAGAGTGGGCGCCGCCCGAGAGCAGAGACGGAAGGACCCCGCGAGCCGTGACCGACACCCCCACCGACGACCACAAGCCCAGCTTCCGCAGCGACGTCACCGTCGAGTTGGTCAAGCACACCGCGTCCGACGCCGACGTCCTGTTCGCCGCCCGCGTCTCGACCATCGGCGAGCAGTCCCTGGACGAGATGGGCAAGGACCCGGAGCGCTCCAAGGGCCTGATCAACTACCTGATGCGAGACCGCCACGGCAGCCCCTTCGAACACAACTCGATGACCTTCTTCGTGAGCGCCCCGATCTTCGTCTTCCGCGAGTTCATGAGGCACCGGGTGGGGTGGTGTGTCGCCGGCGACACGGAGATCACGCTGGTGAGCGAGGCAGGAAATCTGCGGCGTCGCTCGATCGAGGAGCTCTACAAGCTGTGGCACCTCGGGGTGGAGGACCGGCTGCCGCATTCGGCGGGGGGTGTCACCTGGCACGCCCGCGCGCAGAAGTGGATGGCGCAGGTCCGTCGAGGCGAGACCAACCACTACCTCGGGCTGTACGACAACCGTGACGCGGCGGACTCCGCCGTCGCGGAATTCCGCGAGCAGCACCCGTCCACCCGTCTGCGCACGCTCGAATCGGTGCGGCGCAACCACGTCCGCTGCTACGACGAAGAGACCCTGACCGCGCAACGGGCTCCGATCGTCGACGTCATCCAGTCGGGTATCAAGCCGCTGATCAAGATCACCACCGCAGGCGGCAGAGTCCTGCGTTCCACGGTCGATCACGCGGTGCTCACCCCGGACGGATGGCGGAAGGCCGGTGAACTCGAGGTCGGAGACGCGGTCATGGCCGCCGGCACGGCACCTCGGCCTTCGGAGCGGCTCGTCCCGCCGAGCCTCCGTCGTGGTGTCGGGGTCTGGACCTCGATGCAGCGCGACCGGCTGATCGGCGACACCGACCGCTGTCATCTCTGCGAGGAGTCCTTTCCGCGCGAGCAGCTCGCGCTCGATCATGTCGTTCCCGTCGCCGCGGACCTGACCCGTGCGCTCGACGAGCGGAACCTGGCGCCCGCCTGTGAGCCCTGCCATGCGGCCAAGAGCGCATCGGAACAGAACCTCGCCCGACGCGGCGGAAAGATCGCCGTGGCCCTTCCGGATCCGATCGTCTCGATCGAGGACGACGGCGAGGAGATGACGTACGACCTGACCGTGGAAGGGCCGTGGCACAACTTCCTCGCGAACGACATCGTCGTCCACAACTCCTACAACGAGGAGTCCGGCCGCTACCGGGAGCTCCAGCCCGTCTTCTACGTCCCCGGAGAAGACCGCAAGCTCGTCCAGCAGGGCCGTCCGGGCAAGTACGAGTTCGTGGCGGGCTCCGAGGAGCAGCAGGCGATCGTGGAGCGCTCGATGCAGGACTCGTACGTCCAGGCGTACGAGCGCTACCAGGAGATGCTCGCCGCCGGAGTCGCACGAGAGGTCGCCCGGGCCGTCCTCCCCGTCGGGCTCTTCTCCTCGATGTACGCCACCTGCAACGCCCGCTCGCTGATGCACTTCCTCGGCCTGCGCACCCAGCACGAGCTGGCCAAGGTGCCGTCCTTCCCGCAGCGGGAGATCGAGATGGTCGGCGAGAAGATGGAGGAGGAGTGGGCCAAGCTCATGCCGCTCACCCATGCCGCCTTCAACACCAACGGCCGTGTCGCCCCGTAACCCGGCACACATGTACGGATCAGCCGAGCGAAGTGTCCGTATTGCGGCATTTAGAGAAGTTCATCTAGCCTGATCAAACGGACCCGGTACTGCTTGAACCCCCGAGCAGGCAGTACCGGGCTCCTCCTTTGTCCGGACTTATCCCGCACCCCAAGGGCAGACCCCGCATTGAGCAGCGAGTAGCGTGTTACCCATGGCTCCGACCTCCACTCCGCAGACCCCCTTCGGGAGGGTCCTCACCGCCATGGTCACGCCCTTCACGGCGGACGGCGCGCTCGACCTCGACGGCGCACAGCGGCTCGCCACCCACCTGGTGGACGCAGGCAACGACGGCCTGATCATCAACGGCACCACCGGTGAGTCCCCGACCACCAGCGACGCGGAGAAAGCGGATCTCGTACGAGCCGTACTGGAGGCGGTCGGCGACCGGGCCCACGTGGTGGCCGGCGTCGGCACCAACAACACCCACCACAGCATCGAGCTGGCCCGCACCGCCGAGAAGACCGGCGCGCACGGCCTCCTCGTCGTCACCCCGTACTACAACAAGCCCCCGCAGGAGGGCCTGTACCGACACTTCACGGCCGTCGCCGACGCCGCCGAGCTGCCGGTCATGCTCTACGACATCCCCGGCCGCAGTGGCGTCCCCATCGCCACCGAGACCCTGGTCCGACTGGCCGAGCACCCCAGGATCGTCGCCAACAAGGACGCCAAGGGCGACCTCGGCCGCGCGAGCTGGGCCATCTCCCGCGCGGACCTCGCCTGGTACTCCGGCGATGACATGCTCAACCTGCCGCTGCTCTCCGTGGGCGCGGTCGGCTTCGTCTCGGTCGTCGGCCATGTCGTCACACCCGACCTGCGCGCCCTCGTCGACGCCTTCGTCTCGGGCGACGTACAGAAGGCCACCGAGATCCACCAGAAGCTGCTCCCCATCTACACGGGCATGTTCCGCACCCAGGGCGTCATGACCACGAAGGCCGCGCTCACCCTCCAGGGACTGCCCGCCGGACCGCTGCGCGCACCGATGGTCGAGTGCACTTCCGAAGAGATCGAGCAGCTCAAGATCGATCTTGCCGCCGGCGGGGTACAGCTCTGACACCAGACTTCACAACTGAATAAGCGGGCCACCGATGCCTGCAATCCACAATGACAACTGCTACACGCACGAACGTCACGCACGCCACGTGCCCATCGGTACGTGGCGTGTGTGGTGAGGAGAGTCTTTTGAGTCATCCGCATCCTGAACTCGGCCCGCCCCCGCCGCTCCCCGAAGGCGGCCTACGGGTCACCCCACTGGGCGGCCTCGGCGAGATCGGCCGAAACATGACGGTCTTCGAGTACGGAGGCCGCCTGCTGATCGTCGACTGCGGCGTGCTCTTCCCTGAGGAGGAGCAGCCCGGAATCGACCTGATCCTGCCGGACTTCACGTCCATCCGGGACCGCCTCGACGACATCGAGGGCATCGTCCTGACCCATGGACACGAAGACCACATCGGCGGTGTCCCCTTCCTCCTGCGGGAGAAGCCGGACATCCCGCTGATCGGCTCCAAGCTGACCCTCGCCCTCATTGAGGCGAAGCTCCAGGAGCACCGCATCCGCCCGTACACCCTTGAGGTGGCGGAGGGGAACCGCGAACGTGTGGGCCCCTTCGACTGCGAGTTCGTCGCGGTCAACCACTCCATCCCGGACGCCCTGGCGGTCGCCATCCGCACGCCGGCCGGCATGGTCGTCCACACGGGCGACTTCAAGATGGACCAGCTCCCGCTGGACAACCGCCTCACGGACCTGCACGCGTTCGCACGGCTCAGCGAGGAGGGCATCGACCTGCTCCTCGCCGACTCGACGAACGCCGAGGTCCCGGGCTTCGTCCCGCCCGAGCGCGAGATCTCGAACGTGCTGCGCCAGGTCTTCGGCAGCGCCCGCAAGCGGATCATCGTGGCGAGCTTCGCCAGCCACGTCCACCGCATCCAGCAGATCCTGGACGCGGCCCACGAGCACGGCCGCAGGGTCGCCTTCGTCGGCCGCTCGATGGTCCGCAACATGGGCATCGCCCGTGACCTGGGCTACCTCAAGGTCCCACCGGGCCTGGTCGTCGACGTCAAGACGCTCGACGACCTCCCGGACAGCCAGGTGGTCCTGGTCTGCACAGGCTCCCAGGGCGAACCGATGGCGGCCCTGTCCCGCATGGCCAACCGGGACCACCAGATCCGGATCGTCGAGGGCGACACCGTGATCCTGGCGTCCTCCCTGATCCCCGGCAACGAGAACGCGGTCTACCGCGTGATCAACGGCCTCACCCGCTGGGGCGCCAACGTCATCCACAAGGGCAACGCCAAGGTGCACGTCTCGGGCCACGCGTCCGCCGGCGAGCTCCTGTACTTCTACAACATCTGCCGGCCGAAGAACCTGATGCCGGTCCACGGCGAATGGCGCCACCTACGGGCCAACGCCGAGCTGGGCGCCCTCACCGGCGTCCCGCACGACCGGATCGTCATCGCCGAGGACGGCGTGGTCGTCGACCTCATCGAAGGCAAGGCGAAGATCTCGGGCAAGGTCCAGGCGGGTTACGTCTACGTCGACGGCCTGTCCGTCGGCGATGTCGGCGAGCCGGCCCTGAAGGACCGAAAGATCCTCGGCGACGAGGGCATCATCTCGGTCTTCGTGGTCATCGACTCCTCGACCGGCAAGATCACGGCGGGCCCGCACATCCAGGCCCGCGGTTCGGGCATCGACGACTCCGTCTTCGGTGCGGTCACTCCGAAGATCACAGAGGTGCTGGAGCGGTCGGCCCAGGACGGCGTGGTGGAGCCGCACCAGATGCAGCAACTCATCCGCCGCACCCTCGGCAAGTGGGTCTCCGACACCTATCGGCGCAGGCCGATGATCCTCCCGGTGGTGGTGGAGGTCTGATCACGTACGACCCCTCGTACGCGTGACCTTGGAGCGGGCCGCCTCGATTTGCATCGAGGCGGCCCGCTCCAGTACGTTTACGTCTCCGCCTGAACGGGAACCCGGACGCTTCGTGTGTCCGAACCGGTCTCCGAAGCGGGTGGGAATTCCGACTCAGAGTCTCTGATAAAGTCGGAGTCGCCGGAAAGGGAAACGCGAAAGCGAGAACCTGGAAAGCACCGAGGAAATCGGATCGGAAAACGATCTGATAGAGTCGGAAACGCAAGACCGAAGGGAAGCGCCCGGAGGAAAGCCCGAGAGGGTGAGTACAAAGGAAGCGGCCGTTTCTTGAGAACTCAACAGCGTGCCAAAAGTCAACGCCAGATATGTTGATACCCCGTCTCCAGTCATTACGGTTGGGGCGTGGTTCCTTTGAAGAACAAAACACAGCGAGGACGCTGTGAACGGTCGGGCTTATTCCGCCTGACTGTTCCGCTCTCGTGGTGTCATCCCGATTACGGGAGAACATTCACGGAGAGTTTGATCCTGGCTCAGGACGAACGCTGGCGGCGTGCTTAACACA